>NZ_JAAQTO010000050.1 GCF_011742165.1 Billgrantia bachuensis | reverse complement strand
GCCGAGCCCGGGGATCATGTCATCCTGACCCGGGGCGACCACATGAACGCCCACGGCGGAACCAATACCCTGAAGATATTGGACGTCGACGAGAAGCATGCGCAGGGCTGATTTTTGTATACAGAAAGCCGTCTTCCGTGTGGCCTGAGTGTGGGAAACGTGCGAAGGTAAGCTCATGAGCGAAAGGTGCGAGGGGCTACCATGAGCAATACCTGGCAGGAGGAGGTGGCCGCCGAAACGCGAGCCGGCGGCCGCATCAGCGACCGCTTCATCGTCGACAAGGTGCGCACTGCGGTACTGACCCAGCGTTTGCCGCCGGGGACACGTCTGCCGGAAGTGGCCTTGGGCGAGATATTCGGTGTCAGCCGCTCGGTGGTGCGCAAGGCGTTGACTCGCCTGGCTGCCGATCACGTCGTCAGCCAGCAGCCCAATCAGGTGGCCCGCGTACGCGCGCCGAGCATCGAGGAAACCCGCGAAACCTTTGCCGCCCGGCGCCTGGTGGAGGGCGAGGTGGCTGCGCTGTTGGCAGGGAACATCGACGAGGCGCTGCTCGAGGATATCGCCACGCTGGTCGCACGGGAGGCCGAGGCACACGCCTGCAGCGACGAGCCATCACGCATAGAGAACTCGCTGGCCATTCACCACCTGCTCGCCGAGCACTCGCCCAACCGCGTGCTCGGCGCCATGCTCACCGACCTGGTCCTGCGCACTTCCATCGTCATTGCGCTCTACAAGCGGGCGGGGCTGGCCAGTTGCTATCTGCCCCAGGATCACCCGGCGCTGCTCGAGCGCCTGCGCGACGGCGATGCCGAGGCCGCTCGAAAATGTATCCATGATCACCTGCAGGCCCTTGAAGGTCTGCTCGACCTGCGTACGCGAGAGACGCGCATCGATCTGATGGCGATCCTCGGGCAGCGTGAAGGCGCCACGATGAGCCTGAGCAAGGAGTGACGAGATGCTTGCCAAGCGTGTGCTACCTGTCGCCTGGCTGGCCACGCTGCTGGCCTGGCAGCTGCCGGCCGGAGCCGATGAAGCCTCGGCGCTCCAGCGTGGCCCGCTGGAGATTCATGCAGGCTCCGAGCGGCATCGGCTGGAGGTGGAGTTGGCACGTACCTCGGCCGAACGGCAGAAGGGGCTGATGGACCGCGACCGTCTCGCTCCCGACGCCGGCATGCTGTTTCTCTACGAGGAACAGCAGCCGGCCGCGGGCGGTTTCTGGATGTACCGCACCCGTATTCCGCTGGACATCGCCTTTATCGACGCAGATGGCCGTATCGCTACCCTGCATACCATGCAACCGTGCCTCTCGCGCAACCCCTACGACTGCCCGGTGACCATTGCCGGTGCCGCCTATCATGCCGCGCTGGAGGTCAACGCCGGCTACTTCGAAGAACACGGCATCGAGGAGGGGGCCTGCGTGACTTGGCCTGGCCGTGCCGAGGGTTGCGAATCAGCGACCGAATAAGGCGCGGAAGCGAATCACGATCAACCCCACCCCGGCGATGACCATGGCCCCACCGAAGGCGATATGGGCATTGAGGCTCTCTCCCAGCAGTGCGATGCCCAGCATCACGGCGCCAGCCGGCACCAGCAGGCTCAGCGGCGCCAGCCGGCTGACCGGGTGTCGACGCAACAGGCCGTACCACATGCCGTAGGCGACGATCGACGACATCACCGCCGTATAGAACACCGCCCCCCAGCCGAACCAGCCGGCCGTCGCCATGGCGCTCATCTGGTCGTGCTCGAACCACCAGGAGCCGATTGCCACCTGAGGCACGGCGAATAGAGCCGTCCAGCCCGCCAGTGCCATGGGCGCCAGGTTGGGCCCCTTCTTGATCAACAGCTGCGATACCGCCCAGCCGAACGCGCTGAGCAGCAGCAGGGCCATGGGCAGCGGCGAGGGCAGGCTGGGGCCGCCGGCCAGGACCACCACCCCGCCGAACGACAGCGCGAGCCCGACCAGCCGCTTGGCGCTCAGCCTCTCGCCCAGGAAGATCACCGCCAGCAGAGTGGCGAAGGGCGTGCCCATTTGCACCAGCAGCGCCCCGGTACCGGCTTCTGCCTGTCCCAGGCCGATGAACAGCAAGGCGAAGTGCAGGGTGCCGAAGGTTGCCGACAGCAGCACCAGGAAGGGCAACTGATGGCGCGCCACGGGATGGAAGGGCACCAGCAAGGCGGCGACCAGAAGGAAACGCAGGGTGGTCAGCAGCAGCGGAGGCAACTCCTCGACGCCCAGCTTGATGACAATGATGTTCAAGGCCCAGATCGCGACGATCGAGAGCCCCAGCAGCAGGTCGCGCAGCGGCACGGCTAGTCCTTGGCTGTGGCCATGCTCACAAGCACACAGCGCGTGTCCTGTGCATGGCAGGTGAGTCAACGCTCCGCACGTCGCTGCCTCGGTGAGTGTCTCACGACATGAGGAACGACATACTGGATGGTTTCAGCGCAATGGTAGCGGCTTTCTCTCTCGACAAGAACCGCTTTATCATCATATGCGATGAGATCGTTGTTTGTGCAACGAAATTGTGGCGTTTCAATGGCACGATTCATCTCAAAAGGAAAGCGAGCATTTGGCTGCACTGAGCTTGAAGCTGCGTTTATCTTGAGGTCTCCTGCTGCCCGGCTATTCTGAGGCTACTTTCACACTCAAAAACATAGACTAAAGTATATATATTAATTTTGTTACCAGTCCATCCTATAAAAAACAGTAAGTTACTTCCTCTTTGTTAATCGATTAAGCCAGATTTCGAAAAAACCAGCCGTCTCCTTCGGGTCGTGACTTGCAGGCTTTATAGTCATGGACTAAAAAATGTAATCGATTGCACTGTGCTGTGAGATAACTGAAAGACACTTAAAATCGAACAAAAACGGATGGCGGTTAACCGCATCATTCGCAAGGGATAAGTTTGTAAATAAACCCATCATAACGAGACAAGATATGAATATGGATATCCCTTCTCGCTTTGCCGAGTGGAAGTTTACCACTACGATTGCGGCAGGAATCATAGCGATCATCGGTATGAACCAGGCCATTATGGCGCAGGATAATACCGCTGAATTTCCCATTGCCGTGCAGATGTACACACTGCGTGACTTTGGCGCTCTGGAAGAGCAGTTGGCTGCCGTGAAGCGGTCGGGTGTAGAAGCCATCGAGACCGTAGGCAACCAGAACGTGAGTGCAGAGGAGCTCGATGCTCTGCTCAAAAAGTATGAACTGGAGGTGATATCAAGCCATGTGCCATTGGAAGATTTAAGGGACCGTCTGGATGAGACGGTGGCCTTCAATCGAGCGGTTGGCAACGACATCCTGACCTTGCCCTATCTGGACGAGCAGGCACGACCCACCGATGCCGAGGGCTGGCAGGAACTGGGACGCGAGCTTGGCGATATCGCGTCCCAGTTGAACGAGGAGGGTTTCCGGCTCGCCTACCACAACCACGATTTCGAAATGGAAGTCTTCGAGGATAAAACGGCGCTGGAGCACATGCTCGATGCCGCCGGACCCGAGCTGCTTCTGGAACTGGACGTCGCCTGGGTGGACCGTGGCGGCCTGGATCCGGCCGAGTACGTGGCGCGCGTGGAGGACCGGTTGTTTGCCGTGCACGCCAAGGACAATGCGCCCGAGGGCACTGCCGAAGATGAGGGCGGCTTCGCCACGCTGGGACAAGGCGAACTGGAATGGGACACGTTACTTCCCGCCATCGAACGAGCGCAAGTGGAGTGGTACATCATCGAGCACGACCAGCCGCTCGATGCCGAAGCCGTCATCACCGAAGGCCATGACTTCCTACGTGACAAACTCGCGACGCTCCATGACGAATGAGCCGTAACGCACCTATCACAAAGACAGCGTGTCTTCGCAGGCTCTGCGACATGTGATTCGACGAACTTCCATCAGTACATTCTTACAAGAAAGGTAGCACTCCATGCCAAATAATCACTACGACGCCATCGTGGTTGGCTCGGGCATTAGTGGTGGCTGGGCCGCCAAGGAATTGACCGAGAAAGGACTCACGGTCCTGCTGCTGGAGCGGGGCCGTAATATCGAGCACGTCAAGGATTACAAGAACGCCGACAAGGAAGCCTGGGACTATCCACACCGTGACCAAGCCACCCAGCAAATGAAGGAAAAATTTCCGGTATTGAAGCGCGACTATCCGTTGAACGAATCGACCATGGGGCTGTGGGCCGATGAACAGGCGCATCCCTACGTCGAGGAAAAGCGTTTCGACTGGTTTCGCGGCTATCACGTGGGCGGCCGCTCGCTGATGTGGGGGCGTCAGAGCTATCGGCTCAGCCCCATGGACTTCGAGGCCAATCAGCGCGAGGGGATCGCCGTCGACTGGCCCATTCGCTATGAGGACCTGGCGCCCTGGTACGACTATGTCGAACGCTTTGCCGGTATCGCCGGGACGCGCGAAGGGTTGGATATCCTGCCCGATGGCCAGTTCCTGCCTCCCATCGAACTCAACTGCGTGGAGAAAGACGTGGCCAGGCGTATCGAAAGGGCGTTCGACGGCCAGCGCCGCCTGATCCACAGCCGCGTGGCCAACATCACCCAGCCTAAGCCCGAGCAGAACCGGGTCGACTGCCAGTATCGCAACAAGTGCTGGCTGGGCTGTCCCTACGGCGCCTACTTCAGCACCCAGTCGGCTACGCTGCCCGCGGCGATGAAGACGGGCAACCTGACGCTGAGGCCGTTCTCCATCGTCAGCCAGGTGTTGTACGACAAGGATCGCAAGCGGGCCCGCGGCGTCGAAGTGATCGATGCCGAGAACCACCAGACCTACGAATACACCGCCGACGTGGTGTTCCTGAACGCTTCGACGTTCAATTCCACCTGGATCCTGATGAACTCCGCCACCGACGTCTGGGAGGGCGGCCTGGGTAGCAGCAGCGGCGAGCTGGGCCACAACGTGATGGACCATCATTTTCGCTGCGGTGCCAGCGGCGACGTAGAGGGCTATCTCGACAAGTACTACTTCGGGCGGCGCCCCGCCGGTTTCTACATTCCCCGCTTTCGCAACGTGGGCGGCGAGCAGCGGGATTACGTGCGCGGCTTCGGCTACCAGGGGGCGGCGAGCCGCCTGGGCTGGGATCGCGAGATCGCCGAGCTCAATATCGGCGCCGAACTCAAGCAGGCCCTCAGTCAGCCGGGCGGCTGGACCATCGGCATGACCGGCTTCGGCGAGATGCTGCCCTACCACGAGAACCGCATCGCCCTCGACCATGGCGTGCGCGACAAGTGGGGCCTGCCGGTGCTCTCCGTCAGCGTGGAGCTCCAGCAGAACGAGCGCGACATGCGCGCAGACATGGTCCAGGACGCCGTCGATCTCTTCGAGGCCGCCGGGGTGCAAAACGTCAAGGGCGAGGAGGGCGACTATGCACCGGGCATGGGCATTCACGAGATGGGCACCGCGCGCATGGGGCGCGATCCGGCGACTTCGGTGCTCAACGGCTTCAATCAGGTGTGGGACGCCCCCAATGTCTTCGTCACCGATGGCGCTTGCATGACGTCGTCATCCTGCGTCAATCCATCCCTGACCTACATGGCCCTTACCGCCCGTGCGGTGGACCATGCGGTGGAAGAGCTCAAGCGGGGGAACCTCTCATGAACCGTCGTGAACTGCTGAAAATGATTACCGTGGCGACCGGCGCGGCGCTGGTCGGGGGCAATTCCCTGTTGGCTTTCAGTGCCTCCGACGAATGCGATCGAAGCTTCAGCGCCGAGGATGTCCAGCGATTGGACGAATTGGCCGAAACCATCCTGCCACGCACCGATACACCCGGTGCCAAGGATGCCGAAGTCGGCGCCTTCATGACCGTTTTCGTCAGTGCCTGTTATACGCCCGAAGAGCGGAGCCTGTTCCACCAGGGCCTGGCGCAGCTCGACGCGCGCAGCCGCGCGGCGTATGAGCGCGGCTTCCTGAACCTGGAGAGCGAGCAGCGACGTGACCTGATCGCCGAGCTGGATCGCGAGGCCAGGGCGCAGGTCGAGGCGAGCGGCGAACCGCACTACTTCACCCTGATGAAGCAACTGACGCTGTTCGGGTTCTTCACGTCGGAAGTGGGGGCCACGGAAGTATTGCGCTACGAGGCCGTCCCGGGCCGCTACGACGGCTGCATGCCTTACGAGGAAGGGGAGCCCGCCTGGGCGACCTGAGCCGCAAGATCAACGAAACCGGGCCTGGCACCCAAATGAACCCCGGAATACGACGGCCGGCCCCACTGGCCGGCCGGGTACCGCCCGTTCGTTCGAGACGAATTGGAGAGATGCGATGCAACGACCGATCCCTTGCTATTCAGCAACGACCCTGGTTCGGGCCACTGGCGTCGGCATGATGGCGCTCTCCTTCGCCGCTATTGGCGGCGAAGGCGCACAGGAAGAGGCACTGGAGCCCTGGCAGCAGGCCGAGAAGACCGAGGTCTGGGAGCCCGTGCCGCCTGTGGTGGAAGCACCGGCGGATGGCGTGCCGTCGGATGCCACCGTACTGTTCGATGGCAGCGACCTGAGCGCCTGGGAGGCCGAGGAGGGCGGCCCCGCGCCCTGGCATCATCAGGGCGAGGTGATGACCGTGAAGCGTGGCGCCGGCGGCATTCGCACCCGGCAGGCATTCTGCGACGTGCAGCTGCATCTGGAGTGGCGCGCGCCCGTCGACATCGAGGGCATGGATGGCCAGGATCGCGGCAACAGCGGCGTATTCCTGCAGGAGCGCTACGAGATCCAGGTGCTCGATTCCCATGACAATGCCACCTACCCCAACGGCCAGGCGGCGTCGGTCTACAAGCAGCACATCCCGCTGGTCAATGCCTCGCGCCCGCCCGGCGAGTGGCAGAGCTACGACATTCTCTATACGGCGCCGCGTTTCGATGAAGCAGGAGAGCTCGAGTCGCCCGCCTACGTCACGGTGTTGCACAACGATGTGCTGGTCCAGCACCACGTGGAGGTCCAGGGCACCACTGAATGGATCGGCGAACCCGACTACGGCGAGGCCCACGGTTGTGCCCCGATCTTCCTGCAGGATCACGATGCGGCTGTCAGCTACCGCAATATCTGGGTCAGGCAGTTGTAGCCTGACCTAACTTGACGTGTTCATCTTCCCTTCAACGCTGATCGCTTTACAATGCGTTGTGACTTCCCGATTCTCCTAATACCAAGAATTAGCCGGCTCCCCAGTGCGGGACTACGGCCAACGACTCAAGGACACGTCATGAATTCAGTAAGCCGTATCTCACGTATCGCCGCTGTCCTGGCTGGTGCCACCGTGCTCACCGCCTCGCTTACGGCACAGGCACGTGAACTTTCCATCTCCACCGTGCTCTCCGACGCCTTCCCTTGGGGCCAGGCGGCCGAGAAGTGGGCCGAGCTGGTGGAGGAGCGCACCGGAGGCGAGCTTACCCTGCGTGTCTATCCCAATTCGCAGCTGGTCAACGGCGATCAGACACGAGAGTTCTCGGCCATGCGGTCGGGTCTGATCGATATGGCGGTGGGTTCGACCATCAACTGGTCGCCGCAGGTGCCTGAGCTCAACCTCTTCTCGCTGCCGTTCTTCATGCCCGACGAGGCGGCCGTGGATGCCGTGACTGGTGGTGCCGCCGGCGAGATGATTTTCGAGGCCATTGAGTCGCGCGGTGTGATTCCGCTGGCCTGGGGCGAGAACGGCTTCCGCCAGCTCTCCAATTCTCGCGGTCCTATCGACGAGCCCGGCGATCTCGACGGTCTCAAGATTCGTGTTGTCGGCTCGCCGCTGTTCCAGGATACCTTCACCGCCTTGGGCGCCGACCCCACTCAGATGAGCTGGGCCGATGCCAAACCGGCACTGACCACAGGCGCCGTGGATGGCCAGGAGAATCCGCTCTCGGTATTCGACGTGGCGCGCATCGATCAGGTGGGACAGGAATACCTGACGCTGTGGAACTACATGAACGATCCGCTGATCTTTGCCGTCAACGAGCAGGTCTGGGCAACGCTCTCCGAGGAGGAGCGCAAGATCCTGCGTGAGACCGCCATCGAGGCGGGCGAGTGGGAAATCGCCATGACCCGCGAGCAGGAGAGCGAGCGTCTGGCCGCCATTCAGGAGCGCGGCGTACAGGTCACCGAGCTTACCGAAGAGCAGCATCGTGCCTTCGTCAACGCGACCCAGAGCGTGCACGAGAAGTGGTATCCGCGTATCGGCCAGGAACTCATCGACGCTGCGAGTCAGGAAATCGAGGCCCGCTGAGCCACTTTGCCGCCTGACCCCGGCTTCGTACGCGAAGCCGGGGCTTTCATTGCGAGGCTTCCATGAAGTTCTCTCCCGATGCCAAACCCGAGCGATGGCTGGGCTCGCTGGCGCTGGCCGTCATTTCGCTGATCAGCCTGGGCAATGTGGTCACCCGCTACGTCACAGGAGGCTCGCTGGCCTTTACCGAGGAATTTTCGGTATTTCTGTTGGTGGTGCTGACCTTCACCGGCGCTTCGGTAGCGCTGCGGCGCAACGGCCACATCCGCATCGGCCTGTTCGAACTTGCTCTGCCGGAAGGGCCGCGTCGTGCGCTGATCCTGTTCCAGTGCTTCTGCGGCACCATCGTGCTGGGGCTTATCATCTGGTTTGGCGCCAAGCTGACCTGGGACGAGTATCAGTGGGAGTCGCTGTCGCCGGGGCTCGGCCTGCCGCAGTGGTGGTACCTTGCCTGGTTGCCGCTGCTGTCGGTGGCGATGCTGGTACGCCTGGTGCAACAGACCGTCGACCGCCTGCGCGGGAGGCTCGAGGATGAATCCTGACCTGTGGATGATCCTGGCCTTCGCCGGGTTGCTGATCGCCGGCGTGCCGGTGGCCTTCTCGCTGGCACTGGCCGGGGCGGTGGGCATCGTGTCGGGCCTTTCGCCGGCGATGCTGGCCACGCTCGGCACCAATACCTACAACAGCATCGCCAAATACCCGCTGATCGCCATTCCGCTGTTTATCATGACCGGCCTGATCTTCGAACGCGCCGGGGTGGCGCTGCGCCTGGTGCGCTTCGCCCAGGCGCTGATCGGGCCGCGGCATGGCGGCCTGGCATTGGTGGCGGTGCTGGTGTGCATGATCATGGGTGGCATGAGCGGTTCCGGGCCGGCGGATGCCGCGGCGGTTGCCATGGTGATGCTGCCGAGCATGACCAAGGCGGGCTATCCCAAGCCCTTCTCGGCCACGCTGGTCGCCGCCTCGGCCTCCACGGCGATCCTGATCCCTCCTTCGGTGGCACTGATTCTCTACTCCATCGTGGTGCCCGAGGTCGACCTGCGGGCACTGTTCGCCGCCGGGCTCTTCCCCGGCATCCTGGCCGGACTGGCGCTGCTGGTGCCGGCACTGCTGGTGTCCCGGCGCTACGGCTGGGAAGGCGGCACGCCGGTGGAGGGCGCCGAGCGGCTCGAGGTGGGCGAGACCTTCAAGCAGGCGCTACCGGCGCTGTTCGCCCCGGTGCTGATTCTTGGTGGGCTGCGCTCGGGGTTGTTCACGCCCACCGAGGCGGCAGTGGTAGCGGTGGCCTATGGCGCCCTGGTCGGCCTGTTCCTGACCCGCGAGATCGGTCTGCGCGACCTGTGGGACCTGCTCGGCGAGGCGGCGGTGATCTCCGGCGTGGTGATGCTGATCATTGCCCTGGCCGGGATCTTCGCCTGGGCCGGCACCATGCTCGGCACCTTCCGTCACCTGGCGGAGTGGGTCATCGGCCTGTCCGACAACGGGGGGGTGCTGCTTGTCCTCGTCATGCTGGCGGTGCTGCTGGCCGGCATGCTGCTCGATGCCATCTCGATCTACCTGATCATGATGCCGATCCTGATCCCGGTGATGCAGCACTTCGGCTGGAACCCGGTGTGGTTCGGTATCCTGCTGGCGATGAACATCGCCATCGGGCAGTTCACGCCGCCAGTGGCGGTCAATCTGATGGTGACCACCGAAATCGCCAGGATCCGCCTGGAACGGACCCTGGGCTGGGCGCTGTTGTTCGTGCTGGCCATGGCTAGCGCCCTGGCCCTGGTGGCGATCTTCCCCGAAATCGCGTTGTGGTTGCCGCGCGTACTCGGCTATAACGTCTAGCCGAGTGAGTCCAGGGTGCGCTGGAAAACCTCGGTGCTGTCGGCATCGAACAGCACGAAGCGCACCCGCTCGATGCCGGGGCATTGGGGCAGCGTCTCGCTCACCGTGGTGAGTGCGATTCGGGTAGCCTCCTCGAGGGGGTAGCCGAAGGCGCCCGCCGAGAGGGCGGGGAAGGCCAGGCTGGAAATTCCGTGCTGCTCGGCCAGCGACAGGGCATTGCGATAGCAGGCGGCCAGCAGTTCCGCTTCCGGCTTGTCGCGGCCGTACACCGGTCCCAGGCAGTGGATGACGTGGCGATTGGGCAGACCGAAGGCCTCGGTGATCACCGCCTGGCCCGGTGCTATCGGCGCCAAGGGGCGGCAGGCTCGGTCGAGCTCCGGTCCGGCCGCTCGATGCAGAGCGCCGGCTACGCCGCCGCCTGGGCGCAGTTCAGCATTGGCGGCATTGACCACTGCATCCATGTCAGGCTGGTTGGCGATATCGCCCTGGCGACACTCCAGTTGGGTTGGCATGAGCAAGCTCCTCTGTCATGTCATCAGTCTGGTCCTCGCACGAGGGGAAGTTCAAGGCCGACCACGCAGGGTCTTGCCGTACTGCTTTGTCCTTCGGCCAGGTACTGCCAGAGAATTTTTCATTCGAATAGGAGAGGCCGGATGTCGATTCCTCCTCGCTATGCGCCGCTGACCTTCGCGGTGCTCATGTCGATCTACATGGTCACACTGATGACCTTCGTGATTACTTGGGTCAATACCGGACTCGACGGTAACTTTCTCTCACGCTGGTGGCGTGCTTTCTATATCGCCTGGCCGATCGCTTTTGCCCTGATTCTCCTCGGTGCACCGCGCTTGCAGCGCCTGGTTGGTCGTCTGGTCAATAAGGACGGAGCGGACTGATCGTTACGAATTCCGGCTTTTTTCGAGACATACGTTGCAAATAGAAACAGAAACTTGCAACTCGACTGCCCAGGCGGTACCAATGTGCTCCCCCCGATAAGCCACGGCTCGCCGGTACCAGGCCGGTGTGACGGCATCTTTGCGCCGCAGCGCAGGGTTTCCCGGCCATGGCCCATGACAACAGGAGGAGACAATGAACCAGCGTGCGAACATCGGCAATGCCGGAGCCGAGGCCATCGAGGCCCGCCAATTCAAGGTCTACACTCATCGTCAACTGGACAAGATCGAGGCGATACAGCGGCTACCTGAAGACCTGCGTTTCGACATGCGGGTGGTCAGCCAGGTGCTGCCTTTCCGAGTCAATGAATACGTCATCGACGAGCTGATCGATTGGGACAACGTACCGCAGGATCCCCTCTTTCAGCTCACTTTCCCTCAGCGCGGCATGCTCCTTCCCGAACACTTCGACGAAGTGGCCGAGTTATTGCGCCGCGAGGCCGGTGCCGACGAAATGAAGCCGGTAATCGAGCGCATTCGCGGCGAGCTCAACCCGCATCCGGCAGGGCAAATGGATCTCAACCTGCCCATGCTGGATGGCGAGCCGCTGCCCGGCATGCAGCACAAGTATCGCGAGACGGTGTTGTTCTTTCCCAGCCAGGGCCAGGTTTGCCACAGCTACTGCACCTTCTGCTTCCGCTGGGCCCAGTTCGTCGGCGACAAGGAGCTGAAGTTCGCCGCAAGCGAAGCGACTTCGTTGCACCGCTACCTGGCCGAGCACACCGAGGTCACCGATCTGCTGATGACCGGCGGCGACCCCATGGTGATGAAGGCCAAGCACCTGCGCCAGTATTTGGAGGGGCTGATGTCGCCCGAGCTGGATCATGTCCAGGACATCCGCATCGGCACCAAGAGCCTGACCTTCTGGCCCTATCGCTTCGTTACCGATCCGGATGCCGAGGACGTGCTCGAACTGTTTCGCGAGCTGGCGGCGGCGGGCAAGCACGTGGCCTTCATGGCGCACTTCAATCACTGGAAGGAGATGGACACCCCCATCTGCCGCGAGGCAATCCGGCGCATCCGTGCCACCGGCGCCGAGATACGCACTCAGGCGCCTCTGCTCAAGCACATCAACGACGACGCCGACCAGTGGGCGCGCATGTGGACCACCCAAGTGCGCCTGGGGATGATTCCCTACTACATGTTCGTCGAGCGCGACACCGGCGCCCGCCACTACTTCGAGCTGCCGCTGGTGCGTGCCTGGGAGATTTATCGCGAGGCCATGAAGCAGGTCCCGGGTCTGGCGCGTACCGCTCGCGGGCCCTCCATGTCCGCCGATCCGGGCAAGGTGGAGATCCAGGGCGTTGCCGAGATACAGGGAGAGAAGGTGTTCGTGCTGCGCTTCATTCAGGGGCGCGATAGCGGCTGGGTACAGCGTCCTTTTTTCGCCAAGTACGACGAGGCGGCGACCTGGCTCAATCACCTCGAGCCGGCATTGGGCGAGGGTGAGTTCTTCTTCGAAAGTGACTTCGTTGCGATGAAGGAAGAGAAGCAGGAGCTGATCCTCAAGGCCTCCTAGGCTCTTATCGACAAAAGGGAGCGCCGTCCGGTGCTCCGGCCGATACGGAAGCTGGCCGTCAACAGGCGGTTAGGAGTCCTCATGGGGCATGCATATCAGGAATTAACGCACACTAAACGAAAAGGCAGACTAGAATTAGGCCATGTTGAAAAAGACCCATCGTTCCGACGTTTTTTTCGCTAAAGTAGAGGGGAGCGGTAGTTTCCGCCAGCCAGTGGCTAAATGACTGGCTACTCAGGGATCTTGCTCGTCAGTAATGACAGCTAGCCAATAACGTCAAAGAGGTGTGTTAATGAAACGCCATGCTTTTTCCGCGGCAGCCTTCTCGGGAGCGCTCCTCGGCGCCGCCATGTTCGCCACACCGGCTGTGGCCCAGGAACGCTTCATCACCATCGGCACCGGCGGCCAGACGGGTGTTTACTACGTGGTGGGCCAGTCGGTCTGTCGTATGGTGAATCGCGGCAGCGACGAGCACAACATTCGCTGTAATGCGCCTTCCACCGGCGGCTCCGTGGCCAACGTCAACGGTATGCGCAGCGGCGAGCTCGACATGGGCGTGGTGCAGTCCGATGTCCAATACCGCGCCTACCATGGCGAGGACAACTTCGAGTCCGATGGCGCCTGGGAGGACATGCGTGCCGTCTTCACCATGCACGGCGAGCCGCTGACCGTGGTGGCGCGCGCCGACTCCGGCATCGAGCATTTCTCCGACTTCCCCGGCAAGCGCGTCAACATCGGCAACCCGGGCTCCGGCCAGCGCAACACCATGAACGTGGTGATGGAAGCCATGGGCTGGGATACCGATACTTTCTCGCTGGCTTCCCAGTTGGACGCCGCCGAGCAGGCCGCGGCCTTGGCGGATAACAACATCGACGCCATGGTCTATGTAGTGGGCCATCCCAACGGCTCCATCCAAGAAGCCACCACCACCATCGACGCTCGACTCATCCCGGTAACCGGCGAGGAGATCGATGCCTTGGTCGAGGAGCATCCCTACTACACCCGCTCGGTCATTCCCGGCGGCCTGTACCGTGGCAATGACGAGGATGTCGAAACCTTCGGCGTAGCGGCAACCTTCGTAACTTCCACTGCCACGGACGAAGAAGTCGTCTACGAGACCGTCAAGGCGGTATTCGAGAATTTCGATCGCTTCAAGCGTCTGCATCCGGCGTTCGAAAACCTCAACGAAGAAGACATGATCTCCGACGGCCTGACCGCACCTCTGCATGACGGTGCCGCTCGCTACTATCGTGAGCGTGGCTGGATCGAGTGATGTGGCGTTGAGGGGTAAGTAATCCCTCTGGTGAGATGCGCGGACCCAAGGGGTCCGCGCGTCCGTTTGGACCGGCCACAGACTTTTGAGTGAGCCGGCTATGAGAGCGGGCAAACCTTCAAGAGCTGAAGCGATGGTGGGGCACGACGGTAATGACTAACGAAAAAACGAATCCACAAAAGCCCGAGGTGGATCTCGAGGACATGGTTGCCTCGAGCGACAGTGGGGCACGCAAGCCGCTGGGTGTCCCGGGAAAGCTGCTGGTCGGCATAGCGGCTGCCTGGTCGCTGTTCCAGCTCTGGATTGCCTCGCCGTTGCCTTTCCTGCTCCGCGTGGGTGTATTCAACGCCACTGAGGCGCGTTCGATTCACCTGGCCTTCGCCACTTTCCTGGCATTCATGGCCTATCCTGCGCTCAAGCGCTCGCCGCGTGATCGCATACCGATCCAGGACTGGGTGCTGGCACTGGTAGGCGCTTTCTGTGCGGCCTACATGTTTCTGTTCTATGCCGAACTCGCCGAGCGGCCCGGATCGCCGATCCTGCGCGACGTGATCGTGGGTGTGGTGGGTATCCTGGTCCTGCTCGAGGCAACCCGGCGGGCACTGGGGCCGCCGCTGGCCATCGTGGCTTCGCTGTTCATCATCTATACGCTGTTCGGTCCCTATATGCCGGGCATCCTGGCGCACCGCGGAGTCAGCCTGTACGGCCTGATCAATCACCAGTGGCTGACTACCCAGGGCGTATTCGGCATCGCGCTGGGTGTCTCCACCAGCTTCGTCTTCCTGTTCGTTTTGTTCGGCGCCTTGCTCGACAAGGCCGGTGCGGGCAACTATTTCATCAAGGTCGCCTTTTCACTGCTCGGTCATTACAAGGGCGGGCCGGCTAAAGCCGCTGTAGTGGCCTCCGGCATGACCGGCCTGATTTCCGGTTCTTCCATCGCCAATACCGTCACTACGGGTACCTTCACCATTCCCATGATGAAGCGTGTCGGCTTCTCGTCCGAGAAGGCCGGCGCGGTGGAGGTTTCGTCCTCGGTAAACGGCCAGATCATGCCGCCGGTCATGGGGGCCGCGGCTTTCCTGATGGTCGAGTACGTAGGCATCTCTTATGTCGAGGTGATCAAGCATGCTTTCCTGCCGGCACTGATTTCGTATATCGCGCTGGTCTATATCGTGCATCTCGAGGCGCTCAAGGCCGATATGAAGGGCCTGCCCTCGAGCAATCCGGTACGTCCTCTCCTCAACAAGGCGATCGGCTTCCTGACGGGGCTGATCCTGCTGATGACACTTTCGTTCGCCGTCTACTATGGCCTCGGTTGGCTCAAACCGATACTGGGCGATACCACGCCCTGGGTGGTCGGCGCGGTGCTTGCTGCGGTCTATGTGGGCCTGCTCAGGCTTGGCTCGAACTACCCGGAGCTCGAGCTCGACGATCCCAACTCCCCTGTGATCACTCTTCCGCAGACCCGGCCCACGGTAATGGTTGGGCTGCACTATATCTTGCCGGTGGTCGTGCTGGTCTGGTGCCTGATGGTGGAGCGTCTTTCTCCGGGGCTTTCGGCCTTCTGGGCTACTGTGCTCATGATTTTCATCATGATCACTCAGCGTCCCATCACTGCCTTTTTCCGCGGCCGTAGCCGGTTGGCAGCCGATATCAAGGAGGGCTTTCTCGACTTGTGGTTAGGCCTGGTGGCTGGGGCCCGCAACATGATCGGCATCGGTATCGCCACTGCCACGGCAGGTATCGTGGTGGGGGCGGTTTCACAGACCGGCGTAGGCCTGGTACTGGCCGATGTGGTCGAGATCCTGGCCATGGGCAACCTGATGCTGATCCTGCTGCTCACTGCGCTGCTCAGCTTGATCCTCGGCATGGGCCTGCCTACTACCGCCAACTACATCGTGGTATCGGCATTGATGGCGCCTGTCATCGTGTTGCTGGGCCAGCAGAATGGCCTGATCGTACCGTTGATCGCGGTGCACCTGTTCGTGTTCTACTTCGGCATCATGGCCGACGTGACGCCACCGGTGGGGCTGGCATCATTCGCGGCGGCGGCGGTCTCCGGCGGCGACCCGCTGCGTACCGGCTTCCAGGCCTTCTACTACAGCCTGCGGACTGCTGCGCTGCCGTTCCTGTTCATCTTCAATACCGACTTGTTGTTGATCGACGTAGGGTGGCTCCAGGGGGTCGTGATATTCACCATCTCCACTATCGCCATGTTGATCTTTGCCGCGGGTACCCAGGGCTACTTCCTGGTGCGCAATCGCTGGTACGAGTCGATCCTGCTGCTGCTCGTCGCTTTCACCCTGTTCCGCCCGGGGTATTGGATGGATCGCATTCACGACCCCTACGAGTCGATCCCGCCGGCTGAATTCGCCCAGGCATTGATGGCAGTAGACGATGGCAGCCAACTGCGCGTGCAGATCGCCGGGGAAGATGCCTTCGGCGATGCCATGACAACCTACATCTTGGTACCGGTGCCGCGTGGCGATACGGCTGAGGAGCGCATGGAGCGCCTCGGCATGGAGCTGTGGACAGAAGACGATCGGACCCTCGTCGACATGGTCGAGTTCGGCAGTACGGCGGCGGATCTCGGTTTCGACTTCGACCAGGAGATCGTCGAGGTGCTGGCCCCGGTGGATCGCTGGGCCAAGGAGTGGATGTGGGTGCCGGGCTTCCTGGCTTTCGGCCTGGTGGTGCTGCTGCAGCGTCGACGTCGTCACCAGCGGCCGTCGACTGCCCAAGCCGCTTGAGGAGGGGGAAAGATGTACAACAAGATTCTGCTACCGGTGGACCTCAACGAGGAGTCCTCCTGGGCCAAGGCGCTCCCCACGGCGCTGACCCTGTGCCGCACTTTCGGGGCCTCGTTGCATGTGGTGACGGTGCTGCCGGATTATCACATGCCACTGGTCGGCTCCTACTTCCCGAGCGACTTCGCGGAAAAGGCCCATGAGGCCTTGTCCAAGGCCCAGCACCGGTTCATCGAGGATCACGTGCCCGATGACATTCAGGTACAGTCGGTGATCGTCGACGGCTCGCCGTGGGAGGCGATCGTCAAGGCGGCCAAGAAGCTCGGGGTCGACCTGATCGTGATGGCCTCGCATAACAAGCGCAAGTTCGCCGACTACGTGCTGGGGCCCAACGCCGAGCATGTGGTGCACCACTCCAAGATGTCGGTGATGATCGTGCGCTGAGAGGCGCCAGGGTATCAGGGCTGCGTACCCCAGGTATCCTGGCAGATCGCGTTGTACCAGCCGACGGCGTACTCGGCTTCCAGGGCGCGGGTGGCCTCGGGGGCGTCCAGCGGACTCAGGCCGCCGGCTCCCTCGACCTCGGCAATGTTGCCGTCCTGGATGCGATAGACGCCGGCTTCGGAGATACCGTAAGCGGGACCAACCAGGCTGTAGCTGGCACTGGTCCAGTAAGCTTCCGGAGCCGGGCGCGACTCCAGTGAGGCGGCTATGGCCGCCGCCACGACCTTGGCCTGGGCGCTGGCACAGAAGCCCGACTTGGGCATCGGATCAGCGATGGCGGCGTCTCCGATCACGAACACATCTTCGACCTGCTGTGACTCGAAGGTTTCCGGCTTGACCGGTACCCAGCCGGAGTCGTCGGTCACGCCTGCGCGCTCGGCGATCGAGCCGGCCTTTTGCGGCGGTATGACATTGAGCACGTCGGCCTGATGGACGATACCCGACTCGGTCTCGACTTCCAGCCGGTCGGCGTCGACCCGTGTCACGCGGCCGTCGCCGGAAAGCCCCACCCACTCGATGCGATCGCCATAGAGCTGCTCCCAGCCCTCCATGAACAGCGCCTGCTTGGAGAAGCTGTCCTTGGCGTCGAGAATCAGCACCTTGGATTTCGGCTTGTACTGAGTCAGGAAATTGGCCACCAGGCTGGCGCGCTCGTAAGGAGCGGACGGGCAGCGGAAGGGGTTGGCAGGGGCGACCAGGACGAAGCTGCCGCCGTCTTCCATGCCCAGCAGCTGGGAACGCAGCAGCTCGGTCTGCGCACCGGCC
The DNA here is from genome assembly GCF_011742165.1 of Billgrantia bachuensis. Classification (GTDB taxonomy): domain Bacteria; phylum Pseudomonadota; class Gammaproteobacteria; order Pseudomonadales; family Halomonadaceae; genus Halomonas; species Halomonas bachuensis. The sequence goes on along the minus strand of NZ_JAAQTO010000050.1, from coordinate 99,726 downwards.
TTCCAGGCATGGGGAGCCTTGTCGGCCGCTTCTTCATCGTAGCCTTCCAATGCATTCCAGCGAATGTCTATCCCAGGGGAGAGAATCAGTCGATCGTAATCCAGCTCGCGCCCGGTGGAGAGTCGCACCGTATGGGCAGCGGCATCGACGTCTTCCACTCTGGCGTGGATGACGCGCACTCCGTGGCGATCCTGCAAGGCATCATAGCCCTGCGATATGGCATCCATGCTGCGCAGTCCTGCCAAGTGCAAATTGCTGAAAGGGCCTGTGTAGAAGATTTCGGCCGGCTCGATCAGGATCACCTCGATCGCCGGGTTGGCTCGCTTGAGATACCTGGCCGCCGTGGCGCCACCGAAGCCGCCTCCCACGACGACGACCTGACCGGCATGCTGGCTGCCGATGGTGAAGGGTGTGACGCCACCGATCAGCGGCAGCAGCGAGGCGGCTCCCAGACCCTTGAGCAATTGTCTACGATCGAGAGCGGAACGTTGAAAGTGCTTCGTCATGCGCGCTTCTACTCCTGCGGTTCTTGCTCTGTGTCCGTAGCATCGTCGGCTTGCGGGTCGATGGCGGAAAAATGGCTAGCGAGGGCGGCGAGCTCTGCGTCGGTGAAGCCCTTGGCGATACGATCCATGATAGTGGCATCGCCGACCTCGTCGCGCTTGAACGCGAGCAGTCGCGCTTCCAGAACGGCGGCGGGTCTTCCGGCGATGGTCGGTACACTACCCACCAGGCGTCCGTCAGTGCCGTGGCAGTTGGCGCAGGAGCCGGCCATGAGGGCCGTCTGTTCGGAGGAGAAGGTATCCTCGGCAAGGCATTGAAGGGCGACTCCCGAGAGCGGCAGCGCACCGAGCAGTGCCGAGGCCGCCATGTGAAGAATCCGTTTCATCGGCAGGTTTCCTGGTTGCATTCCTCGGTTGGACCACTCGCTCAAAGCGTGTGTTCATGACGATCTCGTCGTCGCGTCCCCGCACGTTAGCCCGGGAGAACCGCGGCGGGAAGAGTGCTCGCTGCGTTGACAACTTCGCGCGGCAGTCTTGTGCGCGGTCAACTACAGTAGGATTTGTAAGGAACAACAAGACGTCATCCGGACCTCCCGGCTGGAGAGACGCTCGCATCGTCCTTCTCATGGCGACCACACGGGGTACGACAATGAATGCAGCCACAAGAAGTGCCGGACAGCCCTCCACTCCCAACGTCAAGATCACAATCAACCCGATCGGTATGGACAGGCCCAAGGCCTGGCTGGTGGCCGGCTTCGAGGACTTCCGTCAGGCAATGGCAGTCAGTCTCGCCTACGGCATGTTCTGGGTCGGCTTGAGTATCGCCATCACGGCAGGCGCCATCGTACTCGACTTGTGGCACTGGCTTTTGCCACTGGTGGCGGGCTTCATGTTCCTGGGCCCGTTGGTAGCGGTCGGTTCCTACGGTATCAGTCGCGCGCTCGAAGAAGGCCGCGCACCGCATCTGGGTGATGCCTTCGGCGCCTGGCGCCCGCACGCAGGTCAGCTGGCGATGATGGGCGTGATGATGATGATCTTCTTTCTCGCCTGGATTCGTCTGGCCACGCTGCTGTTCGCACTCTTCTTCGGTTTCGAGGCGCCGGGGGCAGCTGAGCTCTACGCGTCGCTATTGACGACTCCGGACGGACTCGGCCTGATTGCGGTAGGCACCGCCGTGGGGGCCATACTGGCATTTGGTGCCTTTGCCATCAGTGTGGTCGCCGTTCCGACCCTGATGGACCAGGACCTGACCTTCATGGAAGGCATCGAGGCCAGCTTGCGCACCGTTTCACGCAATTTCCGGCCAATGCTGCTGTGGGCTGTCATCCTGACCTGTTGCGTACTGGTGGGTGTGCTGACGTTCTACATCGGCCTGGCACTGATTCTGCCGGTGCTGGGGCATGCCAGCTGGCACGCCTACGAGGATCTGGTGCGCTGTGAACAGAGGGACGTGAGTGTGTGAAGAGTGGTGTCGCGGCAGGGGCTTCTTCCCCCTGCCGCTCGGCATCTCGTTCGCTCTAACTGAACTTGGCTCGAGATTCGCGTAGGCTTGGGGCTTTGCAACGAACACGGAAGCCTCTCGATGTCTCCATTGTGGCCATGTCGCGCCGTCCTTACCTTCAGTCTGCTTCTCCTTCTCGGCACTTCGTTGCCCATGATGGCCGATCAGCTACCTCCTCCAGAAGGCGACGTGCTGCTCAGAGTGACGGGCGATATCGATCACCCCAACGTAGGCGATGAGCTGCATCTAGACCGTGAGATGCTGCTGTCGCTCCCTCAGGGAGTGATCGAGACGAGCACTCCCTGGACCGAGGGAGTCGGTCGCTTCGAAGGGCCGCTATTGAGTGCCTTGCTGGAGGTGGCCGGTACACAGAGCGAGCATGTACGGATCCAGGCGCTGAACGAGTACGAGTCCGAGGTTCCGGTATCCGATTTTCATGACCATGGCGTCATCCTGGCTCTTGAACGTGACGGAGAGCCGATTGCCGTACGTGACTTGGGGCCAATGTTCGTACTCTACCCCTTCGACGAACGTCCCGAGCTGCTGAATGAAACCGTTCGCCACCGTTCGGTGTGGCACGTGGGCAGCATTCATGTCCCGTAACCTTTCACGAGACCAGGCGCGAGGTGTCGCAGCATGCTGCGCTATCCGCTACGACTGAAGCTTGGGGCGGCGGCGGCGCTGGTGTTCTTCACCGCCGCTCTGGTGGTGGTGGGGTTGGCCGCCTGGCGCCAGGAACAGCTTCATCATAGCGTGGTCGGAGACGCCACTTGGCATGCCTACAAGCTCGATCGGGACATCACCCAACTGCGTAGCGATTTGGCATTGAGGGCAGAGAACGCGCGCTCACTCGAGTCGCTGCGATTGCGCTTCGAACTGATCTACAGTCGCGTCAACCTGCTGCAGCGTGGCGACATCAATCAGCTGCTTGCCAAGATACCCCTGGCCGAGCGGCTCCTGCCTGACCTGGTCGTGCTCATGGATGACATCGATCACCTGCTCGAGGAGATCGTGCAACTGGGGGAGGAAGAAAGGTGGGTCTTGTCCGACCGTCTGGAACGGGTGGGAGGACTGACCGAACAGCTGATCGTCGCTCTCAACGGGCATCTTGCCGAAGCGGCGACTCGTGAACGGGAGATGCTACAGACACTCTACGCCCTGCTGTTGGCGCTGATCCTGGCCATGAGCCTGGCCGCTCTGATGGTGATCGTGTTCTTGATACGTGAGGCGCGTGACAATGCCGAGGCGCGTCGTTCACTGGAAGCACTGAGTCGCAAGCTCCAGACCACTGCTCGCCGAGCCGAGGCCGCCAGCCAGTCGAAATCGGAATTCCTGGCCACGGTCAGCCACGAGATCCGGACACCTCTCAACGGGGTCATCGGCATGAGCGATCTGCTCCTGGATCAGCCGATCGATACTCAGTCGCGCGAATATGCCCGCACCCTTCACGTCAGCGCAGCTCGTCTGCTGGAGTTGATCAATGACATTCTCGACTTTTCCAAGATCGAATCGGGCAAGCTGGAACTCGAGCGACGTACCTTCCGCCTGGCGGCATTGATCGAGGATGCCTGCGAACTCTTTGCGCCTCGCGCCCGGGACAAGGGGCTGGAGCTGGTAGCCCAGGTGTCGCCGGCCCTGCCCGAGCAGCTCATGGGAGATCCGACCCGGCTGCGACAGGTACTGCTCAATCTTCTCTCCAATGCCATCAAGTTCACCGAGCATGGCGAAGTCCGCGTCGAGGCAACGCTGAATGCCCAGGGGCAATTGAACCTGGCAGTCTGCGATACCGGTCCGGGTATCGCTGAGGACAAGCTGGCCCGCCTCTTCGAGCCCTTTCGCCAAGGCGACGCTTCGACGGCAAGGCGCTATGGCGGCACCGGACTCGGGCTTGCCATCAGCCGGCGACTGGCGGAAGCCATGGATGGTTCCATCGGTGTGGATAGCCGGCCCGGTCAGGGGAGTTGCTTCTGGATAGAGCTGCCGCTGGAGCCGGCTCATGACGACCATGAAGCGGAAGTGCCTGAGCCGACACGGCTGGAACCTTCGGTAGGTGGCCGGGTGTTGCTGGTCGAGGACGACCCGGTGAACCAGCAGGTGGCGGTGGCACTGCTCGGGCGCCTCGGCTGCGAGGTCAATGTGGTGGACAGCGGGCAAAGAGCGCTGGCGCTGGCTGGCCGGGAAGCTTTCGATATGATCTTCATGGATGTGCAAATGCCTGGCATGGACGGTTTGGAAACCACCCGTCGCTTGCGGGAGACTGGCGGCTGGTGCGCCAGGGTGCCTATCGTGGCAATGACCGCAGGTGGTCCGGGGGCCGAACGCGAGCGATGCCTGGCAGCCGGTATGACCGATTATCTTGTGAAGCCGCTGCGCCGCACTGAATTGGCGACCTCACTGAGACATGGCTTGCCGGGGAGGGCGCAGGCCGTAGCACCAGGCCTGCCGGAGGGGGAGAGTCCACGCCGCGAAATCGTGGAAGAGGGCGTGCTTGGCGAGTTGCGGGAGACGCTGGGCGCGGACGCGCTCGCGACACTGTTTGCCGTGCATCGCGAGCAGTTGCAGCAACATGCCGAAAATCTGCAGGCGGCACTGGAGCAGGGCGATATGGTGGCGCTGGCAGAAGGGGCACATCGCATCAAGGGCGAGTCGGGCAGCCTGGGCGGGCGCCGGCTGGCCGAGATTGCCCAGCGTCTGGAGCGACTGGCGCGCGGTGGGCATTGCGAGGAGGCAGCCGTCGAACTCAGGGCCTTGCTGGCCAGCATCCCCGCCACGCTCGAGGCGCTGGAAAGCTGGCTCACTGAACGACAGCACGAACGCTAGGCAAGGGTGGTGCGGCCCGGAGCGCCCCAGCCAAGCAAGAACGACAGCTCCACTTCCCGGTTAGCTCCAATGAAGGAGTCAATCTCCCTCCAAAGTACAGCCCCCCGGCCACTCCTCGAATGCTTTACTGAGCCTGCACCGTCGCCACGGCACGGTTGCCACTCACAATGCCAACAGGAGACATGCCATGTGGACCAAGCCCAGCTTCCAGGATCTGCGCCTCGGCTTCGAGGTCACCCTCTATATCGCCAACCGCTGATCGTCCTATCCGGAACTTTCCCTGCGAACGGGGCTGCACGGCCTCGTTCGAGCCCTGGGAGAGGAGACGCCATGCAGGTGCTGATACTCGGCTCGGCCGCCGGGGGCGGGTTTCCACAGTGGAACTGCAACTGTGCCAACTGCCGCGGGGTGCGCCAAGGGCGTGGCGGGACCTTCAAGCTGCCGAGCGAGCACGCAGCAAAGTAGCCTGCTCGTCTGCCGGTTTCCGGACGGGCCCGGCAGCTTACGACCAAAGACCCTCCCCAATGCCGCCCAAGGGAGGATGAGGCACTCACCCCAAGGTTATCTACACTGCGTACTGGGGCCGGCCAACACCACCTGGCATCACTGGCGAGCCAGATGAGAGAACCGAGGGAGCCCATGTCTCACACGGCCTATCGGTGATCCGTGAAAGCCGCAGCCATCGCTGCCTTCCGCCACCGCTGAGCAACAACAACGCAACCCAGGAGCATGCATCATGATCTACGCCAATCCCGGTCAGTCCGGTTCCGTCGTTTCCTTCGAATCGCGCTACGGCAACTATATCGGCGGTGAGTTCGTACCCCCGGTGAAGGGCCAGTACTTCGACAACGTCAGTCCGGTCAACGGCGAGGTATTCTGCGAAATTCCCCGCTCCACCGCCGAGGACATCGACAAGGCGCTGGACGCCGCCCACGCCGCTGCCCCCGCCTGGGGCAGGACCTCTGCCGCCGAGCGCAGCAACATCCTGCTCAAGATCGCCGACCGTATCGAACAGAATCTGGAGATGCTGGCCGTGGCCGAAACCTGGGACAACGGCAAGGCGGTGCGCGAAACCATCAACGCCGACATTCCGCTGGCCGTCGACCACTTCCGCTACTTCGCCGGTTGCATCCGCGCCCAAGAGGGCACCGCCGCCGACATCGACGCCAATACCGTCTCCTATCACTTCCACGAGCCGCTGGGCGTGGTGGGCCAGATCATCCCGTGGAACTTCCCGCTGCTGATGGCGGTGTGGAAGCTGGCCCCGGCGCTGGCTGCCGGCAACTGCGTGGTGCTCAAGCCCGCCGAGCAGACCCCGGCCTCGGTCCTCGAACTGATGAAGCTGGTCGGCGACCTGCTGCCGCCGGGCGTGGTCAACGTGGTCAACGGCTACGGCGCCGAGGCCGGCCAGGCGTTGGCCACCAGCAAGCGCATCGCCAAGATCGCCTTCACCGGCTCGACCCCGGTGGGGTCGCACATTCTCAAGTGTGCCGCCGAGAACATCATCCCCTCCACCGTGGAGCTCGGCGGCAAGTCGCCCAACATCTACTTCGCCGACATCATGGATGCCGAGCCGGCCTTCATCGAGAAGGCGGCCGAAGGGCTGGTGCTGGCCTTCTTCAACCAGGGTGAAGTGTGCACCTGCCCGTCGCGGGCGCTGATCCAGGAGAGCATCTACGACGCCTTCATGGCCAAGGTCATGGAGAAGGTGGGGCAGATCAAGCGCGGCAACCCGCTCGATACCGACGTCCAGGTCGGCGCTCAGGCGTCCCAGGAGCAGTTCGACAAGATCATGTCCTACATGGACATCGCCCGCGAGGAGGGAGCCGAGTTCATCACCGGCGGCGACAAGGAGAGCTTCGATCCTGCCTACGACAAGGGCTACTACATCCAGCCGACGCTGCTCAAGGGCAACAACAAGATGCGCGTGTTCCAGGAGGAGATCTTCGGCCCGGTGGTGGCGGTGACCACCTTCAAGGACGAGGAAGAGGCGCTGGCCATCGCCAACGACACCGAGTTCGGCCTCGGCGCCGGCGTATGGAGCCGCGACATCAACGTCGCCTTCCGCATGGGACGCGGTATCCAGGCCGGCCGCGTCTGGACCAACTGCTACCACCAGTACCCGGCGCATGCCGCCTTCGGTGGCTACAAGAAGTCCGGCGTCGGCCGCGAAACCCACAAGGTGGCGCTCGAGCACTACCAGCAGACCAAGAACTTGCTGGTCAGCTACGATATCAACCCGCTCGGCTTCTTCTGAGCCCAGGCCGCCCGCTCCGCTGGGGCGGGCAGCCTCTTGCTGTTCCCCACTGCCAGAAGACATATCCCGCGCAAGACTAGAGGCCGGATTGACTGTGCTTTTTCCCCCTCTTTTCTAAGAAAACTTCTAGGCTCCCTTTAACGACACCGGATTCGTCGTATACAAGGAGACCGACATGGAAGAGAAGGTGATCGACTGCGTGGTCGTCGGCGCAGGTCCCGCCGGGCTGGCTGCCGGTATCAATCTTCAACGCTTCCTGCGCGACATTCGCATCATTGATGAGGAGAGAAGCCGCGCTGAGTTGATTCCCCGCACGTTCAATTATCCCGGTTTCGGCGAAGGCATCAGCGGCAACGCCCTGCTGGAGCGACTCCGGGCTCAACTCAAGGTCAATGGCGGGCACGTGACGCCAGGTCGGGTAGTGCGTCTGGAACGCACCGCAGACGGCATGTTCGACGTAACGACCGAAACCGAGGTCATCCGATCCCGGACGGTACTGCTAGCTAGTGGTGTCGTCGACATCGAACCGGAGTTGAAAGGCTTTCAGGAAGTGAAAGAGAAAGGCTTGATCCGCTACTGTCCCATTTGCGATGGTTTCGAATTCACGAAAGAGCGCATCGGTATCATCGCCCGGGATGCCCATGGCGTTGACGAGGCCGTGTTCATCAAGCGATTCAGCGCCGATCTGACGCTGATTGACTTCGAGGGTGGCGCTTATCTGGATGTTGCCTCGACGGAACGTCTGGAGCGCGAGAAAATTGCCCTGATGCAGGGGGAGGTGGGCGACATGTATGCCGACGCAAGCCAGGGCATCCAGTTACGCATGAGCGACGGCAGCGAGTATTCCTTCGACGCGCTTTACTGCGCCCTAGGCACCCAGGTACGCAGCGATCTCGGTACGAACCTGGGCGCCTTGCGGAACCCTCATGGGTATCTGGTGGTGAATCCCCATATGCAGACGGGTATCGAAGGGCTATATGCCGCGGGCGACATGACCAACCATTTGAGTCAGATCACGGTAGCCACCGGCCAGGCTTCGATTGCTGCCACCGCCATCCACAATCGGCTTCAGAATCGACGTTAGACATGGAGTGGGAGGAACATGACCTTCATCAGGAGCGGCTGCAGCACGCGGCGGCCCTACTCAAGAGCAGCGGAGCGCGCCGGGTGATGGATCTCGGCTGTGGCTCGGGCGGCTTGCTGCAGTTCCTGCTGCGTGAGCCCCAGTTCGACGAGGTGGCGAGGCTGGAGCTTTCTGTGGGTACTGCTTGCGCAGGCGAAGCTGCGCCTGGAGCGGCTGCCATCCGCTCAGCGCGAACGGCTCACGCTGGTGTGTGGCTCTATACGGAACCTTATAAAGTGCTCACTCTCGGGCCTCGGCGAATGGCATCCCGAGCTGGGACGACCGACGCAAATGGCCGTTTTCAAGCGTTGAGCCATGCCGAGGCGAACGCCATGGCCGCTCATGCTAGGCCTAGGAGGCTCGCCTCATGTCGACGGCGCAGCACGAAATCCCAGGCTGCACCCGCCAGCAGCAGCAGGAAACCGGTTAACTCCACCAGTACCTGGTAGTCGATGAACAGGGCATACAGCACCAGTGCGCTGCCTCCCGCTGCCAGCAGGGTGGGCAAATAGGCACGATATCGTCGTATGCCGCTGGCCACGGCCACCAGGGTGACCAGCACGAAGCCAGTGATGGCGCCGGCCCAGAGCCCCTCGTCCAGCACCAGGTGAACGCCCAGCAGAGGCAACAGCGCAACCATTGCCAGGGTGCCATAGCAGCTCAGCAGGGCCAGCAGGAAGGCCAGCATGCCGAGCAGGCCGCGGCGATACCACAGCCGCAGCCAGCGCCGTGGATCGAGGCGTCGGCACCAGCGCTGCAACCAGTTGGGGGCGGTGCCGCCGCGACGCATGCCGATCTCGACCGAATGCGCGCCGAAGCCGGCGGCGACCTCGCGGGTCTGGGCGCTGGGGCTCAGGGCGAAATAGTCGTGGCTGCCTAACACGCTGATCTCCTCGAAACCGGCCTCCTCGAATAGCGCGATCAGCTCCTCCTTCACCGTGGCCCCTACCACGCACTCGACCCACAGGCGTGGGTCCTCGTGACAATCCACCGACACCGGGCGGTGGATTACCACATCGGCCAGCTGCACGCGCCCGTGGGGCTTGAGCACACGGAACATCTCGGCCACGGCGCGGCGCTTGTCCGGTACCAGGTTGAGGGCGCCGTTGCTGCTGATGCAGTCGATGCTGGCATCGGGCAGCGGCAGTTGCTCGGCGGAGCCCTGTACCACGCCGAGCCGATCGATGGCGTGGCGTTGGCTGGCCTGCCGGAGCCGACGCGTCATGGCCGCAGTCAGGTCGAGAGCGATGACCTGTCCTTGGGGGCCGACCAACTGGCACGCGATCAGGGCGTCGTTGCCGGCCCCGGCGCCGATGTCGAGGACCCGGTCGCCGCGGCGGATGGCTCCGGCGCGAAAGGGATAGCCGACGCCGGCGAAGGCATCGCGCACCTCGGCCGGCAGCTGCGCGAGCTGCTCGGGGGGATAGCCCAGGCGGCGGCTGGCCTCGGCGCCGACGGGGAAGTGAAAAAGTGAGGCGGGGGCGTTCGCCACGACAGTGTACATCTGCTGAACCGCTGCAAGGATCTGCGGGCGGGAGTAACCGAGAATGGCTACCATGAGGCGCTCTCCTCTCGGGTCATTGGCGGGTACCTGACTCGTCGAAGCGGTCGAGCAGGGTTCGAATGCGCTGCTGGAGTCGGGGCGGAGCCTTCACCGTGCCGGTGGCCGCCACCCTGTCCCGTAATCGTCGCTCGAACTCGGCGCGCGTAAAGCAGTCGTGGCACCGCTGCAGGTGCCATTCGATGTCGGCGGCTTGCTGCGGGTCGAGCTCCCGGTCGAGGTAGTCGAAGAGCCGCTCGATGACCTCCTCGCAGCTCAATGCTCTCGGGCTCATCTTTGCGTTCCTCCGTCTCCCTCGTGGTATACCATGCCTGCCTCCCTGGCATGCTCCCAGAGCGCCTTCTGCAATCGGCAGCGCGCCCGGTTCAATCGCGAGCGCACGGTGCCCAGCGGAACGCCGAGCAGTCTCGCGACTTCTTCATACGTATAACCCTGCACCTCGACCAGCACAATCGTCACTCGGTAGGCATCGGGAAGGGCATCCAGAGCCCGCTCCAGATCCTCCTGCAGCAGGCCATTGAAGAACTGGTCCTCCAGGCTGCCCCACCACAACAGGAAAGGCTGGTGCAGCTGCTGGAACAGCGTGAAGCTGGCGCTGTCGAGCTCGCTGGGCTCGGTGGCGTCATCTCCGCCCGGCTGTGGGCGGCAGCGCCGCCGGCGCCACTCGCTGACGAAAGTGTTGGTGAGGATATGAAACAGCCAGCCTTCGAAGCATTGGGCATCACGTAGCCGGTCGAGCTGCGTCCAGGCCTTGGTCACTGCCTCGGCCACGATGTCTTCGGCGTCGGCGGGGTTGCGGGTGAGCCGTAGCGCCGTGCCATAGAGACGGTCCATCAGCGGTGCCAGGCGCTGCTCGAACCACTCCCGCCGGCTGGCGGCTTCGTCGAAACGCATGTTGGCCCCCGTGGCGTCCCGGTAATGGACGTGTGGCTGCGGCCGTGGATGATCTAGTGAACCTGCCAACGACATGGCAACACCTCTTCGAGCATGGTCCGCTCGCTTTCGCTGGGCAAGTGGCTGGGTATGGCAGGGACGCAGCATCGACGCTTTCGGTTCCCGTCGGGAACCCTTTTGCAGAGAGTCGCGTCCTGGCGCACACGGCACCGTTCGGTGTCGTCGTGAGCAGCCAAGAGGAGAGAGACAATGACAATCACGGCAAAGCCTGCCACCGCTGGGGTGGACAAGCAGGAGCTCGAAGCACGCGTCAAGTCGATGTATCACGAGGTGGCCGAAGCGCCACACGCTGAGTTCCACTTCGAGATGGGCCGCGCCCTGGCCGAGCGGCTGGGCTACGACCCCCGCGCCCTGGATCGCATACCGGCCGCCGCCATCGACTCCTTCGCCGGCGTCGGTCATTTTCTCGATCTGGCCGCCATCCGGCCTGGCGAGACGGTGCTCGACCTGGGCAGCGGTTCCGGCATGGATAGCCTGCTGGCAGCCCTGGCGACGGGGTCCGGCGGCCAGGTGCTGGGGCTCGACATGACCGCGGCCCAGCGTGAGAAGGCCGAGCGGCTGGCACGTGAGGCGGTTTTCGGCCAAGTCACTTTCCATGCTGGTTACATCGAAGCGCCGCCGTTCGCCAATGGCAGTGTCGACGTGGTGATCAGCAATGGCGTGATCAACCTCTCGGCCGACAAGCCGAAGGTCTTCGCCGAGGCGGCGCGAGTGCTGCGGCCCGGTGGGCGCCTGGCGCTGGCCGATATCGTCACCGAGAAGCCACTGCCGGAGAGCGTTTCCTGCAACGCCACCCTGTGGGCCGCCTGCATCGGCGGTGCGTTGCAGCAGGACGACTATCGTGCAGCCATCGAGTCGGCCGGACTCGTCATCGAGACCTGGCGCGAACACCCTGAATACCGCTTCCTGACCGACTCGGCCCAGGGCGCCAGCGCCACCTACGGGGTAAAGAGTATCTCGCTACTCGCCGTCAAGCGCTGAGCGCTGCATGGTCAGCTTTACCACAATCTCAACGAAGGAAGAGTTAGCATGAAACTCCAACCAGCCACCCTGAACGCTACCCTCCTTGCCCTGGCACTGGCCGTCGCATCCGGCGGACTCTGGGCAGAAACCTATCATGGCAACGGGCACCTGCTGGGTACTCCCGACGAACTCAGTTGGGGGCCGGTCGGTTCTATGGGCGAAGGCGCCGAGATCGCCGTCATCGAGGGGGATCTCTCGGCTGAAGCGCCTTTCACCTTCCGCCTACGGATGGAGGACGGCTACGAGATCAAGCCTCACGTGCATCCCGCCTACGAGCGGGTGACGGTACTCGAGGGCACCCTGCATTTCGCTCACGGCGAGGACTTCGATCGCGAGGCGACCCAGGCCCTACCGGTGGGTGGTTACGCCATCATGTCGCCGGGCGACGCCATGTTCGGCTACGCCGAAGGGGAGACTGTCATCCAATTGCACGGCACCGGACCATGGGGCATCGAGTACATTGATCCCAACGACGATCCGCGCCAGTGAACCCGGGCCGCGCGGCGACAAGCCGCGCGGCTCCCTTGTGCCCATGCAGGGCTTTACCTGACGGTGGCCACACCTCCTGAAGCGCTACCTCGACTACAAGACGACACCGCTTTGCTTCATCATCATCTCTCTCGTAACGGGAGAGTGGTGATATGGAGCTGGAAGATGACGACCTCCACCAACAGCGATGGCTGCGAGTCACGTCCCTGCTGAAAGGGAGCGGTGCGCGCCGGGTGCTCGATCTCGGCTGTGGCTCCGGGGGGCTGCTGCAGTACCTGCTGCGCGAACCTCAGTTCGAGCAGGTGGCGGGACTGGAGCTGTCGGGAGAATTGCTGGCGCAGGCCAAGATGCGCCTGGAGCGGCTGCCTGCAGCGTGCCGTCAGCGGCTCACCCTGATCTGTGGCTCCTACGTCGAACCCCACGCTGCGCTGGTCGGCTTCGATGCCGCCGCGATGATAGAGACCATCGAGCACGTACCTCCAGGCAACCTCTCCCGGGTGGAGCGGGCCGTCTTCGGGGCGCTGCGCCCCGGCCTGCTCGTGCTGACGACTCCCAATCACGACTACAATTCACTCTTCGGGCTCGCTCCCGGCGAGTTTCGCGACCCCGACCACCGCTTCGAATGGACGCGGGACCGCTTTTGCGACTGGGCTCGGGGAGTCGCCTCTCGCAACGGCTACCGTGCCTCGCTCTCGGGCCTCGGCGAGTGGCACACCGATCTCGGTCAGCCGACGCACCTGGCCCTGTTCGAACGCAAGGAGTGAACCCTTGGGGAGAACGATGACACTTCCGTATCAGTTCACTACTTCTGCAAACAACCACTCGCGGAAGGCCCGGAGCCTTGGCAGATTGACGCACTCCGGTCGATAGACCAGGTAATAGGCCAGAGGCGAAGCGTACGCAATCTGCGGGAATAGCCGCACCAGTCGACCCGCCGCCAGGTCGTCACGTGCCATGACGCTGCGTGCCAGCGCCACGCCGTGCCCATCGATCGCTGCCTGCAAGACGGCCGCAGAGTTGTTGATCTGCATGCCGCGCCCGGTTCCGACAGCTGTCACGCCCGCCTTCTGCAACCAGGCATTCCAGGAAGGAAAGCCCGTATGACCGTCCATCGATAGATCGTGGATCAGAATCTCGCGTACCAGGTCGGTGGGTTGGAGCAGACGGCCATGCTCGCGTAGCAAGCCCGGCGAACAAACCGGATAGACCTCTTCTTCCAACAGCTTCTCTGCCACCAAACCCGGCCAGTGGCCGTGTCCGTAGCGTATGCCTGCATCGACACGCTGTGCGGCAAAATCCACCGGTTTGTGCTGAGTATCCAGGCGAACGTCCATATCGGGGCAGGCGATCTGAAAACGGTCGATTCGAGGCAGCAACCACTTGGCGGCGAAGGCCGGGCTGACCGTCATGGTGAGCACATTGCTGGCTGCCCCCTCCTTGAGCCGCTCGAGCCCCTGTGTCAGCCGGTCGAAACCCGCCCGAATGTCGGGCAGGGCGCGTTCGGTTGCCTCGGTAGGGATGAGCCGAACCTTTCCACTGCTCGCACGGTGGAATAACGACGTGCCCAGCCACTCCTCCAGGGTGCGCACAAGCTGACCGACCGCGGCAGGAGTGACGTTCAGTTCGGCGGCCGCTGCGGAAAAGCTCTGATGGCGGGCGCTGGCCTCGAAGGCGCGCAGGGCATTGAGATGTACGGGTGTTTTCATATCAGTAAAGTTTTTCTTTTAAGTCTGGACACATTATCTGGTTTGTCGGCGAAAGGAAATCGGCGAAGAATTCCCTTTGCAGACTGCAGCTTCGTGGTGGTCGGCTCCGCGGCCTGCGGCGGGTTTTCCCGGCGCAACCCATGCCAATAGATTTTCTTCTAGTAATGAGAGGTTTCACCAATGAGTCATCAATTTCAGGGCAAGAAGCTGCTGGTCGTCGGCGGTACCAGCGGGATGGGGCTGGAGACGGCCCGGAGGGTCCTCGCCGAGGGCGGCAGCGCGGTCATTCTGGGCCAGCGCCCCGACAAGGCCGAAGCGGCGCGCGAAGCGCTGTCCGTCCTGGGCCATGTCGAGGCGCTGACGGTGGATCTGGCTAGCGACGAGGGACTGGAGACACTGCTCGCGACTCTCGACGAGCGCTATCCCGACATCGACCTGCTGGTCAATGCCGCCGGCCTCTTTCTCCCCAAGCCGTTCCTGGAGCATGAGGCGGCGGACTACGACCAGTACATGCAGCTAAACAAGGCGTTCTTCTTCATCACCCAGAGGGTCGCCGCCAACCTGATCGCCAGGCAGCGTTCCGGCGCGATCGTCAACATCGGTTCCATGTGGGCCAAGCAGTCGATTGCGGCGACACCGTCATCGGCTTACTCCATGGCCAAGGCCGGCCTGCATTCGCTGACCCAGCATCTGGCGATGGAGTTGGCTTCGCAGCAGATCCGTGTCAATGCGGTGTCGCCGGCGGTAGTGGAGACGCCGATCTACGAGGGATTCATCCCCAGGGACGAGGTACACAGCGCCCTGCAAGGCTTCAATGACTTCCACCCGATCGGTCGTATCGGCACCCCTCAGGACGTTGCCGAGGTGGTCTCCTTTCTGCTGTCCGACAAGGCGAGCTGGGTCACCGGCGCGATCTGGGATGTGGACGGCGGCGTCATGGCCGGCCGAAACTGAAAGCAAGTCGTACCGCAGGGCAGGCGATGCACTTGCCATGGCATTTCAGCGCGTTAGCATGAAGGAGGATACCAACCCGTTGCGAGAGGTCGCGCATGTGGCAACAACAGGAGCTTCGACTGGCACCGCGCTCGCGCGGTTTTCACCTGATCACCGGTGAGGTGACCTCGGCGCTGGCGGAGTTGCGTGAGGTGAGGGTGGGGCTGCTGCACCTGCAGCTGCTGCACACCTCGGCCTCGCTGACCCTCAACGAGAACGCCGACCCGGACGTGCGCCACGACCTCGACGCCTTCCTGCGCGAGCGCATCCCGGGCGACCTGCCCTATTTCCGTCACACACTGGAAGGGCCCGACGACATGCCGGCCCACGTCTGTGCCAGCCTGCTCGGCACCCAGCTCACCCTGGCGGTGCGCGACGGCAAGCTGGCACTGGGTACCTGGCAGGGCATCTGGCTAGGCGAACACCGCGATCAGGGCGGGGCGCGGCGGCTGATCGCCACGCTGCAGGGAGAATAGACCGCAGTTCAGGCGGCCGGCACGGCCAGCCAGCGCTCGGCCAACTGCCTGGCTCGGGCCGGCTTACGAACGACGGCCAACTGGCACGCCTGACGCCTGACGCCGGCGCGCTTGAGCTTGAGCACCATGCGAGCCGGTATGCCGATGAAGATCAGCCCTACCTGGCGCGAGCGTAGTTCCTCGACCAGCGACTGCAGGGCGACGATCGCCGTGGCATCCAGGCTCGGCACGTCGCGCATGTCGAGCATCACCACGCGCACCTCGGGGTCCACCACCCGCAGCGACGACACGGCCTTCTCGGCGGCGCCGAAGAACAGCGGCCCGTTGACGTCGTAGAGCGCCACTTGGCGGGGCAGGTCGAGGCTGTCATCGCTACCGGGTTCGAGGCGACGGGCGTGGGTCAGGTCGGCCATGCGGCGGATGAACAGTGCCGCCGCCAGGCCGATGCCCACCGCCACCGCCAGCACCATGTCGAACACCACCGTGAGCAGGAAGCAGATCACCAGTATCGCCACGTCGCTGCCCGGCGCGCTCTTCAGGATATGGACGAAGTGGCGCGCCTCGCTCATGTTCCAGGCGATGACGAACAGCAGCGCCGCCAGTGCCGCCATCGGCACCAGGGCGAGCAGGCCGGAAAGCGCCACTACGGCCAGCAGCACCACCAGCGCATGGGCCACGGCGGCTAGTGGTGAAAACGCCCCGCTGCGTATATTCGTGGCGGTACGCGCCAGTGCCGCAGTAGCGGTGATGCCACCGAAGAAGGGCGCTGCGATATTGCCTAGACCCTGGCCGATCAACTCGGCGTTGGGGTCGTGGCGGGTGCGGGTCAGTCCATCGGCCACCACCGCACAGAGCAGCGACTCGATGGCCGCCAGCATGGCGATGGCCAGTGCCGGGCCGAGCAGCTCGCGGATCAAGGCGAAATCCACCTTGAGCGTTGTACCGTCGGCTCCGGGCAGGCGCCAGGGCAACAATGGCTCGGGAGCGAAGGGCGGAATGCCGCTGCCGGTCTGGCCCTGGTATACCCAACTGAAGCGCGAGGCGATGGTCTCGATCTCCACACCCAGTGGGGCGACAGCGAGTGCCGCCAGCGTGCCCACCGTCAGGCCGACCAGCGGCGCCGGCACCGGTAGCTTCAAGCGCGGCCACAGGATCAGTGCGGCCAGCGTGAGCAGTCCGATACCCAGCTCGGCCGGGGCCAGCGTGGGCGCGGCACGCACGATCTCCGCCAGGTTGTGCAGCGTGCTGTCGCCGAGCGCGACGCCCTCGAGGCCGAGAAAGTCGGGCAACTGCAGCAGGGCGATCACCACGGCGATGCCCGCCGTGAAGCCGAGCACTACCGGGTAGGGCACGAACTGGATCAGGTTGCCCAGCCGCGCCAGCCCCAGCGCCACCAGAATCAGCCCTGCCATCAGCGTGGCAATCAAGAGCCCGCCGAGGCCATGGCTGGCGACGATGGGGAACAGGATCACCACGAAGGCAGCGGTGGGACCTGAGATATTGAAACGCGAGCCGCCGGTCAGCGCGATGACGACTCCGGCCACGATGGCGGTATACAGCCCGTGCTGAGGCGGCACACCGGTGGCGATGGCCAGCGCCATGGAGAGCGGCACCGCGACGATGCCGAGGGTCAGGCCGGCGAGCAGGTCGCGCTTGAGCTCGGCCAGGCCATAGCCCTGACGCCAGGCGGCCAGCAGGGCGCTGCCGGGCAGGGGCGGCCGGTAGCGGGAACGGTGACGTGGGCGGGACATGGCGATACCCGAACGAGGTGCAAGGTAGTGAGAACGTTACTCCTGCATGTTGCGTTGCCACAAGCCGGCCAAGGTCGATGAGCAAGAAAAACGGCGGCCCCCGAAGGGTGCCGCCGTGAGTGGAGCAAGAGAGTCGATCAGGCCGGGCTGGCATCCGCCGGTGGTTCGCCCACTGCGCCCGGCATGGCCTGTACGTTGCCGCCCTGGTCGGCCAGGGCCAGAAAGTGCAGGTGGCGCTCGTACTCCGAGAGCACGTCGGCGATCACCTGGCCGCGGGTGAAGCCGTTGAGGTCCTTCTCTTGGCCGCCTTCGGCCAGGTAGACATCGAGCCGCACGTAGTAGTCGTCGTCCGCCGGCAGGAAGCTCGGTGTGCGCATGCGGTGCGGGCACACTTGATAGACGAAGCTCGCCGCATTCTCCAGGTCGACCTGCAGGGTCAGGCTGGGGAGGGATTCGCCTTCCATCTGCTCCTCGGTCACGTTGGCCTCCTGGCCACGGCTCTCCAGTTCCTGGGCGAACTGGGTCAGCGCCGGGCGAATGGAATGCTCGATGGTCGCCGCGGCACCTGCACGGTTGGAGATGTCCAGGGCACGGTCGAGGCGCTCGCGCCAGTCGCCGCCCGGTGCGGTGCCGGCGATGCGACGGCGCGCCTCGGCCTTGCTTCCCTCCAGCTTGAGCGCCTTGTACATGCCCAGCATGATGGCGAATATCACCAGCGAGAAGGGCAGGGCGGTGATCACCACTGCGCTCTGCAGCGCCGCCAGGCCACCCGCCATCAGCAGCGCGACGGTTACCAGTCCGATCATTGCCGACCAGAAGATGCGCAGCTTGATCGGCGCGTCATGGTTAACGTCCGACAGGATCGAGGTGAAGTTCGCCAGTACCAGCGCACCGGAGTCTGCCGAGGTGATGAAGAACACGATGCCCAGCACGGTGACGACGGCCGCGGTGACGCCGGCCCAAGGATAGTATTCGAGCAGCGTGTACATGGTGGTCTGCGGCGTGTTCAGCGCCTGCTCACCGAGTTCGGCGACGCCCTGGTTGGCCACCAGTTCGATACCGCTGTTACCGAATACCGACATCCACACCATCATGAAGGCCAGCGGTATGCCCAGCGCCCCGGCGACGAACTGGCGTATGGTGCGGCCGCGCGAGATGCGGGCCAGGAACAGGCCGACGAACGGCGTCCAGGCGATCCACCAGCCCCAGAAGAAGATTGTCCACCACATCTTCCACTCGTTGGCCTCTTCGCCGGCGAAGGCGTAGGTATCGAAGCTCTTGGCGACGAAGCTGGAAAAGTAATCGCCAGCATTGTTCACCGCCATGTCGAGCAGTTGCAGGGTGTGGCCCTGGAACAGCACGAACAGCAGCAAGGCCAGCGCCAGCAGCATGTTGAACTCCGACAGCCGGCGAATGCCCTTCTCCACGCCACTGATTACCGAAATGGTGGCGAGCACGACCACCAGCACGATCAGGATGACCTGCACCGAGAGGCTCTCGGGCACGTCGAACATGTAGGCCAGGCCGTAGTTGAGCTGCATCACGCCGATACCGAGGCTGGTGGCGATGCCGAACACGGTGGAGATTACTGCAGTGATGTCTACGGCATTGCCGATAGGGCCGTGGATGCGCTTTCCGAGCAGCGGGTAGAGCGCGCTGCGGATGGCCAGCGGCAGGCGATGACGGTAGCTGAAGTAGGCCAGTGCCATGCCCATCAGCACGTAGAGCCCCCAACCGGAAAGCCCCCAGTGCAGGAAGGTCTGGACCACGGCGGCGCGCATCGCCTCCTGGCTTTCGGGCGCCAGGTCCGGCGGTGCCAGGTAGTGGGCCACCGGCTCGGCGACGCTGAAGAACAGCAGGTCGATGCCGATGCCGGCGGCGAACAGCATTGCCGCCCAGGACAGTGTCGAGAACTCCGGCCGCGAATGGTCAGGACCGAGACGGATGCTGCCGTAGCGTGACAGGCCGATGGCGACCACGAAGACGAGGTAGGCGACCACGGCGAGCATGTAGTACCAGCCGAAGGTTGCGCTGACCCAGGCCAGGCCGGCGTCGAAGAAGGCGCCGGCCTCTTCGGTGAAGGTCATGGTGAGGACGAGAAACACCAGAATGCCAGCCACCGAGCCGTGGAACACCACGGGGTTGAGCCGATCGCGTCGCTCGGTAAGGGGTAGGTTACGCGCCATGCAGGCGAACTCCTTTCAGAGGTGAGTGACCCTTCCCGCCTATTCCTTGCCGAGACGCGCTGAGGATTGTTCCTCACAATCGAAAGCACGCCTGAAGATTACCCAATGTTTCAGACCTGACGCAGCCATGTACTGCCATGGGGCTCGAAGCCGCATGTGCCAACGGGAGAGTCAGGGCTGACGACTCCGGCGGGAAGCCGTTCCTTGTTTTATTGAATGAACGTTCAAATAAAATACGCCCTTTGCCCCTGCCCTTCAACCCTGCGTTAACAGATTTGGCAAGAACGTTAATTGAACATAGGAAGCGGTGCTTGCGCCTGCGGTTACCCCAGCTATACCTGATATAACCGACTGCACCTATGGGAAGGGGAGCACGCTGAGGCAGCACTGGCAGGGAGGCTTCGGGATGACTGCGAGATCGGCCTGTGCCGGTCCGGGCAGCCAGAAGTACAACGACAATATTTTCTGGAGAATCCGATGGTCCAAGACAAGAATACGGCCAAGGCCGAAGGGCAGGTCGCCAGCGACAGCAAGTCCACCGATACCTCGCGCCGCCGCTTTCTCACCGGTTCGGCCGCTGCGGTGGGGGCGGGTGCGGCGGCGGCGGTGGGCTTTCCCAGCATTGCCGTGGCTCAGACCACCACGCTGCGCTTCCAGAGCACCTGGCCCAACCAGGACATCTTTCACGAGTTCGCCGCCGACTACGTACGCATCGTCAACGAGATGTCGGGCGGGCGGCTGCGCCTGAACCTGCTGCCTGCCGGCGCCGTGGTGGGTGCGCTGCAACTGCAGGATGCGGTAATCTCCGGGGCGCTCGACGGTGGGCACGGGGTCTGCGCCTACTGGTACGGCAAGCACAAGGCCTACTCGCTGTTCGGCACGCCGCCACCCTTCGGCTGGGACGCCAACCAGTTCCTCGCCTGGTACTGGACCGGTGGTGGGATGGAGCTGTATGCGGAGCTGCTCGAGATGCTCGAACTGCCGCTGGTCGGTTATCTCACCGGTCCCATGCCGACCCAGGCGCTGGGCTGGTTCAAGGAGCCCATCAGTGGCGCCGAGGATCTGCAAGGGCTCAAGTATCGCACCGTGGGCCTGGCGGCCGACCTGATGCGCGAATTCGGCGCCGCGGTGACCATCATGGGCGGCGGCGACATCGTGCCGGCCATGGACCGTGGCCTGCTCGACGGCGCCGAGTTCAACAACCCCTCCTCGGACCGCCTGCTCGGCTTTCCCGACGTCAGCAAGACTTGGATGCTGCGCAGCTATCATCAGGACTGCGAATCCTTCGAGATCATCTACAACAAGGACAAGCACGACAGCCTACCGGAGGAGTTCCAGGCAATCCTGCAGTACGCCGCCAAGGCCGCCTCGTCGGAAATGTACTGGAAGGCCATGGAACGCTATCCGCGCGACCTGCAGGCCATGCGCGAGCAGCAAGGGGTGCAGACCTACATCACGCCCGATTCGGTGCTCCAGGCCCAGCTCGATGCGTGGAACACGGTGATCGAGAACGAATCCCAGGATCCCTTCTTCAAGAAGGTCATCGACCATCAGCGCGAGTACTGTGAACGCGTGGTCGGCTGGCATCTCGAGGGCACGGCGCCCAAGGTGCCGGCATATCGCCACTTCTTCGGCAAGGAGCCGACCGACACCTCCACCATCCTGTGAGCCGCCGGGCCTGCCGGGCCCGGTCAGCCAGCTGTCCCCGGTGCAGGAAGCCGCCGGGTTTCGTGTCCGTCCTGCGCCGCCCCGGTGGGTGGCGCAGGAAGGTGAGAGGTGATCATGCGTTTCGTGTTCTTCATCGACCATCTCAGCACGTGGGTGGGCAAGGCCTTCGCCTGGGCGATCCTTATCCTGACCTTCGTGGTGAGCTATGAAGTCTTCATGCGCTATGCCCTGGGGTCGCCGACCACCTGGGCCTACGACACCAGCTACATGCTCTACGGCACGCTGTTCATGATGAGCGGGGCCTATGCGTTGGCCCACAACGCCCACGTGAGGGCCGACGTAGTGTCGCGCTACTTCTCGCCACGCTGGCAGGCGGGAATCGAACTGGCGCTCTACCTACTGTTCTTCTATCCAGGCATCCTGGCGCTGGTGTGGAGCGGCTGGGATTTCTTCGCCGTCTCTTTCCGCCAGAACGAGCACAGCTCCTTTACCCCCGGTGGTCCTCCCATCTGGCCCTACAAGTTCGTGATACCCGCCTGCGCTTCCTTTCTGGCGATCCAGGGGCTGGCCGAGGTGGCACGCTGCTTTCTGTGCCTCAGGCATGGCAAGTGGCCGCGACGGCTGGAAGACGTCGAGGAGATCGAGATCCCCGTCAACAAGGAGGCCGAAATCAAGGCCGCCCAGCAAGAGCCAGGAGACAAGCAGCCATGAGCGAGCCGGAAATCGGAATCCTGATGCTGGGCATGCTGGTCATCCTGATCATGCTCGGCTTCCCCATCGCCTTCACGCTGATCGCCATGGGGATCGGCTTCGGCTACTTCGCCATCGGCGACATCATCTTCCCGCTGCTGGTACAGCGGGCCTACGGCGTCATGTCCAACGACGTACTGATCGCCGTGCCGCTGTTCCTGTTCATGGGCTACATGGTCGAAAGAGCCAACATTCTCGACCGTCTGTTCGGCAGCCTGCAGCTCGCCGCGCGTGGCATGCCGGCTTCGCTGGCAGTGGCCAGCCTGATCACCTGCGCGCTGTTCGCCACCGCCACCGGTATCGTCGGTGCGGTGGTGACGCTGATGGGGCTGCTGGCGCTGCCGGCGATGCTCAATGCCGGCTACGACAAACGCCTGTCGAGCGGGGTGATCTGTGCCGGGGGCTGTCTCGGCATCCTGATTCCGCCGAGCATCATGCTGATCCTCTACGGCGCGATGGCGGGCGTCTCGGTGGTGCGACTGTATGCGGCGGCGCTGCTTCCGGGCCTGCTGCTGGCGGGGCTTTACATTCTCTACGTGATGGGGCGAGCGATGATCAATCCCAAGCTCGCGCCCAAGCTGTCGGATGAGAAGCTCGACGTGCCGCTGGGCGAAGTCTATTGGGGGCTGCTGACCTCGTTCGTGCCGCTGTTCGTGCTGATCATGGCGGTGCTCGGCGCCATTCTCTTCGGCCTGGCCACGCCCCACGAGGCGGCGGGCATCGGCGCGCTGGGCGCCATGGTACTGGCGGCGGCGTACCGGCAGATGACCTGGCAGCGGCTGAAGGAGGCGGTTTTCCTTACCGCGCGCACCAGTGCCATGGTGTGCTGGTTGTTCGTCGGTTCGTGGATCTTCTCCTCGGTGTTTTCGTTGCTTGACGGTCACACTCTGATCGAGCACTGGATCAGCGGATTGTCGCTGACGCCGCTGCAGTTCCTGCTGCTGGCGCAGTTGATGATCTTCCTGCTGGGCTGGCCGCTGGAGTGGACCGAAATCATCATCATCTTCGTGCCGATCTTCTTGCCGCTGTTGCACATGTTCGGCATCGACCCGCTGTTCTTCGGCGTGCTGGTGGCGCTCAACATCCAGACCTCGTTCCTCACGCCGCCCATGGCGATGTCGGCCTTCTACCTCAAGGGCATCGCGCCCAAGGGAATAGAGCTGGGCGACATCTTCATCGGTATCGCCCCGTTCCTGTTGATGGTATTCGTGGCCATGTTCATTCTCTATATGGTGCCGGGTATCGTGTTCTGGCTGCCGGGAGTGCTCTACAACTGAGGCACGAGGCAAGGTGGCCACGAAACGCATCGGGCCCGGCGCAATGCCGGGCCCGATGCCGTAGCTAAGTGTGCAGAATCAACCGCGATGATGCGCTCCGCGATGCCCGCCATGCCCCTTGGCGTGACGGGGCTGCATGAAGGCCTCGAGGGCGGCGATCTGCTCATCGGTCAGCACCTCGCCGAGGGCATCCCGGTGCTCGTCGCGCAGCGACTGCCACGCTTCGCGGCGCTCCTCGCGGGAATCGAACTGCTGGCCGCGAAGTTCCTGCATGTCGGCGTACAGAGATTCGCGCAGCTCGGTGAGCCGTTCACGTTCCGCATCGGAGAGTTCCCAGCTGTCGACCAGGGTGGTCAAGCGCTCCTGCATGTCCTGGAGACGCTCATCGCGGCGTTCTCCCTGCCTCTCCTGGCGCATTTCGCGCTTGGCCTCACGCAGGGCTTCGCGCTGTTCTTCGTCGAGGATCTCGTCCATGCGTTCGCGGTGCCGCTCGTGCAATTCGCGCATGGCCTGATAATGCTCGTCGTGGGCTTCTTCCAGGGCGCTGCGGGTCTCCTCGTCGAGTCCGGCGCGCTCGAACATGGCCTGGCGGCGCTCCTCGAAGCGCTCGTGGCGCTGTTCGTGCCAGCCGCCGTCGCTTTGGGCCGGGAAGGCGATGGCCGCCAGTGACATGGGCGCGATGGCCACGGCGAGCAGGGCGGGAATCAGCAGGTTGCGGTTGACGTCGAAACGCATGGGGGCACTCCTTGGCTTGGGTTGATGCTCGCAGTGTCGTACGCCCTTGTGCAACCAACTTGCAGCAATCGTGAAAGAAGCAAGGTCACTCCTCGGGCTGGTACTTGTAACCGACGCCGTAAACCGAACGGATGATCTCGCGCTCGGGCCAGACGTCGGCAATCTTGCGCCTCAGCTTCTTGACGTGGCTATCGACGGTACGCTCGGAGACGATGCGGTGGTCGCGATACATGCGATCCATCAACTGGTCGCGGGTAAAGATGCGCCCGGGCGCCTGCATCATCACCTTGAGAAGCTGGTATTCCACCGCGGTGAGTCCCAGGTCCAGGCCGTCGGCCAGCGCCCGCCAGCCCTCGTCGTCGAGTGCGAGCTGGCTGCCGTTGACCGAGTTGGGGTCGCGCAGCGCCTGGCTGCGCCGCAACACCGCCTTGACCCGGGCCACGACCTCTCGTGGGCTGAACGGTTTGCAGATGTAGTCGTCGGCACCGAGCTCCAAGCCCAGCAGGCGGTCCACTTCCTCGACCCGTGCGGTGAGCATGATGATTGCCACACTGGGCCAACGCTGGCGAATCTCACGGCACAGCGTGAGTCCGTCGATGCCGGGCAGCATCAGGTCTAGCAGCACCAACGCCGGCAACTGCTCGTCGACATGCTGCTTCTGCAGCCAGGGCAGGACCTGATCGCCGTGGTCGATATGCTGGGTGGCGAAGCCGCTGCCCTCCAGGTAGTCGGCGACCAGGCGCGCGATCTTGGGTTCGTCCTCGACGATCAGCAGGGTGTCACGTGGGGTTTCGGAATCTTGCATGGGCGCCTTTCCTCATGAGGTCCGTTCTTCGGCATCCAGAGCTGGAAAATCGAGGGTCCAGCATAACCCACCCAGGGACGAGGGGGAGGCTTGCATGGTGCCGCCGTGGCTCTTGACCAAGGCACTGGCGATGGAGAGACCCAGGCCGCTGCCGCCGCTGGCGCGGCTGCGCGAGCCCTCGACGCGGTAGAGCCGCTCGGTGAGACGGCCAAGTGCGGTTTCGGGCACCCCCGGCGGGCTGTCTTGCCAGACCACCCGCACCCGGTTCGACTCCTGGACCAGGCGGACCTCGAGCAGCCCCGGCGAGGTGGTGTAGGCGCAGCTGTTATCGAGCAGGTTGGTCCATAGCTGGCGCAGGCGTGGGGCATCGCCACGGATCCAGGCCGGCCCGTTGATCGAGGTGGACAGGGCCATGCCGCAATCGTCGAGCCAGCCACGGGCTTCCTCGAGACGCGAGGTGAGGCTCGCCGCCAGGTCGAGCGGCGCCAGTAGGACCTCGAGCGCTCCGGCGTCGCTTTGGGAGAGCAGGCGCAGGTCGGCCACCAGCCGCTCGAGCTGGCCTACCTCCTGCGACAGCGAACGCAAGTTGTCCTGGTTGAGCTGACGGATACCGTCCTGCATGGCCTCGATCTCGCCGCGCAGCACTGCCAGCGGGGTGCGCAGCTCGTGGGCGATATCCGAGACCCAGCGGTTACGTGCCTCTCGGCTGGCTTCCAGGGTGGCTGCCAGCATGTTGAAATCGCGAGCCAGGCGCGAGAGCTCGTCGCGGCCGCGCTCCGACAGCCGGGCGCTGTAGTCGCCTTCGATCAGGCTGCGAGTGGCGAGTGCCATGCTGCGCGTGCGTCGCCCTAACCACCAGGCCAGACCGCCGGCCAGTAGCAGCGAGGCCAGGCCCAGGGCGGCGACGATGATGCCCAGGTTGCGCTGCTGGCGAGACAGAAAGATGCGATCCATTCGCGCCATCAACTGCTGCGGTGGGCGATAACCGAGGGTGCCGACCCGCTGCCCCTGGTACTCGATGGGCAGCCAATGCAGCTCGGCCGCCATTTCGTGATCGTCCGGGGGCAGGCCGATTACCGGCAGGCCTTCGGCATCGTGTAATACGAAGTCTCGGGCATCGCCCAGGCGGCGCTCGATGCCGTGGGGCGGACGTTCGCCGGGCCACAGCTGCTGGCGCACCAGGCGCTCCCAGGCCGGCGGCGAGTCGCGCAGCCACTGCCAGCCATCACGGCGCGCCCACTCCTGTCCCAGGCCTTCGGCCAGCGTCTCGGCGCGGTTGGCCTGGGTGGTTTCGAGATACTCGAGGAAGCCACGATCGAGGCTGCGCGATACCGCCAGGAACACCAGCCCGGCGATCAATACATTGACCGACAGTATGATGACGAACAACTTGACGCCCAGGTGCGAGAAGGGCGGGCGGGGGAAGCGTAACCTCATCGAGTCGGCTCCTGGGCAGGGTGAGCGTTGGTCGGGTGTCCCCATCGTTGCGCAGGCCTTCCAGCATCGGACAGAGGCAGGGTACCAGTACCGGCAGGGTCAGGGTGGCAAACAGCAGGCCGAAACCCAGCGGGATGGCCACGGATCGTCAAGTGGGCGCGGTGACTGATGGGCCAGCATCGCGCAAGGCGATGCAGCCAATGGTCACGAAACGTGCAAGCAGTGTGCAAGCGAGGCCGATAGAGAGCTCAGGGGCAGGTCTCGCCCAGAATCAGCTCGGTACCCAGCAGGCGTGAGTGACCCGGCTCCAGTCCGAGGATCATGCGTGCCGCCAGGCGGCCCTTCTCGCCGCTCTCCTGGCGTACCGTGGTCAGGCGCGGTGCCCGGTACTGACCCTCGGCAATGCCGTCGAAGCCGATCAGGCTGATGTCCTCGGGAATGCGCAGGCCGCGGCTTTCGGCCAGAGTCAGCGCGGTCAGGGCGATGCGGTCGGACATGCACAGCAGCAGGTCGGGGCGTTCGCCATCGGGCAAGTCGAGGATCTCCTCGACCACCGGGGCACACACCTCGAAGGTGTTCTCCTCGACGTTCCACATCGGCACCCGCTCGGCCTCGAAACCATGCTGGGCCAGGGCGCGATGAAAACCGGACAGGCGTGAACGGGTAATGGTGAGTTCGGCCGGCAGCAGGGTGTAATCGGGGTCGATGCGGCCGTTGCAGGGTTCGCGCGTGAGGCGCAGGTTGACGATGGCCGGGCGTTGGCGGGGGATGGCCGTCAAGGCGCGGTCGGCGATCTCGAAGCAGGCCGGCTCGTTGTCGACGTGTACCGAAGGATGTCCCGACACGTTGAAATCGACCGCCACCAGGGAGGCGTTGAGCGGCAGTGAGTCGAACAGCTCGTCGGAGGGCATCAGTCCGTAGACGATGAAACCGTCGGCCATGCTCGCCGAGTCGACTATCTGGCATTTGGCCTGGCGTGCGGAGAGCAGCAGCAGGGTATGACCCTGGGTATCGAGCACCTCGGCTACGCCCGAGAGGAACTCGCTGGAGACGGCGTCGTTGAGGCTGTAGGTGAGGCTTTCGGCCAGAATCACCGCGATGATGCGCGAGCGTCCGGTACGCAGGCTGCGGGCCTTGGCGTCGGGGCCGCGATAGCCCAGTCGCTTGGCCTCGGCGAGGATGCGTTCTCGCAGGTTGGGCGAGAGCTGGTCCGGCCGGTTGAAGGCGTTGGACACGGTGGCGGTGGAGACGCCGAGCTCGCGAGCCAGATCCTTGAGGGTGATGCGGCGGACCGGTGGCGACACGTTTCTTTTCCTGCTAATGAGTATGCTCTCAAGGATACCGTCCCGGACGTGGCCGGGACAGTCCCGCCACCTGTTTTAACGACGCTGGCGCGGCGTCAGGCCGCGGCACGTGCCGCCTTGGCCGGCAGCGCCCGGTCGTCGGCGTCGAACAGATGGACGTGTTCCGGGTCGGGATCCAGCGCCACGCGCTGGCCGATCGACCATGGGGAGGGAGCCTCGCTGCGCTGGATCAACAGGGTGTCGCCCTGCTTGGGTTCGAGATAGACGTACACCTCGTTGCCCAGGTATTCGACGTTGACGATCTCGAAGCCCTCGCTGCCCTGGGCTGCGGTCAAGCGTAGATGCTCGGGGCGTATGCCCAGCGTCAGGCCATCCCCCTGGGCATGGCCCGAGGCGTCCTGGGGCAAGGCCAGCTCGGCCAGTCCGGCGGCGTCGACCCGGCAACCCTCGGCATCGGCACCGAGCAGCCGTGCGGGCAGGAAGTTCATCGTCGGCGAGCCGATGAAGCCGGCAACGAACCTTGTCGCCGGGCGCTGGTAGAGCTCCTGGGGAGTGCCGACCTGTTCCACGCGACCGCCATTGAGCACCACGATCTTGTCGGCCAGTGTCATCGCCTCGACCTGGTCGTGAGTGACGTAGATCATGGTCGAGCCGAGCCGCTTGTGCAGGCGCGCGATCTCGTTGCGCATCTGCACCCGCAGCGAGGCGTCGAGGTTGGAGAGTGGCTCGTCGAATAGCAGGATGCGCGGTTCGCGGGCCATGGCGCGGCCCATGGCGACGCGCTGTCGCTGGCCCCCGGAGAGGGCCTTGGGTTTGCGCTCGAGCAGCTCCCCGAGCTGCAGGATGCGGGCCGTCGACATGACTCGCTCGTGCACGGTTTCCTTGGCGGTCTTGGCCAGCTTGAGGCCGAAGGCCATGTTCTCGTACACCGTCATGTGCGGGTAGAGGGCATAGGACTGGAACACCATGCCCACGCCGCGCTCCCGCGGCGGCAGCTCATTGACCACCTGGTCGCCGATGGTGAGCTCGCCGTCGCTGATCGACTCCAGCCCGGCAATCAGGCGCAGCAGTGTGGACTTGCCGCAGCCCGAGGGGCCGACGAAGACCACGAACTCGCCTGCGCCGATCGCCAGGTCCACATCCTTGATGATATGGGTGTTGCCGAAGACCTTGTTGATTCTGTCGAGGGTGACGCTTGCCATTTGACCCATCCTCGGCCGTTTACGGCCGGTCGTTGTTGTACAGAGTTCTTGAGACCAAGCCTAGAGGCGGAAGTACGCCGCCTGATAGGGCGGCAGATGCAGCGTGCCGCCGCTGACCTCGTACTGGAAGCCGTGTTGCTGCAACGCTTCGCGCGCCTCGGGCAGCGTGGCGGTCTGGGGTTGTCCGGTGAGATTGAAGACGCACAGCAGCCTGTCGCTGCCCCGCTGGCGGGTGAAGGCGACCAGCGCTTCGCCCAGCTCGAGCAGCGTCATGTCGCCGTCGAACAGTGCCGGGTGCTGGTTGCGGAAGCGCAGCAGGCGGCGGGTGGCGTTGAGCATCGACTCGGGATCGTCCTGCTGGCGAGCCACCGACAGCGGCAGATGCGCTTCGGCCACCGGCAGCCAGGGCTCGATGGGTGAGAAACCGGCCAGCGGCGTATCGTCCCAGGGCATCGGCGTGCGGCAGCCGTCGCGGCCCTTGAAATCGGGCCACAGCGGCAGGCCGTAGGGGTCCTGGATGCGCTCGAAGGGCACGTCGGCCTCGGGCAGGCCGAGCTCTTCGCCCTGATAGAGGCACACGCTGCCGCGCAGCGAGAACAGCAGCGCCAGCGCCACCCGGGGATAGGCGAAGGCGCACTCCTCGCTGCCCCAGCGAGTGGCGCTGCGTACCACATCGTGGTTGGACAGCGCCCAGCACGGCCAGGCATCGCCGGCGAACTGCTGGAAACGCTGCAGTACGCCACGAATGTACTCCGGCGAGCGAGGTGAGTTGAGCAGGTCGAAGGTATAGGCCATGTGCAGCTTGTCGCCACCGGAGGTGTATTCGGCCATGCGTTCCAGCGGGGTGTCGTCGCCGATTTCGCCCACCGTGGTGGTACCGGTGTACTCATCCATCAGTCTGCGCAGTTCGCGCAGGAACTCGACGTTCTCGGGCCGGCTGATGTCGTATACATGACGCTGCCAGGTGTAGGGGTTTTCCTTGGGTGCGCCTAGGGTGCGGGTGGCGTCGATGGTCAGCGCCGGGTTGCTGCGCAGGTGCTGGTCGTGGAAATAGAAGTTGACTGTGTCGAGGCGGAAGCCGTCGACCCCCAGATCCAGCCAGAAGCGCATGTTATCGAGCTGGGCGGCGCGCACCTCGGGGTTGTGAAAGTTGAGGTCCGGCTGGCTCGAAAGGAAATTGTGCAGGTAATACTGCTGGCGCCGGCTGTCGAAGGTCCACGCCGGCCCGCCGAAGATCGACAGCCAGTTGTTGGGCGGCGTGCCGTCCGGGTTGGGGTCGGCCCACACGTACCAATCGGTCCGCGGGTTGGTGCGGTTCATGCGGCTCTCCTGGAACCAGGGGTGCTGGTCCGAGGTGTGGCTGATCACCTGGTCGATGATTACCTTGAGGCCGAGTGCATGGGCACGATCCAGCAGCGTCCTGAAATCCTCGAGTGTGCCGAACAGCGGGTCGACGTCGCGGTAATCGCTGATGTCGTAGCCGAAGTCGCGCATCGGCGAAGTAAAGAAAGGCGACAGCCAGATGCCGTCCACGCCCAGCGAGGCGACGTAGTCGAGGCGCTCGGTGACGCCCGGCAGGTCGCCGACGCCGTCGCCGCTGCTGTCCATGAAGCTGCGCGGGTAGATCTGGTAGATGACGCCGCCGCGCCACCAGAAAGTGTTGTCTTGCATGAGAATCCCTTGTTCAAACTGCGATCGAAGCGTTTCAACGAGTGCGAGGCCGCAGCCGCGTTCGCATCGGGTTCAACCCTTCACTGCACCGGCCGTCAGCCCTGAGACAATGCGGCGCTGGAAGACGATCACCAGCACCACGAGCGGCACCGTGACCACCACCGAGGCGGCCATTATCGGCCCCCAGGGCAGCTCGTAGGCGCTACCGCCGGAGAGCAGGGCGATCGCCACCGGCACCGTGCGCTGGCTGTCGGTCAGGGTGAAGGTCAGAGCGAAGAGGAATTCGTTCCAGGCGGCGATGAAGGCGAGCAGCCCGGTGGTCGCCATTGCCGGCCACATCAGCGGCAGGAACACCTTGGTGATGGTGACCCAGGGCGTGGCGCCATCCATGATCGCGGCCTCTTCGAGTTCCATCGGCAACTGGCGCATGAAGGTGGTCAGCACCCACACGGTGAAGGGCAGGGTGAAGATGGTATAGCTCAGGATCAGCCCACCCGGGTTGTTGTAGAGATTGAGCGCGCGGATCACCTCGAACAGCCCCGACAGCACCGCCACCTGCGGGAACATGGAGACGCCGAGGATCACCAGCAACACCGTGGTGCGGCCACGAAAGCGCACCCGGCCCAGGGCGTAGGAGGCGGTAATACCAAGCAGCAGGGCGATGAACACCACGCTGGTGGCGACCACTACCGAGTTGAAGATCGCCTGCAGAAAGCTGCGCTGGGAGAAAATCTGCAGGTAGTTGGCAAGCGTCGCCTGCGTCGGCCACAGCTCGACCCGGAACAGCTCGCTCGACGGGGTAAAGGAGGTCTTGATGGCGTAGTAGAACGGAAACACCGCGACGACCACGACGAATGCCACCAGTAGCCAGAAACCGAGGCGAGCGGTGAGTTTGGAGAGTTGGCGCGAGGTCATCACTCACCTCCCAGTTGCAGTTGCTTGCGGCCCAGGTAGAGGTAGGCCACGGTCGCCAGGGCAATGATCAGAAACAGCAAGGTCGAGGCGGCGCTGCCGTAGCCCACGTCCTGAAACTCCACCAGTTGCTGTCGGGCGTAGATCGACATCGACATGGTGCTGGTGGAGTTGGAGGTCAACACGTAGATGACGTCGAACACGCGCAGTGCATCGAGCAGGCGGAAGATCACCGCGACCATCAGTGCCGGTGTAATCAACGGCAGGGTCACCTTGAAGAACACCCTGACGGGATGAATGCCGTCGACCTCGGCGGCTTCATAGCAGTCCTTGGGCAGCATCTGCAGCGCGGCCAGCACCAGCAGGGCGACGAACGGCGTGGCCTTCCATACGTCGACCATGATCACTGCCCACATGGAATAGCTGGCATCGGCGGTCCAGGCGATGGGACTCTCGATGATGCCGAACGTCATCAGCAGATGATTGATGATGCCGAACTGGTCGTTGAGCATCCAGGCCCACATCTGCGCCGAGACGATGGTGGGAATCGCCCAGGGAATCAGTACCGCGGCGCGCACCAGGGTACGGCCCTTGAACTCGGCATTGAGGACCAGTGCCACGATGACGCCGAACATCACCTCCAGCGACACCGAGACCACCGAGAAGTAGGCGGTGTTCCACACCGCCCGCCACCAGACGGGATCGGCCAGCACGCCGAACCAGCGGCCGTCGTCATAGACCAGGTAGTTCTCCAGCCCGATGAACAGGGTATCGCCCATGTCCGACAGCGAGGCGTCGGTGAAGCTGAAGTAGAGGGTGCGCAGCAGCGGCCAGCCGGCCACCATGGTCAGCGTCACCAGCATCGGCGCCAGAAAGTACCAGGCGGCACGCACCCGCTGGCGACGCACCTTGGTACTGCGGTAACGGACTGGCAGGGGGCGCGCCGGCATCGGCGCGCTTTCGGTCACGGGAGACGACATCTCGGGCTCCTGAGCGGTTACCAGTTGCGGCGCTTGAGACGGGCCAGTTCGCGGTCGAGGTCGCTGACCGCCTGTTCACCGCTCCGGTTGCCGGAGAGCACGTCGTGGGTAGCGCTGAAGAAGGCGTTGCTGACGCGGCCATAGGCATCGCCGGTGGGGGCCGAGGGGCGTGCCACGGCATTGACGAAGGTCTCGTAGAGTTCGCCGAAGAAGGGCACGGCGTCGAGTACCTCGTCGTCCTGGTAGAGCGATTCGAGGGTCGGGTTGTAGGCGCCTTCGATGGCGCGTCGTTTCTGCTCCTCCTCGCCGGAGAGGAAGGCCACCAGCTCGGCGGCGAGTTCGGCATCCTCGCTGTAACGCGATACCGCCAGGTTCCAGCCGCCCAGCGTGGCGGCGCTGCTGCCCTCGCCGCTATAGGGCAGTTGGGTCACCCCCACCTTGCCGCGTACTTCGCTTCCTTCGCTCTGGGCCAGCGCCCAGGCGTAGGGCCAGTTGCGCATGAACACGGCGTTACCGCCCTGGAACACGCCGCGGGCCTCTTCTTCGGTGTAGTTGAGCACTCCATCGGGTGCGATGTCGCCAATCCAGGAAGCGGCACGATCGAGTGCCGCGGCCGCTTGCGGGTTGTCGATGGTGATCTCGCCGTCGCTATCGACGATGGTGCCGCCACCGTGGCTTGCCACCCACTCCAGGGCGTTGCAGGTCAGCCCCTCGTAGGCGCGGCCCTGGAACACGAAGCCGTGCATGCGATCGTTGCCTGCCTCGCGTTCGGCATTCTGAATCTCGCGGGCGATCTCGGTGAGCTCTTCCCAGGTCTCGGGTACCTCGTGGCCATACTGCTCGAGCAGGTCGGCACGGTAGTAGAGCACTCCGGCGTCGGTGAACCAGGGCATGGCCACCAGGCGATCGTCGATGGTGTTGTTCTCGACGATGGCCGGGAAGTGGCCTGCACCAGCGTCGTCACCCAGCACCTCGCGCAGGTCGAGCAGGTGATTGGCGAGCAGGCCCGGCCACACCACGTCGATCTGCATGACGTCGATGTCGGTGGAGTTGGCGGAGAGGATCTGCTGGTAGAGCGACAGGCGCTCGGTGGAAGAATTGGGCGTCGAGACGGCATCGACGCTGTGGCCGGTCTTCTCCTCCCACGCCTGCACGCCTTGTTGGCAGAGCTGGAGCTCGGCGCCCACCGCGCCGCAGGAAATGGTCAGGTCGGCGGCCTGGGCGTGGCCGAGGCTGGCGGCTCCGGCGACGACGAGAGTAGGGATCAACGACTTCTTGAACATTGGGAAATCCTTGTCGGCTTGTTGTTATCGAGACCTGAAGATGTTTAGCACAAACTTAAACGATTAAGTTTGTACGGCGCTCAGTTAGCCGTTTCTTCGTTATGAGATCAACCTAGCCTTTTGGCTAAGGCGCGCGGGGCCGCCTGTGTCATGAGCATAGCCGAGGCGCTGGCTGCGTCTTACAGCGACAGGAAGAACAGGATCAGCGGCGGCGACAACAGCGAAAGTATGAAACCACTGACCACGGCGATGGGCACACAGGCCACACCGCCGTGCTGCTGGATCACCGGCAAGGTGAAATCCATCGAAGTGGCGCCGCCGTAGCCGATGGCCAGCGGGGCATGGCGGTGGATGGTCAGGGGAATCAGGATGAAGGCCAGCAGTTCGCGGGCGAGGTCGTTGAAGAAGGCCACGCCGCCGAACAGCGGGCCGAGCTGGTCGCCGACCAGGATTGCCGAGAGCGAATACCAGCCGAAACCGGATGCCAGCGCCAGACCCTCATTCCAGCGTAGCGTGAGCAGGGGAGCGGCAAGCAACCCGCCGATCAGCGAGCTGAACGCCAGGACCGTGGCAATGGCCAGGCCGTGCCGGTTGAGCAGTATCTGGCGCAGCGGCATGCCCGAGTTGCGCAGCTGACAGCCGATCAGCGCCAGCAGCAGGTAGAGCACCCATTCGGCCCACTGCTCGGCATGCCGGAAGATGACGTCACCACCCAACCAGGCAAGCGCGAGACCGAGCAGCACGCCGCCCGCAACTACCGCCACCAGCGACAGCGAGCCGAGCAGCGCGGCCAGCTTGGTCGTGGGGGCGTTCGCCACTACCGGCGAAGGTCCCATGCGCAAGCTCAGCCGGCGCGACAGCCACCACAGCGCGAGCAGGTTGCAGGCGGCGATCACCGCGAACAGCTTGAGGGCCTGAACCCCCATGCGCGACAGCTCGCGGCCGAGTTCGTCGAGACCCGCCAGGCCGATGCCCATCAGCAGCAGGATGACGTAGACCGAGGCGTTGACGCCGCGGTTGATGCCGGCCATGGCGCCTGGGTGGCGTACCGGTACCAGATAGCCCAGCACCAGCGGCAGCAGCACGATCAAAAGCCCCGACAGCATTGTGATCCCTTTCACCGAGGCCGCCCATGGCGGCGAAAGCCGCCAACTCTACCAGGCTTTGGCTCGGTGCGCCCGGGGGGCGTATCGGGGGAAGTTCAATGCGCCTCGGTCGATAGCGAGGTGAGCGTGAGACGACTCCTGCGTTCGCCGTCACGGCGGTAGTCCACCGCCAGCAGCAAGCCGGGATATCGGGGATGAAAATGGAACAGCATCGTCTTCTCGGGCGTCTCGGGGTCGTTCACTTCGACCCTGACCGCCTCGAACTCGCCGGCGGGCAGGCTAAGCCTCTCCACTCCCAGCAGCCGATAGTCGAGGACCTCCTCGCGGCCGCGGTGATCCTGATAGACCAGATGGCAGGCGTCATTCTCGCAGCTGCCATTCAGCGCCCGTCGCGAGAGTTCGACCAGGGCCGCCTGGCGGTCGGGCAGGCTGGCCAGCTCGCTGCCGCCCAGCCGGTAGTTGCCACCCACGCCCAGCAGCGAATAGGCACTCGAATAGTTCACCGAGCGCACGCCTTCCGGCGTGACGATGAAGCGGCTGCGCTCGTTGCCGCGGGCCACGGCGATGGCGGCCTGCATGCGGCTCTGCCAGTGGCCGCTTTCCCGGGACAGCCGATGCTCGATGGTGGCGTTGGGCCAGCCCTTCACCTCCAGGCGGTAGCTGGCGCTGAAAGGCTGCATGAGGGTCTCGGGCTCCGGCACGGCTGCCACGGCCGTGCTGGAAACCCAAGCCAGCAGCATGCTGAAGAGGGGTAGGCGGGAAAGTGCTCGCAGGGATCGGTTCATGTCGGGGCACCGCTTGGCTGATAGGCGACAGTAGCTGTGAGCCTCCAGGAGCCGGTGGGTTCCACGCTGCACGGTTATTCCTCGGTTGCGGCAGGCTGCACCGGAAGATTGCCCAACCACGGCAACCGCTATCGCAGGTCGAGGGCGCGTAATGGACGAGAGCGTGATGAGACAGGAGTTGGACGAAAGTCGTATCGGTACGCTCAAGCTTTGCCGCGTGCGGCCGAAGAAGCGTAGCGCGAATGCTGAGCCAAGCGTTCGCATCAAGGCCGACGGGTATCACAACAACAACGGCACGGCTGCGCCAGCCATGTCCCTTCCAAGTCAGCGACGGTTAGAGCAGGGAGAGCCGATGGAGAGGCCCGGCGTATCCGCGACTGAATATCGAAGCATAGGGCGCCTGCCGCAACCGGCCTGAGAGATTCACAACGAGAAGCGGGCAATAGTCGCGCCAATGCAAAAGGACCGGAAGAACTCTTCTCTAACGAATTCTAGGATGCAGTGAAAGATGCGTAATTGGGCTACAAGTACCAAGCTGTGGGCGACATTGGCGCTGATGTGGGTAGGAATGCTGGTGCTGGTGGGCTGGACGGCCTATGACAAGCGAGCAGGGCTACTGGAGGAGCGGATCGCCAGCCTCGAGTACTTCGTGGGTAGCGCACGCGACATGGTGACAAGTCTCGCCACTCGCGCCGAGCACGGCGAGCTGACGCTTGAAGAGGCTCAGGCTAGGGCTATCGAGAGTCTGGCCAACCTCAGTTTCGGTGAGGATGGCTACATCTTCGCCTTCGATAGTGACATTCGGATCGTGGCGCATCCCAGGAGAACCCTGGGTGATTCCATGCGCGACTTCCAGGATAAGAACGGGCTCTACCTGTATCGGGAGCTCAAGGAGACGGCGGATCGCAACCCTCGGACCGGCGGGTTCGTCGGTTACATGTCCCAGCGCAGCCAGGCCGGCTCCGAGCAGGTACCGAAGATGAGCTACGTGCAGCGCGTCCCCGGCTGGAATTGGGACCTGGCCGCGGGCGTCTATATGGACGACATCAGTGCTGCTTTCTGGGAGAGCCTGATCGAGCTGGGCGTGCTGCTGCTGGGAATCGGCATTCTCCTGACGCTCGCCATGGGCTGGATCATCAGGGACGTGCTCGGAAGCCTGGGCGGCGATCCTCGCCATGCCCGGGAGGTGGTGAGGCGAATCGCCGGGGGCGACCTGACCCAGGCCCTGGCGCTCAAGGCCGGAGACGAGTCGAGCCTGCTGGCGGGCATCGAGAGCATGCGCCTGCGCCTGGTGGCATCGCTGCAGAGCGTCCATCGTGGTACGGAGCGGATCAATGCCGGCGTCGACCAGATCGTGGTCGGCAACCAGGACCTCTCCGCTCGCACGGAGCAGCAGGCCGCATCGATCGAAGAGACCGCATCCAGCATGGAGGAGCTCACCCAGACGGTAGGGCAGAACGCAGAGAACGCCCATGTGGCCAGCCAGTTGGCGCTCGAGGCCCGGCAAACGGCGCACCAGGGCGGCGAGATGATGGCGAATGTCGTCTCCACGATGCAGGGCATCGCACAAAGTGCCGGCAGGGTAAAGGACATCATCGAAGTGATCGACTCGATCGCCTTCCAGACCAGTATCCTGGCGCTCAACGCCTCGGTGGAGGCGGCACGGGCCGGCGAGCAGGGGCGGGGGTTCGCCGTGGTGGCGGGCGAGGTGCGTACCCTGGCCAGCCGCAGTGCCGATGCATCACGTGAGATTCGGACTCTGATCGAAACCTCGCATCAGCAGGTCGGTCAAGGGGCGGAGCTCGTCGAGAGGACGGGAAGCACCATCCGGGCCGTGGTCGACGCCGTCACTCGGGTCACCGACCTGATGGAGGAGATCGCCTCGGCGTCGGGCGAGCAGCGCATCGGCATCGAGCAGGTCAACACTGCCGTGGGCCAGATGGATCAGGTGACCCAGCAGAACGCCGCTCTGGTCGAGCAGGCGGCCGGCGAAGCGTCTGCCCTGCGCGAACAGGTGGCCATGCTGGTGCAGGAAGTCATGTGGTTCCGCATCGAAGCGCAGCAGCGCCCCGGCCATGAAGCCCCTATTTGGCAGCCTGCTCTCGTGCACGATCCGCTACCGCAGTCGCGCGCCGAACTCGCTTGATTCACGGTGCGTGCCGCATCACGCGGCACGCACCGTTCAATAACCCGCTGCGGGGTCGACGGTCTCGAGTTCGTCACCGGCTTCGAAGGCGCGGATCGCCTCGACCAACTGTTCGACGGCTTCCGACAGCGGCGTGGGGCCGGCCATGTGCGGGGTCACCCAGATGCGCGGGTGCGCCCACAGCGGGCTCGATTCGGGCAGCGGCTCATCGGGGAAGGCGTCGAGCAGGGCGCCACGCAGGCGGCCTTCCTGTTCGCCTTCGCCCAAGGCCTCGAGCAGTGCCGACTCGTCGATCAGGCTGCCGCGGCCGGGGTTGATCAGGCTGGCGCCCTTGGGCAGCTTGGCGAGCGCCTCGGCATCGATGATATGACGGGTCGCGTTGGTGCCCGGCAGCAGCAGCACCAAGGTACGCACCCGGCCGAGCAGTTCGGCGAGGCCGGCGTCACCATGATGGCAGGTGATGTCATCGAGCGACTTGGGCGAGCGGCTCCAACCGTGCACGGGGAAGCCGTCGGCGGCGACCATGGCGGCCACCTTGGCCCCGATGGCACCAAGGCCCAGCACGCCCACCGGCCAGTCGCGCTTGTCCACGAGGGGGTGCTCGTGCCACTCGTGGCGAGCCTGCTGGCGCCGATAGCGGTCGAAATCGCGCTGGAAATGCAACACGCCGTAGCGCACGTAGTCGCCGATCAGCTCGCTCATGCCGGCATCGCGCAGCTTGACGATGGGCACGCCCTCGGGGCGAGCGGGATTGTTCAGGAGGGCGTCGACGCCGGCGCCCAGATTGACGATGCCGCGGGCGCGGGTCTGTTCGGCGAGCAGCGCTTCAGGCGGCTTCCACACTGCCAGGTAATCAGCGTCTCGGCGCCGCTCTGCAGGATCGTCGGCGGTGACGATCTCGGCGTCGGGCAAGCGCTCGGCCAGCGCGTCGCGCCAAGCCTCTATGGCATCGATGTGCAGCAGTATGCGCATGATGGTTCCTCCCATTGGCAATTCCATCGCTAAGCGTATCAGTAGACGATCTGCATCATCGGCGGCGGTGCCTCGTCGAGCAGCACGCCCAGGCGCTTGAGCCCCTCCTCGAGGCGGGCGATATCCTGTTCGGCGCCGAGACTCACGCGAATGCGCCGTGGCGGCGGTGTCTGCTCCACCATGAACGGCACCGCGGTGGTGATGGCCAAGCCCTCCTGCTCGGCTTGCTGCTGCAGTTCCTCGGCGCGCCAGGCGTCGGGCAGCGATATCCACACGTGCAGGCTGGTGGGGCGCGACTCCAGGGCGTGATGCCCCAGCAGCCGCTGGGTCAGCCGCTGGCGTTCGCCGAGCAGGGTACGCTGCTCGGCGGCCATGGCCTCGACGGTGCCGTCGGCCAGCCAGCGGTCGGCGATCTCGAACACCAGCGGGGTGGCCATCCAGGTCGTGGCACGCATGCGCGGCAACACATGGTGCAGTTGGCCGCGTGGCACGGTGAGATAGCCGGCGCGCAGGCCCGGCACGGTCACCTTGGTCAGGCTGGTGACGTGGAAACTCAACTGCGGGATACGCGCCGCCACCGGCGTGAAGCCGGGCGCTTCCAGCAGGGCGTGCACGTCGTCTTCGATCAGCCACACTCGATGGCGTGCCAGCACCTCGGCCACCGCGTCGCGGCGTGCCTCGCTCATCGTCGCCCCGGTGGGGTTGAGCTGGGTCGGCGTCAGGTAGAGCGCCCGCGGCTTGAAGCGATGGCAGGCCAGCTCCAGGGCTTCGGGCACGATGCCTTCGTGATCGATGGCGATACCGCGCAGTTGGAAGCCCAGCGTGCGCGACAGCGCGATCAGGCCGTGATCGGTCAGTGCCTCGGTCAACACCAGGTCGCCATGCTGGACCACGCTCGAAATCGCCAGCATCAGGCCGTGGGCGGCACCGTTGCAGAGGATCCGGTCGTCCATCTCGCCGGGTACGTGCAGGCGCGACTGCAGCCAGGCGCTGGCGCGTTCGCGCTGATGAACGAGTCCGGCAATCGGCCGGCAGGCGGTGATCACCTCGGGGCTGGCCTGTTCTGCCAGCTCAGCGAGGGCCTGGCGAAAGCGCAGGTGATGGCCCGGGGGACATACGGGGTGGGCGATCGACAGGTCGATGAGCGGACTTTCCTGACGCGCCTCGTGACCGCGCAGATAGGCCGATTCGCGAGCATCGTCCAGCGCGTTGATCCAGGTACCGCTGCCGACTCGGGCCTGCACCAGCCCCATCTTCTCGGCTTGGGCGTAGGCCCGCGACACGGTCTGCACACTGACGCCCAGGCTTTCGGCGAGCTGACGATGTGGCGGTAGTCGCGTACCGGGAGAAAGCTCGCCCTGACGCACCGCTTCCGAAAGAGCGCGAGCGATAGCCAAGTACTTGGGCCCCGTATCCGTCAGGTACGGGGTTAGATCAATTGTCATGATTCAATAAAGCCTTTGACCGCCTGCCAAGGGTGGGTGCTACTATCAGCTTAGCGGTATTGGCTTGGTATTGTCATGCTTTTGACTTGCATGAATCATGACAATTTCTGGCGAAGATCCCTTTCCAGACCCAATGGCCGACTACCCTTTGGCCCGGCCCTCTCCTGGGGAGGTGGCTGGCTCTTGGTGATGCGATGGCGAGTGGCCCAATGACTCAGGTATCCCTGCCCTTCACTCGTGAAGAATACGCAAGCCGGCTCTGGAAGGTACGTGCCGAAATGGCCAGCCGCGGGATCGACGTGCTGGTCATCAGCGATCCTTCCAACATGGCCTGGCTGACCGGCTACGATGGCTGGTCATTCTATGTGCACCAGTGCGTGCTGGTGGGACTGGAAGGCGAGCCGGTCTGGTATGGACGTCGCATGGATGCCAACGGGGCGCTGCGTACCTGTTGGATCGATCCCGACAACATCACGTACTACCCTGACTACTATGTCCAGAATCCGGACATGCACCCCATGGACTACCTGGCCCAATCGATCATGCCCGACCGCGGCTGGCACGAAGGGGTAGTGGGGCTGGAAATGGACAACTACTATTTTTCGGCCAAGGCCTACCAGAGCTTGCTGCGCGAGCTTCCTCACGCGCGTTTCATGGATGCCAACTCGCTGGTCAACTGGTGCCGGGCGATCAAGTCTCCCCAGGAGATCGCCTACATGCGCATCGCCGGAAAGATCGTCGAGGGCATGCATTCGCGCATTCTCGACGTGATCGAGCCCGGCCTGCCCAAGAGCAAGCTGGTCTCCGAGATCTATCGGGTGGGAATTGAAGGATGGGTTGACGAACACGGCAAGGTCCATGGCGGCGACTATCCCGCCATCGTGCCCATGCTGCCCACCGGCAAGGATGCCGCCGCACCGCACCTGACCTGGGACGACACCCCCTTCCGCAAGGGCGAGGGCACCTTCTTCGAGATCGCCGGAGTGTTCAAGCGCTACCACGCGCCCATGTCGCGTACCGTGTTCCTGGGCCGCCCCCCGCAGGAGTTCGTGCGCGCCGAATCGGCCTTGCTGGAAGGTATCGAGAACGGACTGGCGGTGGCCAAGCCCGGCAACCGTACCGCCGACATCGCCATGGCGCTGGGGGCGGCCATGGATAAGTACGGCTTCGACCGCGGCGGTGCGCGCTGCGGCTATCCCATCGGTATCAGCTATCCGCCGGACTGGGGCGAACGCACCATGAGCCTGCGTCCCTCCGACGAGACCATTCTCGAACCCGGCATGACCTTCCACTTCATGCCGGGCATGTGGCAGGACGAGTGGGGACTCGAAATTACCGAGAGTATCCTGATCACCGAAACCGGCTGCGAATCGCTGGCCAGCTTCCCGCGCCAGCTGTTCGTGAAATGAGGAGAGAGCCAAGATGAGCAAGCGACCCAGCCCGATCAGCGCCACCGTGGACTTCGACGCCGACGGCGTCCAGCATGGCTTCCTCAAACTGCCGATCTCCACCGACGAGTCGGCCTGGGGGGCGGTGATGATCCCGGTCACCGTGATCAGGAACGGTGAGGGGCCCACGGCGCTGTTGGCCGGCGGCAACCACGGCGATGAGTACGAAGGCATCACCGCGTTGATCAAGCTCACCAGCGAACTGCGTGCCGAGGACGTGCGTGGGCGGGTGATCATCGTGCCGATGATGAACCTGCCGGCGGCCATGGCCGGCAGGCGTACCTCGCCGATGGATGGCGGCAACCTCAACCGCAGCTTCCCCGGCGACCCCGATGGTACGGTGACCCAGAAGATCGCCGACTACTTCACCCGGGTGCTGGTGCCGATGTGCGACGTGGTGCTCGACCTGCACTCCGGTGGGCGCACCCTGGACATCATTCCGTTCGGCGCTTCCCACGTGCTCGACAATCCCGAGCAGCAGCGTCAGGCGCTGGAGGGCGCCAAGGCGTTCGGCGCACCCTACGCCATGATGATGTTCGAACTCGACGCCGCAGCGCTGTTCGACACTGCCGTGGAGAGCCAGGGCAAGGTCTTCGTTGCCACTGAGCTGGGCGGCGGCGGCACCTCGACCCCCGAGAGCCTGGCCATTACCGAGCGCGGCGTTCGCAACTTCCTGATTCATTTCGGCCTGGTCGAGGGCGAGGTGAAGATGCCCGCCGAGCCCCAGATCTATCTCGATATGCCCGATGCCAGCTGCTACGTGCAGAGCGAACATACCGGCCTGCTCGAGTTGACGCTGGCGCTGGGTGACAAGGTCGAGAAGGGGCAGGTCATCGCCCGGATCTACGACATGACCCGCAGCGGCAGCGCGCCGGTGGAATACCGCGCAGGCCGCGACGGTATCCTGGCCGCGCGGCGCTTTCCGGCGTTGGTCAACATGGGCGACACCATTGCGGTGATCGCCGAGGTGGTGGATTCGCTGGGCTGAAGGCGATGTTCCGGCTGCGCTCGATTGAATAAAAGAGAAAACGATGAAGCTTGATCGCTATGACCTGAAGATACTCGAGATCCTGTCCCGCGACGGGCGGATCACCAAGTCGAAG
This sequence comes from Billgrantia bachuensis, assembly GCF_011742165.1. GTDB lineage: Bacteria > Pseudomonadota > Gammaproteobacteria > Pseudomonadales > Halomonadaceae > Halomonas > Halomonas bachuensis. Next base: position 57,354 of record NZ_JAAQTO010000050.1, on the reverse strand, counting down.
CTGGCCGAGGCGATCAACCTCTCCGTCAGCCCATGCTGGGAGCGGGTCCGGCGGCTGGAAAAAACCGGGGTCATCGAAGGCTACAGTGCCCGTATCAATCCCCATGCGCTGGTCAAGCGTACCCCGGTGTGGGTACAGATCGAGCTCAAGCAGCACAACGCCGAGAGCTTCGCCTGCTTCGAAGCCTTGGTTCACGATACGCCCGAGGTCACCGAGTGCGTGGCCGTGGGTGGCGGCGTCGACTACCTGCTGAAAGTCGAGGCCGACTCCGTGGACGCCTACCAGCGTCTGATCGACGAATGGCTGACCTCCGACGCCGGTATCGAGCGTTACTTCACCTATATCGTGACCAAGACGGTCAAGCGCCCCGCCCCAGGCCTGAGGCAGGGCGACCTTCGAGCCTACTGACGCTCGTCCCGTTCACGTCCACCGGGGGTGGCTTCCATCGGCGCGACGGCTCCCATATGAACCCTCTCGGAGGCCTGTCCTGCGCGGCGGCTAACGAGGACTCAACGTTGATACCCAGGCGACATCATGGCATAAGCTAAAGGCGAGGGTGAGCAAGAGCTCACTTGGCCGGGCGATCCCTCCGGCATGATGCAGCGGTGCCGGACGAAATGGATAGCGCCCTGAAATGAGATCGCCTGACGCAGAGAGATGCCCATGTCCTACTTCACCATCGCTGGCGTGCAGATGCAGGCCCTGCATCACGGTGACAACACCGAGGCCATGCGCCACCGGGTCGATGTGCTGATGAGCCGCTTCCCACAGGTGCAGATGGTCCTGTTCAGCGAGCTGATGCCATTGGGTGCCTCACCTCACCATGCCCACACGCTGCCAAGCCACGTCGAGCAATTCTTCTGCCAACTGGCCGAGCAGTACCGTATCTGGCTGATCCCGGGCTCGATGTTCGAGCAGACCGAGCACGGCATCTACAACACCCTGTCGGTGATCGACCCCCACGGCCAGGTAGTGGCGCGCTACCGCAAGATGTTCCCCTTCCGGCCCTACGAGGCCGGGGTGGAGAGCGGTAGCGAATTCGTACTCTTCGACGTTCCCAACATCGGTCGCTTCGGCGTGTCGATCTGCTACGACATGTGGTTTCCCGAGACCACCCGGACCCTTGCCGCCATGGGCGCCGAGGTGATCCTGCACCCGACCATGACCGATACCATCGACCGCGACATCGAGCTCTCCATTGCCCGCACCAATGCCGCGGTCAACCAGTGCTACTTCTTCGACATCAACGGCGCGGGCGCCATCGGCAATGGCCGCTCCATTGTCGTCGGGCCCTCGGGTGACGTCATTCACCAGGCCGGCAGCGGTGAAGAGGTCATGCCCATCGAAGTGGATTTCAACCGCGTGCGGCGCGAACGTGAGACCGGCCTGCGGGGCCTGGGCCAGCCGCTCAAGAGCTTTCGCGACCGCCAGGTGGACTTCACCGTCTACCGCACCGAACGAGACTCCTTGCCCTTTCTCTCGAGCCTGGGGCCGCTGGCCAAGCCCCAACGTACGGATATCGAGGAGTACTGATCGCCAAGGAGGTCGCCATGAGAGTTCCTGATTCGCCTGATGCAACGGTTCTTCCGGCCCAGGGGCTCCCTCCCGGCAGCGGCCCGCCCGAGACGCGTCGCTGCCACCCCGCCTGCCATCGATGGAGCGAAGACAATGAACAAGATCAACAACATCGCCGATGTGCGTCGCCACTTTCGTAACAACAAGGAGCCCGTCTACTTCATCTCCGCCACCAACTTCAATCTGCTCGGCATCGGCGACTGGGTAGGTGGCTTTCGCCACATCAACTACATCGACTGCTTCGACGGTCAGCAGCGCAACGTCTTCGTGCCCAGGGAGAAGTTCCCGCGCGACTTCGAGAGCATCGAGGACATCAACAACTACCTGCTCGAGCACAAGGAAGTAATCGACTTCATCGGTTCACGCGCCAATGGGGAGAGTGCTGGTGTGGCGGCGTTCCTGATGTTCGACGAGCACACCGAAGAGATCTGCCGTCAGCTCGGTCTGCGGGTCGCCTTCCCGCCGGCGGCGCTGCGCAGCCGGATGGACAACAAGATCGAGACGGTGCGTATCGGCAACAAGGCCGGCGTGCCTAGCGTGCCCAACGTGCTGGCCAAGGTCGGCAGCTACCGGGAGCTGCTAGAGGTGAGTCGTGAGCTGGGCGACGACCTGGTAGTGCAGACCGCCTACGGCGACTCCGGGCATACCACCTTCTTCATCGCCAGCGAGGACGACTACTACAAGCATGCCGAGGAGATCGAGGCCGAGCCCGAGGTCAAGATCATGAAGCGCATCAACTGCCGTGGTTCGGCGATCGAGGCCTGTGCCACTCGCTGCGGCACCGTGGTCGGCCCTTTGATGACCGAGCTGGTGGGCTTCAAGTCGTTGACGCCCTACAAGGGCGGCTGGTGCGGCAACGAGATGTTCGCCGGCGCCTTCAGCCAGGAAGTCCGCGACAAGGCGCGCGAGTACACCTTCAAGTTCGGCGAGGCGCTGCGCGAGGAGGGCTATCGCGGCTACTTCGAGCTCGACTTCCTGATCGACATGGACAACGGCGAGGTCTACCTGGGCGAGCTCAACCCGCGCGTCACCGGCGCCAGCTCGCTGACCAACGTGGCGGCCTTCGCCCACTCCGACATTCCGCTGTTCCTCTTCCACCTGCTGGAGTTCTCCGAGGTCGACTTCGAGCTGGACATCGAGGAGATCAACGAGCGCTGGTCGCATCCGGACAGCGTCGACAGCTGGAGCCAACTGGTGATCAAGCACACCGACGAGAGCGTCGACCTGCTGACCCAGGCACCGCGCACCGGGGTCTGGACCATGGCCGAGGACGGCAAGATTGGCTACGACCACTACAGCTATCATCCCCATTCCGCCGAGAACGATCGCGAAGCGTTCTTCCTGCGTATCAGCGGGGCGGGGGATTTCCGCTACGAGGGAGCCGACCTGGGCATCCTGATCACCCGCGGACGCCTGATGGACGACGACTTCCAGCTCACCGAGAGGGCCCGCGCCTGGATCGAGGGCATACGCGGCGAGTACGCCGGCCAGCCGTTGCAGGACCCGGCAGTGGAGGAGGTTGCGGTGACCCACGCCATCGGCGGCGGCAACTTCAAGATACTGTGAACGTCGAGGTCGAAGGGCATCACGAGGCGCGGCAGGTGAAAATGGAGAAATCGCTGGTGTTCCGTACCCTGCACGAAGAGGTGCCGGGGCCCAAATGGCAGTCGCTGTTCGACTACCACTGGCCGGCCTACGAGGCGTGGTACCTGGCCGAGGGCGAGCGTGAGCGACCGGCCTACCTGAGCTGCTACAACGCCCTGCGCCGGCACATGCCGGAACTGCTAGAGACCTATGGTGCGCTTTGCGCGCTGGCCGGCGGCGGTGACCTGGCGGCGCGTTTCCTCAGCCTCTACCAGCCGCCGCCCTACATCACCGGCTGTTCCCAGGCGGTACTGGCTCGGCACGGCTCCAGCCTGCTGGCGCGCAACTACGACTACCCGCCGGAGCTGTGCGAGGGCACCGTCCTGCATACCCGCTGGAACGGGCGCGGAGTGATCGCCATGATCGATTGCCTGTGGGGGGTGCTGGACGGCATGAACGACCGCGGGCTTGCCGTATCGCTGGCCTTCGGCGGGCGCAAGGCGGTGGGCGAAGGCTTCGGCGCCCCCATCATCCTGCGCTACCTGCTGGAGTTCTGCGACAGCGTCCCCGAGGCTGCCGAGGTACTGGCCCGGGTGCCCACCCACATGGCCTACAACATTACCCTGACCGATGCCTCCGGACGCTACGTCACGGCCATGATCGGCCCCGACCGCCGAGCCAGCATCCGCCGGGTACCGGTGGCTACCAACCATCAGAAGAAAATCGAGTGGTATGCCCATGCGCTGGCCTCGGAAACTCTGATCCGCGAACGCCAACTGTCGATCCTGGTGGATGACCCGGCCACCACCGAAGGGCGCCTGCTGGATGCCTTTGCCGCGCCGCCGCTGTTTCGGCGCGACTACGGGCGTGGGCTCGGCACCATCTACACCGCGGCCTACTGGCCCACGACGGGACAGGTGAGCTACCGCTGGCTGGGCGAAACCCTCGACCTGACCTTCGACCACTTCCCGGAGGGAGAATTGCGGGTCCGCTACGGCCCCAGGTAGCCGGCACTGACGGCAGTGAGCCGTCGCCGGCAGAAAGACAATAACGAACAACGATGGAAAGGGTGTCGCCATGCACGAGAGCAGCCATACCGAAACGCCCTATACCGCGCTGGGCTTCTATCACAAGATTTCCCAACTGCGTGCCGATACCTGGAATGCGCTCAAGCGCGACCTCGGTCAACTGGTGCGGCTCGGCGACGAGAGCCGGGCGCGCAACCTGGTCAAGGCGATCGACGTCAAGCTGACGCGACTCGAAATCATCGAGGACTACCACGCCTTTCCGTCCAAGGAGGACTTCCGCCATTTGTGGTCGTTGTTCGACCGCGAGGAGTACGTGCTGCTGGAGAAGGTGGTCAAGCGCCTGGTGCGGGCGCTGATCAGCGAATCCTATCGGCGTCGTCACGTGGACCTCTCCGAGACCGATGCCGATGCCGAGGATCTCGAGGCCCTCGACGCCCTGGCTCAGCTGCGGCGCGGGCATCCTGCCTCCAACAGCTCGGCGCAGCCCTACTTCGAGCTGCTGATCGTCGACAACCTGTCGCCCCAGGAGGAGGAGGTCGTCCGCGAGGCTTTCCATAACATGCGGCGGCCGGAGGATCGCTTCGTCTATGACGTGGTGACGGTACGCAGCTTCGAGGATGCCCTGATTGCGGTGCTGGTCAATCCCAACATCCAGGCCTGCCTGATCCGCTACGAGTTCCCCTACAAGTCGAAGTACAACCTGAGTGCCCTGCGCAACTACCTCGAGGGCTTGTCGGAGAAGGAACTGGAACACCAGACCGAGGCCGAGCGCAGCATCCTGTTGAGCTCAATGATCCACGAGCTGCGCCCCGAGATCGATCAGTTCCTGGTCACCAGCGGCGACGTCGAGGCCACGGCGAGCCGCGACATCCGCTACTTCAACCGCATCTTCTATCGCGAGACGGACTACATCGAGCAGCACCACACCATTCTGCGTGCCATCGACAGCCGCTACCGCACGCCGTTCTTCGATGCCCTGCGCGAGTATAGTCGAAAGCCCACCGGTGTCTTCCACGCCATGCCCATCTCGCGCGGCAAGTCGGTGACCCGTTCGCACTGGGCGGGCCACATGATCGACTTCTACGGCATCAACATCTTCCTAGCCGAGACCTCGGCCACCTCCGGCGGGCTCGATTCGCTGCTGCAGCCCTACGGGCCGATCAAGAAGGCGCAGGAGTATGCCGCGCGGGCCTTCGGCGCGCGCCAGAGCTTCTTCGTCACCAACGGTACCTCGACCGCCAACAAGATCGTGGTGCAGGCGCTGGTCAAGCCGCGCGACATCGTACTGATCGACCGCGACTGCCATAAGTCGCACCACTACGGCATGGTGCTCGCCGGCGCCCACGTCAGCTACCTCGACTCCTATCCGCTCAACGACTACTCGATGTACGGTGCGGTGCCGCTGCACGAGATCAAGAAGACCCTGCTCGAGTACAAGCGTGCCGGCGAGCTCGACCGGGTCAAGATGCTGCTGCTGACCAACTGCACCTTCGACGGCGTGGTCTACAACGTGCGACGGGTGATGGAGGAGTGCCTGGCGATCAAGCCCGACCTGGTGTTCCTGTGGGACGAGGCGTGGTTCGCCTTCGCCACCTTCAACCCCACCTATCGGCCGCGCACGGCCATGCACGCTGCGCGTACGCTGCGCGACCGCTATCGCAGCGAGGCCTATCGCGAGGAGTACGCGGCGTGGAAGGAGGAGTTCGACAAGCTCGACCCCGACGACGACGCCACCTGGCTGGAACGGCGGCTGATGCCCGACCCGGATGCGGTGCGTATCCGTGCCTATGCCACTCATTCCACACACAAGACCCTGACTTCGCTGCGCCAGGGTTCGATGATCCACGTCTACGACCAGGACTTCCGCCAGCGCGTCGAGGCCCCCTTCCACGAGGCCTACATGACTCACACCTCCACCTCACCCAACTACCAGATCCTCGCCTCGCTCGACGTGGGCCGCATGCAGGCGGAGATGGAGGGCTTCGAACTGGTTCACGCCCAGGTGGAGACGGCGCTGTCGCTGCGTGAGCAGCTCTATACTCATCCGCTGTTGCAGAAGTATTTCCGCGTACTCAAGAACAGCGACATGGTGCCCGCCGAATATCGCGAATCCGGCGTGGAGTCCTACTTCGACCCGGTGACCGGCTGGAACCAGATGGAGGAGGCCTGGGCACGGGACGAGTTCGTGGTCGATCCCACGCGGGTGACGATTGCCATCGGCAACACCGGGGTCGACGGCGATGCCTTCAAGAACGAGTACCTGATGAACAAGTACGGTATTCAGATCAACAAGACCTCGCGCAACACCGTGCTGTTCATGACCAACATCGGCACCACCCGCGGCTCCATCGCCTACTTGCTCGACGTGCTGATCAAGCTGGCCAAGGAGTTCGAGTACCGCTGGGAGGAGAGCAGCCGGCCCGAGCGCAAGATCATCGAGCATCGGGTGCACTCGCTGACCCGGGAATTGCCGCCATTGCCTGATTTCAGCCGCTTTCACGACGCCTTCCGCCAGTGCAGCGAGACGCCCCAGGGCGACATCCGCCGCGCCTATTTCCTCAGTTACGACGAGGAGCACACCGAGTATCTGCGCTTCGACAACGGCGAACTCCAGGTCGAGATGCGCGGCGGTCGCGACGTGGTCTCGGCGAGCTTCGTGATCCCCTACCCGCCGGGCTTCCCGGTGCTGGTGCCGGGGCAGGTGATCAGCGAGGAGATCCTGTTCTTCCTGCAGGCGCTGGACGTGACCGAGATCCACGGCTACCGACCGGAGCTGGGTTTGCTCGTGTTTACCGAGGCGGCACTGGCCGCCCCGCCGGAGACTTGAGCGGCGCGCGCAGAAAAAAACGCAACTTCCCCAAGGAGGACAAAAAAAAGCGCATTCCTCCTGTGGGCTAACGAAAAGTCCCACCCCGGGTTTCCCCTTACCCTGTACCCATCGAGCAGCCGCCGGCTGCTCTGTCGTTTTTGCAACAATCGGCCCCGCAATTGAGCCGATGTCAGGGGAGGTACCCATGAAACTGTCCAAGACGCTGACCGCTCAGCTCGACGATCCACGCCTGTTCCGCGAGCACGCCTATGTGAATGGCAAGTGGACCCACGGCGAAGGCGGCCGTGAGGAGACGGTGATCGACCCTGCCACCGGCGAGGCCATCGGCCACATTCCCTGGCTCGAGGCGCACCAGATCCGTGAAGCCGTGGACGCCGCCGATGCGGCCTTCGGCCACTGGCGTGCGCTGCGTGCCGACGAGCGCGCCGAGCGCCTGATGGCCTGGCATGACCTGCTGCAGGCCCACCGCGAGGACCTGGCCACCATCATGACCCTGGAGCAGGGCAAGCCGCTGCCCGATGCCCGCGGCGAGGTGGAGTACGGCGCCAGCTTCGTGCGCTGGTTCGCCGAGGAGGGCAAGCGTACTTTCGGCGAGACTATTCCCAGCCACATTCCCAACGCCGCGCTGGGCACGATCAAGGAGCCGGTGGGCATTGCCGCGCTGATCACGCCGTGGAACTTTCCGTTGGCGATGATCACCCGCAAGGCCGCCGCCGCCATGGCCGCCGGGTGTCCGGTGATCGTCAAGCCGGCCGGCGAGACGCCGTTCTCGGCGCTGGCACTGGCCGAGCTGGCCGAGCGCGCCGGCATCCCCGCCGGGGTGTTCAACGTGGTGCTGGGCGAGCCCGCGGAGGTCTCGAAGATTCTGTGTGCCGAGGAGCGCGTCAAGGCGCTATCCTTCACCGGTTCCACTCGCGTCGGGCGGCTGCTGCTCGAGCAGAGTGCCCAGACGGTCAAGCGCGTGTCGCTGGAGCTGGGCGGCAACGCACCGTTCATCGTCGGCCCCGACATGGATCCCAAGGAGGCGGCCTTCGCCGCGGTGGCGGCCAAGTTCCAGACTGCGGGCCAGGACTGCCTGGCGGCCAACCGCATCCTGGTGCACGAGTCGATCCACGACGAGTTCGTCGCGCACTTCGCCGAGCGCATGGCGGCACTCACCGTGGGCAACGGCATGGAGAGCGAGATCGACCTGGGGCCGCTGATCCACCGCCAGGCGGTGGACAAGGCCGCGTCCATCGTCGACGACGCCATTTCCCGCGGAGCCACGCTGGTGGCCGGGGACCAGACTCAGGCGCCGGGCGAGAACTTCTTCATGCCGGTGCTGCTGACCGGCGTGACGCCACAGATGAAGGTGTGGCGCGAGGAGAACTTCGCGCCGGTGGCGGGGGTGACCGCCTACCGCGACGACGATGAAGTGATCGCCATGGCCAACGACACCGAGTACGGCCTGGCGGCCTATGTCTACACCCACGACATCCGCCGCATCTGGAAGCTGCTGCGGGCGCTGGAGTACGGCATGGTCAGCGTCAACTCGGTGAAGATGACCGGCCCGCCCGTGCCCTTCGGCGGCGTCAAGCAGTCGGGGCTCGGCCGCGAGGGCGGCATCACCGGGATCGATGAATACCTGGAGACGAAATATTACTGTCTGGGAGCTCTAGGTTCAGTTTCCGGTAGCTAGTCATAATTGAATTTGAACATCTCCCCGCCGCGGCGGGGACCTGAAGAGAAGAGAGAACATAATGAGCCAGCAGCACCGCGATCTGATCGAGCGCGACCGCAAGGTCACCTTCCACGCCTCCACCCACCTTCGCGACTTCGCCCACGGCGACGCAGCGGGCCGCGTGATCACCGGCGGCAAGGGGATCCACATCGTCGACAAGGACGGCCGCGAGTTCATCGACGGCTTCGCCGGCCTGTACTGCGTCAACATCGGCTACGGCCGTACCGAGGTGGCCGAGGCGATCTATCAGCAGGCGCTGGAGCTCTCCTACTATCACACCTACGTGGGCCACTCCAACGAGCCGCAGATTGCGCTCTCCGAGAAGATCATCGAACTCGCCGGCCCCGGCATGTCCAAGGTCTACTACGGCCTCGGTGGCTCCGACGCCAACGAGACCCAGCTCAAGATCGTGCGCTACTACAACAACGTGCTGGGCCGCCCGCAGAAGAAAAAGGTCATCTCGCGTCAGCGCGGCTACCACGGCTCGGGGCTGGCCACCGGCTCGCTGACCGGCCTCAAGGCATTCCACGACCAGTTCGACCTGCCGCTGGCCGGCATCCTGCACACCGAGGCGCCGTACTACTATCACCGCGCCGCCGAGCAGGAGGGCATGAGCGAGCGTGAATTCTCGCAGTACTGCGCCAAGAAGCTCGAGGAGATGATCCTGGCCGAGGGCCCCGACACCGTGGCCGCCTTCATCGGCGAGCCGGTGCTCGGCACCGGCGGCATCGTGCCGCCGCCGGAAGGCTACTGGGAAGCGATCCAGGCGGTGCTGGCCAAGTACGACGTGCTGTTGATCGCCGACGAAGTGGTATGCGGTTTTGGTCGCATCGGCGCCGACTTCGGCAGCCACTTCTACGGCATCAAGCCCGACCTGATCACGGTCGCCAAGGGCCTGACCAGCGCCTACCAGCCGCTCTCCGGCGTGATCGTCGGCGACCGCGTATGGAGCGTGCTGGAGCAGGGCACCGCCGAGTACGGCCCCATCGGCCACGGCTGGACCTACTCCGGCCACGCCTTGGGCTGCGCCGCGGCGTTGGCCAACCTGGCGATCATCGAGCGCGAGGGGCTGACCCAGAACGCCGCCGAGACCGGCGCCTACCTGCAGCAGCAGATGCAGGCCGCCTTCGGCGACCATCCCATCGTCGGCAACGTGCGCGGCGTGGGCATGCTGGCGGCGCTGGAGTTCTCCGTCGACCCGGCCAAGCGCAAGCACTTCGATGCCGCGCACAAGGTCGGTGCGCGCATGTCCGCGGCGGCGCTGGACGAGAACCTGATCGCCCGCGCCATGCCGCAGGGCGATATCCTCGGCTTCGCGCCGCCGCTGGTGGCCACCCGCACCGAGGTCGACGAGATCGTCGCCCGCGCTGAGCGCGCAGTGAACAAGGTCACCGACCAGCTGGTCCGCGAAGGTGCCGTCAAGGCCAGCATGTCGGTCGGCTAACTCTTCCAAGCTGGATCAAAGGCCGCGGGGATCGAACCCGCGGCCTTTTTCTTGGCCCTTGCCGGCAACCTTTTCTAGTCTGGAAAAACCTCACCCCTTGCAACGAGCCGTTGAGACTGCATCGCCATGTCGCAACCCCAGCACGGTGTTTCCCTCGCTTCCGTGTACCAAGCGCGTCGTCGCATTGCCGGTCAGGTGGTGCGTACGCCGCTGATCCGTTCCCATGCGCTCTCCGAGCATTTCGATGCCGAGATCCTGCTCAAGCTGGAAACCCAGCAGCCGACCGGCGCCTTCAAGCTGCGCGGCGCCGCCAACATGATCGCCGCGCTGATCGAACGCCACGGCCGCGAAGCCCTGGCTGCCGGCGTGACCACGGCATCCACCGGCAACCACGGCCGTGCGGTGGCATACGCCGCAGCCCGGCTCGGCGTACCGGCGACGATCTGCCTGTCGCGGCTGGTGCCGGCCAACAAGGTGGCCGCCATCGAGGCGCTGGGCGCCGAGGTGCGGCGCGTGGGTGAGAGCCAGGACGAGGCCTTCGGCGAGGTCGAGCGGCTGGTGTGTGAGCGCGGCATGACCCTGATCCCGCCCTTCGACGACCCGCTGATCGCGGCCGGGCAGGGCACCATCGGTCTGGAACTGATGGAGGATGCCCCGGATCTCGACCGAGTCATCGTCGGGCTCTCCGGCGGCGGGCTGCTGGGGGGCATCGGCGCGGCGGTAAAGGCGATTCGCCCCGAGACATGCATGACCGGAGTGAGCCTGGCACGCGGTGCGGCGATGTGGGAGAGCCTGCAGGCGGGCCGGCCCGTGGCAGTAGAGGAGGTCACGAGCCTGGCCGACTCGCTGGGTGGCGGCGTCGGTCTCGACAATCGCTGTACCTTCACCCTGGTACGCGAAGTAATGAACGACCATTTCCAAGTTTCGGAGACGGCCATCGCGCACGCCATGGTCGACATTCTCGAACATGAGAAGCTGCTGGTTGAAGGCGCCGCCGCGGTGGGGCTGGCCGCGCTCACCGAGCATGGCCTGGACGTGAGCGGCCAGCGGGTGGCGCTGATTCTCTCCGGCAACGGCGTGGCGCTGGAAACGCTGGATCGGGCGCGGGCCATGGTCGGCCGTTGAGCAATACAGTTAAGCGATGCAGAGAGACGAGTAATCGGGAGAGTCGGATGAAGCTCTATCAGCGTGACGAAATCGCAGCAGTAATCGGTATCGACGAGCAGGCGCTGCGCCAGGTCGAGGCGGGTTTCGCTGCCTTGGGTCGCGGCGAGGCCATACAGCCGCCGATCCTGTCGATGTCGATGGAGGAGTTCGGCAGCGAGGTAGACGTCAAGACGGCGCATATCAAGGGCTGGGAGCGCTTCGCCATCAAGGTCAGTACCGGCTCCTTCGACAACCCCAAGCGCGGCTTGCCGAGCCTCAGCGGCTTGATGATGCTGTTCTCCGCCGAGACGGGACGGGTCGAGGCGGTCCTGTTCGACGAGGGCTACCTGACCATGGTGCGTACCGCCGTTGCCGGAGCCATCGCTGCGAAGCATCTCTCCCGCGAAGACAGTCGTCGGGTGGCGGTGATCGGCGCCGGCGAGCAGGCCCAGCGTCAGGTCGAGGCGCTGCGTCTGGTACGAAACGTCGATACCCTGGACGTCTGGGCGCGCCGCCCGGAAGGTGCCGAGGCCTACGCCGATCTCATGCGCAGCCGTGGGTTCACCGTCAGCATGCACGACAGCGTTCACGCCGCCTGCGCGCAGGCCGACATCATCGTCACCGCCACGCCCTCACGGGAGCCGCTGCTGCAAGCCAGCGACCTGCCCGAGGGCGTCCACGTCACCGCCATGGGATCGGACAGCCCCGACAAGCGTGAGCTCGACGAGTCGGTATTGACTCGTGCCGATGCCTTCGTCTGCGACACTCGCGCCCAGAGCGAGCACAATGGGGAACTCAAGGTTTTCGCCAATGAGAGGCGTGAGCCACCGTTCAAGGTCCATGAGTTGGGGCGGGTGATCGAGCGCGGCGAGCGATTGCGGGTCTCGGACACCGCAATCACGGTGTGCGACCTGACCGGCACCGGGGTCCAGGACACCGCCATTGCCAGCTTCGCGCTGTCGCGGCTGGCAGGCGAGTGAATCCGATAATGCTGTCGCGCTGCCCTTGAGCCCGGGGGCGGCAGTGCCCATGCTGAGGACTGGCCAAGTGAAACGAGGAGCGCAGCAGATGGCAATGGTACTTGCCTTCGATGTCTATGGCACCCTGATCGATACTCACGGCGTTGTCACCGAGCTGGAGGAGCGGCTCGGCAGGAACGGCAAGGACTCGCTTGCCGGCGAGTTTTCGCGGCGCTGGCGCGACAAGCAGCTGGAGTACAGTTTTCGCCGAGGCCTGATGGGCGCCTATGTGCCCTTCGGCCAGTGCACGCGTGAAGCGCTGGACTTCACCGATCGTGCGCTGCAGGCCCAGCTGACGGACGTCGACAAGGATCACCTGATGGCAGTCTATGCGCGCCTGCCGGCGTTTCCCGAAGCCGCCGGCGCATTGGAGCGGCTGGCCGCGTACGGTATACGCTGCGTCGCTTTCTCCAACGGTACCTCCGAGGCGGTCAACGGCCTGCTCGAGCAGGCCGGTATCCTCGAACGCTTCGAAGCGGTGATCAGCGTCGACGAAGTCAAGCGCTTCAAGCCCGACCCCGCCGTATACGCCCACCTGCGCAACCGGCTGGAAGTCGCCCCTGGCGATACCTGGCTGATCTCGAGCAACCCCTTCGACGTGATCGGCGCCCGCCATGCCGGGCTGCATGCCGCCTGGGTACGGCGCAGCCTCGACGCCCCCTTCGACCCTTGGGGCGTCGAACCGGACCTGACCGTCACCGACCTGGACGTACTCGCAGAGCGACTGGGCTAGTCAGCCCCCTGAGCCAGGGCGGGCTCGCGGTTATCGCTGCTGATAGGCCTCGACCAGCCGCTCGCGTTCCTGCTCATCGTAGAAGCTAGGGTCGTCGAACAGATCGGGCTGGCTGTCGTCGAAAATCATCTCCAGCGAAAGCGGGCTGGTCTGGGTCAGCGGCTCGAAGTGGGCGGGACGACCGGAGATCAGCTCGGTGACGCGACGCCGACGATACAACGCATAGAAGCCGAGCAGGGCCAGTACCGACGCTATATAGAGCGGTAGCGCCTGGGGGCCTAGCGCCCCCATCAGCGCCCCGGCGAGAATCGGCGCCAGTGCGCTGCCTGCCCCCTGGGTCACCAGCATGTCTGCCGAGGCCGAGACCACTTCTTGCGGATGCAACTGGTCGATCAACTGCGCTACGGCCAGCGGATAAATGGCAAACGAGAAGCCGCCCCACAGGAAGAACACGCTCATCAGGACCGCCTGGTTGGGCGCGAAGGGCATCGTGGCGGCGAGCGCGGCGGCTGCGATCACCACCCAGGTCAGGACCTGGCAACGGTCATGCTTGTCGGAGAAGCGGCCGATAGGCAGCTGCAGGAGTGCCCCGCCGAGTATCGTGACGCTCATCAGCGTCCCTATGTCGGCGGCGCTCCAGCCCAACTGACGAGCGTAGAGCGGCGCCATGCCCCAGAAGGCGCCCATCGCCAGCCCCGAGAGCACCGAGGCGGTGACCGATAGCGGGGCGAATCCGATCAGCGACTTGAGGCTGCTCTTGGCGTTTTCGGGCACCGTCGGCTGCTGGCGCCGAGTCATGGTGATCGGTAGCAGCGCCCAACTGATCAGGATCGCGGTGACGGCGAAGAGCAGGAAACCGCCCGGCGTGTCCAGGCGCAGGATCTGCTGAGCGACGGCAATCGCCCCCAGGTTGACCAGCATATAGGTGGCGAATATGCGGCCGCGCTCATGACTGGCGGCCTGTCCGTTGAGCCAGCTCTCGATCACCGTCATCAACGTGACGAAAGCCAGCCCGTAGAGGAAGCGCAGCACGATCCATACCCAGGGATCGACGAAGATGATGTGCAGCAGGGCGCCGGAGGCACAGAGCGCGGCGCAGAAGGCGAAGGTGCGGATGTGGCCGGCGCGGCGAATCAGTCTGCCGCTGATCCAGGTGCCGCAGGTGAAGCCGACGAAATAGGCCGACATGATCACGCCCACCATCGTCGACGAGAAGCCCTCGTCGCTGCCGCGCAGCGTCAGCAGGGTATTGATCAGACCGTTGCCAAGTAGCAGGAAGGTTACACTCCAGAGTATCGATTTGACAGGCTGAAGCATTGCCCGCATTTACCGCTCCTCGTGATCACAGGATTTTTCAGTTCGGTCCATTGCATTCGCGCCACCAGGCCGCTTGCACTTTTACCGATACCGGTATCGATACGGTTCAGGCTGGCTCGGCAGGTTGCAGTATCACCACCGCCAACGGCGGTAGCGTCATCGCCAGGCTGGCGGTCTGGCCGTGAAGCGGAGAATCGTCGGATTCCAACTGGCCCAGGTTGCCCACGTTCGAGCCACCGTAGCACTCGGCATCGCTGTTGAAGATTTCCTCCCAGCGTCCTGGCCGTGGCACGCCCAGGCGATAGCCCTCGCGGGGCACCGGCGTCAGGTTGGCAACGATCAGCAACGGCTCTCCCGTAGCGCTCCACCGCAGCCAGGCGAAGACGCTATTGGTATCGTCGTTGCTCACCACCCAGGTGAACCCGTGAGGGTCGAAGTCGCATTCGTGCAGGGACGAATGCTTCACGTATAGATGGTTGAGGTCGGTGAGCAACTGGCGAACGCCGCTATGGCGCGGTTCGTTGAGCAGGAACCAGTCGAGTTCGCGGTCATGGCTCCATTCTCGCCACTGGCCGTATTCGCAGCCCATGAACAGCAGCTTCTTGCCGGGCTGTGTCCACATGGTGGCGAGATAGGCGCGCAGGTTGGCGAACTGCTGCCACTCGTCGCCGGGCATCTTGCCGATCAGCGACCCCTTGCCATGCACCACCTCATCGTGGGAGATGGGCAGTACATAGTGCTCCGAGAAGGCATAGACCATGGGAAAGGTCATGTTGTGGTGATGGTACCTGCGGTGGATGGGGTCCTCGCCGATATAGCTCAGGGTGTCGTGCATCCAACCCATGTTCCACTTGTAGGCGAAACCCAGGCCGCCTTTGGCAGTGGGCTGAGTGACCCCGGGCCAGGCCGTGGATTCCTCGGCGATCACCACCGCACCGGGGGCTTCCTCGCTGACGACGTCGTTGAGGTGGCGCAGGAAGTCGATTGCCTCCAGGTTTTCATGCCCGCCGTACTTGTTGGGGATCCACTCTCCTTCGTTGCGCGAATAGTTGCGATAGAGCATCGAAGCGACGGCATCGACGCGCAGTGCATCGACATGAAAGTGGCGCAGCCAATGCACCGCCGAGGCCAGCAGGAAGCCGTGCACCTCGCGCCTACCCCAGTTGTAGATGAAGGTATCCCAATCCTGATGGAAGCCCTCGAAAGGATGCTCGTACTCGTACAGCGCGGTGCCGTCGAAGCGCGCCAGGCCGTGGGGGTCGGTGGGGAAGTGAGCCGGCACCCAGTCGAGTATCACGCCGAGTCCCGCCCGATGGCACTGGTCGACGAAATAGGCGAAGTCGCCGGGCGTGCCGAATCGGCCGCTGGGGGCGAACTGGCTCAAGGGCTGGTAGCCCCAGGAACCGCCGAACGGATGCTCCATGATGGGCAGCAGTTCGACGTGGGTGAAGCCCATTTCCAGTACGTAGGGAATCAGGTGCTCGGCGAGCTCGCGCCAGCTGTAGAGTTCGCCGTTGTCGCCACCGTGCTTGCGCCATGAGGAGGCGTGTACCTCGTAGATGCTGATCGGTCGGTTCGGTGCGTGCCTTTCGCCCCGATGGGTGAGCCATTCGTCGTCATGCCAGGTGAAAGGCCGGGTGTCGGCCACTACCGAGGCGGTATTCGGCGGGGTCTCGGTGGCGAGCGCCACGGGATCGGCGCGCAGGCCGAGGGCGCCCTGCGCATCGAGGATCTCGTACTTGTACGATTCGCCGGGTCCGAGGCGCGGCACGAACAGCTCCCACACGCCTGCAGGGTGACGCAGGCGCATCACGTGGCGGCGCCCGTCCCAACTATTGAAGTTGCCCACTACCGAGACCCGCCGGGCATTGGGTGCCCAGACGGCGAAGCGCACGCCCTCCACGCCATCCACTTCCATGGGCTGGGCGCCTAGACATTGGCCCAGGTGGCGGTGAGTTCCCTCGCCAATCAGGTAGAGATCCATTTCACCGAGCAGCAGGCCGAAGCTGTAGGGGTCCTCGGTCAGCTGTTCCCCGCTGGGCCAGCGGATGCGTAGGGAGTAGGGGGCCGCATACGGCAGGCGGCCGGCAAAGAGGCCGGGAATCTGCATGCCCGTCAGGCAGCAACGAAAGCTACCGTCCGGGCGATCGAGCACGTCTACGCCAAGAGCGCCGGGCAGGAATGCTCTCAGGAAAGGTCCGTCATCGCTCTGGTGAACACCGAGTGCCGAGAACGGATTGCCATGGCTGCCGCGTGCCAGTGCCTCCGCTTCTTCCTCGGGTAGCCACAGGCTCTTGTCCGGCATTGGCCTGGCGGTGAGATCATTCATCTGGTTCTCCTTTGTCCCATTGCTCGACCAGCGCTGCCAGACCCCGCAGCGGCACGCCTAGCCAGGCAGGACGATTGGAAATTTCGTAGGCGACTTCATAGGCGGTCTTCTCGAGGACGAACAGATCGACCGCCGCGGCTGCGCCGGCTGGATGCTTCCACTCGTGCGGCAGGGCCTGCGTGGCCTGCCAGTAGGCGTTAAGGAAGGCCTGGCGAGCGTGAAGCAGGCAGCGCTCCGCCACTTCGTGGCTGCTGTCATCCTGCCACTCTTCACTTTCACCGCCGGGGCGTATCTCATCCACTCGGGCGAAGGCGTAGTCGAAGGAGCGCAGCATTCCCGCCACGTCCCGCAGCGGGCTGTCCTTGGCGCGGCGCTCCTCCAGCGGGCGGTCGGGCTCACCCTCGAAGTCGATGATAAAAGCGTCGTCGTGGGCGACCAGCACCTGGCCCAGATGCAGGTCACCGTGGATGCGAGTCAGTAGGCTGCCCTCGGCCAGCGCAGCGATGGAATCGATGGCGGCCGAGAGCGAATCACGGCTTGCCAGGATCCGTTCGATCATCTGCTGCTCGGCCTCGTCGCACTGTTTTGCCTGGCGCTCGAGCAGTGCCAAGGCTTCCTCGACGCGCTCGCGCACCCGGCGTGTCCACTGTGCGACATGCGTGTGCGAGGCAATTTCGGCACGGAAGGCCGGGTCATCGCAGGGCGAGGCCAGCACGGCATGCATTTCGCCCAATCGCATGCCCAGCGTGGTAGCGAAAGTTTCCAGCTCCTCGCAGGCGCCATAGCCCGTCTCTTCGAGAACGCCGCCATGACCCAACTCCCGATCGGTCATTGCCTCGCGAACCGCGCGTCCCAGCGTGGCACGGAACCACGCCCAGGCATCGCCCTGGTTATCGATAAAACTCTGCAGGATCATCAGCGTCTGTGGTGTTCCCTGCTCGTCGAAGCGGGCCACCTCGCCCAGCAGTGCCGCGATATGGGTGAAGCCGCGCTCGGTGAGATAGCGGCCGACCTCCGCCTCGGGATGGACCCCAGGCTCCACTTTACGGAATAGCTTGAGCACCAGCTGGCGACCGATGATCACCGAGCTGTTGGACTGCTCCGCGCTCTGCTGCTCCACCTCGAAGGTGTCGGATAGTTCCAGCTCGGCGAAGACGTCAGTGGGCAGAAAACGGAGCTCGCCGGTGGTGCAAGGCAGTTTGCTGCATTGGCGCATGGCCTCGAGAATCGCCAGGGCAAAGGCGTCGAGCGTCAGCGCATCGGTCAGCAGCCCCACCTCGTGGAAGCGGCGTACCCGTGCCATGGCGAGCTGCTGGGGCAGGGCGCTGGTCTGCTCCTCCTCGCCGAGAAAAGCCAGCGGCAACTGGTAGCATTCGATGCCCTCGGCATGGTGGACTTCCAGCTCAGAGAGCAGCATGGCGTGCTGGCTGTGCTCCAGTCGGGCCACGTAGAGCATGCGCACCTGATCGATATGGGCCTGCTTGGTGGCGAACCAGCGTCGCTTGGGCAGGTAGCTGGGCAGGGTCTCGCGCTCGAGCAGGTGTCGCGCCGGAGCCTGGAAGATCTCCTCGAGTTGTCGCTTGATGATCAGCGTGACGTATTCCGGCATGGGCTCGGGTGCCGGCACATGCCATTCAGGCATGGCGGACTCTGGCGCCAGCAGGAACCAGAAGAAGCCATAGGGCGGCAGGGTGAGCAGGTACGGTGTCCGTCCGATCGGCGGAAAGGCACTGCCGCCGACCATCTCCACCGGTACCTGGCCGGCGAAGGCGGAGAGGTCGAGTTCCACTGCCTGAGCGGTGCGTGCCATGTTGGCCACGCATAGCAGCGTTTCCGTATTGCCATCATCGAGCGTCATTTCGCGCAGGTAGGCGAGGATGTGTCGATTGGCCGGATAGAGAGGCCGCATGGTGCCGCGGCTGAAGGCACGATGCTGATCGCGCACCGCGAGCAGGCGCCGCATGTTGTTAAGCAGCGAGTGCGGGTCGCGCAGCTGGGCTTCGACGTTGACGGCCTGGTAGCCGTAGAGCGGGTCCATGATCGCCGGCAGTACGAGGCTTGCCGGATCGGCTCGAGAGAAGCCCCCGTTGCGATCCACCGACCATTGCATCGGCGTGCGCACCCCGTCGCGGTCGCCAAGGTAGATGTTGTCGCCCATGCCGATTTCGTCGCCGTAGTAGAGCACCGGCGTGCCCGGCATCGATAGCAGCAGGCTGTTGAGCAGCTCGACACGCCTGCGGTCGCGCTCCAGCAGCGGCGCCAGACGCCGGCGTATCCCCAGGTTGATGCGCGCCCGGCGATCGGCGGCGTAGTGACTCCAGAGGTAGTCGCGCTCCTTGTCGGTGACCATCTCGAGCGTCAGCTCGTCGTGGTTGCGCAGGAAGATGGCCCACTGGCAGTTGGGGGGGATTTCGGGAGTCTGGCGCAGGATGTCGGTGATCGGGAAACGATCCTCCTGGGCCAGGGCCATGTACATGCGCGGCATCAGCGGGAAGTGAAACGCCATGTGGCATTCGTCGCCGTCGCCGAAGTAGGGGCGGGTATCCTCCGGCCACTGGTTGGCTTCGGCTAGCAGCATGCGGTCCGGATAGCGTTCGTCTATCACCGCGCGAATCTTCTTGAGGACTTCGTGGGTCTCGGGAAGGTTCTCGTTGTTGGTGCCCTCGCGTTCGACGAGATAGGGAATGGCGTCCAGGCGTAGCCCATCGACGCCCATGTCGAGCCAGTACTCCATGACCTTCAGTATCTCCTCGAGCACTCGAGGGTTATCGAAATTGAGATCGGGTTGATGTGCATAGAAGCGGTGCCAGTAGTAGGCGCCTGCCACCGGATCCCACGTCCAGTTGGACGCTTCGGTATCGAGAAAGATGATGCGAGTGCCGGGGTACTTAAGGTCGGTGTCCGACCAAACGTAGAAGTCCCGCTCCGGTGAGCCGGGCGGCGCCCGCCGGGCGCGCTGGAACCATTCGTGCTGGTCGGAGGTATGGTTGATGACCAGCTCGGTCAGCACCCGCAGCCCACGACGGTGTGCTTCGTCGATGAATTGCCGGGCATCCTCCAGCGTGCCGTAGTCTGGGCTGACGCCGGTGTATTCGGCGATATCATAGCCATCGTCGCGCCGCGGCGAAGGATAGAACGGCAGAACCCAGAGGGTATTCACGCCGAGGCTGACGATGTAGTCGAGCTTCTGGATCAGCCCCTTGAAATCGCCGATGCCGTCATCGTTGGCATCGAAGAACGATTTGACGTGAACCTGGTAAATGACGGCGTCCTTGTACCAGAGGGGGTCGTCGAGAAAATCGAGGGTCTCGACGGCGTGCGATTCGCTGCTGGCGTCCATCATGGCCATGCCCTCTTTGCTTGTGGGTACGCGTACCGGTGGCTAATGAATCGGGCGGATGCGCCAGATGGCGAAGGGCTGATGCCACGGTTCGAGTCGCAGCGATTGCCACTTGCCGTGCCAGGTCCAGCGATGCCCGCTCATCAGGTCCTCCCCCTGCAGGTCGGCGTCATCGGGCAGTCCGAATTCCCACAGCGGTAATTCGAAAATTCCCTCCTGAGCCTCGAACGGGTCGAGGCTGATGGCAGCGAGAATAAAGTTGTCCAGCGTCTCGGTACGCTTGCCGAAGAGCAGGATCCTCTCGTTGTGTACCGTGTAGAAGGCCAGCCCCAGGTGGGTCTGCAGCGCCGGGTTTTCCCGTCGGATGCGATTGAGCTGAGCGATCTCGTAGGTGATGTTGCCGGGCGCGGTATAGTCACGAGGCCGGATCTCGTACTTCTCCGAATCGAGGTACTCCTCCTTGCCCGGCACCGGTTCTCCCTCGCACAGCTCGAAGCCCGAATACACTCCCCATGAGCCTGCCCCCAAGGCAGCGAGAGCCGCTCGCAGCAGAAAGCCGGGCCGTCCCGAA
The DNA here is from genome assembly GCF_011742165.1 of Billgrantia bachuensis. Taxonomy (GTDB): domain Bacteria; phylum Pseudomonadota; class Gammaproteobacteria; order Pseudomonadales; family Halomonadaceae; genus Halomonas; species Halomonas bachuensis. The sequence goes on along the minus strand of NZ_JAAQTO010000050.1, from coordinate 36,718 downwards.
GACTGCAGGAAGTAGGGGTTGATGTCCGGTGTGTTGACAAAGAAATTGGGCCGATAGCCCTCGCGCAGCGGCGATTCGTTCAACTGGGTGAAGTACTCGGTCAGTTCCTGCTTGGAATGGCGCCAGGTGAAGTAGGTGTAGCTCTGGTTGAAGCCCAGCTTGCCGAGTCGCAGCATCATCGCAGGCCGTGTGAAGGCCTCGGCCAGGAAGATCACCGACGGGTCGCGGCGGCGAATATCGGCAATCAGCCACTCCCAGAAGGGCAGTGGCTTGGTATGGGGATTGTCGACGCGAAATATCTTCACGCCTTCGCCGATCCAGCCTTGTACGATGTCGCGCAGCTCGATCCATAGCGAAGGGATCGCTTCCTCGGCATAGAAATCGACGTTGACGATGTCTTGATATTTCTTGGGCGGGTTCTCCGCGTAACGGATAGACCCATCGGGACGCCATGAGAACCAACCGGGGTGTTTCTCGAGCCAGGGATGGTCGGGCGAGCACTGGATGGCGAAGTCCAACGCGATTTCCAGGCCATGATCGGCTGCAGCGCGTACCAGATCACGGAAATCGTCTCGCGTGCCAAGTTCCGGATGTATCGATTCATGACCTCCCTCCTTGCTACCGATGGCGTAGGGGCTGCCGGGATCGTCCGGCCCTGCTTCAAGTGAATTGTTGGGTCCCTTCCGGTGCGTGCGCCCGACGGGGTGAATGGGCGGAAAATAGAGGACGTCGAAGCCCATGTCGCGAATCATGGGGAGGCGCGCTTGCACGTCACGAAAGGTACCGTGACGATGCGGGCTGTCGGTTTCCGAGCGGGGAAACAGCTCGTACCAACTGGAAAAGCGGGCCCTACGGCGCTCCACGTCCAGAGGATAGAGGACATCGCTCCGGGTCAGGTGCGGGCGATTGTCCGCTGCGTGCATGAGCTGCGCGGTATCGGTGTCGAGTAGCAGGGCAACCCGTTCGGCATCGGACTCGAGCCGTTGGAAGCGCTCAAGGGTGGCCTCGAGCGCCATTCTGAGATCGCCTTCGCTGCGCTCGATTGCCTGGACGACCTCACGCCTGCCCTCCTCGAGTTCGAGTCCCACCGGCACGCCGGCATGATGCTTCTTGAAGAGTTCGTGGCGGTAGGTGGCGTAGATGTCCCACCAGGCTTCGATGAGGAAACGGTGTGCTCCGACATGACGAGGTGTGAAGCGTCCCTCGAAGTTATCCAGGCCCAGCGGCGGTACCTGATGCATGGGCTCGCGGTGCTGATGGCCTTCGGGATCGAACCAGCAGATAGCGGCGGCCAGAATGTCATGGCCGTCGGCGAAGATCTTCGCACTGACGGTGATCGGCTCGTCGACGATGGACTTAGCAGCGAAGCGACCGTGATCCAGAGACGGCTTCACCGACTCGATGGCGATGCGTGGCGCATGGATGGCCGCCATGACATGGTCCTGTTCCGGCTCCTGCGTCGGGTCGGCGACTGGCGCCGAGTACGGAATTGAACTCATCGCATGCTCCTTTCTGTTTATTCCTTGGCCAGCCACCAGGCCTTCAGGTACCCCTCATGCCTGGATATCCAGGGGGCCGGTTTCCTGCAACAGCTCAAACAGGACCAGCGAACGCTCCTCCATCTCTTGTTCGTCGCCAAAGGCACAGTAAAGGGGGGCTTCGTCGAGGGGGCGGCTGGTATCGAGCCGGCACACCCAGCCGACGCCGCGTGGCACCTCGGGCAAACGGAACGTGACTCTATCGGGGCTGGCATTGAACAGGACCAGCAGCGAGCGGTCGTCGCCGGTGCGTCGAATGCCTGAAAGGCGCGCGCGGCCATCCAGCAGTACGCCGAGGCTGCGCGCTTCGGGATCCTCCCAGCGCGCCACGTCCATCTCGCTGCCGTCGGGGGCGAGCCAGGTCACCTCCTTGAGCCCCATCTCTTCGTTGTATTCGCCGGACAGGAAACGCCCGCGACGCAGGATGGGGAAGCGCATGCGCAGCTCGACGAGCCGGCGCAGGTATTCGATCATGTCGTGTGCGCCGCCCTCCAGATTCCAGTCGAGCCAACTGGTCTCGTTGTCCTGGCAGTAGGCGTTGTTGTTACCCCCTTGGGTGCGCAGCAACTCGTCGCCGGCGAGCAGCATCGGCGTGCCTTGAGAAAACAGCAGGGTGGCCAGGAAATTGCGGATCTGGCGTAGCCGTAGCGAGCGGATGGCGGGATCTGCGGTGGGGCCCTCCTCGCCGTGATTCCACGACAGGTTATGATCGTGGCCGTCCTGGTTGTCTTCTCCGTTGGCCTCGTTGTGCTTGTCGTCGTAGGCCACCAGATCGTGCAGAGTGAAGCCGTCATGGGCGGTAATGAAGTTGACCGAAGCGAAGGGACGCCGCCCGCGCCGATCGAACAGGTCCGCCGAGCCCATCAGTCGCGAGGCAAGCTCGGCCAACTGGCCTTCGTCGCCGCGCCAGAAGGCACGAACGGTATCGCGAAAGCGGTCGTTCCACTCCGCCCAGCCCGGCGGAAAACCGCCCACCTGGTAGCCGCCGGGCCCACAGTCCCAAGGCTCGGCGATCAGCTTGACCTGGCTGAGCACAGGGTCCTGGCGGCAGGAGTCGAGGAAGCCCCCGCCCTCGTCGAAACCATGGGGTTCGCGGCCGAGGATCGTCGCCAGGTCGAAGCGGAAACCGTCGACGCGCATCTCGGTGGCCCAGTAGCGCAGCGAGTCGGTGACCATCTGCAGCACCCTTGGGTGGCTCAGGTTCAGCGTATTGCCGGTGCCGGTATCGTCGATGTAGTAGCGCGGTTCATCCGGCAGCAGCCGGTAGTAGGAGGCATTGTCGATGCCCTTGAACGACAGGGTCGGGCCGAGCTCGTTGCCTTCTGCGGTGTGGTTGTAGACCACGTCGAGGATTACTTCGAGGCCAGCGGCGTGATAGCAGGCCACCATTTGCTTGAATTCATTGATGTTCTTGCCCGAGAGATAGCGCGAGTGCGGGGCGAAGAAGCCCAGGGAGTTGTAGCCCCAGTAATTGCGCAGGCCGCGCTCGAGCAAGTGCTGATCGTCAACGAAGGCGTGGATCGGCAACAACTCGATTGACGACACGCCCAACGAGTGGATGTAGTCGACCACCTCGTTGACCATCAACCCCGAGAAGGTTCCGCGCAGCGCTTCCGGCACCGCTGGATGACGCATGGTATAGCCGCGCACGTGGGTCTCGTAGATCACCGTGCGGTTCCATGGCAACTGGACGCCTTGCGCACGGCCCCAGGTGAAGGCGGGGTCGATGACTCTGCAGCGCGGCATGAACGGGGCGCTGTCGCGCTCGTCGAAGCTGAGGTCGCCGTCGGGGTGACCGATGGTATAGCCGAACAGGGCCTCGTCCCAGGTCAGCTCGCCGACGATCTGCTTGGCATAGGGGTCGAGCAGCAACTTGTTGGGGTTGAAGCGATGCCCCTCCTCCGGTTCGTAGGGGCCATGCACCCGGTAACCGTAGAGTTGGCCGGGGCGCACATCGGGCAGGTAGCCGTGCCACACCTCGTCGGTGAACTCGGGGAGCTCGATACGCTCCACTTCCTGGGTGCCGGTGTCGTCGAACAGGCACAGCTCGACCTTGGTGGCGTGGGCCGAAAACAGCGCAAAATTGACACCCAGCCCATCCCAGGTCGCGCCCAGCGGGAACGGCCAACCCTCACGAACCCGCGAGCGACGGATAACGCTGGGCGGCTCGGCTGTCGTGGCGGGTTCGTTCTGTTGCGGCTCCTGCCTCATATCGTTCATCTGCTCGTCCTTGAATGCTGTGGATCTCCTGTCCCATACCGATCACGTCTCGCGCTATTTGCGCGTTTTCGTGCGGCTGCTGCTTGCTGTGCTCTTGCCACTCTTGGCGGCGGAGGAGGTCGTCTTCGACGTTGCGCCACGGTTGCGCTTGGTGCCGTTCCCGGCGGTCTTGCCCGGTGCCTGGGACGTATCGGTGGCATCGGGCTGGGTCAGGCCATCGTCGGCGCGCCGTGGCTTGCGGGTGCGCTTGGCCGTGGCCGATTCCGGCGGCAGCGGCTCCATCGGCCCCGGGCCGGGTTCCGGTGAGGTCGCCGGGGCGTCTGGCCCGCCGCGGTTGGCGGTATCCTGCTGCTGAGCCCCGGTGCCGGTGGCCTGCTCGGCCGGTAGCGGGCGTGTCGACGCCGCCGTGGGTTCGGGCTCGTCCGGAGCCGGGCCTGGGCTGGCGCGATCCTGCACCGGCTCGTCCTGGGCGACGTCGCGGTCGTCGCGATAGGGCAGCTCGTCGAAGTCGGGCTCGCCGTCGGGAGAATCCAGCGGCAGGCGATTCTCCTGGATGCCGGTCTCGTCATCCTCGAGCGGCAGGTCGTCTTCCAGTATGGGTGGCTCATCCACCGGTTCGCCGACCTCGTCGAGTTCGACGTCGATGCCTTCCTCCTCTTCGGCAATGACGATCCGCAGTGCCATGTCCCAGTGGCGCTCCTGCTGTCCTTCGGGGCGGCCCTCCGATTCCCAGATCTTGTAGGCCAGGTTCCGTACACGCTCTTCGTTAGCCATCCTAGCTCTCCCCATGCCTGTGCATGTCTCGTATATGGATACCGACGGGAAATGCCGATAGCAGTTCCCCAGCGGCAAGGCTTTCGTCCGTTGCTCTCAGGGTGGTACCGGTCAGCGCACTTTGCCAAGCGGCGCACGACTCGCCGGTAACCCGCACCCGAGTATTGCCCCAGCGCGATGAAGGCACGTGGGGCCGTTCGGCGCCTTCGAGTAGCGCCGCGCACAGGCGTGGCACCGTCACCAGCAGCTGCTGGTCGCCATGCTGGCGTAGAAAGGCGACGAGCCTGTCTTCGTGTTCGCCCTCCACCGCCACGGGGCGGTAGTCGCCATGGGTAAAGAGGTCTCGATGGGCGTGGCGCAGTGCCAGCAGGCGGGCGATCATGGCCTGCTTGACGCTGCCGTCCCGCCAGTGTTCCAGCGCCGCGGCGGGCTCATGGTCCTGCTCCAGAGCGGCTTGGCGCACGGCATGGTCGACCGGGCGACGATTGTCGGGGTCGACCAGGCTGTAGTCCCAGAATTCACAGCCCTGGTAGAGGTCGGGCACGCCGGGCACGGTCAGACGAAGCGCCGTCTGCGCCAGGCCGTTGAGCGCTCCCGGCAGGTCCAGCTCGCGGGCTGCCGCTTCCAGCTCCCGACACAGCTCGGGCGTGGCCAGCACGCCCTGCAGGTATTCGCGACAGGCATTCTCGTAGGCATCGTCGGGCCACAGCCAGTGCGTGCGCAGCTTGGCTTCGCGTAGTGCCTTCTGCTGCCACTGGGCCAGTCGTTCGGCAAAGCGCTGCATGGCATCGGTGTCGCCGCGCACCAGCGTGGGCGACCAGGCGCCGAGCAGCATCTGGTAGAGGATCAGCTCGTCGCCCGGTGAGGGCGCGGGCCCTTCGGCTAACACCTGGCGCAGCGGGGCGGCCAGGTCGCGCCAGCGCTCGACCCGGGTGGCAAAGCCGCTGGCATTCTCGCTCAACGCGGCCAGACGGGCGCGCACATCCTCACCGCGCTTGTGGTCGTGGGTGGCCGTCGCGACCAGGCCATGGGGGAAATGTCGTGCCCGCCAGGCGTTGGCCTCGTGAAACTGGCGAGGCGAGTGACTGAGGTGCTCGCCGTCGAAGCCCACGTCGTTGCGCGAGATCAGCACCGCGCTGCGATAGCCGGCAGTATCTTCCACGGCCTTGGCCGCCACCGGCGAGGTGAGCTGCTGGAAGCGCACGATGGCGCGCTGGCGCAGCCAGCGCTCGTCGGCGTCCGCGGCACCGGCTGGCGCCTCGCCGCCCAACCAGTATTCCAGCCATTCCAGCACGCTGGCATCGGGCGGGCTCAGCTCGCCGCGGGCACCGGCCATGGCCTGGTCGAAGAAGGGTGCATCGAGTTCGGGGCGGCCGCCATCGTCAGCGTAGGTGCGGTAGACCGGGAAATGCACGATCAGCGCCGTCAACGCCCGGCGCACCGCGGCCAGGGTGATGTCCCGGGTCGCCAGGGAGTGGCGGGCCACCGCATGCAGGGCGCGGGCGCAGGCCTCGAATTCGCTGGTCAGCAGGGTCGTGAGTACCTCGCGCCGCGCTAGGCGCACCTCGGCAAGGAAGTCCGGTTCACGGCCGCTGACGTCACGCCATAGATTACCTAGCGGCTCGGCGCCGGCCGGGTCGTGCTGCACGGCGGAAACTGCGTTCATCAGCTCGTAGCCGGTGGTGCCGTCGACGCCCCAGTCGCGGTGCAGGGTTTCGTCGGCGGCCAGGATCTTCTCGACGAAGATCGCCACGTGGCGCACCGCGCCCTGCGGCCGCCGTTTCTGGATTTCGCCAAGCCGGGCGCGCAGTCGGCGGCAGTAGCCGCGCGGGTCGGCAAGGCCGTCGACGTGATCGACGCGCAGGCCGTCTATCCAGCCTTGCTCCACCAGGCGCAGCGGCAGGGCGTGAACCGCCTCGAACACCTCGGGTTGTTCGATGCGCAGCCCGCCGAGTTCGGTGATGTCGAAGAAGCGCCGCCAGTTGATCTCGTCGGCACCGCTACGCCACCACGCCAGACGATAGTGCTGACGCTCGAGCAGGTCATGCAGGCGAATGGCGCCGCCCCGGGTGGTACCGTCGAACAACGCCAAGGCCTGCGTGAGCGCCTGCTGTGCCGAGGGCTCCGTGAGCGCCTGGCGCAACTCTCGGCGGCACTCGGCGACCGCAGTGTAGGCGTCGTCGCGTTGCTGCAGGGCGTCGAAGTGAGGCGCCAGGTTCCACAATGCCGCATGCTCGGCGAGACGCAGCACATCGCCGTAGCCACATGGGTCGAGAGGAAAGCGGTGCTCGTGATAAGCGACGTGGAAGCTCGTCGTGTCTGGATCGTGGCGCAGCGCGAGGTCGGCCGAATGCAGCGCCTCGGCATAAGGTTCGCCGAGGAAGGGCAGCAGCAGCTTGCCGGCCAGCAGCGGGTCGGCAGGGTGCCAATCGATATCGAAGAAGCCGGCATAGGGGCTAGCCTGGCCCCAGGCGAGCACGTCCTGCCACCAGGAATTCTGCGAGCCCCCCACCGCGACGTGATTGGGCACAATATCCAGTATCAGACCCATGCCGTGTTCGCGCAGCCGTGCGACTAGACGTTCCAGCGCCGCTTCGCCGCCGAGTTCGGGGTCGATGCGGGTGGGATCGATGCCGTCATAGCCGTGGGGCGAGCCGGCCCGCGACATCTGTAGCGGCGAGGCATAGATATGGCTGATGCCGAGCCGGGCGTAGTAGCCCACCCACTGCGCGGCATCGTCGAGGGTAAAGCCGCGATGGAATTGCAGGCGAACGGTGGCACGAATCTCACTCATCGCTAGCCCCTCCCTGGGCGTCTTGGCGAGCTTGCTGGCGAGCCTCGGCGAGGGCGGCCAGGCGACCTGCCACCTCGGGCGAGGCGAGCAGACGTTCGGCGTCGTCCGGCAGGCGCCGCCGCCAGTTGGGATGCTCGTCGAGCGTGCCCGGCAGGTTGGCCTGTTCTTCCAGCCCCAGGGCATCCTCCACCGGCAGCAGCGTGAGCGGCGCCGGCGTGAACCCCAGCCGGCGCACGCAGGCATCGAGCACCTGCGAGGCGGGCAGGGCGGCAGCGTCGAGAGGCGACTCCGGCACGTGGTCATCGACCAGATGCAACGCACGAGCTAGTCGCGACCGCTCGACACGGCGCTCGGCGTACTCGTCGTCGGCATCCCGATCGTCGGCCAGCAGGCCGAATCGGCTGCGCCATTCGATGTCGCGCCCGGCCCACCAGCCGGCCAGGGTGGGCAGGTCGTGGGTCGAACTGGTGGCGATGGCGTGGTGCGACCACTTGACCGGTGACAGGAAGCCACCTTCCTCGTCGCGCTCGAACCACAGCACACGCATGCCGAGGATGCCGTGGCGTGACAACTGTTGGCGAAAGCCCGGAGCGACGGTGCCCAGGTCCTCGCCGATGACGATGGCACGGTGGCGCCAGGACTCCAGCGCCACCAGTCGCAGCAGGTCGGTCAGCGGGTAGCGCACGTAGCCTCCCTCGGTGGGCGCGGCGCCATGAGGCACCAGCCACAGGCGCATGAGTCCCAGCACATGATCGATGCGAAGCCCTCCGGCATGGGCGAAGCCGGCGCGCAACATGTCGATGAAGCTACGAAAGCCCGAACGTACCAGCCCTTGGGGCGAGAAGGGCGCGAGCCCCCAATCCTGGCCATGGACGTTGAAGGTGTCCGGTGGGGCGCCGATCGACAGGCCCTCGAGCATCTCATCCTGGCGGCTCCAGGCCTGGCTGCCGGCGGCATCGGCCCCCACGGCCAGATCGGCGATCAGCCCAACCGGCATGCCGGCCTCACGGGCCGAGGCCTGGGCGCGGGCGAGCCCTTCGCTGGCCAGCCACTGCAGGAAGGCATGAAAACCGCTTTCATGCGCATGCTCCTCGGCAAAGCGGGCCACATCGGGGCTGGCCGGGTCGCGCAGCGTCGCCGGCCAGCGGCGCCAGTCGCGCTCGCCCAGATGCTGCATCAGCGCCTCGAAGCGACAGTGATTCTCGAGCATGGTCCCGCCCGCCTCGCGGAAAATCGAGAGCGACTGGCGGGTTCGCTGTGCGTCGCTGTCCTGGCGCTGCATCAGCTCGTCGTAGAGGGCGCGCAGCCAGGCGAGCTTGGTCTCTGCCGCGCGGGGCCAGTCGATCAGCTCGTGCGCTTCCAGCTGCGCCTTGATTTCGCCCAGCCCACAGCGTTCAACGGCCGTTGCGACCGCGGCCTCGCCGAGCAGGGCCTCGGGGGCGGCGTGCAGCGCGTGGTAGAGCAGACGGCTCGATGGCGAATAGGGGCTGTAGTGCGTTAGGTCGGCGCTGAACATGGCATGCGTCGGGCTTACGGCCAGCGCCGCGGCGCCGGCTTGGGCGGCGTTATGCACGAGTTGCTCCAGCGCCAGGACATCGCCTATGCCGCCGTCGCCGGGACGGCGCAGGGCGTAGAGTTGCACCGCCAGGCCCCACAGGCGTGGCGCTTCGCTACCCTCGGCATCGGCTGGGGTATAGCAGCGCGGTGGGGCCACGGCCAGGGTCAGCTCGCGGTCGGCGACCAGCAGGCGATGGTAGCCGGCTACCCCGACCGGGGGGAGGCGACCGCGCTTGTCTAGTCGATCGTGTAACAGGTCGCCCTGTTCGAGATGCAGGCTAAATACGGTGCCGGCAGGAAGCGGTGACGGCAGGTCGGTGGCGATGCCACGCTCGGTGGTGATAAGCGGCGGCCACTGCTCGGGTGATGCGGGAGTTCGCAGTCGTTCCATACTCGCCGCGAGATCGTCGGGGCTGTCGGCGGGATAGCCGAGCCGGGCGAGCAGCTCGCGCTGGGTATCGGCGGAGAGCCGGTGCGTACGGCCCTCGCTGTCTTCCCATTCGAGGATCAGGCCGGCGGCATCGGCTAGCTGCGTCAGGCGTTGCTCGCTCATGCACTGATCTCCTCATCGCCGGGACCTGACCTCAGCCAGGCCGCGGCGCAGCGCGCCGGTAGGCTGCCGCTCTCGGTAGCGACTGCCGCGCCCTCGCGGGTCTCGTACAGGTGCCGTCCGACGCCGAAAGCGCTGGTCGCCACAGGCCGTTCGCTCAGGTTCATGGCGATGACCAGTTGGGTATCGTCGCTCATCTGCCAGCGGGCCACGACGGCGCCCTCGTCGAGGACTTCTGCGCCCAAGGCGCGGGCGCCATCGAGGCGTGGCACGATCTCGGCGTGGCGGATCGCCAGCAGGCGGCGAACGAAGGCCAGCCAGTCGGCATGGTGGGCGACATCGCGAGCGGCGAGGTCGGGCCGTGAGGACTCGAACGTCGCCGCGTCGTTGGGGTCGGGAATGGCGGCGCGCGACGCCGGGTCCTGAAAGGCACCGAAGGCGGCGAACTCCGCGCGGCGGCCCTCGCGCACGGCCTTGGCCAGCTCGGTGCGGTGGTCGGTGAAGAACAGAAAGGGCCGCTCGCTGGCCCACTCCTCGCCCATGAACAGCAGCGGCACCATGGGCGAGAGCAATAGCGTCAGCGTGGCGGCTGCCAATGTCTCCGGTTCGGCGAGCAGAGTCAGGCGCTCGCCCATGGCGCGGTTGCCTACTTGGTCGTGGTTCTGCAGAAAGGCGACGAAGGCAGTCGGCGGCAGATGAGCGCTCGGGCTGCCGCGAGGCGTGCCTCGGTGGGTTTCGTCCCCCTGGTAGATGAAACCCTCTCCCAGGCAGCGTGCCAGCTTTTGCGTCGAGGCCTCGGCAAAGTCGCCGTAATAGCCTTCGCTCTCGCCGGTGAGCAGCACGTGCATCACGTTGTGCCAGTCGTCGTTCCATTGCGCCGTGAAGCGCCCGGGCCCGAGCAGTTCGGCGTCGTTGTGCTCGTTCTCCAGAACCAGATGCACGTAGCGTCGCGGATCGATATGGCTGCGCAGGGCCTCGGCCATCTCGAGCAGGAAGTCGCGTTCAGCGATGGCATGCACCGCATCGAAGCGCAGGCCATCGAGGCGATATTCATCGAGCCACATCAGGGCGTTCTCGATGAAAAAGCGACGCACCATGGGCTGTCGAAAATCGATGGCCGGCCCCCAGGGAGTCTGGCGATCGCTGCGAAAGAAGGCGCCGGCATAGCGCGGCAGGTAGTTGCCGTCCGGACCGAAGTGGTTGTAGACCACGTCGAGAAAAACCATCAGGCCGAGGCCATGGGCCTCGTCGACGAAGGCCTTGAGTGCGTCGGGGTCGCCGTAGGTCTCGTCCACGGCGTAGGGCAGCACGCCGTCGTAGCCCCAGTTGCGTGCTCCCGGAAAGGCCGCCACCGGCATCAGCTCGACCGCCGTGACGCCAAGCTCGGCCAGGTAGGGCAGCCACTGGCGCGCTTGCGCCAGCCCGCCCAGCGTGCCCAGGTGCAGCTCGTAGAGCACCGTCTCGTGCCAGGGGCGACCCCGCCAGTCGGCATGACGCCAGGCATGGCGGTAGGGATCGATCACCAGGCTCATCCCCTCGATGCCGCCCGCCTGGGCGCGGGAGGCGGGGTCGGGGATGGCGATGCCCTGCTCGGCGTCGTCGAGGAAGACACGGTAGCGATAGCGGGCGCCGTGATCACAGGCCGCCTCGCCGACGAAGCGCCCTTCGCCGGCGTGGGTCATGGCGATGGCCGCCAGGCCCTCCACTTCGAGGTCGACCCGGCTGGCGCTGGGCGCCCACAGCGCGAACTGGGTCCAGTCCGGTCCTATCACCTGGGCGCCAAAGGTGTACTGGAATCGCTCTGCTTCGTTCATCCCGAGGCTGGCACCTCCACACCGGCTTCTTCGCTGATCTTTTGATAGAGCTGCGTATAGGGGGCGATCGACTGGCGCCAGTGATAGCGTCCGGTCATGGCCGCCCGCCGCATGGCATAGAACAACTCCGTGGAGTGGTAGACCGAGAAGGCCTGCTGAATCGCCTGCATGAAGCTGGCCAGGTTGACTTCATCGAACAGGAAGCCGGTAACGCCATCCTCGATGGTATCGGCCAGGCCGCCGGTGCGGTGGGCGATGGGCAAGGAGCCGAAGCGCTGTGCGTACATCTGGCTCAGGCCGCAGGGCTCGAAGCGCGACGGCATCAGCAGGAAGTCGCTGCCCGCATAGATGCAGCGTGCTTCATCCTCGTCGAAGCCGATGTAGACCCCCACGGCACCCGGGTAGCGCTCCGCCAGCCGATCCAACTGGGCCTCCACGCGGCGTTCTCCACTGCCGATGAAGACCAACTGGCCGCCAGCCTGGACAAGGCTGGGAGCTGCCTCGATGACCAGATCGACGCCTTTCTGGTGCACCATGCGCGACACCATGGCAAACAGCGGGCCAGCACTGGGCGCCAGACCGAAGCGATGGCGCACATAGTCGGCATTCGCCCGTTTGCCGCGCCAGTCATTCGCCGAGAAGGCCTGGACCAGGTGGGCGTCGGTGCGCGGATCCCAGGAGTCGTCGATGCCGTTGGGGATGCCGCTCAGCCGGCCCTGATCCGCCTTGCAGCGCAGCAGGCCATCCAGTCCACAGCCGAACTCGGGGGTAGTGATCTCCTGGGCATAGGTCGCGCTCACAGTGGTCACGTGAGACGCGTAGACGATGCCCGCCTTCATGAAGGAGAGCTTGCCGTAATATTCGACCCCATCGATATGAAAGGCCGATTCGGGAATGCCCAGTGCCGCGCAGCGTGTCTGGTCGTACAGGCCCTGATAGGCCAGGTTGTGGATCGTGAAAACGCTGGGTACCGTGAGCCCCTGCCAGGCGAGGTAGGCCGGAGCCAGGCCACATGCCCAATCGTTGAGATGCAGCAACTGGGGCTGCCAGTCGAGTCCGGCACGGCCGGCGGCGATTTGGGCGGCGGCCAGCGACAAGCGGGCAAAGCGGATGTCGTTGTCCTCCCAGCCGCCACTGCCGTAGCCTCCCGGCCCGGTCCCGTAGGGTCCCCCTTCGCGCTCGTAGAGCTCGGGGCAGAGCAGCACATAGATTACCAGACCGTCGCCGCAGGTCATCGCACCGATCTCGCAGGCGGGCAGGTCGGCATGCCCCGGCAGGTGGCCGACGCGGCGAATATTCACTGGCGAGTTGCGTACCTCTCGGTACGCCGGGAGAAGAATGCGAATGTCATGATGTGCCGCCAGTGCCCGCGGTAGCGCCGAAGAGACATCGCCGAGCCCCCCGACCTTGACGAAATCGGCGATTTCGGGAGTGACGAACAGGATGCGTTGCGATGGATGATTCGAGGTGCCTGTTCCAGGCGGTTTGCGATGGGCGTCGCCCCGCCTCGCAATTTCAGGATCTTCCAGCGTCATAACGCTGGAAGTTACATACTTACGGCCGGCTCTGTCACTTTCTGTAGCTGAATCGAAACCCTTCAGTGCTACATTGCCCATGGTCTTTGACCTCCCTGTATCGGCAATGATTGTCGCTGCCCGTCCTGACACCATCAGACTGCTTGTTTCGCCTCCTTTCGGGCTTTTCCTGGCCTCGAAGGGAGTCGTGAGCAAAAGGTGACGTTGCATAGGTATAGTCGATGAAGCCTACTTCGGCGAAGGAAAGAAATCATATAACTTGGGTAAAGTATCGAATGCGAAACGGTGCTCGATAATGTGTCCTATCATAAGTTTAAACTTTATATATAAATGGCTTATAGACGGAAAAATTAATTAACTTTACGTCACGAATGTGCCCTATACCGCCTTCATATGGACAGCGATATGGGGCGGTACGTTCTCACACCGAGATAATGAAAAAGCTGAAAAGAAAGGGGAAAGTCGCGGGATTTCCAGCCGCCCGGCCCAGGGCGAAAACGAGACAAGGGCCGAGCCTCGGGAAGGGGATACGCCTCACCAAACGGTTAATGGTCGTGCTCGTCGTCGCGTTCGGGGTCGAAGCGAGAAGCGACACGGTGCAGCAGCTCGAACTGTCGGCTGCATTGGCTGCAGGCGCCGCACATGGCGAGATGAAAGCGCAGGGAGGCTCGCTCAGGCCACGACAGTCGCCGATCGAGGCGCTGCGACATCAGCTCCGTGGCGCGTCGACACATGATCATGATTTGCCTCCCGATAGCCAGCCTTGTTCGATGCACGTCCGTAGGCGCAAGCGGGCGCGATGCAGGATGGTCCAGCAGTTGTTCTCCTTGATCGCCAGCTCACGACAGATCTGCTCGGTCGTGAGCCCCATCAACTCGCGTAGCGAAAAGACACGGGCCAGATTGTCCGGCAGCACGAGCATGCAGGCATCGAAGACCTGCCAGAAGCGCTCATTCTCAAAAACCGTCTCGGGTTCCCCCCAACTGCTGGGGCGGGCTTCCTTCTGCCATCTACCGCTCTGCTGGAACAGGCGGTCGATGGCATCGTCATCGCTCTCTTCCTCGAGCGGCTGCCATTGGCCATGGCGCTTCTGGGCACGCATGAGGTCGAGGATCTTGTGCTTGAGAATGCCGAAGACCCAGGTTTCATAGCCGGAGCGACCGGAGAAGCTGGCATCCTTCTCGATGGCGGCTTCCAGTGCATCCTGAACGGCGTCTTCCGCAGCGGCGCTGTTGCGCAGATGCAAACGGGCGAAGGAGACCAGCCGCGGACGGACGGCGGCCAGACGTTGCATTCGGTCCCGCTTTCGACGCTCGGGCGAAGCGTCCGATGACCGCTCGTCTGCCCGCGATACCTCGCCTGACCCTCCCGCTGTGCCTTCGTTCACGAATAACCTCTCATGGCTCCATGGTCGCTAATAAAGCGTAGTCTGCAACAAGACAGCTGGATTCAATCAATCAGTTCACCCACCGCCAAGACGCCGCGCTCGGCCAGTTGCACGGGGCGGGAATCATCGCGGGTCCAGGCGGCCATGGAGCCGTCGTACATGGTGACGTTCTCGAGCTCCCCTATCTCGCTGAGCTGGAACCAGCCGCTGGAAGCCCAATGCCCGGTATTGCAGAAGGCGACGGTGGGCGCCTCTCGGTCCAGCTCCAGAGCATCGATGGCTGCCGTCAGCCGCTCGGGGTCCAGATACCAGGCGCCGTTGCGTTCTACCAGCGCATCGTGATGGGGCAGGTTCACTGCGCCGGGGATGGTGCCCGGCACACGAGCGGCGGGTGACTGCTCCTCGCCTCGGAAGAAGCCCACGGGGCGGGCGTCCACCAGTTGCTCGCCGGCCCGACGTGACGCTTCGACCTGCTCGTCGGTGGCCAGCAGCGCCTCGCGCAGTGTCGCCGAGAAGTCGGTAGCTTCGGGCTCGCTTGCTGGGCCCTCGGCAACCTCGAAGCCCTGCTGCTCCCAACCGGCGAAGCCGCCGTTGAGGATCGTCACTTCGTCGTGGCCGAGTGCCTTGAAGGTCCAATAGACACGGGCTGCGCTGCCGAAGTCGGTAGGCCCGGTGCCGGCGGGCACGACGACTACGGTGTCGTCGTTGTTGATACCGAGGCCGCCGATCAGCTCCGCCAGTTCGTCGACGTCCGGCATCAGCCCGGCCACGCCATTGCGCTCCTCGCGCCAGCCATCCTCGGCGTAGTTGCTATAACGACTGCCGGGAATGCGGGCGGCTTCGAAGGCGGCACGGTCGCCGCCGTCATCGATAGCGGAGCGTACGTCCAGTACCACGAGGTTCTTTCTGTCCAACTGGCCGTCGAGCCACTCGGCTTCTACCAGGGGAGCGGGATGCATCGCTTGGGCAGAGCCGGCAATTGCCAGGGCGCCGGCCGCCACGATCAGAGGGGTTCGCATGAGTCAGTCCTCCACGCTGGGGATGCCCTGAGCCTAGGTCGGCCATAAAGGTGAGACAACGTATCGCCAAGAATGCTTTCAGTCCGTCACATTCCCAGCGGGAATAAGACTCCGTGTGGCCTAACGTCATCTGTGAAGGTGCAAACGGGACGGAGCTCGACGACAGAACGGTACTCGGCTGCTATCGGTGTAAGGAACCGGCTGGCGATGCGACACAGTTGGCAGTCGAGCCCTACCGCCTGATCCCATAACAAGACACAGGAGATCGCGAGCATGACGGAACAGCAGGCGCCCCCACGGCGATTCTGGCTGGCGGGCAAGCGAGCCGCCGAGCAGGACAGATTCTTTCGCGAAGCCCTCGAAGCCCGAGGCTGGGAGGAAGGCGACGAGCGGCACTGGGACGCCGCCTGGGTCACCGGTATGCCCGAGCCCGGGCAGTTTCGCCGGGCCTCGCCAAGATGCCGGATCAACCATTTTCCCGGCAACGCCGCACTGACCGTCAAGAGCCGGCTGTACGAAAGCCTGGCCAGCCTCAGGGCGCGCATGGTCGACGGCTTCGGGACGCAGCACCCGTTGACGTCGCGACTGGATTTCTTCCCCCGCGCCTATGTCATGCCGCACGACTACCATGCCCTGCAGCAGGCCGCGCGGGACAACCCCGCGCAGCGCTGGATTCTCAAGCCCACCAATGCCTCCAAGGGCAAGGGCGTACGGGTATTGCAAGACGCAGGTGAGGCGCCGCTGGCCCCCGACTGGCTGGTTCAGGAGTACCTCGATCACCCGCATACCATTCGCGGGCACAAGTACGTGCTGCGGCTCTACGTGCTGATCGCCTCGCTCGAGCCGCTGCGGGTCTATCTGTATCGCCAAGGCTTCGCCAAGCTCGCCTCCGAGCCCTGGGATCCGGACGATGCCGACAACCCCTACAGCCAGTTGACCAATCCCGACATCAACGCTCTCAACACCCGCGCCGAGGTGCCGGTGGAGTTCATCGACTTCGACCGCTACCGCGCCTGGCTGCGCGAGCAGGGGCACGACGATGCCACACTGTTCGCACGCATCGAAGATCTTATCAGTCTCACGTCCATCGCCGCTGTGGATGCAATGCGAAGCCGCACCGCTGCCGTGGGCGCCGACCCGCGTGGCTGCTACGAACTGCTGGGTCTCGACTGCCTGATCGACGACACCCTCAAGCCGTGGATCCTCGAATGCAACCTGAGCCCGTCGCTGGGGCCCTGTGCCGCGCCCGACAGCGGCGGGCTGATCGAGGAGCGGATCAAGGGCGACCTGGTGCGCGACCTGATCGCCCTGACCGGCCTGGCGGATAGCAAGGCTGCCGAAATGTCCGATCCGCTTGCCGAAGCCGAGGCGGAACGGGCCAGGGCAGGCGGCTTCCAGCGACTGCTGCCCGACGCCGATCCGCTGCGCTACCTGCCTTACTTCTCGTTGCCCAGCGAGCAGGACCTGGCGCTGGCGGGCGGCCTGGCTGGCCGTCGCGTACCGCGCCCCAAGCTGATGCGACGCCGAGTCAGCGAATACTACGACGACCAGCAACTGGCCCTCTACGAGACCGATACCGGCCGCCTCTATCGCCCCAACGACACCGCGGCTCTGATCTGGCTGCTGGTCACCGAAGGGCTCGAGCCCGAGGCAATCGTCGAGGCGCTGGGAGCGGCAACCGCAGAGACGGGCGACGCCAATACCGAGGCGCTGGGTCGCGAGGTCTGGGCCACTCTCGCCGAGTGGTGCCGCCTGGGCCTGCTGTGTCAGCGCGGTGACGAAGGAACGGCGCTGACCGAGGCCGACTCGGTTGCTGGCGAGCCGGTAACGAATGACGAGGCACACCAGACGGTGCTGCTGGAACACGAAGCGCGGCGCTGGGCGCTGAAAGTGACCGACAGCGCCGCCTTCGACCGCTTGCAGGCGGGATTTGCGGGCGGGCTCCCGCCGCTCTCCGTCGATGCGGCCAAGGAGCTTCCGCGGCTGGCGCTGCTGAAGGCGGCGGCAGGCTATGCCCTGGCCTCCGACGACTCACTGATCGCCTCCCGCCTGACGCTGCCGGCTATCGTACCGGCCCTGACGGAGTTCCTGCTGTGCCAGGCCGCAGGGCCAGGGCAACCGGTGATCGACGCCCATCTCGTGGTGACACCGATGGGCAACGCCGCGCTTTGTATCGCCACCGATCCCCAGGCGCGAGAGGCGTTTGCCGCTCTGCCTTCGGCTCTCCGTAGCAGGTTCTCCCGTGGCGTCAGGCTGGTGCCGGAGGGTGAAGAGGTGCACCTGCAGCCACTCGGTCTGCCTGGGTGGGGGGCTGCCTCACCTGCGGCGGAAGCTCTTCCGGCACTGCTGCGTGAGCTGCCGGTCTGGGTCATCGCCAGCGCCGAGACCACTTCCACGACCCCAACACCGCTGTCCCGGCTCGACGCCCTGGCGCTGCTGCTGCCGGCCTGTCGTACGGCCGCTGGTGAGCCCCCTTCGGGCGGTGAGGTCCAGGCGCTGGATCGCTGGCTGGAGGAGACTTCCTGCTGGGCGGTAGGCGTCGAGCTCACCACCACGCAACTGGACGCCTGGCTCGACAGGTCATCGGAGGGCGCCTCCCAACCGGCCCTCCCGGCCGACTCCATGACGGCCGGGAATTGAGCAAGCGGTGACCCACGCCGATGGGCACCGGCCGAAGCGAGCGCCACCGGCCCGCTTCGCAATCAGGCGGCGTGCGAGCCAATCGTCGCATGCCGTTGAACGACAACGACCCTGATGGAGTACATGACATGACAGAGCACGAGGAGAAGCGCCGCACGTTGCTGAGTCGGCTCAGCCGGCGGCTTGGCTATGCGGCTCCCGCCTTGGCGCTGGTCGCCAGCGGCATGGCAGTGCAGGCCGTTGCAGACGAAACCGGCACGCAGCCGGCTTATACCAGCGGGCAGGAAGCGCCGCTGATGCTGGCCGAGGCGCATGAAGAGAAGAAACCCGAAGCAGAAGGGGAGGCCGAAGGCGAAGCAGAAGGAGAAGCGGAAGGAGAAGCGGAAGGAGAAGCCGAGGCAGAAGGCACCTAGGGATTTTTTCGTCCCGCCGTGTTCCGTGCCGGGCACTGACGTGACCCGGTACGGAGCCGGCAATACGAGGCCCGTCCACTCAAGAAGGGAAGGCGCATGAGCGAACAACAAGATACTGCCTGTCTCGACAGCCTTATCGAGGAGAACCGGCTGGCCCTGCATCAGTTGCAGGCGTTACTGGGGAGGCTGACACCGTCCGCCTATCGGCACGCCTTCGGCCCGACGGGGCGCCAGAGCCTGGGCAAGCACGTGCGTCATATCCTCGATCATTACGACGCCCTGCTGGCAGGTGCGGGAGTTGGCAGCATCGACTATGAGAATCGTCAGCGGGACGAACGGCTCGAAGCCGAACCGGAAGCGGCCGTGGCGCGGGTTATCGAGATCAGCGCCGCGCTGCCATGCCTGCATGCGCATCACTCGCTCCCTCTGCAGGTTCGATACCCCGTCGAGGGTGCCAGCGCCAGCCTGGTGCTATCGACCAGCCTGGCACGCGAGCTGGCGTTCATGACCAGCCACACCGTTCATCACATGGCCCTGCTGGGCTTCATGGCGGAGCAACTCGGCGTGGCCCTGCCCGACGGTTTCGGGGTGCACCCCTCGACGCTTCGGTTTTGGCAGAAGCAGGCAGCCGAAGAGAACTCGACAAGGAGGGAAACGGCATGAAGCATCTTCACATGGCTACGGCAGGGCTGGCCCTGATGCTGGTCGCCCCCAAATCGCCGAGCGGGCCATCGCAGAGGAGTGAATCGTAATCGCAGGAAGGGATGCCGCTACCCTAAAAGCCAAGCTCGATTATGCGACCGCCGGCATCCTCGGCGTCCTCCCGGTCGTGGGTGACCAGCAGGCTGGGCAGCCCCGCCTCGCGCAAGCGGTCGAATACCAGCCGGCGCGTGTCGTGGCGTAGCGGCCGGTCGAGTGTCGAGAAGGGCTCGTCGAGCAGTACGGCGCAGGGTTCGGCGAGCAGCAGGCGCATCAATGCCACGCGAGCCTTCTGGCCGCCTGAAAGCGTGGCCGGATCGCGCTGCCCGAAGCCACCCAGGCCGACCTGCGCCAGCGCTGCCTCGACTCGCCCTGCCTTGTCGGGGGCCGCGCGGGGCATGCCGAAGCGCAGGTTGCCGGCCACCGAGAGATGCGGGAACAGCAGCGGGTCCTGGAACAGCAGGCCGATGCCTCGCCGCTCCGCCGGCAGCCGGCTGATCTCGCGCTCGTCGAGCAGGACCTGGCCGCTGGCCTGAAAGGCCGGCGCGAGGAAGCCCGCCAGGTAGGCCAGCAGGGTCGATTTGCCGGAGCCGGACGGCCCCATCACGGTGAGCACCTCGCCGGGGCCGATCTCGGCGTCGAGCGACAGCAGTGGCGACCCAGCCAGGGCGATACGGATGTCCTTCAACACCAGGCGGTGATGTGTATTCATGGCGACCCTCGCATGCCGCGGCGGTTGGACCAGAGCAGCCGTGGCAGGCCCACGGCGAGGATGAAGCCCACCAGCGGCAGGCAAGCCTGGACCAGCGCCCATACCCCGATCACACGGCGGTTGCCGCCGGCTGCCAGCGATACCGCCTCGGTGGTCACCGTGGTGATGCGCCCGGCGCCGAGCAACAGGGTAGGCAGGTACTGGCCGATGCTGACGGCGAGACCCACGGCGCCGGCGGTGAGCAGCGGCGCGAGCAGCATGGGCAGCCTCACTCGCCAGAACACGGCGCTGCGCGAGGTGCCCAGGCTCAAGGCGAGCTGAGACCAGCGCGGATCGAAGCGGCGGTAGGCTTCCGAAAGCGACAGGAACACATAGGGCAGCACGAACAGCAGATGGCCGAAGATCACCAGCCATAGCCTTGGCCGGGTGCCCAGCGATTCCATCACCACCACCAGGCCGAACAGGAAAGCGATCTGCGGCACGATCAGCGGCAAGTAGAGCAACGTCAGCGCCGAGAGCAATCTGCCTTGCGCCGGGTGGCGACCGCTGCGCTGTTCGTTCTCGAGTGCCGCCAGCGCCAGCGCCAAGGCGAACAGCGTCGCGCCGATGGCGATCAGTGCCGTCGTGGCGACCGGCGCCGCGAGTGAGGGCAAGGCGCGCAGCCAGTGGGCGGCGGTAACGCTCTGGGGCAGGGCATCGGGAAAGCGCCACATGCCCGCGATGGAACTGAGCGCGAGGCCGGCCAGGCCCACAAAGGCGGTAAGAGTGGTGAACAGGATCAGCCCCTTACCCGCCAGGCGCAGCGGACGCTCGCCTTTGCCGCGTCCGCCGCGGGCTAGCCACTGCCGTCCCAGCCGGGCGACGAGGCATTCCAGGCACCACCAGGCGATAAGCGCCGCAGCGGTGACGCCGAGCTGCAACACGGCGCCCGCCGAGGCCATGAAGCGCCGGCTCAGGTCGGGGTCGTGAAACCAGGTGAGGATCGACACGGCAAGCGTCGGGGGCAGTGTGGGGCCGAGAATCAGAGCGACGTCCACTACCGCCGTGGCATAGGCGATCACCGCATAGACCGGTAGCCGAATCAACGGGTAGAGCGTCGGAACCACTACCTTGAACCAGGCGGTCATGGGACGGTAGCCGAGCGAGCGGGCCATGGCCACGCGTCGCTCGGAATCGAGCTGGGGCAGGGCGGCGAGGCACATCAGCAGCAGAAACGGAATCTCCTTGATCACCAGGCCGACCATCAGCGCCAACCCCCGGGGATCGTTGACGATCAACAGGTCGGGAGGGCGGTTCCAGCCCGTCAGTTCCGGTGAGACCAGTCGCGCCAACAGCCCCGAGGGGGCCATCAGGAACGCCAGGCCGAAGGCCGCGGCGGCATGGGGCAGCGACAGCAGCGGTGCCACCAGCCGACGAATCCAGTGGTCCAGGCGGCTGCCCGAAATGCCGGCCAGGAACGCCAGCGCCACGGCGAGCGACACGGCCGTGGTGAGCAGGCCGCTGGCGAAGCTGACCGCCACCGAACGCGCCAGCCCCGGCTGGGCGAACAGCTCGCGCCAGGGTGCCAGGCTCAAACGCTCGCCGCCCAGCGCCGGCAGGTAGCCGAAGGCGGGCAGCAACGCCATGGCCAGGCCGGCCAGTATCGGGCCGACCAGCAGCGCGACGATCAGCGGCGGAGCGAGGCGAAGCATCAAGATCTGCGGCCTCTCGTCAGGCGGAGTCGAAAATTGCGTCCGGCCATTTCACAAGCTTCCTAGCGGCCGACATAGCGCGCCTGCCAGGCCTCCTGGAGTGCCATCATCCAGCTCGGGTGCGGTTCCGGCAGGGTCTCGGCCAGCGCCTGCGGTGCCAGCAGGGCAGGGTTGTCGGATGCCTGTTCGAAGAGGGCGCGGTTTTCTTCATCGAGGCGTGCTACGTCGAGCACGGTGGGGTCGCCCCATACTGCAAGGTCCTGCTTGTGCGCTTGGGCTTCAGGCGAGAGCAGAAAGTTCGCTACCGCCATGGCACCGGCCTTGTGGGGCGAGTTGTAAGGAATGGCGACGAAGTGCACGTTGCCCAGCGTGCCGCCGTCGAGGATATAGCTGCGGGTCGACTCGGGCAGTTCGAAGCCGGCCACGGCGGCAGCAGGCTCCGCCGGGTTGAAGGTGAAGGCCAGTGCCAGTTCGCCGTCGCTCATCAGACGACGCAGCCCGGGGCCATTGGCGGGAAACTGGCGACCGCTGCGCCACAGGTGGGGGTGCAAGGCGTCGAGATAATCCCACAGCGGCGCGGTAACGGCCTCGAAATCGCTCCGTTCCACGGGGGCGTAGAGCGCCTCGGCCTCTTCGGTCAGTGCAACCAGCGCCTGCTTGAGGAAAGTGCTGCCGAGGAAGTCGGGAATGCGCGGATAGGTGAAGCGCCCGGGATTGGCCTCGGCCCAGGCGAGGAGCTGCGCCATGCTGCGTGGTGGCTGTTCCTCGAGCACAGCGGCATCGTAGTAGAAAGTGATCTGCGCCTTGCCCCAGGGCGACTCGAATCCCGCGGTGGGCAATGTGAAATCGGTGACCACTTCGGGGTTATGCTCGGGCTGGGTCAGCGCAAAGTTCGGCAGACGCTCGGCGAAGGGGCCGTAGAGCAGGTCGTTCTCCTTCATGGCGGCGAAGTTTTCACCGTTGAGCCAGATCAAATCGACGCTGCCGTCGTCGTGATTGCCCGCGCTGCGCTCGGCCAGCACTCGGGAAACGGCGGAACCGGTGTCGTCGATCTTGACGTGTACCAGTTCGACTTCGTGCTCCTCCCTAACCCGCCGCTTTACCCAATCGATATAGTCGTTGACACGCGTGTCACCGGCCCAGGCGTGCCAGTACACGGTCTGGCCGCGAGCTTCGTCGAGAACGCTCTCCCACTCTTGCGGAGCGGAAACCGCGTGAAGCGGAAGGGCAAGCATTGCAGCCAATGGCAAGACACGAAACAGACGCAGCGACATTGACTCA
The DNA here is from genome assembly GCF_011742165.1 of Billgrantia bachuensis. Taxonomy (GTDB): domain Bacteria; phylum Pseudomonadota; class Gammaproteobacteria; order Pseudomonadales; family Halomonadaceae; genus Halomonas; species Halomonas bachuensis. The sequence goes on along the minus strand of NZ_JAAQTO010000050.1, from coordinate 14,094 downwards.
CTCCTCAGTAGGGCGGATTCGAGAATGGCCAGTGTGATGAGCCGTGGCCTGTCGTCTACAGGCTCGATGACTCTCGTTCGGGATCGTACGCGAAGGTCGTGAAGCTGCTGCCATCCTTACACATTCCGGCTTATTCCCGCCAAGTTCTGTAAGGAGAGGCTGGTTACTCACGACGAAGTCATGTCGCTGACACTCAGCGGCAGGAGGCGAGAAGTCCCGACATGTCATTCAGGAGGCAGTCATCATGCCCTATAACAAAGACGACAAGAGACGGCAGCTGCTGGGTTGCCTCAGCCGCCGGTTGGCCTATACGGCACCGGCACTGGCTCTGGCAGTGGGCGGGGTTGTCGCCCTGCAGGCCACCGCCGGCGATGCCGTCAGCCAAGCGGGAAAACTGGCCATGACCGAGCTGAGCGAGGAGACCTTCCTGCTGGCGAGCACTCACGCCGAAGGAGGCGCTGAAGCCGAAGCGGAGGCCGAAGGCGAAGCAGAGGGAGAAGCGGAGGGCGAGGCAGAAGGTGAAGCAGAGGGTGACGTTAGTGACGTTCAGCGCCCCGAAGGATACTCGCCGGCCTACAGCGAGGAGGGAGACAACGAGGCGGAGCTGCTGGCTCGCGGCGAGGAACTCTATTACGACACGACGCTGAGCAGTAACGGTCTCTCGTGCGCCAGCTGTCACGGCAGCGACGGTAACGATCAGGGCTACGCCGCGACCTTCGAGCAGCCCTTCCCGCATCAGGTGGCCATGGCCGAGAACCAGTTCGGCATGGCCCAGGTCCACGCCGACGAGATGGTGCAGATCTGCATGGTCGCGCCGATGGCCGCCGAGCCATTGGAGTGGGGTGGCGATAAGCTGACCTCGCTGGCCGCTTACATGGTCGAGGTGCAGCGACGCTTCGCGGGAGAACCGCACGACCTCTGAGCTCGCAAGCCCGGAGCGGGAACGGCGCTTGTTGCGGTCACCCGAAGAGGTCGGCACGGCATCGTATGGCGAGGCCTGCTAACCTGAATTCAGAAGATGCTGAATCAGCAGCAGGCTCTCCAAGCATACCTCATCGACTCGAGGCCAGGTCACCATGAGCGTACGCCGTGTCGCCTTCTTTCATCACATTGTGCTATGGACGAGCCTGCTTCTGTGTCTGGTGGCGGGGGGAATGCTTGCATGGCAGAGCCAGGCCCAGGAGGGCGAGCACATCGCCCTGGTCGTCACGGTGGAGGGTGCCATCGGGCCTGCCACCGGCGATTATTTCGAGCGCGGCCTGCGCCGCGCCGCCGAGCGCAATGCCGAAATCGTGATCGTGCAGATGGATACCCCGGGTGGGCTCGACGCCGCCATGCGCAGCATGATCCGAGCCATGCTGACATCGGAGGTACCCGTTGCCATCTATGTCTCCCCCAGCGGGGCGCGTGCCGCCAGCGCCGGCACCTACCTGCTCTACGGCAGCCATGTGGCCGCCATGGCGCCAGCGACCCATCTGGGCTCGGCCACTCCCGTGCAGATGGGAGGCGGCGGACTGCCTGGCATGGATCCTCCCGAGGAAGAAACGCCTGGCGGTGACGAGGCCAACGGTGAAGAGGCGAGTAGTGGCACCGAGGAAGAGGCGGCGGATGCCGAGGATGAGCCGGCCGATACACGCCGGCGCGGCGAGACCGCCATGGAGCGTAAGGTGCTCGAGGATGCCGTCTACTACATCCGCAGCCTGGCCGAGCGCCACGGGCGCAACGCCGACTGGGCCGAGGAGGCGGTGCGCGAGGCGGTCAACCTTACTTCCTCCGAGGCGTTGGAACGCAATGTGATCGACGTGGTAGCCACCGATATCGAGGATCTGCTTGAACAGATCGACGGTCGTGAAGTAGTGATGGAGCATGGTGAGCGCACCCTGGACACCGCCGATCTTGCCATCGAGCGCTTCGATCCCGATTGGCGCACCGAACTGCTACAGGTCATCACCAACCCCAATGTGGCCTATTTCCTGATGATCATCGGCTTCTACGGGCTGATCTTCGAACTCTCCAATCCGGGTAGCCTGGTGCCGGGCACCATCGGCGTGATCTCGCTGCTGCTCGCCCTGTTCGCTTTTCAGCTGTTGCCAATCAACTATGCCGGCCTGGCGCTGATCCTGGTGGGCCTGGGACTGATCGTCGGCGAGGCGCTGATGCCGAGTTTCGGCATTCTCGGCATGGGCGGCATCGTCGCCTTCGTGATCGGCTCTGTGATGCTGATGGATTCCGACCAGCTGGCCGTGTCGCTGCCCTTGATCGGCGGCATCGCCCTGCTGGCGGCGGGAATCATGCTGTGGGTCGTGGTGCGCTTCGCCGGACTGCGCCGAAAGCCGGCCCGCACCGGCCAGGAGCAGCTCGTCGGCAGCCAGGCGGTAGCGCTGGAGGACTTCCAGCACGAAGGGCACGTGCGGCTGCGTGGCGAGCGTTGGAACGCGCGCAGCAACGCCGCCTTGAAGCGCGGCCAGGAGGTCCGAGTGGTGGCAGTCGAGGGGCTGACCCTCGAGGTCGAACCCGTCGACCGGGCGGCGCAGTAAACGTGATGAATTCGCGACAGTTGCAATCCAGCCGATGACACATCGAGGCCCGACATATCGAGGAGTGTACACATGATGATTTCCTATCTCGTGCCGGTAGTACTGCTGTTCATGCTGATCGCCGCGTCGATCCGCATACTGCCGGAGTACAAGCGCGGCGTAATCTTCTTTCTCGGCCGCTTTCAGTCGGTGAAGGGACCCGGACTGCTCATCGTAATTCCCGGTATCCAGAAGATGGATGTCGTCGATCTGCGGGTGGTGACCATGGACGTGCCGGAGCAGGACGTCATTTCCCAGGACAACGTCACGGTCAAGGTCAACGCCGTGCTCTACTTCCGCGTGGTCGATCCCGAGAAGGCGATCATCCAGGTCGAGAACTTCACTATCGCCACCAGCCAGCTGGCCCAGACCACGCTGCGCTCGGTACTCGGCAAGCACGACCTCGACGAGATGCTCTCCGAGCGCGACAAGCTCAACGACGACATCCAGGAGATCATCGACACCCAGACCGAGGAGTGGGGGATCAAGGTGGCCAACGTCGAGATCAAGCATGTCGACCTGGACGAGAGCATGATTCGCGCCATCGCCCGCCAGGCCGAGGCCGAGCGCGAGCGGCGAGCCAAGGTGATCCACGCCGAGGGCGAACTACAGGCATCGAAGAAACTGGTCGAAGCGGCCAACGTCATGGCCGAGAACTCCGCCGCGCTGCAGCTGCGCTACCTGCAGACCATGAGCGACATGAGCAACAAGAACGCCTCGACCATCGTTTTCCCGCTGCCGATGGACATCATGGAGGCGTTCCGGCACATGAAGGCCTCGCCGGCCGCTCAGGCCAGAAACTCGGCCACGAGCAGGCCGGAGGATCTGGGCGAGGGCTGAGATCGACGTGCCACGCCGCAGCGCGCGTGGCATTCTGAGGCGACCCCACGGACACCGAGGTCGCCTTGTTCCACTCCCTTTCGCACCGTCAACAGGGTCTGCTCATGACCGGCGGCGGTGCGCTGATCATTTCTCCCGATGCCCTGCTGATCAAGCTGGTCGGACTGCCCGACAGCGAAATCCTGGTCTGGCGCGGGCTGCTCACCGCGCTGGGTTTCGTCATCATCATGCTGGCGCGGCATGGGGCCGATACCCTTGCTTCCTACCGGCGATGCGGCTGGACCGGCATCGGCGTGGCGCTGCTTTTCAGCTTCTCCACCTTCGGCTTCGTGCTCGGCAACCAGTACACCAAGGGCGGCAACGTACTGATGATCCTCGCCGGTGCGCCGCTGATAGCCGCTTTGCTCTCGCGGCTGTTCCTCGGTGAGCGGCTGCCGCGGCGCACCTGGCTCGCCATCTGGCTGTGCCTGTTCGGTACCTCGCTGATCGTGCTCGACGATGCCGGGGCGGGTTCCTGGATCGGCAACGGCTTCGCGCTGCTGGCGGCGACGGCGCTAGCGGCCAACTTCACCCTCTGCCGTACCCGGCCCGGGGTCGACATGAGCCCCATGCTCACGCTTTCGGGGCTGATCGTTGCCGCCACGGCGGCGCTGTTCGGCCTGGCTGGCGGCGGCATTGCGCTGCCGCCGGCCGATAGCCTGCTGCTGCTGGTACTGCTGTGCCTGGTGCTGCTGCCGCTGGGATTTACCTTGATCCAGCGCGGGCCCCTCTACCTGCCGGCCGCCGAGGTGGGGCTGTTGATGCTGCTCGAGGTAGTGGTAGGGACGCTGTGGGTATGGTGGGTTCTCGGTGAGCGACCGGCGCCGGTGGCGCTGGCCGGCGGTGCCCTGGTGCTAGGCACGCTGCTGGCCAAGGGGCTTTATGAGCGTCGGCTGGAGCGACGCCTGCGCCGCCGGGGTGCAGCAAAACGAGATCTCTGTTAGTATTCGGCCTCCTATCGGGCTCGAGCGTTAGACGAAAGTCGATGCCGCCCGCGTTTTGATCATGGATGCGACGCAACGTGCTGACTCCTCTTGCCGGGCTGGCCACGCCGCCCTAGCGTTCCCTTCCCGACGCTGCCGTCATCGGCACGTCACCGCTCGACATCATGCTGATGTTCCGGGCTGCCTGACCGAATCCAGAGTTTCGAATGCGCCACTCTCAGGTTGCGCCGTCATCGACGCGTGGCCGGGAGAGCGCTTGAACGACCCCCCCCTGGCGCCATTTGGCATAACAACCCACACCACTGGACCGAAGAATGTTCCGATCCATCAAGCAAGGCTGGTTCTCCAATATCAAGGGCGACTCCCTCGCCGGTATCGTGGTCGCGCTGGCCCTGATTCCCGAGGCCATCGCCTTCTCCATCATCGCCGGCGTCGATCCCAAGGTGGGTCTCTACGCCTCCTTCTGCATCGCGGTGGTGATCGCCTTCACCGGTGGACGCCCCGGCATGATCTCGGCCGCCACCGGCGCCATGGCGCTGCTGATGGTGACCCTGGTGCGCGACCACGGCCTCGAGTATTTGCTCGCGGCCACCCTGCTCACCGGGGGGCTGCAGATCGTCGCCGGCTACCTCAAGTTGGCCGAGTTGATGCGCTTCGTCTCGCGCTCGGTGGTGACGGGCTTCGTCAACGCCCTGGCGATCCTGATCTTCATGGCTCAGCTGCCCGAGCTCACCGGTGTGACCTGGCACGTCTACGCCATGACCCTGGCCGGGCTCGGCATCATCTACCTGTTCCCCTACGTACCGGTGATCGGCCGCTCGATTCCCTCGCCGCTGGTGTGCATCGTGGTGCTGACGGCCGTTTACATGATCAGCGGCATGGACATTCGTAGCGTGGGCGACATGGGCGAGTTGCCCGATACCTTGCCGGTCTTCCTGTGGCCCGACGTGCCGCTGACCCTCGAGACCCTGTGGATCATCCTGCCGACCTCCGTCATGCTCACCGTGGTGGGCCTGCTGGAGTCGATGATGACCGCCACCATCGTCGATGACCTGACCGATACCCCGAGCGACAAGAACCGCGAGTGCAAGGGCCAGGGCATCGCCAACATCGGTTCCGGCCTGCTGGGCGGCATGGCCGGCTGCGCGATGATCGGCCAGTCGGTAATCAACGTGAAATCGGGTGGCCGTGGAAGGCTCTCCACTTTCGTCGCCGGCGTGGTACTGCTGATCATGGTGGTATTCCTCGCCGACTGGGTGTCGCAGATCCCCATGGCCGCGCTGGTGGCGGTAATGATCATGGTCTCCATCGGTACCTTCAGTTGGGCGTCCATTCGCGACCTCAAGAAGCACCCCATCAGTACCAACATCGTGATGCTGGCTACCGTGGCGGTGACCGTAGGCACCCATAACCTGGCCATCGGCGTGTTCGTCGGTGTGTTGCTGGCGGCGATGTTCTTCGCCAACAAGGTCGGCAACATCCTCTACATCGGATCCGAAGAGGCCGATGATGGCAGCCGCCGTATCTATCGGGTGGTGGGGCAGGTGTTCTTCGCCTCGTCCGAGCGCTTCGGCAGCGCCTTCGATTTCAAGGAGACCGTGGAGAAGGTCACCATCGACCTGTCGCGTGCGCACTTCTGGGATATCACTGCCGTGCAGACGCTGGACCGGGTAGTGATCAAGTTCCGCCGTGAGGGCACCGAGGTGGAGCTGATCGGGCTCAACGAGGCCAGTGCGACCATTGTCGACCGCTATGCCATCCACGACGACCCTGCCGCCGTCGAGAAGCTGATGGGCGGCCACTGAACGGATACGGGAGCGTACGAGACATGACAGAACAGGTAATGGCCGCCATTGACGGCTCGCAGTTCTCTACCGGGGTGTGCGACTACGCCGCCTGGGCCAGCCTGGCGCTGAATGCGCCGCTGATCTTCCTGCACGTGGTGGACAATCACCCCCAGACCGCCGAGCCGGACCTCTCCGGCAACATCGGGCTGGGCTCCCGCGAGCATCTGCTGGAGGAGCTATCGCAGCTCGACGAGCAACGCGCCAAGGTGGCCCAGGAGCAGGGCCGGCTGATGCTCCAGGCGGCCAAGGAGCGAGCCATCGAGGATGGCGTGGCGGAGCCCGCCATGCGGCAGCGCAACGGCACGCTGGTCGAGACCCTCGAAGAGTTGCAAGACGAGATCCGCTTGCTGGTGCTGGGCAAGCGCGGCGAGATGGCCCATCAGGACGGCGAGCACCTGGGCTCCAACCTGGAGCGGGTGGTGCGTACCCTGCACCGGCCTATCCTGATGGTACCGGAGACCTTCAAGCGCCCTGAGCGGGTGATGCTCGCCTTCGACGGCAGCAAGACCACCCGCAAGGGCGTCGAGATGCTGGCAAAGAGTCCGCTGTTCAACGGCATTCCGGTGCATGTGGTGATCGTCGGCGCCGAGACCGGCGATAACCGCTCGCAGCTCGACTGGGCGCTGGCCGTATTGCGCGAGGCCGGCCACGAGGCCGAGGGGGTGATCCGTGCCGGCGAGGTGGAGGAGACCCTGCGTGCCTACAAGGAGGAGAACGATATCGGCCTGCTGGTGATGGGCGCCTATGGCCACTCGCGCATTCGCCACCTGCTGGTGGGCAGCACCACTACCGCCATGCTGCGGCGGGCCGAGGTGCCGATCCTGCTGCTGCGCTGACGCTTACCCGAGCCGGCCCTTCCTGCGGGAAGTGTGCCGGCTTTTTCTAACCTGCTCGAAAGCTCGCGCCGCCGAGTCTGGAGACAGAGCTAATACCGAACAGGCAGGAGCCAATCCATGTCCAGCAAGATCTACTGTATCGCCAACTTCAAGCCCAAGCCTGGCAGGGAAGATGCCCTGTTCAAGACGCTTCAGGCGCTGGAGCCCAATACTCATCGCGAAGATGGCTGCCTGCAATACACAGTCACCCGGCATATCGACCATCCGAATGCCCAAGGGGCCAGCTATCCGATCGTCTTCCATGAGGTCTGGGCCAGCCGTGAGGCTTTCGAGGCTCACTGCAACCGTCGGGAGATCAAGGAGTTCTTCGAGACCCATGTCGAGTCGCCCGAGGGTGACGTGGATCAAGTCAACGTCTGCGTCTATACCGACGAGCCCCACGACTACGACGCGCCCCGGCGCTGAGTTCAGGCGCTTTTACGGGCTACACAATGTCAATTATTGCGTCTATGGTTTTTCTTTGACCTGCCGAGTTGTACCTCGCCGCTAATGTTTTTGGATGGATTGCGTCTGTTGCCTCCGGCCAGTTGACTTATTGCTGGGCACGCTGTGTTGGTTATCCGTTACGAGAGGATATGTGGTGAACCACCCGGACATCGATATCGACAAGATTATTCGCCAACTGGAAGATGCCAGGGCGATGCTGATCGACCAGAGTTTCGAGAGCAAGGAGAGCCGGGCCACGGTCACGCTGGATCAGACCTCGGTCGGCCGTCTGTCGCGTATGGATGCCCTGCAGGGGCAGGCCATGGCCAAGGCCGAGGAGGATCGCCGCCAATTGGCGATCCGTCGCATCGATGCGGCGCTGGCGCGCCTTGAGCGCGAGGAGTTCGGGGAATGCCTGGAGTGCGGCGAATGGATCGCCGCGAAGCGTCTGGAATGGGACCCGACCGTGCTGAGGTGCATCGATTGCGCAGATTAGTCGCTTCGCGTTGACCTGACACCTGGCCAAGCCCCTAACCGATGAGGTAGAAACGAAAGGGCATATAACGACATACGCCAGCCAGGAAACGAAACGATGACCGAACAGGTGATGGCCGCCATCGACGGCTCGCAGTTCTCCACCGGGGTGTGCGACTACGCCGCCTGGGCCAGCCTGGCGCTGAATGCGCCGCTGACCTTCCTGCACGTGGTGGACAATCACCCCCAGACCGCCGAGCCGGACCTCTCCGGCAACATCGGGCTGGGCTCCCGCGAGCATCTGCTGGAGGAGCTATCGCAGCTCGACGAGCAACGCGCCAAGGTGGCCCAGGAGCAGGGCCGGCTGATGCTCCAGGCGGCCAAGGAGCGAGCCATCGAGGATGGCGTGGCGGAGCCCGCCATGCGGCAGCGCAACGGCACGCTGGTCGAGACCCTCGAAGAGTTGCAAGACGAGATCCGCTTGCTGGTGCTGGGCAAGCGCGGCGAGATGGCCCATCAGGACGGCGAGCACCTGGGCTCCAACCTGGAGCGGGTGGTGCGTACCCTGCACCGGCCTATCCTGATGGTACCGGAGACCTTCAAGCGCCCTGAGCGGGTGATGCTCGCCTTCGACGGCAGCAAGACCACCCGCAAGGGCGTCGAGATGCTGGCAAAGAGTCCGCTGTTCAACGGCATTCCGGTGCATGTGGTGATCGTCGGCGCCGAGACCGGCGATAACCGCTCGCAGCTCGACTGGGCGCTGGCCGTATTGCGCGAGGCCGGCCACGAGGCCGAAGGGGCGATCCGTGCCGGCGAGGTGGAGGAGACCCTGCGTGCCTACAAGGAGGAGAACGCCATCGACCTGCTGGTGATGGGCGCCTACGGTCACTCGCGTATCCGTCACCTGCTGGTGGGCAGCACCACCACCGCCATGCTGCGGCGGGCCAGCGTGCCGGTGCTGTTGCTGCGTTGAGGTGGCCTGTCGCCGGCGCCGAATGTCGAACGCTGGCAAGGAGTGGTAGCATCCAGCGGATGTTGTCCAAAGGAGGCCAGCGTGGCAGCCCCGTATCAGTCGACTCCTCGCCTGCGCATTCAACTGGGGCATGCCATCGCCATTGGCCCGGGCAAGGCGCAGTTACTCGAGGCCATTGCCGAAACCGGCTCGATCTCCGCGGCGGCCCGCCAACTGGGCATGAGCTATCGGCGTGCCTGGCTGCTGGTTGACACCATGAACCAATGCTTCAGGGAGCCCCTCGTCGCTACCGCAACCGGCGGCAAAGGCGGCGGAGGCGCACAGATCACCGCTCTCGGCGAGGAGGTGCTCGAGCGCTACCGAAGGATGCAGCGTATCGCCAGTGAGGCGGTGGCCGAGGAGATGGATACTTTCGCCTCGCTCTTTGCCGAGTCACCCCCCACTCCCGACCGGGAGCACTAGGCTCGAGAGTGCGTCAGGACAGGGCCTTTCCACGCAATTGGGCATATACGTGCTTGCCCGGACTCAACGCCAGACGCTTTGAGGCCTCGCGGGGAATACGCGCGAGCAGCAACTGGTCGTCGACCGCCAAGCGCACCAGCAGGTGGCCGGGATGCGGGTCGTCGCTGATCTCGACAACCCGCGCCGGAAGGCAGTTGAGGGTGCTGGAGTCCCGCGGCGGCGCCAGACTGATCACCACGTCCCGGGCCTGGACACTGACGCGCAGCCGTTCGCCCGCCGCCGCCGGGCCTCGTGAAACCCACAGCCGTCCGGCGCCGCACTCCAGCTCGACGAGCTGCTGCTCGGCATCGTGTCTAACGACCCGTGTCTCCAGTACCGCGGCGGCATTATCGGCATGGGACAGCGGCAGGTCGCTGCGGACCAGCAGCTCACGCAAGGGGCCGGCGGCCAGCACACTTCCCGCCTCCAGCAGTACCATATGATCCGCCAGGCGGGCCACCTCCTCGAGGGCGTGGCTGACGTAAACCATCGGAATCTCCAGGTGCGCGTGCAGCCGCTCCAGGTAGGGCAGGATTTCCGCCTTGCTCGCCACGTCGAGCGACGCCATGGGCTCATCCATCAACAGCAGGCGAGGGCTGGCGAGCAGAGCCCGGGCAATGGCGACTCGCTGCCGCTGTCCGCCGGAGAGTGCCTGCGGGTAGCGCTCCAACAGCGCCTCGACGCCGAGCAGTTGTACCGTCTCGTCGAAGTCGACGCGACGATGACTGGCTTCGACCCGCCGATAGCCGTAGCGCAGGTTGTCGCGTACCCGCAGATGAGGAAACAGGCTCGCCTCCTGGAAGACATAGCCCAACGGGCGTCGATGCACCGGCAAGAAATAATCACGCTCCTGCCAGCGGCAGCCATTGACCGATAGCCAGCCGTCGCCACGCTCCAGGCCGGCCAGGCAGCGCAACAGCGTGGTCTTGCCCGAACCGGAGCGGCCGAACAGGGCGATGACGCCACGCTCGGGCAGTTCCAGTTCGGCATCCAATACGAAGTCGCCGCGACGCAACCGCAAGGCGCCCGATACGCTCATGGCATGATCCCCGCCACCCTGAAGCGCTTGTTCAGGGCGTAGACGCAGACCAGCAGGGCGAAGGCCATCAACAGCAGGAACAGCGACAGGCGATGTGCCGATGCATGGTCGAAGGCCTCCACATGGCTATAGATGGCAATGGAAGCCACCTGGGTCTGGCCCGGTATGCCACCACCGATCATCAGCAGCACGCCGAACTCGCCCAGGGTATGGGCAAAGGAGAGCACGGCCGCAGTGAGCAGCCCCTGGCGCGACAGGGGCAGCACCACCGAGACCAGCCGGTCGAGAGGCCCGGCCCGCAGGGTGGCAGCCACTTCCAGGGGGCGACGTCCCATGGCCTGGAAGGCGTTCTGTAGCGGCTGCACGACGAAGGGCAACGAATAGATCATCGAGCCGATCACCAGTCCGGTGAAGGTGAAGGCCAGGTGGTTCGCCCCCAGCCGCTCCAGCGTGCCGCCCACGGCGCCGCGCGGGCCGAGCAGAATCAGCAGATAGAAACCGATCACCGTGGGTGGCAGCACCAGCGGCAGGGCCACCAGGGCTTCCACCACTACTTTGATGCGCCGCTGGGTATGGGCCAGCCACCAGGCCAGCGGCAGGCAGAGCACCAGCAGCAGGGCGGTACTGATCAGGGCCAGCCTGAGGGTCAACTGCAGCGCGCCCCAGTCTGCCTCGCTGATGCCAAGGAAGGTCATGGCGGTCTACTCACCCGGCAATACGAAGCCGTAGGCGCGCATGATGTCTCGTGCCTCCGGACTCTGCATGGCTTCGGCGAACAATTTCGCGGTGGGATGGTCGCCGCCGTGTCGGGTGATGATGAAGCCCTGCTCGAGCGGCGCATGTAGCGCCTCGTCGATCAAGTAATAGCTTCCCCGGTCGAGCATCGCCGGGTTGCGAGCCAATGCCAGGGCGATGATGCCCACTTCGGCGGCTCCGCTCTGCACCAACTGCATGGTGTGGGCAATGTTTTCGCCGAAGACCAACCGCGGTTCCAGCGTCTCCCAGAGACCGCTGGCGATCAGCGCCTCCCGGGCTCGGGCGCCATACGGGGCATGGCGAGGGTTGGCGATGGCGATGCGCCGGAAACGCTCATCTCTGAGGGAGTCCAAGGTCAGCTCGGAGGCATCCAGGCCGTCGCTCCAGAGTACGATTCGCCCTTCTGCATAGGGGATCACTTCACTTGCTGCGTGGCCGGCCTCTTCCAGCGCTCGGGGGTAGGCGATATCCGCCGAGAAGTAGAGATCGAAGGGTGCGCCGTTCTCGATCTGGCTGCGGAAACGCCCCGAGGAGCCATAGACGATCTCCACCGGATGCTCGGGATGATCGGCGGCGAAGGTTTCCAGGATCTCTTCCAGGGCGAAGCGCAGGTCCGAGGCCGCGGCAATGCGCATAGGCGCCTCGCTGGCCTGGGCCGCGGTCAATACCAGGCTCAGGGCGAAGGTGGCCATGCCCGCCAGCAGGCGTCTGAAAGGATGGGACACTTGCGATCTCCACTCTTTTGCCTTGGGTTTCATGCGGTGCAGGCAAGGTGTCGTCATATATTTTCAGATATAACGATTCGCCGTATATTGCCATACGCAACGTTGGGCGTGCCATACCGCTCGAGAGGTATCTCTGCTAACGGGCCAGGCCGCTGCCAGCCGTCAGCGTCATGGCGATCAGCCGGTATGCTCGTTCGCTTGTTGACGCAGTAAATCCTGGGCCAGCCACCAGCCGAAGGCGAGAAACGCCAGCATGCCGGCGAGAATCAGAGTGAAGTGTGCGCCGAGATCGAGCGCGATGCCCAGCAGCGCCGGGGCCAGCCCGGTGGCGAAGACCATGGCGGCACTGAGCGTGGCGCGTACCGTGCCGAGATGCTCGGCTCCCCAGATACGCACCAGCAGACTGGTGGCGATCGACTCCTGCGAGCCCATGGCGAGCCCGCCTCCCACCATCAGGGCCCACACGCCGAAGTGGCCGCCGAAGGCGATGGCGACCAGCAGGGCCAGCGCGTAGGGCAGCAGGTAGAGACGTGCCAGACGGACCGGCCCCAGGCGATCGACCCAGCGTCCGCCGAGCAGCGCGCCGGGCAGCTTGGCCAGGCCCATGCCGGTCAAGGCCAGGGCGTAGACGGTGAGGGTGCTGCCCAGGTCGCGGGTCATCGCCGCCTGGTAGATGAACAGCCCGGTCATGGTGATCGGCAGCGTCATCAGCAGCGGCAGCAGGCGCCAGAAACGAGGGTCGCGAAAGGGGCGCGGGCCGCTGGGTCGCTGCCCGCGTGCCGGGCGCTGTCCCGGCGCCGGCGGCCAGGGGCCCCGCAGCAATAGCGGTAGCCAGCAGCCTGCCAGCACTAGCACGAACAGCCACCACAGCTCGCGCCAGCCGAGTACGATCAGCAGCGTCGCTATCACGGGCGGCAGTAGCGTCTCGCCGAGCATGATACCCATGCTGGCGAGGCCCAGGGCACGCCCGCGCATGGCGACGAATTCGCGTCCCGCCAAGGTATTGCCCAGGTGGGTCATCATGCCCTGGCCGCAGAAGCGCACCAGCCCCAGGCCTAGCAGCCCCAGCCACCACCAGGGCGTGAGCGTCAGTAGCACCACGCCGGTGACGAGCGCTGCCATCACTATGAGGGCGAAGCGCCGCGGTGGCACCCAGTCGAGGCTTGGCCCCAGGCGCAACACGGCGAAGCCGGCAATCAGCGTGACCAGGGCGTAGGCGCTGCCGAACTGGCCGGGAGTGAACCCGAGCCGCTCGCTGATCGGTGCCTGGAACAGGCCGATGAAGAAGCTCTGGCCGAGACTCGAGGTGAACATGGCCAGGAAACAGATGCTCAGCAATCCTCGGTGATCCCGCAGCAGCGTGCGATAGCCCATGACGCCCTCCCTGAGCGATGGCAAGATGTTTGGCAGAATTGAAAGCCGGCATGATAGCAGCTCAAGGAGAGAAGCAATGACCATCGTTCGTCACGACACCAAGGCGCGCATGAGCCGCGCCGTGATCCATAACGGTATTGCCTACCTATGCGGCCAAGTGGCCGGCCCCGAGGCGCGCCACGGCGACATCACCGAGCAGACCGAGAGTATGCTGGCGCGGGTGGATGCGCTGCTCGCCGAGGTGGGTTCCGACCGCGAGCACCTCCTCACCGCAACCATCTACCTCAAGGATGGCAGCGACTTCGCCGCCATGAACGCGGTGTGGGATGCCTGGGTACCCACCGGCCACGCCCCGGCGCGTACCTGCGTCTGTGCGCCCATGCCCGCCGACGAACTCAAGGTCGAGATTACCGTGACGGCCGCCGTGGTGGCTGGCGGCGACTACCCCTACTGATAGATAGCTTTTGGTTCCTAAGGGAACGCTGAAGAAATAGGCGAGAGGGGTGAAGCGCAAGGCGCCCGGAGCACAGGAACCGGAGCATATGGGGTATATGTGAGGATTCCGCGCACCGCGCAACGCAGCGATTCGCCCTCGCAGCCAGTTATTCAGATGATATGGACTCCCCCCTCCGACGGCATCGCGATGTGCCAGATTAGAGGGTGCATCAACCCATACGGAAGAGG
>NZ_JAAQTO010000005.1 GCF_011742165.1 Billgrantia bachuensis | reverse complement strand
CAGGGCCTTTTGCCGTTTCGGGGCTCTACGGTAAGGCTCAGTCGGCCGGCGGCGGTTGCGTGGCTGGAGCAGGCCGCGACGAGGAGCCGTGAGGTGCTGCCAACTTCTCTTGCTGCCAGGCAAAGTATAGGAAGAGGGCGCCCATCACCATGTAACCGAGGGTGAAATCCCAGGCAGCGTTCAGGGCCAGTTCCGGCGCATGCATCAGGCCGACGAAGGAGAAGCCGGCCGCCACCCCGGCGAAGATGGCCGCGCGGCGGAATTGGTGATCGATGACCGAGACGGTCATGGCACCGATGAAAATGGCCATGAACATGGCCCCCTGGCCCATGGCGACGATGCCGCCCGAGATGTCCGCCACCACCTCGCCTGCGCCACGATTGAAGCGGGTCATCACGTAATTGGCGAAGTAGGGCAGCATGGCCAGCGCCACGGCAGGATAGTAGCGCGTATCGTTGCTCTGGAAGGCGGTAGCGATCATCGACATGCCGACGAAAACGAGGATGGGGGCAACCACCGAAACCGGGATGATGGCCGCCAGGGCGGCGATCAAACCGAACATGGTGGCCAAGGCATAGACCGCACCGTTGAGAATACTGTAACCGCGGCCTGCCCCCATCCATTTGGCGCCTACGGTGGCAATGTACACGGTGGTGGGGAAGACGCCGCCGAACAGAGCACCGATCATGGTGCCTGCGCCATCAACGGCCTGGCATTCGCGCACATCGTACTTGTCGCCGGCGGCTTCCATCGCCTCGACGTTGTTCATGGTTTCGATGGCGTTATACAGCGTGATCGGCAGCACGACGGTGAGTACCGCCAGCATACCGGTAAACAACAGCCCCAACCCCTCGAACCAGGCCAGATTGGGCAGCAACGGGTAGAAGCCGAGGTGGGTGAAGGCGTCGCTGAAACGCTCGCTTCCGGCATCGCCGATCAGGTAGGCCATGGCAGTACCAATGACGATGGCAAACAGCGAAGTGGGCAGGCGGAAAGGCATGCTGACCCGTGCCACCAGACCGACGATGATGATAGCCAGTACCAGTAAGCCGATGACAGGCATCTCCAAGGTCTTGAACAGCATCTCGCCGGCGATGAAGGTCAATGCAACCCCGGCCACGGCACCGAGCATGGCGGCGCGCGGTAAATGATACTGGACCCAGCGGCCGACCAGACTGACGGCTGCCTCGATGGCGCCGCTGATGAAGCAGGCAGCAACGGCCACCTTCCAGGCCAGTTCGGCATCGCCGGTAAGCTGCTTCGCGGGTAGCAGCACGCCGAACAGGAAGACGAACATGACCGGTGTGGAAATACCATAGGAGAGTGCGGTGACGTCCGCGCGGTTCTCCTTGCGCGCCAGGCGAGCCGCACTCCAGGCATAGTAGAAGTTGCCCACCATCACCGCTACTGCTGCTCCCGGTAATACCTGACCGAATACGATGGAGGCGGGGAAGCCCATGCCCAGCATGCTGATGGCAATGATGACGAAGTTCGCGATATTGTTCTGAAAGAGAGCGAAGAAGGCATCGGTGTCCTCCTTCTTGTACCAGGGGTAGTGCACAGGGGAAGCCGCCATGATGAGCCTCTTGTGTGTTGGGGTTGTAGTCAAGGCAGGCTCAGTGTGACCGTGTCCTGACTGATTGGTCAAGACTGCCTTTGTCGTATACTGCCATTAACTTCGGTGTCGTCATGTGCATGGCCCGCGTTCCTAGTCGAGAGGAGAGTGTCGATGAGCTCAGAGAAGAGCTGTATTGTCCGTCACTTCAACTATTTTCATCCGGTATCGGACGAGGACAGGGAACTGCTGGCGCAACTGGAGGATAGCGCTACACCAGTACGGGCGGGCACTATCCTGTGGGAAGAGCAAGATGAGGCTGCTGAGTTCAGTACTCTCAAGGCGGGCTGGGCATTTTCCTATCGCAATCTCGAGAACGGCTCTCGTCAGATTCTGGATATCTATTTGCCTGGCGATATCATCGGGCTGCGGGAATTCGCCTTCTCGCAGCGCCTGGCTGGGGTGCAGATGATCGAAGACGGTGAAATCTGTTTCTTTCCCCATCGCAACCTCGTCAATATCTTCCATCGCTCGTTCACCCTGACCTCGATCCTGTTCGCCGTTGCCAGCCGCCAGCAAGTGATGTTGACGGAACGTCTGGTCAACCTGGCGCGACGCAATGCGCGCCAGAAACTGGCACATTTTCTGCTCGAGATGTGCCAGCGCCTCAAGCAGACTCACGGCAATGGCTGTGAAAGCTTCCGTCTGCCGCTGTCGCAGGAAGTGCTGGCAGATCTGCTCGGGCTCAGTACGGTGCACGTCAGCCGAACCTTCACTGCGTTGAGCGACGACGGTCTTGTCTTTCGTGATCGCTACAACGTAAAGATACCGGACCTTGAAGCATTGAAGCAGGAGGCCGGGTTCGATGATCGCTACCTGATCGAGAACATGCGCCCGCTTTTCAACGGCGCAAAAGCCTGAGGCGGACACTAGACCAGCTTGCTGGCCATATACGCAATGCCCCGGCGACGGCCGGGGCATTGCGCTGTTCCCAGGAAGCGGGCAGTCGGTCAGTTGACTGCCGCAATGGCCTTGGCCAGGTAGGGCAGGTTCTCATGGGAGAAGCCGGCCACGTTGGCCCGGCCTGAACGTACCATGTAGATACCGAACTCATCGCGCAGGCGGTCGACCTGCTCCGGCTGCAGGCCGGTATAGGAGAACATGCCGCGCTGCTCGGCTACGCAGGCATATTTCTGGTCGAGCCCGTAGGGCTTCAGTGCTTCGACGAAATCGCGGCGCAGGGTGTTGATGCGATCGCGCATTTCCGTAAGCTCTTCGCGCCAGATGGCGGCCAGTTCGGCGGAGTGCAGGATCTCGCTGACGATGGCGCCGCCATGAGCCGGCGGGTTGGAATAATTCTCGCGGGCGACGATGGCCACCTGCGAACGAATGTTTTCCATCTGCTCATTGTTCTTCGCCACCATGATCAGGCAGCCAGTGCGCTCGCAGTAGATGCCGAAGTTCTTCGAGCAAGAACTGGTAATGATCACTTCGTCGAGGTTTTCGGCCAACAGGCGTACGCCGTAGGCGTCCTCGTCGAGGCCCTCGCCGAAGCCCTGGTAGGCAAAGTCGACCAGAGGCAGCAGGCTGCGCTCACGGATCACTTCCAGGATCTGCTGCCACTGCTCGCGTGAGAGATCGAAGCCGGTGGGGTTGTGGCAGCAGGCGTGCAGAACGATGACGTCGCCGGTGGGGATCTGCTTGACCGCTGCCAGCATACCGTCGAAATCAAGGCGGTTCTCGGCATCGACGTAGGGGTACTTGTGCAGTTCGATACCGGCGGCAGTGAAGATGCCGTGATGGTTCGGCCAGGTAGGGTTGCTGACCCAGATGCCCTTGCCGGGGAGCTGAGTGCTGATGAAATCGGCAGCCAGACGCAGCGCGCCGGTACCGCCCGGCGACTGGGTTGCGCTGGCGCGGCCGGCCTCGAGCACCGGCGAGCCTGCACCCAGCACCATCGGCAGGATGACTTCGCCATACTCGGGTGCACCGTGGGAGCCGATATAGGTCTTGGTGGCTTCGTTCTTGAGCAGCAGGGCCTCGGCTTCCTTGACGGCGCGCATCACTGGGGTGTTGCCCTGGGCATCCCTGTAGACGCCGACGCCGAGATCGACCTTCTCAGGATTGGTATCCTTCTTGAAGGCCTCGATCAGGCCGAGGATGGCGTCCCCGGGAACCCGCTCAATATGTTCGAACATTTTGTTTCGCTACCTCGTCGGTTCTAGCGGCAAGAATGGAGTCGTTGCGATGCAGGCCCTTGATCTTGTGTGTCCACCAGTTGACGGTGACCTGTTCCATTCGGTCAGTAGTGCCGGGTGGTGGCCCGCGGCCTCGGCAACGTCACCCACGCGATTGGTAAAGGCAGGGCTTGCCGAAAATCGAGTAAGATAAAGACCCGCTCAATAGCATGATGCCATCGCGCTCGACGATCCGCCACTCGTGAACCTCGGACCTGAACCGCCTGATTCCGGCTTCTGAGTTCGTGACGATCCCGGCAGCGGGACTGACGCTACCTACTGACGACACGGTTGCGCCCTTGATGCTTGGCCGCGTAAAGGCTGCGATCGGCCCTGTCGATCAAGGTGTCTCTTGGCTCGCCCAGGCGATATTCGGCAAGACCGATACTGGCCGTGACTTGGCCGGCATCGATACCGAAATTGTGCTCGGCGATGGCACGGCGCAGCCGCTCGGCCAAAGGGCGGCTGGCGACCAATGGGGTCAATGGCAGTATCACGGCGAACTCTTCACCACCAAGTCGGCCCACGACATCCTCTTCCCTCAGTAGTTGTTGACAGATAGTGGCAAACTCGGCAAGAACCTGATCGCCTTGCAGATGTCCCCAGGTATCGTTGATACGTTTGAAATGATCCAGGTCGATCAGCATCAGGGAGAGCGGGCTCCCATGGCGATTGCTCCTGGCAATCTCTTCGTCCAGCCGAGTCATCAGCCTGCGGCGGTTGGCCAGGCCGGTCAGGTCATCGGTATCGGAGAGCCGGCGTAGCCTGGCCTCCTCGGCCATTTGCTCGGTAATGTCGATCATCAGGCCATACCAGAGCACACCGGTCGTCGCGTCTTCCGGCTGGGCTCGCAGCGCCACCCAGCAACACCGTTGGCTCGACAGGCGTATGCGGAACTTGGTGGCGATGGGTATGCGCCAGCGAGCCGAGCGCTCGATGGCAGCCATCACGCGCGGGTAATCCTCTTCGTCCAGCCGGTCGAGCATATGGCGAGCGTCCTGGCTCAAGGCGTCGCGGTCGATTCCTGGCAGACCGGTACCGCTACCGGCCAGGTAGGGGAAATGCATGTGTCCATGATGGTCACGATGAAACTGGAAGACAACGCCGGGCAGGCGTTCCGTGAAGTCACGCATGCTGATCGGCTCGTTCAGCTCCCCTCCCGTCATGGCATTCTCATCAGGCATGCGGGCATCCCTTGTGGCCTGCTGCGCACAGGCATGAGTCCTGGTGTTGTTATGTAACGGCCCGATGCCTCGTCATGGTATCAGCGGAAGTCGCCTGCCTTCAGAAGGGAGCCGTTGTGTGAAGGTCTAATATACGTTGTAACAGTGCGTAAATCATCTAGCAGAAGCTGTAAGAAATTGTCCATGTCGCTTGTAAGAATAAGCCGCATGCAGCAACGATCTCATCGTGGTGCGTCGTAGCGCGCCCTTCTACCACGCGAGAAAACGACCTGCCAGAGCTGA
This sequence comes from Billgrantia bachuensis, assembly GCF_011742165.1. Classification (GTDB taxonomy): domain Bacteria; phylum Pseudomonadota; class Gammaproteobacteria; order Pseudomonadales; family Halomonadaceae; genus Halomonas; species Halomonas bachuensis. The sequence goes on along the minus strand of NZ_JAAQTO010000005.1, from coordinate 100,580 downwards.
AGGTCACGGGCACGAAAGGCGCCGGCGCACACCGAAAGGTAATAGCGGAACATACGCTCGGTGCGCTGGCTGTAGCGGTCTGCGATCTCGTGCCAGTGGGCGTCGAAGTTGTCGCGCCAGGCCATCAGCGTCCTGTCGTAGTCGGGGCCGAAGTTGTGCCAGTCCTCCATCAGCAGCAGATTTTCGCTGGCATCGGCAATATGACGTGCCGATGGCAGGACCCCGTTGGGGAAGATGTAACGGTCGATCCATGGGTCGACGCTGATCTCTGAGTGGTTCGAGCCTATCGTGTGCAGCAGGAACAGGCCATATTCGGCCAACAGTCGTTCGACGGTCTGGAAGTAGACGTCGTAGTTGCGATGGCCTACATGCTCGAACATGCCGATGGAGACGATGCGATCATAGCAGCCGGTCAGTTCGCGGTAGTCCTTGAGTTCGATCTCGACGGGCAAGCCGGCACAGCGTTCTCTGGCCAGCTCCGCCTGCTCGCGGGAGATGGTGATACCGGTGACCGAGACACCGTAGTGGCGGGCCGCATACTCGGCGAAGCTGCCCCAGCCACAGCCGATGTCGAGCACGTGCATGCCGGGGCGCAGTTCGAGTTTGCGACAAGCCAGTTCGAGCTTGGCAAGTTGGGCTTCGTGGAGCGTTCCGGCTTCTTTCCAGTAGCCGCAGGAGTAGCACATGGTGGGGTCTAGCATGCGCTCGAACAGGTCGTTGCCCAGGTCGTAGTGAGCTTCGCCGACGATATAGGCTCGGGCCTTGCTCTGCAGATTGAGCAACCCAGCCTGGAGGCGATACATGATGCGATCTGCTGGGGGGCGAGCCCGCTCTCCCAGGCCGTGCTGAAGCAGGCGGCAGGCCATTTCATCGATCTGCTCGCACTCCCACCAACCGTCCATGAACGACTCTCCCAGCCCCAGGGAGCCTTGGCGCAGGATTCTCGAGCAGAAATCGGGATGGTAGATCTGCGGGTCCCAAGGAGCCTCGCCGTTGAGTGTCACGCCGGAACCCTCCAGCAGCGTACTCAGCACTCGCTGGGCGCGGCTGTCGGGCAAGGCAATGGGGCCTATGCGTTGTTCACTTGTCATGGAGTCCTCCCGATCCATCAGTTCAGGGGCATAGCGCTGGCCGTTGTCGTTGTCTTGCTTGGGCGAATCTTGCCTCCCAACACATATTAGGTAAGAGCATAGTTCAGCCTGAAGAGAACGGTGAATCGTCAAGGACTGGTATAATCGAGCGAACTGACCACGCAGCCGGAGCACTCAACGTGTCTAGTGATTCGCCACTGATCATTGCCCTTGATCACCCCTCTCTCGATGCCGCCCTGTGCCTGGCCGACCGGCTCGATCCCGAGCGCTGTCGCGTCAAAGTGGGCAAGGAGCTGTTCACCCGCAGCGGCCCGGAGGTGATCGATGCGCTGCATGGGCGCGGCTTTCAGATTTTTCTCGACCTCAAGTTCCACGACATTCCGAACACCGTGGCTGGGGCCGTACAGGCGGCTGCTGAGCAGGGTGTGTGGATGGTCAACGTGCATGCCAGCGGTGGCAGGCGCATGATGGAAGCCGCACGAGAGCGACTGGAGCGCCATGGTTTGTCCACCCACCTGATTGCCGTAACGGTACTGACCAGCATGTCGGCGAGCGATCTTGCTGAAGTAGGCGTCGATGCGACCCCGGCACAGCATGTCGAGTGGTTGGCCATGCTGGCGCGTCAATGCGGCATGGATGGTGTGGTGTGTTCGGCTCAGGAGGCGGCCAGGCTGCGCGAGCTGTGTGGCGACGACTTCCTCAAGGTGACGCCGGGCATCAGGCCCCGCAGTACCGAGCATGGCGATCAACGTCGCGTGATGACACCGGCCGAGGCAATGGCGGTCGGAAGCACCCATCTCGTGATTGGAAGGCCTGTGACCCAGGCGGACGATCCGATGGTGGCCTTGACGGCCATCGAGCAGGAGCTGGCCGCTGGCTGAACACCCTTACTCGCCTTCGATGCCGGTAATGGGACGGGTGGTGCCCCAACTGCGGCAACTGGGGCACTGCCAGTGGAGCGGCTGACCGGCGAAGCCACAGCGCTGACAGCGATGCCTAGGCCGTGCCGTCAGCAGGGTATGGGTATGTTGCTTGAGCAGTTGCAGCCGGTTGTCGGGTGCACCTTGCTGTTGCTGCTGGTGCTGGTAGAGGTCCAGCAGGTAGTCGAGCGCACCCAGGCTGGGTGCTCGGTTGAGCTGCTCGCTGACCAGCTCGATGGCTACCTGTAGCCCATGGCGCTTGCGCTGAGTCTCCGCCAGCAGAATGATCAGGCTGGTCACGTGAGCACGATCGAGCAGCCGCTCCAGGCAATCCACCAGTCCCGCTTCATCATCCAGCATTGCATAGGCGTGGTGTAGCGGTTCCAGCGCAACCGGCATCATGTCCAGATCCTGATCCGGAATGCGCATGAGGGTCCGGATGGCCTCGCGATAATGCCCGGTATCCTGGGACAATGCCGCTAACAACAGGTTGGCGCGCACGCAGCGTGGGTCGATGGATAGCGCCCGGCGCAAGTGCTTGCGGGCCAGGCCCGGGCTTGCTGAGCGGCGCTCGTGATCGGCCATTTCGCAGAGCCAATGGGCCGCTGCCCGGCGGATGTCTTCGTGCTGGCGGATCAGATTGGGATAGGCCACGTCAAAGGCAGCCTGCCACTCTCCCTCACGATCGAACAGGTCCGCCAGCAGGCGCTTGGCGGCATGACGAATGTCATCATGGCTGGAGTCCTGTACCAACTGCTGGAGCAGTCGCTCGCTACGGTCGAACAATCCCAGATGGAGAAAATCCCGTGCCAGTTCGAGCTGTACCTGTTCGCTCTGCAGCGCCGTCAGGGTGGGGCGAGCCAGCAGGTTCTGGTGAATCTTGACGGCGCGGTCGGCCTCACCCCGGGTGCGGAACAGATTACCCAGGGTAATGTGGGTATCGATGGTCTCGCTGTTGACCTCCAGCGCATTGACGAAGGTCTCGATGGCGCGATCGGGCTGTTCGTTGAGCAGATAGTTCAAGCCGACGAAATAGTCCCGCGACAGCGTATTCGGTAGCGCGCGATCATGGCTACCCTGGCGCTCACGGCGGCCTAGCCACCAGCCAATGGCAACGGCGGCCACTAGCAGCACAAGCAGCAGGGCATCGAGCATTTACGGCAGTTCCTTGAGCTCCTGAACGCGAAGCCGGTCGAGTTCCTTGCGTTGCTGGCGATTCAATCGCTGGGCGCGGGAAAGTGCGGTGCGCAGTCTCAGCCAGACTCCTGTCATCGCCAGCATGCCCAGCACCACGCCGCAGACCAGGGCGGCTAGGAGCCAGACGGAAAGCGATATGGGCGGTAGCTCCAGCCAGATCAGGTTGAGCGGTACCGTCTGCTGGTTGTTGACGGCGAAGAGTATGCCGACAAGCAGCACCGCCAGCAGAATGATGGCCAGGATCAGGCCTTTGAGCCAACGCATGTTTCTATCCCTTGTGAATGACGAAAGTGTTAGTAGCCGAGGGCGCGGCTGGCATTGACCTGCTCGCGGAGCTCCTTGCCAGGCTTGAAGTGTGGCACGAACTTGCCTTCCAGCGCGACCGGATCGCCGGTCTTGGGGTTACGGCCTACCCGTGGCTCCCGGTAATGCAGGGAAAAACTGCCGAATCCCCTGATCTCGACTCGCCCACCCTCGGCCAGCGTATCGGTAATGTCATCGAGAATCAGGCGAACCGCTGATTCGACTTCCTTGATCGAAAGTTCAGGCTGACGCATGGCGATCTGTTCGATCAACTCAGATTTGGTCATCGGGTCATCTCCAGGCTTTGCCCGGTCCGGTGGGACCTGGGTGGCATTCTTGTTCTTCCGTCAGCATACTGCTCAAACCGAGATAAAACAACGCACTACGACCATGGTCAAGAAAAGTGAACAAGGCAGGCCGAAGCACTGCCCCATTTTTCCTGCTCCGGTATACTGGATGACTCATTCCCCCTACCATTGAGGCCGACGTTGAGCGAAGCGAATACCCCCGATGCCGCTGCCTTGCGCAAGCGGCTCTATTGGCACTCCCGGCGCGGGATGTGGGAACTCGACCTGCTACTGATCCCTTTCCTCGAGCACTGTTACGACCAGCTTGGTGCCGATGACCAGGCGGCTTATCGTGCTTTCATCGAGGGTGAGGATCAGGATCTCTTTGCCTGGCTGATGCAGCGCGATGAGCCCGCTCCGGAGTTTCGTCGCATCGTGGCGCTGATTCAAGAACATGCCGAGAACGCCGACAACGATCCGCATCGTCCCGTCTAGGCTGGCATGGGGCAGCCAGTGGCTGCTGGCGTTGGCAGTCAGCGGTGTCGTGTTGGTTCATACTCCCGGCTGGCTGGCGCTGCCGGCCCTGGCGTGGCTCTTGCCGCTGGGTTGGTGGCTCTGGCACGGGCAGGCTTGCGGTGAACTGCAAATGCTGCCGGAAGCAGGGGGCGGCTGGCACTGGCTATGGCGTCCGGCGGCGGCCACCGAGGCCGCTCCCGTCGAGCTGCGGTGCGCCTATCTCGGCCCTTGGCTGATTGCGCTGGAGGTCGGTCATCAGCGGGCCTGGCTATGGCCCGATAGCGCTTCGCCTGCTGCGCTTCGACAGTTGCGGCGCGCCTTGGCTCGTTGACCGAGGCTTCGAATGGCTTTTCAGGCTGGGTGCGAAAGGTCGTCCAGATGGAGTCTCGAGGGCTGAGGCGAAAGGTGTTGCTGGCAGTCCGGATTGAAGTGCAAGCCGCGTGACTCACGACGCTGGCGAGCCGCCAAAACCGTCAGGCGGGCCAGCCTGACGGCATGCCATAGACTCGCTAGCGCCGCGCTGGGCGCAGCGCTAGCGAGTACGGCTTCCACTTCCCGACTCAGCTCACTCAGTTCGCTTGCTGCGGCATCGAGCCCTGCGTCGCGGCGAACGATTGCCACGTGGCGGCTCATGATGTCACGCATTTCCTTGCGCCATTGCTGGATACGCTGGGCGTCCACCTTTCTTCCGCCCACGCCGCCTGCTGGCAGCGGCGCCATGGCTGGAGCGTGGCTGAGCGCCAGCTTGGCGGCACAGCTACGTGCGTAGACAAGGCATTCCAGCAGCGAGTTGCTGGCCATGCGATTGGCGCCGTGCAGCCCCGTGCAGGCGACTTCGCCGATGGCGTACAGGTGCGGCACGCTGGAACTACCGTCGAGGTCGGTGGCAATCCCGCCGCAGCTGTAATGGGCGGCGGGCACGACGGGGATCGGCTGTCGAGTAATGTCCAGCCCGCGGCTCAGGCAGTGGCTGTGGATGGTGGGGAAATGATGGCGAATGGCTGCCTCGCCGAGATGGGTCACGTCGAGCCAAACATGAGGCGAGTCGGTGCGCTGCATCTCGGCATCGATGGCGCGGGCAACGATATCGCGTGGCGCCAGTTCGGCACGCTCGTCCAGTGCGAGCATGAAGCGTCGCCCGTCCGTGCTGTAAAGCCGTCCACCTTCGCCTCTAACCGCTTCGCTGATCAGGAAAGGCGGGCCGTCCGGGTCGTAGAGACAGGTAGGGTGAAACTGCTGAAACTCCAGGTTCATCAGCTCGGCTCCCAGCTCGGCGGCCATTATCATGCCTTCGCCACTGGCCGGGTGTGGGCTGGTGGTATGTCGGTAGACGCCACTGGCGCCGCCGGTGGCCAGTACGGTATCGCTGGCCTGCAGTGCCAGTGGCTGGCTGCGCTCATCCAGACAGAGAGCGCCGCGACAGTGTTTCTCCGCGTCGGCCAGCAGGCCAATGGCGACGAGATCGTCGCGAATGGTGATTGCCGGATGTGCCTGGACATGAGCCTTGAGGGTATCGAGCACGGCACGCCCGGTGGCATCTTCGGCATGGATGATGCGGCGGGCGCCATGCCCGCCTTCCCGAGTCAGGTGGTAGGGGTAGCTGGCGTTTGGGCTGTCATCACGAGTGAACGGCACGCCTAGCGACAATAGCCACTCGATGGCAGCGGGCCCTTGTTCGACGGTGAAGCGCACGGCCCGCTCGTCGCACAGGCCATCCCCGGCCACCAGCGTATCCGCCACGTGGGCCTCGAAGTCGTCCTGGGGAGAGAGTACGGCGGCAATGCCGCCCTGAGCCCAGCGGCTGGCGCCTTGATCGTCGCTGGCGGGGCGCACCAGGGTGACACGGCGTGTCTCGGCGACGTGCAGGGCCAGGGTCAGGCCGGCAACGCCTCCGCCGATCACCAATACATCGTGTTCGCTACGAGTCGGGGTGCTAGGAGCCATGCGCGTTCTCGCTGAAGCCTACTATGCAACAGCCAGCATGCCGTAAAGGTGTCCGGCAGGATAGGAGCGAGGGGATAGCGAAGAGCCTGGTGCCCGGAGCCGGGCTCGAACCGGCACGGTGTTGCCACCGAGAGATTTTAAGTCTCTTGCGTCTACCAATTTCGCCATCCGGGCGGCACGGTTTCGAGCAGGCAGCTGAAAGGGGTCAAGAAATGGAGGCTGGAGTCGGAATCGAACCGGCGTACACGGAGTTGCAGTCCGCTGCATGACCACTCTGCCATCCAGCCTCGTTGAGTCGTTTGCGGTGAGAAGAAGATCGATCTGCCCGGCGTGCCGGTTCACGACCCTCGGTACCGCCTCTCTTGTGCGCTTGGCCCACAAGAATTTGGAGCGGGAAAGGAGATTCGAACTCCCGACCCTCGCCTTGGCAAGGCGATGCTCTACCACTGAGCTATTCCCGCTCGACTCGAGTGCGAATTATACGGATAAGCTCGTTAATGTCAATCACTTGATGGCATCAGGAGCATGCATCTACATCGCGCGAGACAGGTGGGGCCAGGCGGCGCGCAAGTACATATACATTGACCAGAGTGTCATGATGGCAGCGACGTGTAGGGTGGCTACGCCTACCAGTGAAAGCTGCGTGCCTGGGGTAAAAGCCAGCAGCAGCAGCAGGGCGACCATCTGCAGGGTGGTCTTCACCTTGCCCAACCAGGAGACGGCTACGCTGCCTCGCTTGCCCATCTCGGCCATCCATTCGCGTAGCGCCGAGATCACGATTTCGCGTCCGATGATTACCAGGGCCGGCAGGGTCAGCCAGATGCTGTCAAAACGCTCGATGAGCAGAGCCAGGGCCACGGCCACCATCAGTTTGTCCGCCACCGGGTCGAGAAAGGCACCGAAAGGCGTGGACTGGTTCCAGCGCCGTGCCAGGTAGCCATCGAGCCAGTCGGTGACAGAGGCCAGTGCGAAGAGGCCGGCCGCTATCGGCATGCTCCAGGCATAAGGGAGATAGAAGAACACCACCAGCAGCGGGATAAAGGCGATTCTAGCCAGCGTCAGGATGTTGGGGATGTTCATGTGACGGGGGGTCCTTGCCTTGGATCGGAAAAGCCTAAGTGGACCCCATTCTATCTGTACCGGACGTTATCATCCATGCAGGGAGCGATGAATCGTCTCTGCCAGAGTGGCACTGATGCCGGGCACACGGGCAAGCTCTTCGCGGCTTGCCTGCTTGACACCCTGGAGCCCGCCGAAAAAGCGCAGCAGTTCACGACGGCGCTTGGGGCCGATACCTTCGATATCTTCCAGTGCCGAGCTGCGGCGGGCCTTGTCGCGACGGTTGCGGTGTCCGGTGATGGCAAAGCGGTGGGCTTCGTCCCGCACGTGCTGGATGAGGTGCAGGGCCGGCGATGCCGTCGGCAGGTCGAGGGTGCGATCGACGGTTTCGATGAAAAGCGTTTCGAGACCGGCCTTGCGTGTGGTGCCCTTGGCCACGCCAAGCAGACGGATGTGGCCGAGCTCCAGTTCGCCCAGGACCTCGCGTGCCAGGTTGAGCTGCCCCTTGCCGCCATCCAGCAGCAAAATGTCCGGAGTGGCTCCTTCGCCTTCGGCGAGGCGACGAAAGCGCCGGCTTAGAGCCTGGCGCATGGCGGCATAGTCGTCGCCGGCAGTCACGCCTTCGATATTGAAGCGCCGGTAGTCCGATTTTCGCGGCCCATTGCGGTCGAATACCACGCACGAGGCTACTGTCGCCTCGCCATGGCTATGGCTGATGTCGAAGCATTCGAGCCGCTCGATGGTCGTCTCGAGCGCCAGGGCTTTCTGCAGCGAATCGAAGCGGCGGTCGAGTTCGTTCTGGCTGGCAAGACGACTGGCCAACTGCTGCTCGGCGTTGGTGCGTGCCAGTTCGAGCCACTGGCTGCGGTGGCCGCGGACCTTGTGGGTTACACGTACGCGCCGCTCGGCACGGCTACTCAAAGCGCTTTCCAGAATATCGTCGTCGGGGAGCGGCAGGCTGCTGATCACTTCACGAGGAATCTCGCGACCCTGACCAAGATAGTATTGGCTGACGAACTCTCCCAGCAGCTCCGAGGCTGCCAGGCCCAAGCCGTTGTCAGGCGTGTGGTGGCGAGCTCCCAGCAATCGCCCTTGACGTACCGCGAGAACAGAGATGCACAGCGCACCTTCGCGTTCGGCCAAGGCAAATACATCGGCGTCGCCGCCTTCGGTGTCGACGAACTGGCGGTGCTGGAGCTGGCGCAAATGCTGGATCTGATCGCGCAAGCGGGCGGCGTCCTCGAATGCCAAGTCACGGCTGGCGGCTTCCATGGCCTCGGTCAGTTCCTGAGTGACCTGCTCGCTGCGACCTTCGAGACACATCACTGCATGCTCCAGGTCGCGCCGATAGTCGGCTTCACTGATGTAATCCACGCAGGGCGCGCTGCAGCGTTGGATCTGGTACTGCAGGCAGGGGCGCGTGCGATGTGAAAAAACGCTGTCCTCACAGTTGCGTATGCGGAAGATTTTCTGCATCAGCGAGAGACTTTCCCGTACCGCGCCGCTGCTTGGGTAAGGGCCCAGGTAGCGTCCATCGTCGTGGCGCCTGCGGGCACGCTTGTACTCGAGCGCGGGGTAGGGATGGCGATCGCTGACGAAGACGAAAGGGTACGACTTGTCGTCGCGCAGCAGGATGTTGTAAGGCGGCCGGAGCTCCTTGATCAAGGTCTGCTCGAGCAGCAAGGCCTCGATTTCACTGCGCGTCACCGTGACCTGGACGTCAGCGATGCGAGACACCATGGCCTGAGTCTTGGTATTGAGCGCGCCGCGAAAGTAGCTGGCCAGGCGAGCCTTCAGTCGCTTGGCCTTGCCTACATAGAGGGTGTCGCCACGCTCATCCAGCATCCGGTAAATGCCGGGGGCTTGCGTGAGGTTGGCAAGGAACTGCCTCGGGTCGAAGGTCATGGCGCTCTGGCTGTCTTGCATGGAAGCAATAGATTACCAGAAGCGTGCCTTCAGTTGGCGGAGTCGAATCCTTCGATGAGGCCGTGCTTCAGTCCCAGGTGGGTGAGTTCCACGTCGGTTTCGACACCGAGCTTCTCGAAAATCCGGTAGCGATAGGTGTTGACGGTCTTGGGGCTGAGGAACAACCGATCGGAGATTTCCGAGACCCGCTGGCAGTTGACGATCATCATGGCCACTTGCAGCTCGCGCTGCGAGAGCTTGTCGAACGGGTTCTCCTCCGAGTCGAAACGCGAGAGGACCAGGCGCTGGGCGATGTCGGGGCTGATGTAGCGATGCCCGGCAAAGACGCTGCGGATGGCATCGACCATGTCCGGTACCTGGGTGTCCTTGCTGATGAAGCCGCCGGCACCGGCATCGAGCATGCGCTGAGCGAAATTGTCTTCCATGAAACCGGTAAGGGCCAGAATACGCACATCGGCATTGTTGCGCATGATCTTGCGAGTCGCTTCAAGACCGCCGATACCTGGCATGCGCAGGTCCATCAGAATGACATCCGGCTCCAGCTCGCGACAAAGGGTAATGGCTTCCTCGCCGCTGGCGGCTTCGCCCACCACATTTATATCCTCTTCATTCTCGAGCAAGCGAGCGAGACTGGTGCGAACCAGATGATGGTCATCGACAATGAGCACCTTGATCAAGACTGACATTCCTCGTCATTGCGGATAGCTGGCGGCGACGAACAGGCAGTCGCGGCGGAGCTTGAACTCGGGCTAGGCTCTGAACACCGAGCCTTCGGCATTCAGTTGCAAGCTTGCCATACTCATGAGGCAAGGGAAATTGAACGAGCATCCCAATCCCCGCTTTCTATCAACGAAGAGTATGTTCTCGTGCGGACTATTGACGGACTCGGCCGCGATGGGTAAGATACGCCTCGTTCTCGCAGGTCGAGAACGTGTGGGGCCTTAGCTCAGCTGGGAGAGCGCAACACTGGCAGTGTTGAGGTCAGCGGTTCGATCCCGCTAGGCTCCACCAACAAGTTTTGAAGAATCAGCCGCTTGGCGCATCGCGCCAGGCGGCTTTTTCGCGTGCCCGTAAAATTCCCGTAAACCTCCACTCCATTACTAGCCATTTTAGGACGCTCCAAGAAGGGCGTTCATGCCTTTTCCTGGGCCCTTCGCTTCCTGCCAGCGGATGCCGTGACCATCCAGGTAATGTTTTGTCATCGCTTCGTCTGCGTGGCTCGAACAGCTCGGAGCCGAGCGAGCGGATTCGTGGAACGTCGGCTTCTGCCTCACATCCAGGCGCGCAAGCAATCGACGGGTGCAGGGCGTAGGGCGCGAGCTATGACATGATTGCCGCCAACGTCGAGCATTATGGACGCCAGCTGGGCTTCAGCGTGTCCAGCTTTGCTGTTGACTGTTTTGAGCAGGTCGAGGACAGCCGGCGACCTGGGCGATTGGTAGAAATGCGCCAGCCGCACAGGGTTAGGGCCTTCAAGCCATGCCGCTTTTGAGACTCCTCGTAGCCGCAACCAGAACACAAGATTTGTGGTTAGGCTTCTTAATAAAATATGCTATGCCTAAAGCTTAGATGGCATGAGATACTTGGGTTAGGCGTGCTTGAACTAGTAAAACGATAATTTAACGCTGCAGGTGTTGAGCATGGGTCGAGATAGGACAAGACACAGGATGTAATGGGCCTCGCGAGATAGTGGACGTATGAGAATTAAGTTAATAAAAGTATGGTTCTGGGCTGTGGGGCTTACGATTATAGGGGTTACCACTAGCGCCTCACATGGCCAAGTAGAAACATCAGAGCCGGCAAAGGTTGTTTTTGTAGGCTCAGCAACCTATCGTCCGTTCCAGTGGGTTCCCCAAGATGGCCAAGCCAAGGGATTTGTTATAGATCTTCAGGATAGCTTGGCTCAACAAGGTAATAGGGTCGCCGAGCATAGGTTAATGGCATGGGAGGAAGCCATTGAGTCTGTCAGGCTGGGGCAGGCAGATGTTATACCTTTGCTAGCCTCGGAGGGGCGTAAAGAAGATTTCGATTTTACGGAGCCCTTTTATTATTTGTCGCATGGGATATTTTCATTAAATAACAAGAGTTATAGGACGTTAAATGAGTTAGTGGGGGGGCGGGTTGCTGTAGTACGAGGCAGTTATGCAGCAACTCGGCTTGAGGAAGAACAACATGATTTCATTCTGGTAGAGGTTGAAACGGAGCGAGACTGCTTGGTCGCTGTCAATGAACAAGAAGCAGATGCCTGCGTGGAAGTGGTTAACACTTCGCGCAGGCATGCCGCCGAGACTCAAGTAGAACAAACAAGCGCCCCTTTCTGGCCACAACCATATGTGTTCGGTGTACGAAAGGGCAACGATGAAATGTTGAGTTGGTTAAACACTAATCTAGCATTGATTCAGGCGGAAGGCACGTACCACGATATTTATCATGAATGGATACCAGAGCTAGAATGGCATAAGCACCGCATGTCTGATTGGCTTCGCTATTTCTACTGGTTACTTTTGCCGCTATCTTTTGCCACTCTTCTTGGATTTTCTCTCTCTTGGTACTTAAAGCGTTTGGTGCGCTTCCGTACACGTCGACTTTACGAGGAGCTTACAGCCAAAAGGGAGCTTGAGAAGGAACTGCGCTACAAAGCAGATTATGATGAGGTCACAGGTTTACCCAGCCGAGCGGCATTCATCGATAACTTGGGTCGATTGCTGGAAGAACGAAGCGAGCTGGCACCTACTGTCATCCTCCTTCGATTGCTCAATCTTGAACAGTTAACCAGCTTGTTCGGCTATCATTTCGGCCATGAGTTGTTGTTGCAAGAGTTTTCTAGCCGCTTGGAATCCCTGGGGTTTGCACAGATTAGCCATTTTGGCTCAGGTGTATTCGCTATCGTAAGAAAACATGAAATGTCACACGAAGACATTGTGGTATTCGTTAGTGAGTCCCTTGAAATAGGGAAGTTAAATATAAGCGCAAACGTGGTTATGGGAATTAGCGAGGGTCGCGCTGAAGTCGGTCATAAGAGCCAATCTGAGGCGGAGGAGTTAGTTAGACGTGCCATGACCGCTTACTCAGCAGCAACGAAAGCTTCTGAAGCATGGCGTGTTTACACTGGCGGCCTTGAACCTGATCCTAATGACCTCATCCTCGTAGAAGATTTTCGTCGGTTTGGCACCCGCGATATGTATTTATTGTACCAACCTAAGCTTGACTTGACGAGCGGATACATAAAGGAAGCGGAAGCGCTGGTTCGTTGGCAGCACCCGACTTTAGGCTTTGTGCCTCCTGGTCATTTTATTGGACTCTTGGAAGAGACGGGGTTGATTAAACAGTTGACTTATTGGGTTCTTAAAGAGTCGGTGGCTCAAATTGAACGATGCCGTTCTCATGACCCTGACTTTAGTATTAGCGTTAACGTTTCGGCTCGAGACTTGGCTGAGGGATACACGCTAGTAGACTACATTCTATCATTGAAACAGTTCTGGTACCCGCAGGGACTTTGCCTTGAAATAACAGAAACAGGCGTCATTCAAGATCATGATCATGCTCAGAAGGTGGTTAGTGAACTTCATGAAGCTAACATTAGCTGTGCAATAGATGACTTTGGAACTGGTTACGCTTCTTTATCTTACCTCAGCAAGTTTTCTGTTGATGAAGTGAAGCTGGATCGTAGTTTTATCGCCAATATGATGGAGAGTGAGAAAGATAGGGCCATCATCGCTTCTACAATCAACCTCGCCCATAAGATGGGGCTTCGGGTGACGGCGGAGGGGGTCGAAGATGAAGCAACACTACAGGCGCTAGCAAAAATGGGATGCGATACAGCCCAAGGATACCTGATTTCGCGTCCAATACCCGAGGCGGAACTGTACCGATTCATGTGCAGGAGACACTTTGTGGAAACCCTCTTACTCCCCGCTGAAGGGAACGTAACTGAACCAGATTCTGATAGGGCAGGCCCATGATGAGGGGTGCTATCGATCTACACTGGTTAAGTAGAAAGGAGGGAGTGCTAGATCTTTACAAAATTTGCACGCATCAGCATATGGCGTTTTCGTATCTGTAGGCTGGCGCGTATTTCCGCCGAGAGCCAGATTTACCAACGCCCTGCCGGCATCCGGAGGGGCGTTTTCGTTAGATGCGGTTGGCTAGTCGGGACGATCGCCAGGACGACGGTTGGGAGCCGCCCCGGGAGAGCGGCTGTCAGGCCAAGCGGGAACCCTGCCGTGCAATGGCCAGCCTAGCTGCAGCCGTATCGGCGAGATCGAGTCATGAGTGGGGTGCGGCGCCTTGGATTACCGGTCGCCGGGATCAATATAAGCATATCTTACGAACTTGATGTACGGTCACGCACAGAATCTACCTAACATAAGTGACGTCAGGTGCCACGCTGTGGGATGCGTCAGGGAGCGATGCGCAACGGGATGGCCCGGCCGTTCATTCGGCCGGGCTTTCGTGTTTCTGGAGGCTGCTGCTGGCGCTGGATACTCTACGGCCAGCACCGTGGATCGCTGGCCAGTCGGCAATTTGACAGATAAACGCAGCAGTAGGGCGCTGAGAGAGGGATTCGGTGCAGGTGCAGCTCTATCATTGAGCTACACCTGCAGAGAAGTGGCACGGGCGGGCAATTATTTGTCGGCGCCCGGGCCACCTGATGATACATACCCAATTATAGCCATAAAAAATGGCAGCTACACTAAAACGCTGCGGCCAAAAGAGAATTGCTAGGCAGCCTTGCGTAACGCATGCGTTCTAGCTTAATACTCACTCCTTTCTATTTCTTCGGGCTGAACCGGAGATCGAGATGATCTTGCAGTAGTAATCGAAAGCGACTGGCTCTCTCTTACATCTCGCTGAGGTGAAGGGCTCATTTCGATTTTATCCTCCGTGCGGAACGTGGAAACTAATTCAGTCAGTTGCTTGGCCTGGACCTCGAGAGAAGCAGCGGCGGCACTTGTTTGATCGACCAGAGAAGCATTCTGCTGAGTTATGGTGTCCATAGCAGTGAGTGCAATATTGATTTGATCAATGCCGCTACTTTGCTCACGGGTTGCGATCGCGATTTCCTTCATCAAGTTAGAGACTTGGCGAATTGATTCGACCGTCTGGTTGATGGTTTTACCGCTGCGCTTGGCCTGCTCGGCTCCATTGCCGATTTGGGCTGTAGTCGATTCCACTACTGCGCGTATCTCTTTTGCAGACTCTGCACTTCGACTAGCCAAAGAGCGAACCTCATTGGCCACTACAGCAAATCCTCGACCCTGTTCTCCAGCTCGGGCTGCTTCAACGGAAGCATTCAGAGCGAGGATGTTGGTCTGGAAGGAAATTGAATCGATTATCTCAACGAATTCGTTGATCTTGTTGGAGCTGGCTGCAATTTCTTGCATTAGTTCAATGGTGCGAAGAACATCCTGACTACCGGCTTCAGCTGTATCGGCAGCATCAGAAGAAAGTCGATCCGCTTCACTTGCAGAATCAGTATTTTGTCGTACAGTCGAAACTATTTGCTCCATGCTAGAGGTGGTTTCCTGCAAGGAGGAGGCCTGTTCTTCGGTACGTGTAGAAAGATCTTGGCTACCGATTGCAATTTCATTTGAGCCCGTATAAACGTTTTTACTACTACTGCGCAGCGAAACAACCAAACTACTAAGTTTGTTCTGCATAGTGTTAAGGCTGGACAATAGCAAAGATATTTCATCTGAGCCCTTGTTAACGATCTTCGATGTTAAATCCCCTTCGGCGACTCGATGGGCCACCTCTACTGCGCCTTTCAATGGGTTTACTATGCTGCGAGTAATCGCATAAGCTAAAAAAATAGCCATCAAGAGTGCTATTGTCGAAAAGGCAATAAGTGACCAGCGCGCGAAGTCGTATTGTTTAATTATATCACCTTTGGCTACGTTCACTCGAGCTAACGCGGCTTGCTCTATCTGTTCAGCCAATTCTTCTAATTTATAGATTGCTTGTTTGTGTTCACTGAAAGCAACGTTAGCACTCTCCGTGTCACTAATTCTACCGTTTGTGATGTTGTCATAGACCGTGTTAAAACCGTCGACGTAGCCATCTAAAGCAATGTCGGCTTCACTATATAGTTTGTGTAAGGCTTCTGATTCGGTCAAAGAGGATCCATTTGTTAGAGCTTCTCTGAGCCTAATTTGTGTATCTTGCCATTTGTCATAATAAGATGCTAGCTTTTCTTGGTTGCTGATGTTTATAAACGCATCTTTTTCGTAGCGGCGTTGCTGTAAAGATAGAATTTTAACTAGGGCAGAGTTTGAGGAAAGTGCCACATCTCTTTCCAGGGTAGTATTCACAGTTCTGTTAATTGAGTTAAGCCCAAGCATTCCTGCGCCGAAGATGCTTAGGAGTAGCAGAGAAACGCTACCGAAGGCGATGCCGAGCCTTGTACCAATTTTGACACGTGAGAGCATGTTTCAGTACCGCTTGTGAGGGAATGAGACCCTTCTATCGGCATCAGCACCTAGAACTTAAGTATAAGTAGGAAAAATACGCGCCCCGGCTACCCAGCCGCAGTCAGCCGCCAGCTGGGTCAGATCGGTACGAAGCAACAGGCCACACTTTTCCCTTTCAGGACTAGAGCCGTAAAACCCTGTCGGAGCGCCAGTAGCCACGTTGAGCGTATATGCTGTATGTGCTTCCAGTGGAAGGAGTGGGCTTATCTTTGCTAGCAGTACTTTAGGCGAACGCCTATGCAACACTGGCAGTGTTGAGGTCAGCGGTTCGATCCCGCTAGGCTCCACCAAAGTTTCGTAGAATCAGCCGCTTGGCGCATCGCGCCAGGCGGCTTTTTCGTTAGCCTGTAAACTGCGTTTTTGAGGTCGGACAGGTGCGGTTGGCTAGTCGGGACGATCACCAGGACGACGGTTGGGAGCCGACCCGGGAGAGCGGCTGTCAGGCTTTTTTCCTCGAAAGTTGTTCCAAGCGTTCTTCGCTTTGGCACGATTTGCTGGCTTTCTGAGCCAGTTGAATGCAGCCAGCATTAACCATTTTCTCATACAGACCTCCTTGCCTGGAATGAGTGATTCCGTCTAGGTATGGCTGGCCGCTGCCCTATGGTCAAGCGGGGCGGCTAGCTCGTTTTTCGTGCTGGTAGCGCCTGCTATCTCGTCCCTTTTGTGGAGGCTTTCTCTATTCCGCAGAAACGGCCACACCGAAACCGCTCATGTTGGCCAGACTCTGCTCGCCACGCTGTAAGCTATGTCTTACAAACTTGATGTACGATCACGCACAGAATCCACCTGACATAAGTGACGTCAGATGCCACGCTGAGGGATGCGTCAGGGAGCGATGCGCAACGGGATGGCCCGGCCGTTCATTCGGCCGGGCTTTCGTTTTTCTGAGGCTGCTGCTGGCGCTGGATACTCTACGGCCAGCACCGTGGACCGTTGGCCAGCCGGCAATTTGACAGATAAGCGCAGCGGTAGGCGCTGATAGAGAAGGGGATTCGGTGCAGCTCTGTCATTGAGCTACATGATTCGCCGCTTGGCGCATCGCGCCAGGCGGCTTTTTGCGTATATCTGTCGCTATTCCTCTACCTTTCCGCACACCATTGAGTATAGGTGCCCTGTTCGTCAGGATGGCCGAGACGCCACTTGGGCGCGACATCAAGCATCTCTTCCCGATACCACTGCTCGACGTTCTCGCAATAGCGCTGCTGGTCCGGTGACAGGTCACCTGGGTTTACCGTTTCCGCCTGGTCCCTTGCATCGTTGAGCAGATGGATGCCAGCGCCGATGCCGACTGCGCAGGCGGCAGCCACCAATGCCTTATTCATTTTCTTTTCCTTGTCATTGTGCGCATCTATTAACCAAGATTAGCTCCTTGAAACGCAATGATACAAAGTTGGTGGCACGCGCTCCGCCATTCTCGCGCTCCGTCGACTACGTTATGGGCACGGTCGGAGATGCCAACGACACCGCGCTGGCTATTGCCGGCTCGGAGTAGGCGTCATCAGGGAGGAGTCGAGATGCGTACAAAAGATTTGCGCGATGCGGTAGTCGTGTTGACAGGCGCTTCGAGTGGCATTGGCCGGGCCGCTGCCCAAGAGTTCGCACGCTGTGGTGCCGCGCTGTTCCTCGTCGCCCGCGACCGCCGGGCTCTTCACGATGTAGCCGAGACGTGTCATCGCCTGGGTGGTCAGGCCCGAATAGTCGTTGCCGACGTCAGCCAGCCCGACGACATGGAGCGAGTTGCCAGGAGTACATTCGATACGGCGGGCCGTATCGATGTCTGGGTCAATAACGCTGGAGTCGGTGCGCTGGGGCCATTCGAGGAAGTGCCGCGCGAAGTTCATGAGCAGGTGTTACAGACCGACCTGCTGGGCGGTTTGCGTGGTGCCCATGCGGTGTTGCCGTACTTCAAGCGGCAGGAGTGCGGTACTCTCATCAACAACGTCTCGCTGGGGGGATGGGCGCCACAGCCCTATGCAGCCTCCTACAGCGCCGCGAAGTTCGGCTTGCGCGCCTTTGGCGAGAGCCTGCGTGGCGAATTGCGCCATTGGCCGAACATTCATGTCTGCAATCTCTTTCCCTCCGTCATGGATACGCCGGGTTTCCGGGATGGGGCGAACTATACGGGCCGTGTCGTCAAGCCCGTTCCGCCGGTCTACGATCCACGGCGTACGGCGCGGGCCATCGTGGGGTTGGCCAGGCGACCACGGCCTAGCGTCTACGTCGGTCTGCCCGCCGTGCTGTCGCTGTTTGCGCAATGGGTGCCGGGTTACAGCACGATCAATGCCAGCTTGGTGGATGCCTCGCTGCGCCGGGCACGGCCGCAGGCCGAATCGTCAGGAAACCTATTCGCTCCTCCTGGCGGAGAGCGGCGCATCGATGGCCGCTTTCGCTCGCCACGCCTGCGCCGGCGCGTGTTGACGGTGGCTTCGGCGGCGACTGTCGTAGCATCGATAAGCTGGATGCTGAGTCAGCGCCACCAGCGCTCAGCGCGGCGTGGCTAATGGTTGCGCGAAGTCCCTATTTTGCCCAACGGGATGTTTTTTCCCCACACTCGTAGGAGGTCTCACTGGAAAAACGGAGGTTCTTGTGAGCGATACCGATCTTGGCACCATGGATGCGGGGCAGCTTCGACAGCTTTTCGAAAGCGGTGCGGCTTCACCCCTGGAGGCAACGAGAGCTGCTCTCGAGCGCATCGATCGCTTCAACGATCGCGTCAATGCTTACGTAGTCGTCGACAGGGAGGGTGCAGAAGCGGCCGCCGAGGCTTCGACCCGGCGCTGGCGCGAAGGTCGTGCTCTCAGCCGCATCGATGGCGTTCCGGTCTCATTGAAGGATCTGACCGAATCAATCGGCCTGCCGGCGCGCAAGGGATCGCTGACAGAGTCGGACGCCCCTTGCGAACGGGATTCTCCGCCGGCACGCATGCTGCGCGAGGCGGGAGCGGTAATCCTGGGCAAGACCAATACGCCGGAATTCGGCTGGAAGGCCATTACCGATAATCGCATCTTCGGCGCGACGGCCAACCCATGGGACACCAGGCTGACGCCGGGTGGTTCTTCGGGTGGCGCGGCGGCAGCAGCGGCGCTCAATATGGGCGTACTGCACCAAGGGGGCGATTCAGGCGGTTCGATCCGCATACCCGCATCATTCTGCGGTGTGTTTGGCTTCAAGCCCACCTTTGGCTGGGTGCCGGAGTGGCCACGCTCGAAGGAGGCCTCGCTCTCCCACTTGGGGCCATTGACTCGAACCGTGGCCGATGCGGCACGCATGCTGAACGTGATAGGGCGCTACGACTATCGAGATCCTTACGCCTTGCGTGGACAACCGGACGATTGGGGCGAAGAGCTTGGTCAGGGGATCGAGGGCATGCGCATCGCCTACTCACCCACGTTGGGCTATGCCCGGGTAGAGTCCGAGGTGGCCGAATGCGTACGCCAGGCAGCCTGTCGGCTCGCTGAGCTCGGCGCCGAGGTGGAAGAGGTAGACCCAGGTTTCGAGTCGCCCATCCGTATCTTCAATACGCTCTGGTTCACTGCTTCGCTTGCGCTGTATCGAGAGCACGGCGAGCGGCAGCGCCGGCTGCTCGACTCCGGCCTGGTGGCCGACGCGAAGCGGGCCGAGCAGTTGAGCGCACTGGACATGTTCTATGCGCTGAAGGAGAGGGCGCGCCTGACGGAGAAGCTCGAACACTTCAATCAGTGTTACCACCTTGTCATGACACCTTCGGTGGCAGTGCGTCCCTTTCCTCTCAATCACGACGTGCCGCCGGGCACCGGCATGCGCGACTGGGAGGAGTGGGCGCCATTTTCCTATCCCTTCAACCTCAGTCAGCAGCCCGCTGCGTCCGTTCCCTGCGGCTTCACGCCTAGTGGCCTGCCTGTGGGGTTCCAGTTGGCGGGTGGCAAGCATGATGATGCGCGAATCTTAAGGGTCAGCCACGCTTATCTGTCGGCTTTTCCGTCGCGCTTTCCCGATGAGCTCGATTTGTCGCGAGGCGACTCGGTCGTCTAGTGGCGAATCCCGGTCAGGTCGAGCCCAGTCATTCCTCGGCCGGCCTGTGCTCTTCGAGCCAGTGGCTCAGTGCCTCAGCCGACAGCGCCGGGCAGTAGAGGTTGCCCTGCACGAGACGGGCGGAGACCGGCTCCAGGTTGGATGCCAGGTTTACATTATCGATGCCGACGATCACCGGCTCGATATCGAGAGCGTTCAGCATGCGACACGAGGCCTCCACCAGACGCCGCCCATCCTGACGCATTCCGACCAGTTGAGCATCGATGGTGGCTTTGTGGAAAGGCAGGCGAGACAGCCAGGCAAGGTCGACGGAGTTTGTGCCGACTCCCTCGACCGCAAGGCGGATACCAAGCCGCTCGAGCCGCTTCAGTAGGTGAGTCGCCTTGTCCAAGTCGCTGCCAATGCCGTGGGAAGGTACCTTCAGGGTCAGCCATTCGAAGGCCCCCATCTCCTGGTGGCGCAGGAAATGGTCCAGTGGCCGGTGGTCGAAGGTATCCTGCGCCAGATGCGATTCGCAGAGCTGGATGGAAACCGGCAGTCCTCCCAGGGGAGAGCCGGTGTCATGCCACTGGCGATGATCGGATATCGAGGTCTGGATCATCCAGCGGTTGAGTCTTACGCCAAGCCCCAGGCGGGCGAGAACGTCCATATAGTACCCCGGTGGTTGCTGCCAGCGCTTGGGGCGTTTCCAGCGCAGCACGGCTTCCAGGCCGGTACAGAGAAGAGAGTGCCGATCGAGCTCCGGCTGGTAGTGCAACACGAAGTGGTGATCCGGCATATGAACGGCTTCGCTGAGCAGGCTCTCGAGCTGTTGTTTCTCCTTGAGTCGTGCCGTCAAACGATGATCGACGAAGGCAAGGCGGCCAGGCCCCTTCTTACGGGCGATGAACATGGCGCTCCGCGCGGCTGTCAGCAGCGTCTCGACATCCTCGGCATCGGTGGGATAGAAGGCGATACCGATCGATGCCGTCATCAGCAGGTAGCGATCCCCCGAGATGAAGGGGGGCTCCAGGGCTTCCTGCAGGCGTTCCGCTACCAGCTGCGCCGCCTCCGCCGTTCCATCCTTTTCCAGCAGAACCACGAACTGGTCGCTGCCGAGCCTGGCCAGGGTATCCTTGCTGCGCACCTCGCGTTGTAGACGTTGGGCCAATTCGCCCAACATGCGATCTCCCTCGATATGGCCTGCCGCGTCGTTGATGGTCTTGAATCGGTCGATGTCGATGAATAGAAGTGCCAGGGTGGTGTCGGCACGTTCGGCCTGGGCCAGAGCGTGGCCCAGGCGATCGCGCAGGAGCAGCCAGTTAGGCAGGCCGGTGATGGGATCGATGTGAATCCAGTGACGATCATCGAGCATCTCGCCGTTGGCGCTGGTGAGCTGGACGAAGCTATGCAGAAAGTGGCGTGGCTGCTGATGTTCGTCGAGTATCGCGTCGACCGTCATCAATACCGGTAGCGACTCACCGTCGGCGCGACGACAGAGTACTTCCTGTTGCCAGGAATGCGTCAGGTTCGGTGTGGTGTCAGCAGTAACCGGCAGGTGCGAAGGTGTGCGTCGAGAGACGTAGAAATGCTCGATTGGCCAACCGCTCGTTTCGGTGCTATCGCTACCAGCGATACGGCAAAAGGCATCGTTGACCAGCACAATGATGCCATTCTGGTCGGTGATGACCATACCGGTCTGGCTCTGCTCGAAGGCATGTTGCACCAACCTCGCCGGATGTTGAGCAAGGACATGCAGGTGCTTGCCCGGGGGGCGGTTACCTTTTTCGGTCATCTGAGCGGCTTCATTAAGTTGAGTGCGGATCGACTTTAAGTCTATATCGTCCTGCCTCGCCAGGACTTGAGCAAAGGTCCCCTCTTGCGTTGAGGGGCGGGGTCGTCATGTTGGGTAACATGCTTTGATGCGTCTGCAGGGCTCAAGTTCGCTTCGGGCTTGCCGATAACGAAATTAGTTCTCCTGCCTTCGGGCGGGGCTGCCAGGAAGAGGCGGTACACTCTGTCAAGGCGAAGCCGACAGGCCATATTTTACCTCCACCAAGGGGATTTCATTGCACGTGATGGCTCCAGTCGCGTCACTGGCTCGCTCGATCTGTTCGCTGCAGGGGCGCCTCCTTACGGGGTTGGCCATGACCTGGCTGGTGATTGTCGGCGTCGTTCTGGTATTGGCCTGGCAGTTCGGCAAGGGGCTCGTCGACGAAGCCAATCTATCTCATCTACGCTACGAGTCGCAGCTGGTCGCCGATGACCTGACCCGCCAGGTCGACCGCAGGATAGGCGCGCTCCAGCGACTCGAGCGGGCCCTGCGTGACGCCGAAGCGGCCGAGCTTACGTCACGGTTGGCAAATAGCCAGGTGCTGCTGGAGTGGTTCGAGGGGTTGATGGTGACCGACGCCGAAGGGCGTGTCGTTGCGGATTGGCCCATCGTGCCGGGGCGGGTGGGGCTTGAAACCGCCGACACGGAATATTTCCGCATGGTTCGTCATTCACCATGGCCTTACGTCAGCCGTCCTTTCACCGGCAGGGCGAGTGGTGATTCATTGGTGCTCATGCTGGTGCCGCGCTTCGATGAGCAAGGGCGCTTTGCCGGTGTGGTCGGCGGCATGATCAATCTCGCTCAAGGTGGTCTGTTCCGCCGGTTGGAGACGATCCGGTTGGGCGAGGATGGCTACGTATCGGTATTCACCGCAGAGGGAGAGCGACTCTTTCATCCGCGCCGCCAGCAGCCAGCCGAACACAGGAGTATCCCCAGCGATTTTCCGACGCTGCAACTCGCGCTGGATGGTTGGCAGGGGGAGACGGTCGCTCAGGCAGCGAGCGGTTCCACGACCCTGATGTCGTATCGCCAGATCTGGCCGGCTAACTGGATCGTCAAGGTGGCGGTACCGCAGGCCCAGGTTCGGCAGCCCTTGGGCGATTTTCTGGGCCGGCTATGGTGGGCCTGGCTGGTGCTGGCGGTCATGTTGTTGGTCACCATGCGTCTTTTGGTCCGGCGACTGCTGCGCCCGCTGCACCGGCTCGAGCGGCAAATCGCCCAGGTCGGAGCGGGCGAGAGGCGTTACCTGGAGCTCTCCACCAGCATGCATGAGCTGCGTCAGGTCGCCAGCAGCTTCAATCGCCTCGAGCACGAGCGACTGGCGGCGCTGGAGCACCTACGCGATCGCCAGGCGTTTCTCGATGCGGTGCTCGGTTCTACCCCCATTGGCATGTTCGTAGCGGATCTGAGCGGCCGCCTCAACTATCTGAACCCGGCGCTTCTCGAGCTGCTCGGGCTCGACGAGCTGCATAGCGACAGAGAGTGGTGGGAGCGCATACACCCCGCAGATCAGCGGGGAGCCGAGGACATGTGGCAGCATACCCTGGCGACCGGCAACGACTTCGTGCGCCAAATACGTTTCCTTCATTCGAGCGGGGCCACGCTGTGGGTCGAGGTGCATGCCAGCCAGGTACAGGGCAACGAGCAGTCACTGGGTTTCGTGGGCATGGTCAAGGACATCACTGAGCGACGGCAGCAGGAGGCACTGCAGCGCTGGGAAGCTGAACACGACCCCTTGACAGGGCTGCTCAATAGGCGTGGCTTCGAGCGACGCCTCGAGGAGGCGTTGGCGGAGTATGCCAAGACCGGCACTCCCTCGGTGCTGATTCTGTTCGATCTCGACCACTTCAAGCCGATCAATGACGAGGGTGGTCACGCCTTGGGTGACGAGATGTTGCGGCGAGTTGCCCAAGTAGTAGCCTGGGAAGTGCGGCGCAGCGATCATGTCGCTCGCCAGGGGGGGGATGAATTCGCCGTCCTGCTACCCAGTTGTACGGTCAAGCAGGCGGGCGAGATCGCTGAATCCCTGCGCCGCGCAGTGTCCGAGGTCACGGTGACCAATGAGGACAAGACCTATACCATCACGCTCAGTATGGGAGTCACGGCTCTCCAGGAGGGCGACGAATCGGCCGAGACCGTGCTTGCTCGCGCCGACGAGGCGAGCTACAAGGCCAAGGCGGATGGACGTAACACCGTGGTGATCACCGCTTTCGGTGATGACCTGATCGACAGCCTGTGGTAGCGGGACATGTGCGCGGCCAGGCCGGAGGAATAGGCTTGCTTCGGACAGTAGGCTTGCTTCGGTTGGGTGATGTAGTGGCGGTTACGCCAGGAAGTTGCCGGCTGGGACGTAGAGACTGAGCTGCCGACACTGCTCTGGAGCAGCCTGCTCAAGAGAGGGGGCGGCAGCGATGCACTGAAGCGTAGTCTTGAAGGGCAGGAAGTGAGAAAAGGGTGGGGCGTGGCGTTAGCAGGCGGTACTAGACCGAGGCATTGATGCGTCCCGATTGGGCGGCAACACGCCCGCTGGCGCGATATACGGTTTTCTCCGCGGCCTGATGGATGTACTCCAGAAGGCGTGTGTTCTGCTCCATGCGCAGTTTCACCAATTTCCCGTTCAGTGCATTGAGGCGCTGGGCTTCGCGAGTCAGCTCCAAGGTATGCGACCAGGCACTTTCACAGCCGGCGTCGGCCGCTGCTTGGCGTGCTCCTTCCGCTCCACTGGCATAGCCCAACCGCTGCTGTACACCTTGGCGCAGCGTTTCGCTGGCTTCCAGCTTGGCCAGCAGCGTCTGCTTGTGCCCGGCAATTTTGCCGAGCACACTGCCGTCGATCTCCGCATTGGTCAGCACGGCGCGCTCCTGCTGAAGCAGTTCGATGACGCCGCCCAAGCGCTGCTGCTGTTCCTGAAGAAGCTTCGCCAGGCTCATTCCCCGCGACTCTCCGCTGCCAGAGATTCGATCAGGGCATCGGCAATGCGCTCGGCACGGATTTCCAGCCGCCCCTCACGAATGGCCTCGCGAATTTCCTCGACTCGCGCCATGTCGACGTCGCGCGAGGCGTCGGCGGCCTTCTGGCTGAGATGGGTAGCGGCCGATGGGCCGGGCTCCTGCTGACCTGCAGGAGTGGCACCCTTGACCGGCTGAGTCTCCTCGCGCGGAGTCGTCTGGGTCGGGCGAGTCAGGGGGTTCTGGCTGTTGATTTTCACGATAATGGCCTCATGACCGAATGCTTTCATCTGCTATCGGCAGCGCGCTGGATAACTTTAGGCCTGTTTTTTCGGCACAAGTTTCCCGGGCGGATATGCCTTTGCTTGCCAGATGCACTCGCCAACGTACTGCGGTCGGTTTCAGAAGTCTACGACAAGGGTGCCTTCTCCTACCACCTCAGCCGTCACGACTTCACGGCTATCGAAGCGAACCCTGACGCGGTCGCCCAAGGCTCCAGGCTCCAGGGCCTGGCCCTCGCGGGATATGCGAAACGCGGAGCCGCGGGCTTCGACCACGACACGCTGGTTTCTCTCCACCAACGGTAGGCTGCGAAACTGGTGAGCTTGCAAGGGTTGGCCAGGAGCCAGGGGGCGTGTTGCCGCCTGGCCGACGATCTCGTCGATATCGAGCAAAGTGCGGTTCGGCAGCTCGGCGAGATTACCCGACTGCATCGTCAGGTGATCGCGGCGCACAGTCTCGCCCGCCGCCAGTGCGGCCGCAAGCACCGGATACTCTCCCATTACGCCAATTTCTGCCTGCAAGTAGCGCACCTGGCGGCCGTCGCTGCCGCAGCGTACGCCCACGGAAACACGCCCCAGAGGAACATCGCCAGGGCGTGCCAGGAAGGGCTCGGGGGATTCGCACCTCGGCAGCCTGGCGGACGGTGGGTGCAATTCGATGATGAGTTCGTCACCCAAGGCCTGGGCCTCTTCGTGCAGGAAGGCGTGTACGGCTTGCAGCAGTTCGGTGTCGTTGGCCGAGGCTGCCGCAATCGGCGGCAAGCCGGCCAGTGACAGCGGTAGCAACAGGGCGAATCGGATCAGACGCATGGGGCAAGACCGTCCAGCTGGGTGGTGATAGCAGGAGTCTAGCGGGAGGCGTCGGACTGAAACAGTGGAAATGAACGAGGAAAACCGGCCTGTTCCTGCCATTGAAATGACAGCGGCGTAGCTATTCTTCAACCTCAAGAAGTTCCGCATGTCATCCACTGGGTTTGTACGGGGAGTGCCGGCATGATCGACCAGCTCGAGGCCGCCTTTAATTACCACCAGCAGGCGCTGGGCCTGCGTCAGCAGCGTCACAAGATATTGGCGAGCAACATCGCCAATGCCGATACGCCCAATTACAAGGCGCGCGATATCGACTTTGCCAGTGAATTGAAGAAGGCAGTCGATCAAGGGCGCACCACTGGCAGTGGGCTGTCGCTGGCGCGCACCTCCGAAGGGCACCTGCCGGGCCGTGCCATGGCGGCACCCAGTCAGGAACTGCTCTATCGCATTCCCGATCAGCCAAGCCTGGACGGCAATACCGTGGACATGGACCGCGAGCGCACCCAGTTCGCCGACAATACGGTGCGCTACCAGGCGGCACTGACCATGATGAACAGCCGCATCCAGGGGCTGAAGAACGCCATGCAGCCGGAATAACAGCCCGGAGCAAAGGGAGAGAGATCTTACCATGTCGATGTTTTCCGTGTTCGATATCGCCGGCTCGGCCATGAGCGCCCAGTCGCAGCGCATGAACGTCACCGCCAGCAATCTGGCCAACGCCGACAGTGTGGCCGGGCCGGACGGCGAGGCCTATCGGGCCAAACAGGTCATGTTCGAGTCACGCCTGCAGGGCGGCCATGGTATTGGCGGTGTCGGGGTGCGCGAAGTGGTCGAGGATCCCTCGCCCCTGCGCATGGAGTACCGCCCCGAGCACCCGCTGGCTAACGAAGAAGGCTATGTGTCGATGCCCAACGTCGAGCCGGTACATGAAATGGTCAACATGATCTCGGCGTCGCGCTCTTACCAGGCCAACGTCGAGGTCATGAACACGAGCAAGCAGATGATGCTCAAGACACTCACGCTGGGCGAGGGCTGATCGTCATGTCCAACACCATCGACGCCAATGTCGTCACGCGAATGAACCAGGGTGGCCCCGCTGCACGCGATGCCAGCCAGTCCGCCGACCTGCGCAACAACTTCATGACTCTGCTGATTGCTCAGATGCAGCATCAGGATCCGCTCGAACCGATGGACAACCATCAGATGACCAGCCAGTTGGCGCAGATCAACACCGTCAGTGGCATCGAGGATCTCAACGAGACCTTGAGTGGCATCACCGACCAGATGAACGCCGGCCAGACCCTGCAGGCCACCGGCTTGATCGGCAAGGGCGTGATGGTGCCCGGCGACCGCGTGCTGCTCGAGCAGGGCGAGGATGGCGAGCCGCATACCACGCCGTTCGGCATCGAGCTGCCTCAGTCGGCCGAAAACGTGAGCGTGGTGATCACCAATGCCAGTGGCCAGGTGGTCAACCGCTACGACATCGGGTCGGCCAAGGCGGGGGTGGAGTCATTCACTTGGGACGGCCGTACCAGCGAAGGCGAGGCAGCCGCTTCGGGTTCCTATCGCGTACGCATCGAAGCTACCAGCGGCGACAAGACGGTGAACGGCACCACGCTCAACTACGCCGTGGTCGGCGGGATAACGCCTCCCGACCAGAACGGTGGCGTGAAGCTGGACCTGGGAGCCGTCTATGGCCAGGTCGGCCTCGACCAGGTCAAGCAGATCCTTTGAATCTTCATTCATTGACACAGCATACGCAGCATAAAAGAACCGCGCATAGCGGCACTTTCAGCGGTAGGCAGAGGAACGAAAAATGAGCTTTTCACAAGCACTTAGCGGCCTGAACTCCCAGGCGCAGAAACTCGGCACGATCGGCAACAACATCGCCAACTCCCAAACCGTCGGGTTCAAGGGCTCCAACGTTCAGTTCTCGGACGTTTTTGCCAACTCCAAGGTCGGCCTGGGTACACGGGTGTCGGCCGTGCTGCAAAACTTCAGCGAGGGCAACGTCGAATCGACCAATCGCAACCTGGACCTGGCGGTAGCCGGAGAAGGCTTCTTCCGCTATGCGGATACCAGCGGCGAGGTCGTCTATTCACGCAACGGCCAGCTCTCCATGACCTCTGAAGGCGACCTGATCAACGCCCAGGGCTTCCAGATCATGGGCTACGGGCTCAATGCCCAGGGCCAAGTACAGGTCGGTGGCCAGCCGGAGCCGCTCAACGTCTCCGCCGAGGAGCTGGCGGCAAGCGCTACGACTCGTGTGGGCACCACCCTCAACCTGGATGCGCGCAAGGTGACGGGTGAAGATTTGAGCACAGTGGAAGCGACCGACTCGACGGGCAACCCGGCCATGATCGACTATCACTACTCCAACAACTTCACCGTCTACGATTCGCTCGGTAATCCGCGCAACATCACCGTCTATTACGAAAAGGCTGCGGCCAACGAGTGGACTGCCAGGATGACACTCGACGGCACCACGCTGGACGATGGCGCGGGTAACGTGAACGAATACACCGTTCAGTTCGACAGTAACGGCAAGCTGGTCAACGGTGCCGGCGATGTCAATGCCAACGGTGCCATCCCGGGCATCACCTTCGCTGCCGGCGATTATCTTGGCGGCGGACCGGAGGATCTCACCTTCGACATCAACCTGGCCGGTACCACCCAGTTCGGCAACACCTCCACCGTCAGCAGCCTGACCCAGAACGGCTACACCTCCGGTACCCTGGTGGGCATCACCATCAATGACGATGGCACCATCATGCGCAACTACTCCAACGAGGAGTCGCGTCCCGCCGGTCAGGTCGCCCTGGTCAGCTTCCGCAACCCCGAGGGCTTGACGCCTGCCGGCGACAACGTCTGGCGCGCCTCCAATGAGTCGGGGCAGGAGCTGGTCGGCGCCCCGGGTACCGGCCTGCTGGGCAGTGTGGTGTCGGGTGCCGTCGAGACTTCCAATGTCGACATGGCGCGTGAGCTGGTCAGCATGATCGTGGCGCAGCGGGCCTACCAGGCCAACTCGCAGACGATCAAGACCCAGGACGAACTCCTGCAAACCGCGATCAACCTGCGCTAAGCCGGGACGGAGCCTGAGTCATGGACCGCATACTTTATACCGCCATGAGCGGGGCCAAGCAGAGCATGGACCAGCAGGCAGTGGTCAGTCACAACCTGTCCAATGTCTCCACCAGCGGCTTTCGCGCCCAGTTGCATGCCATGCGCGCCGTGCCGGTTCAGGGCGACGGCTTGCTGCCGACCCGCGTTTCGGTAGCGGCGACCACTCCGGGCAGCGATTTCAGCCCGGGGCCGATCACCCATACCGGGCGCGAGCTGGACGTGGCGATGGAAGGCGACGCCTGGCTCGCCGTCCAGGCCGACGACGGCACCGAGGCCTATAGCCGACGTGGCGATCTTCAGATAGACGGTAATGGCCTGGTCACGGTAATGGGGCGCCCGGTAATCGGTGACGGCGGTCCCATCGTCGTACCGCTGGGCTCAAGTGTCACCATCGGTGCCGACGGTACCCTCAGCGCCATCGGCGAAGGGGAGGGGCCCGAGGCCCTGGTCGACGTGGGCCGGCTCAAGCTTGTCACGCCGGAGCAGAATCTGCTGCGCGGCGACGACGGCCTGTTCCGCATGCCGCCCAATGCCGAGGGCGAGGTTGCCGCTCTGGAAGCCGACGATGAAGCCCGCGTTGTCAGCGGTTCGCTGGAAGGCAGCAATGTGAGCGCGGTGGAGGCCATGGTCGCCATGATCGACGTGGCCAAGCGCTACGAAATGCAGATGAAAGCGATCAGTACCGCCAATGAAAACGCCCAGCGGGCCAATAATCTGCTCTCTATCCAAGGCTAACGGCTCCATCCAGGGCTGAGGCCCGTAGGGTCAAGGAAAAATTATGATCAAGTCACTGTGGACGGCCAAGACCGGCCTGGAGTCCCAGCAGGTCAAGCTGGATGTCATCTCCAACAACCTCGCCAACGTCAGCACCAATGGTTTCAAGCGCTCGCGGGCGGTGTTCGAGGACCTGCTCTACCAGAACCTGCGTCAGCCTGGTGCGCAGAACGACGTGCAGAACCGCCTGCCTTCGGGCATGCAGGTCGGCACCGGCGTTCGCCCGGTGGCCACCGAACGCCTGCATAGCCAGGGTGGGCTCGAGCAGACCGAGAACTCGCGCGACCTGGCGATCAACGGCAACGGCTTCTTTCAGGTGCTGATGCCGGACGGTACCACCGCCTACACCCGCGACGGCAGCTTCCAGCTCAACGAGAACGGCCAGATGGTGAACGCCAACGGCTATCCGCTCGAGCCGGCCATCATCATTCCAGACAATGCCCTGTCAATTTCCATCGGTGAGGACGGCATCGTCTCGGTGACCCAGCCCGGTGTCAACCAGGCGCTGGAAGTTGGCCAGATCACTATCTCCACCTTCGTCAATGCGACCGGCCTGGAGAGTATCGGTGGCAATCTATATCGGGAAACCACTTCTTCCGGCCCACGTAACGAGGCCATGCCGGGCATGAACGGCGCCGGGCGCCTGTTCCAGGGCTACGTGGAAACCTCCAACGTCAATGTGGTGGAGGAGATGGTCAGCATGATCCAGACCCAGCGAGCCTATGAGATCAACAGCCGAGCCGTGCAGACCAGCGACGAGATGCTGGCGCGCCTGAGCCAGCTGTGATCGACGATCGACGTAACATCTTGGCTTGAAGCGTTCAGCCGGAAGCGAGTAAGCATGAAAGGTACGGGTACTCTCTCAAGTACTAACCCAAGTACTAAATCAAGTACTAGCTCGGCGAAGATATTGGCCGCACGAGTGGTCATGGCGGTTCTCGCCATCGCAATGCTGGCCCTGGGCGGTTGCGCCCAGGTGCCACGCGCCTCGGTGGTGGGAGAGCAGGAGCAGATCAACATCGTCGAGCCGCCGCCGCGAATGGCCAATGGCTCCATCTATCAAGCGCATCGTGGGGCTCAGCCGCTGTTCGAGGACCGTCGCCCGCGCATGGTCGGCGATATCCTGACCATCGTACTCGACGAGCAGGTCAGTGCCAGCAAGAATGCCCGTTCCAATATGGATCGCAGTGGCTCGGCCGGTCTCGATCTGGTTGAACTGCCCGACGCACTGGAGCGCCTGGCCGAATACGGTTTCGACCTCTCCGGCGAGAGTGGCTTTACCGGTGGCGGTGGTTCTCAGGCCAATAACAGCTTCACCGGAACGATTACCGTGTCGGTGCTCGAAGTGATGCACAACGGCAACCTGCGCGTGCGCGGCGAGAAGCAGATCGCCATCAACCAGGGAGTCGAGTTCATTCGCTTCTCCGGTGTGGTCAGCCCGCGCACCATCACCGGCCAGAATACCGTGCCTTCCACGGCCGTGGCCGATGCACGGATCGAATACGTGGGCAATGGCTATATCAACGAGGCGCAGTACATGGGCTGGATGCAGCGCTTCTTCCTGAATATTTCGCCTTTCTGATGGAAGCGCGGGGGCGAACGATGAAGCAGATCGGGATGAACCGGGATATGAGGCAGATTACCGTGTTGGCGAGAGTGCTGCTGCTGTTGGGGCTATTCCTGCTGGCGCTGCCGGTGCAGGCCGAGCGGATTCGAGAGATCGCCAGCTTCGCCGGCGTACGCGACAACCAACTGGTCGGATACGGCCTGGTGGTCGGTCTCGACGGTACCGGCGACCAGACCATGCAGGCCCCCTTCACAGGACAGAGCCTGACCAACATGCTGTCGCAGCTCGGCATTACCGTGCCGCCGGGCACCAACATGCAGCTGCGCAACGTGGCCGCGGTAATGGTAACGGCCGATCTGCCGCCTTTCTCGCGCCCTGGGCAGCGGCTGGACGTCAACGTTTCTTCGATCGGCAACGCTCGCAGCTTGCGTGGCGGTACGCTGCTGATGACACCGCTCAAGGGCGCCGATGGTGATACCTATGCCATCGCCCAGGGTAACCTGCTGGTCGGCGGGGCTGGAGCAGCGGCGGGAGGCGCCTCGGTACAGGTCAATCAACTGGCCGGCGGCCGCATCGCAGGCGGCGCCATGGTGGAGCGTGAGGTGCCGCTCGACCTGGGCAGTAATGGCGGGCTGCTCGAGCTGGAATTGAAGCAGGCCGATTTCGGCACCGCGCAGCGTGTGGTCAACGCCATCAACGACGAATTCGGCCGGCCGGTGGCGGCGGCGATGAACGGTCGTGTCATCGCGCTCGACGGGCCGATGAATGCCAATTCGCGGGTCAACTTCATGGCCCAGGTGGAGAACATCCAGGTTACGCCCTCGGAGGCCTCGGCCAAGGTTGTCTTCAACGCCCGCACGGGCTCGGTCGTCATGAACAGTGCGGTCAAGTTGCATCGCGCGGCGGTGGCGCATGGCAACCTTTCCATCGTGATCGATCCGCGCTTCATGGTCAGCCAGCCGGCACCCTTCGGCGAAGGCGAGACGGTAGTGGTACCCGATACCGAAATCGAGGTTCAGGAGCAGGATGCCTACCTGCGCGTGGTCGAAGGAGCTGATCTGGTGGATGTGGTCAATGCGCTCAACGCGCTCGGCGCCACGCCCACCGACCTGATGGCTATCCTCGAGGCGCTCAAGGCGTCCGGCTCGCTGCGTGCCGACCTGGAGATTCTCTGATGAGCATTCAGGACGCCACCGGCCAGTTCGCCCTCGACGTACAGGGGCTCGAGCGGCTCAAGCATACGGCGCGCCAGGATAGCGCGGCCGGCCTGCGCGGCGCGGCCCAGCAATTCGAGGCACTGTTCCTGCAGATGATGCTCAAGAGCATGCGCGACACCATTCCTTCCGGTGGCCTGCTCGACAGCCAGCAAGGCGAGTTCTATCAGTCGATGCTCGACCAGCAGTGGGCGCAGACAATGGCCGGACGTGGCATCGGCCTGGCCGACCATCTCGTCGCCCAACTCGAAGGACAAATGGGCGGGTCGCCTTCCCGCTCCGGTGTCGCCGACCAGGAACTGAGCGAGCTGATCGCCGGTATTCCTCGCGGTACGCCCAGGGTACTTCAGGATGCCCTGCAGCCGGCGAGCGAAGAGGAAGCGCGTGGCGATGAGCACGATGCGACAGTTCGCGAGGCTGAAGCGGTAACGACACCGGCCAGCTTCCTCGAAGAGCTCGAGGCGGTGCGTGGCGGCTTCATGTCGGCGCTCGATGCCGAGTTGCCCGCAGCACCTGCCGCGCAGGCCGCGGTATCTGCCCAGGGCAATTTGCCGACCACCGAGACATCGCGCAGCAGGGCATCAGCAGGCGAGCATGCGCAGCGCTTCATGGAGCGCCTCTCGGCACCCGCCCAGGCCGCCAGCCGCCAGACCGGTGTGCCGGCCGAGCTGATCCTGGCCCAGGCGGCGCTGGAAACCGGTTGGGGGCGTCACGAGATCGCCACTGCCGACGGCGGCAACAGCTACAACCTGTTCGGCATCAAGGCGGGCGGCCACTGGCAGGGACGCACTACCGATATGGTCACCCATGAGTACATCAACGGCAAGCGTACGCGTGTGGTAGACACTTTCCGTGCCTACGGCTCCTTCGAGGAAGCTTTCACCGACTATGCGCGGTTGATCGGCAACAATCCCCGCTATGCGGAAGTGACCGCCGCTGGGAGTGCCGAACAGGCGGCCAGGGCTCTGCAGGCGGGTGGCTACGCCACCGACCCGGCCTACGCCGATAAGCTGATCGCGGTAATGAACAGCATGGGTCCGGTGCAGCAGCGTGGCGATTCGCTGGTCTTTTTCAGTTATTGATCTCCTAAAGTTTCGCG
Source organism: Billgrantia bachuensis (assembly GCF_011742165.1). GTDB lineage: Bacteria > Pseudomonadota > Gammaproteobacteria > Pseudomonadales > Halomonadaceae > Halomonas > Halomonas bachuensis. Next base: position 67,227 of record NZ_JAAQTO010000005.1, on the reverse strand, counting down.
TCTTCAGGCCGATATAACGGGCATTGGCGAAAGGAAACGACACGATGAGTACTATTTTTTCCGTCGGCCTGAGCGGCCTGAATGCCGCCCAGAACGCGCTGAACACCACCAGTAACAACATCAGCAACGTCTATACCCCCGGCTACAATCGGGAGCTGACGATCCTGGGGCAGAACCGTGCCGATGCCGGCGTGCAGGTCAATGACATCCAGCGCCAGTTCGACCAGTACGTGGCCTCGCAGCTCAATGCCGCGACGAGCTCATCCAGTGCGCTGAAGACCTACGAGAACCAGATCAGCCAGATCGACAACCTGCTGGCCGACCGGGATGCGGGCCTGGCGCCACTGATGCAGAAATTTTTTTCGTCGCTGGAAGACCTCGCCGGGGCGCCTTCCGACCCGGCTGCCCGTCAGGGCGTGCTCGGCACCGCGGCTACCATGACTGCCCAGTTCCGTGCCTTCGACGGCTACCTGCAAGACATGCAGGAGGGTATCAACGGCCAGATCGCGGATGAAATTACCCAGATCAACAACACGACCGAGCAGCTCGCGACCCTCAACCGCGAGATTGCACTGGCCCGCGCGCGCAGTGGCAACGCGCCCAACAGCCTGCTCAACCAGCGCGACCAGCTGGTGGCCGAGCTCAATGAACGCATGGACGTTCGGCTCGAAATTCAGGATGGCAAGAGCTACAACATCAGCCTGCCCAACGGCCAGCCGCTGGTCTCCGGCACCAACCACTATCGCCTGGAGGCGATTGACTCGCCAAGCGATCCGCAGCGCACAGTGGTGGGCTACAAGGATTCGGGTGGCAACGACGTGGCATTGCCGGAGGATACCATCAAGGGTGGTGCTCTCGGCGGCATGATGACCTTCCGCGCTGAAACGCTGGACAAGACCCAGAACCAGATCGGTCAGTTGGCCGTATCGCTCACGGCGGGCTTCAACGAACAACATCGTCTTGGCGTGGATCTCAATGGCGATCAGGGCGGCGACTTCTTCGACATTGGTCAGCCCAAGGCCTACTCGCGCGATAACAACACCGGCGGTGTCGACGTCATGTCTGCCAGCTTCGATATCGCCAACCTGGATCAGCTGCGTGCTACCGATTACACGGTACGTTTTGGTGCGCCTGGCGATCCTCCCCAGGTGATCCGCAAGGACAATGGTCAAGCGGTACCAAGCGATGAAATCGAGTGGGATAACGGAACCTCCACGCTTGGCTTCGGCGGTATTACGCTGCAATTCAGCGGCACGCCTGCGAATGGCGATCGCTACGAGGTTCAGCCAGTGCGCCGTGTCGCGGCAGGTATGGAATCGAACCTTTCCGACCTGGACAAGATCGCCGCGGGTCGCTTCGTGCACTCCGAAGGCGACATGGCGATCGGGAGTTTGCGGGCTCAGGATGGGGCGTTGACCAATGGTTCCGCTTACAGCCTCGAGTTGGATGAGAATGGCTCGCTCGCCGTGATACCGGGAGGTTCGCCGGTTACCCGCAACGGAGAGCCTTTCGATCCCGCGACGGAGACGGTTGATGCCGGGGATACGCTGGAAGTTGATGGAATCTCTTTCAAGGTAACCGCACTGCCCGGAGCCGGGGAGACAGCCAGCTTCGATTTCGGCATCGCGAGTTCCGGTACCGGCGACAACCGCAATGCACTGGCCCTGCAGAACCTGCAGAGTGAAGCCCTGGTGGCCGGCCGCTCTTCGTTCAGCCAGGCCTATGCCGGGATGGTCAGCGATGTAGGTAACCGCACCAATATCGTCAAGGTCAACCTCGATGCCCGCCAAGGGCTCACCGACCAGCTCAAGGCGGTGCAGCAATCCGAATCCGGCGTCAATCTGGATGAGGAGGCAGCCAACCTGATTCGCTACCAGCAGTTCTACATGGCCAACGCCCGGGTCATCGATACCGCTTCCACGGTATTCGACACCATCCTCGGCTTGCGTAACTGATTAATCGGAGACCAGTACGATGCGTATCAGCACCGTGACCATGTTTGACCAGAGCGTCTCGGCCATGAACCGCCAGCAGGGCGACTTCATGAAGGTCGGCCAGCAGATTGCCAGCGGCCGTCGTGTGGTCAATCCTTCCGACGATCCGCAGGCAGCTTCTCGGGCGGTTGGTGTTTCCCAGGCCAAGGCGGTTACTCAGCAGTTCGCCGATGCGCGGGTGTCGGCGCGCAACACGCTGTCCCAGGCCGAAAGCGTACTCAACAGCGTCAGTGATGCCATCACCAGCGCCAAGACGCTGCTGGTTCAGGCATCGAGCGACACCCTGAACGATGCTGACCGCCAATCGGTGGCTTCCGAGCTGCGCGGCATCTACGAGACGCTGATCGGCCAGGCCAATGCCACCGATGGCAACGGGCGCTACCTGTTCGGTGGCTATCAGGATTCGAGTGCTCCCTTCGTACGTAACGGCACTGGCGTGACCTATGTCGGCGATGACAATGCGAGGGCTCAGCGTATCGACGCCTCGCGCGAGATGCCGGTATCGGATAATGGGGCTCGTATCTTCAATAGCGTTGCAAGCGGCGCCGGTTACTTGACCGAGGCCGGCAAGCTTGATGCGAACGGAGTCATCGCCGGGGGAAACGGAGGTAGCGTCACTTTTTCAGGTCCGCAAGTCCTGGATAATTCGGATCCGAACCATGGCCGCGCGTTTCGCGTCGATTTCACCAGCGATACCGTAACGCACACCTATACCGTGAAGATGCAGGACGACAGCGGCGCCTGGGTCGATACTGTGCCGGCCCTGAACGATGAGGCCTATGATCCGGCTGGGCAGACGATCGAGGTAGGAGGTTTGAGACTCGAACTGCAGGGGACCCCTGAGGATGGCGATGGGGTCAGGTTTGCGACTGCCGACGAGATGAACCATGACCTCTTCAAGTCTCTGGAAAAGGCCCTGAACGTTCTCGAGAATCCGGCCGCTACACCTGCCGAGAAGGCCGAACTGCGTAATACGTTTCGGACCAGCATGAATGAACTCGACAACAGCCTCGATAACGTATTGACCGTTCGTGCCTCCATGGGTGCGCGCCTCAACGAGCTTGATGTTGTCGATGCCGTCAGCGGTAACCGCATGACGAACTACGAGCAGACGCTTTCCGACCTTGTCGACCTCGATTACAGCGAGGCGATTGCCGAGTACAGCCTGCGTCAGGTGGGGCTGCAGGCAGCGCAGAAGGCCTTCGTCGACGTCAAGGGCCTGTCCCTCTTCAATTACCTGTAAGGCGGGGTCACGGCAATGCAGCGATTCGCTCGCGCAGGCATTTGTCCCTAACGCTTCCCTGCAGACCTCATAGGTGCAAACCATGAGGTCTCTTTCGCCGCTCCGGCTTGCCGGGGCGGCTTTTTTAGGCGATGGGCGCTAACGCCTCGATGAGTGAATAGAGGAACTGGATGGCATGGCTGAACAGACGCTGAAGGAAGCGTGACATGTCTGTCATCAGCACCATCAGCAGCACGAGGCCGATGGTCAGCATCATGGGGAAGCCGATATTGAACACCGTCAGCTGCGGGGCAGAGCGGTTGAGGATGCCCATGGCCAGGTTGATGATCATCAACGAGCCCACCAGCGGTAGCGCCAGCGACATGCCCGCCACGAAGATGGTGCCGCCGTAGCGCACCAGCATCTCGAAGGCGGCGGGGTTGAAGGAGCCGATGCCGATGGGCAAACCGTGGAAACTCGAGACCAATGCTTCGAGCACCATCAGATGCCCGCCCAGGGCCAGGAACAGCAGCAAGGTAATCATGTAGAACATACGGGACAGTATCATTGTGTTGGTGCCGCTGCCGGCGTCGAAGAAGGTGGCGAAGGCCAGACCCATCTTCAGGCCGATGAACTCCCCCGCGGCCTGCACCACGGCGAAGGTCACGTGCATCACCAAGCCCATGGCGATACCGATCAGCATCTGCTCCACTATGATGCCAAACCCTGCCCATGACATGATCGGCACGTCGGGCATGGGAGGGAGTACCGGGGCGATGACCAGCGTAATCAGCAAGGCCAGCCCGATCTTGGCCTGCCTGGGTACGCTGGAGTGACCCCACAGTGGGGCCGCGGTGAAGAAGGCCAGGATTCGCACGAATGGCCACAGCAGGATTACCAGCCAGCCGTGCAACTGGGCGAAGGTCACCTCGACCATGCGTGCCTCACATCAACATGCTGGGTATGTTGGTGAAGAGGTTACGCGTGAAGTCGACGATCAACCCGATCAACCAGGGGCCTGCGAGCACCAGCACGGTAAAGACGCCGAGAATTTTGGGGATGAAGGAAAGCGTCATCTCGTTAATCTGAGTGGCGGCCTGAAACAGGCTCACGATCAGGCCGGTCAGCAGGGCGGTGATCAGTAGCGGGCCAGCCAGGAACAGCGTGACGCGCATGCCCTGGTAGGCAAGGCTCATGACCATTTCCGGTGTCATATCGACTCCTCGCCGAGCATGGCTCGGTCTTGTTACGTCGGCCTAGATGAAGAAGCTTTCCGCCAGCGAGCCGATGATCAGCTGCCAGCCATCCACCAGCACGAACAGCATCAGCTTGAACGGCAGCGAGATTGTCGCCGGCGGCACCATCATCATGCCCAGCGACATCAGCGTACTGGCCACCACCAGATCGATGATCAGGAACGGAATGAAGATGGTGAAACCGATCTGGAACGCTGTCTTGAGCTCGCTGGTGACGAAGGACGGCACCAGGATGCGTAGCGGCACGTCCTCGGGGCCCTGCATGGGGCCGACCTCGGCCAGGCGCGCAAACAGTGCCAGGTCGGGCTCGCGAGTCTGGGCCAGCATGAACTCACGGAAGGGCTGCTGGGCCAGCTGCAGGAACTCCGGAAACGTGATCTCCTCAGCCGACAGGGGTACCCAGGCAGGGCCATGCCCAGCATCACTTGATTGGGCGGCGTTGCCTGGGTGCCGATGGCGGTGCGTAACAGGCTGAGTACGATGATGATGCGCGTGAAGCTGGTCATCATCAGTAGCGCTGCCGGCAGGAAGGCCAGCGAGCTCAGCAGCAGCAGGGTTTGAAGCGTGATCGACCATTGCTGGCCGCCGCCTTCCAGCGGCCGGCTGACGAGGCCGGGAATCTGCTGGGCATCGGCCCCCTGCGGCAGCAGGGTGAGAACCAGCGCGACAAGCAGGACGAGCAGGCGCAGCGAGCAAGAAGAGACGATCATGAATCTCCCCGCCCACGACCGCCCAGGCCGGCATTTTGCTTGAGCGCGCGCGCGAAGCGGGCGGCGAAGCGCTCACCCTCGGGCGCGGAGCCGGAGGAATCGCCGAGCGGGCGAGCCGGTGCTGCAAGCTCATGCAGCTTGTTGATCTGGCCGCCGCCGACACCGAGCACCAGCCAGGTGCCTTCGACCTCGACGATCACCACTCGCTCACGGCTGCCCAGGGCGGCACTGCCGATGACCTGCAGATGGCCGCCGGCTGCGCGCTTCTGAGGGTTCCAGCGACGCAGCAGCGCCGTGCAGACCAGAATGATGGCGATGACCAACGCCAGGGCGGCGGCAGTCTTGCCGAGGGTGGCCATGCCCACCAGGGCATCGCCACCGACGGCAAGGGACTCGAGCCCGGCGGAAGCTTCTGAAGTGACGGTGCTGCTCATCGGTTGAGTTTCTGCACCCGCTCGGAGGGGGTGATGATCTCGGTAATGCGGATACCGTACTTGTCGTCGACGACGACGACTTCGCCCTGGGCGATCAGGTAGCCGTTGATCAAAATGTCCATCGGCTCACCGGCCAAGCCGTCGAGTTCGACGACGGAGCCCTGGGCCAGTTCCAGCAACTGCTTGATGGTCAACTTGGTGCGGCCCAGTTCCACGGTCAGCTTGACCGGGATGTCCATGATCATTTCGAGATCACGAGCGGTACCGCCTTCCTTGCCCTTGTCGAGCGGGCGGAACACACGATCACCGGCGGACTGAGGAGCGGAGGCAGGCGCACTGGCAACTGCCGGGGTCTCGTCGGCCGCGGCTTCAACCGCTTCCTGCTCGGCTAACGCTTCCGCCCAAGGATCGTCCTCGGCGCTGGCAGTGGACTCGGCCGCTTCCTGCTCGGCCATGGCTTCGGCCCAGGGGTCGTCGTCGGTTGCAGGTTCGTTGTCCTGCTGCTCGGACATGGCGGAGGCCCAGTCGTCGTCGGAAACGTTCTGATCGGGTTTCTTGGGATCAGTCATGCTTGAAGTCCTTGGCTTGAGGCGCTGCGCCCTTGATGAAGGCGTCCTTTGACACCGGATTCTGTGCACCATGGTCGATGATGCGGATGACACGCAGCGCGCGTTGCTCGTGCTGGCTACCGTAATCGCACTCCATCACCGGCACGCCATCGACGCTGGCGGTGACCGTCTCGGGTAGCTCGAGAGGAAGAACGTCGCCCACCTTGAGCGCCATGACATGGGCAATGCGAGTGGGAACATCGGCAAAATTGGCGATCAGTTCCACTTCGGAGCGACGAAGTTCGCCCGCCATGCGCTTGGTCCAGGATCCATCCTGATCGTGATGGCCATCGTTGAGCGGGTTGGCCAGCAGGTCGCGCAGGGGCTCTACCATCAGGTACGGAATGCAGATCTGAAAGCTGCTGGAGAGATTGCCGACCTCGATGTTGAAGTTCGTGTTCACCACGATCTCGTTGGGCGAGTTGGTGATGTTGGCGAACTTCGACTGCATCTCCGAGCGCAAGTAACTGATTTGCAGTGGGTAGACCGACTTCCACGACTCTTCATAGGCATCAATGGCCAACTGCAGCAGACGCTGGATGATGCGCTGCTCGGTATTGGTGAATTCACGGCCTTCCGACTTGGTCAGGAAGCGTCCGTCGCCACCGAACAGGTTGTCCACGACCATGAAGACCAGGTTGGGCGGGAACACTATCAGCGCCGACCCGCGCAGCGGCTTCATGCCGATGATGTTGATATTGGTCGGCACCGGCACGTTGCGGGAAAACTCGCTGTAGCTCAGATAGCGTACCGAGTCGACGGTTATGTCGGCACTACGGCGCAGCAGGTTGAACAGCCCCATGCGGAAGTGCCGCGCGAAACGTTCGTTGATGATATCCAGCGCCTGCAGACGCTCGCGAATGACGCGGTGCTGTGTCGCCGGGTCATAAGGGCGTACGCGGGAGTCACCGTCGCTGCGCGCAACGGGCTCGTCATCGCCGCTGACGCCCTTCAGAAGGGCATCGATCTCATCCTGTGACAGCAGATCGTCTTGGGACATGGTGGCCAGGGCACCCGTTTATTGCACGATGAACTCGGTGAACAGCACGTCCTGTATCTCGAGGGACGGCTGAGGCTCGGTCAGCGGTTCTGAGAGCGTGGCGATGACTTCCTCGCTCAGGCGGCGCTTGCCATTCGGCGTGGTCAGCTCGCTTGCCTGCTTGCCGGAGAACAGCATCAGTAGTCGGCTGCGCACCTGTGGCATGTGTTCATCCAGGATTTCGCGAGTTTCGTCGCTGCCTACCTTCAGCGAAATGCCGGTGTAAAGCAGGCGCGAACCGAAATTGTCGTCGGCGAGATTGACCGTGAAGGGGTCGATCTTGACGAAGATGGGTGCCTGGCGCTCCAACTGTTGCGTCTGGGCGCCTTCTTCCTCATTGCCGTTGCGGTCGTTCATGACCATGTAGATGGCCGCTCCGGCAGCTGCCGTTGAGAGCAGTACCAGCAGTATCATCAACCACAGGAGCTTGGAGGAGCCACCCGTCGATTTCGCCATTGCCTTGCCTTTGTCTGTGTTGGTCTAGCAGTTGGAGAGAGTATGCCGTAGGCGCGCGGCCCCTGATGACAGGAACAAGCCGCGCGAAAGGGCTTATCTTGCCTTTTTGTCTCAGGCGTAAAGGTTCACGCGACCATCCAGCGAAAGCGTGGTGGTGGAGAGCGCTGCGCCCTCTTCATCAATCAGGGTCAGGTTGTCTTCGGCCTGTGTACCCTGGCCACGCTGGCCGTCACGACCCGCGAATGCTTGGGCATCCTGCTGACGCTGTTCGCCCACGGAGGTCTCGCCCAGGCTGATCCCCTGTTCGGCCAGCGCCTCGCGAAGCTGAGGAATGGCCTGTTCCAATACTTGGCGTACCTGGGCATGGGCAGACAGGAACTGGGCCTGAGCACCTTGTTCCGTCATTTTCAGGGTCACGGAAAGCGGTCCAAGCTCGGCTGGATTCAAGCGCATCTCGACATGTTGTTCACCGCCTTGCCGGGCGAATTGCACCATTTGCTGACCCAATTGGCCAGGCCAGGCCGGGCTCTGAACCGGTGCGGCAAGGCTGGCTTGGGCGAACGGAGTGGGCTGGGCGGGTACGCTGGCCGGTGTTGTCGTACTGGCGGATGACTGCGCCATTGGTGCGGATTCCGGCACGAAGCCTCCGCGCGCTGCGTCGGCTGGCATCGCACGCAGTTCGCTGCCGCCGGGCTGGGGCGCAGAGACCTTGGCCAGGGCAGTCGTGAAGTCGGCAGGACGTGCCGGAGCGCCGGCGTCGCCATCGACTTCCTGGACGGCAGTAGCGGAGGCAGCCAGCTGAGCCGCCAATGGGTTGCCCGAGGCGGCCGAAGTGGGCGTAGCCGGCATACCAGAGGGAGCGGTGCGATCTCCCAAGGTCGTCACACCCGGGGTGGCGGTGCTGGGACGCGGTGCTTCTGCTGCCGTGACGGATGCTACCAGAGTGGCAGCCTGGGGTTGCTCGGCGAGCTCGATGGTCATTTCGTCAGCAGGTGGTGCCAGCTCCTGGCCGGGTAGCGGCTGTATGGCAGCTATGACCGGCTGCTGCTGGCTGCCTTCGATCAACGCGAGTCTTGCCATGATCTCGTTCAGCTCGGCATCGGGCAGAGCCATGTCACCCTCGCCATTGAGCCGCTGGCCGGCATGGGCATTCAAGGCCTGGAGCAGTGCTTGCTGTGCCGCCATGGTTTGCGGCAGGCCCTGTCCCGGCATGGCATCGAGTTGAATGGGCAGCGCGGTATCACCAGGGGTGGTCTGAGCTGCCTGGCTCAGGGCCAGGGCGAACTGGCCATGGCCGGCACCGGTTTCCGGCTTGCCGGAGAGTTGCGTCGGCAGGGCGGACAGAATCATCTGAATATTCATGGGTTTCTCCTTTGCCGAATCACGCTGTGTATCCGGCACGCAGGCGCAATAGCCGTCCGGCTGACATCTCGTCATTGATACGCTGTTCGCGGCGCTCCTCCTGCCGCTGCCGCTCGACATCCCGACGCGATACCAGCGTATCGTAGGCCGAGAGCCGCTTCTGTTCCTGCTGCCACTGCTGCTGGCTCTGCTGGACCCGTTGCTGCTGGGCATCGAGTGCCTGCCTGGCCCGCTGCAGGGCAGCATCCAGCGAAGCCAGGAACTGCTGATAGTTGTGCATGCTGGCCGGATCGATGCCTTCACGCATGGCCTGTTGCAGGCGTTCGGCATACTCGAGCCGATAACGATTGAGCGACTCCAGTTGGGAGGCCACCTGGCGCTCGTTCTGGCGTTCACCCGCCAGCAATTGACCCGCCTGATCGCGGGCATCGCGGGCCAGATCGCTCAGCATGGCGAGTTGAGACGATGCACTCATTGCCTGACTCCTAGGGTTTCAGCCAGAACCTGTCGAGAAGCCTCGATCGAGGCATTTTCATTCATGCCCTGCTGGAGGAAGTGCTCCAGCTGCGGGTAACGCTGGACGGCTTCGTCCAGTTGGGGATCGTGACCGGGGCTGTATGCGCCTACGCTGATCAGGTCGCGGTTGCGCTGATAGCGTGAGAAGAGTCGCTTGAAGGCCTGGGTCATGGTCAATTGCTGGTCGTCGATGATGTGGGTCATCACGCGGCTTATCGAGGCTTCTATATCAATGGCCGGGTAGTGGCCGGCTTCGGCCAGTGTTCGAGACAGCACGATGTGACCATCGAGAATGGCGCGTGCCGAGTCGGCGATGGGGTCCTGCTGGTCATCGCCTTCGGTGAGTACGGTATAGAAGGCAGTGATCGAGCCACGGCCGCGTTCGGCATTACCGGCACGCTCCACCAGGCTGGGAATCTTGGCGAAAACCGAGGGTGGATAGCCCTTGGTCGCCGGCGGCTCGCCGATGGCCAGGGCGATCTCACGCTGGGCCATGGCGTAGCGAGTCAGCGAATCCATGATCAACAAGACGTTCTTGCCCTGGTCGCGATAGCCTTCCGCCAAGCGCGTGGCATAGGCGGCGCCCTGCAGGCGTTGCAGCGGAGAGGTGTCGGCGGGTGCCGCTACCACCACCGCACGGCGGCGACCCTCGGGGCCGAGAATGTTGTCGATGAAGTCCTGTACCTCGCGGCCCCGTTCGCCGATCAGGCCCACCACGATGACGTCGGCCCCGGTATAGCGGGCCATCATGCCGAGCAGTACCGACTTACCCACGCCGGAGCCGGCGAACAGCCCCATGCGCTGCCCGCGACCGACACTGAGCAGGGCATTGATGGCGCGAATGCCGACATCGATCTGCTCGTTGATCGGTGCCCGCTTCAGCGGGTTGAGCGGCGGTGTAGCGAGCGGGGAACGCGGAGCGTCGTCCAGTGGGCCGAGGCCATCCAGCGGGTCGCCGTTGCCATCCACTACGCGGCCCAGCAGAGATTCGCCAAGGGGGAAACGGCGCGCGGCATGATCCGGGCCATCGCCCAACGGGAAGACGCGAGCACCGGGCATCAGGCCGGCGATCTCCGTGAGCGGCATCAGCAGGAGTCGTTCGCCGTTGAAACCGACCACCTCGGCCTCGGCAAAACGGGGCGGCTCGCTGCCGCCGGACGAGAGCAGCTCGATGCGGCAAGCATTGCCCAGTGCCACGCGCAGGCCGACGGCCTCGATCACCATGCCGGTCGCGCGGAGCACCCGGCCACTGGCGCGAAAGCCAGGCACCGTTTCCACACGCGCACGGACATGCTGCAGCGTCTGCTGCCAGCGTGCCTGATGCGTGTTGGTCGATGCCGCTGCTTCGCTCATGTCCTGCCTCTATTCTTCATTGTCGTCGGTGGACGTCGCCGAACGGCGCCGCCTGACTTGCGACTTGACGGCCTCCCAGCGACTTTCCCAGGTGGCGTCCAACTCGCCGTTGGCGCTCGTTACCCGGCAACCGCCACGGGTCAGCTGAGCATCTGGCTGCAGCTTCCAGCCTGCCGCGGCCAGTTCGCTGCCCAGGTGTTCCTCGATCAGCTTGTGATCCTGGGGGTTCAGCCACAGACGCTGTTGCCCGATCAGAGGTGGTTCGGTGTGCAGTAACGCCTTGATCAGTTCCAACACCTGCTTGGGGCGTGCCTTGAGCGCCTCGCCGGCCAATTGATGACCCGTTGCCATGGCCAGCTCGACCAGGTCGTTGGCGATCTCTTCGTCGAGCAGTTCGAGTGCATCCGTGAACTGCTCGGCAAGCGGCTTGAGCGGTGTCACGACCTCATGAATGCGCTGCTTGAGCTCGCGCTGGGCCTCCTCACGACCTTCTTTCAGGCCCTGGGTATGACCCTCGCTGCGTCCCGCCTCGAAGCCGGCCTGGTAGCCCTCTTCGCGGGCTTCCTGGATGACCTTCTCGCGCAGCGCTTTAAGCTCCGCCTGGCGCTGAAAAGCGGCACGGCGCCTGGCCTGCTCGGCGGGGTCCAGCTCTTGAGCAGGACTCCCGTCGTCCGAATTCTCGGCGTGCAGCTCGCCCATCCGCCAGCGCTGCCAGGGCGCATGGCGTTCGGAAGAGGAGGGCGCTCGCTCAGACATAGGTGTCGTCTCCGCCGCTCAGCACGATCTCGCCGGAGTCCGCCAGGCGGCGTACCACCTGCAGGACGGATTTCTGCTCGGCTTCCACCTGGGAGACACGAATCGGCCCGCGGGCTTCCATGTCCTCGCGCAACAGATCGGCGGCGCGCCGTGACATATTGCGCAGGAACTTCTCCATGAGCCCTTCGGGGGCGCCCTTGAGCGCCACCACCAACGAGTTGGTGTCGATCTCCTTGAGCACCAACTGGATGCTGCGGTCGTCCAGGTCCATGAGGTTCTCGAACAGGAACATCTCGTCGATGATCTTCTGGGCCAAGTCCTCGCTGTGGGCACGTACCGTTTCGATGGCGGTCTCTTCCAGGGAGGAGTTCATCAGGTTGAGAATTTCGGCCGCGGTCCTCACGCCGCCCATCTTGCTGCGCTTGAGGTTCTGGCCATCGAGCATGCCGGTAAGCACCTCGGTGAGCTCCTGTAGGGCGGCCGGCTGAACGCCACTGAAGGTAGCGATACGCAGAACGACATCGTTGCGCAGCTTGTCGTCGAATTGCTCCAGCACGTCGGCAGCCTGATGCCGCTCCAGGTGGACCAGGATGGTAGCGATGATTTGCGGGTGCTCGTCGCGGATCAGCTCGGCCACCATGGAAGCTTCCATCAGATTCAGCGAATCGATACCGCTGCTGGTCCCGGTGGACTCCAGTATGTCCTCGATCAGGCTGGTGGCGCGCTCGCTGCCCAGGGCCTTGGTCAATACCGAGCGGATGTGCTCGCTGGAGTTGAGGTTCAGCGCGATGAACTCTTCGGTCTCACGATGGAACTCCAGCATGACCTGCTGCATGTCCTCGTGGGAAACCTGGTCCATCTCCGCCATCTCCATACTGAGCTGCTGGATCTCCTTGGGTGCGAGGAATTTGAACACCTCTGCGGCACTATCCTCGTCGAGGGCCAGCATCAGGATGGCGCTGCGGCGCACGCCGCTCATGGTCTTGGCACTACTCATTCTTTGTTCATCCAGCTGCGTACGATCATGGCGATCATGCGTGGATCCTCCTGGGCGAGTTCGCGCAGCTCGGCCAAGTGGTCTTCATAAGCCGAGGAGCGGCGCTTGCGCTTCGGCTTCTGGTAGGGCCGCAGTGCGTCGTCTTCTTCACCAGCCGCTTCCAGCTCGCCTTCGCTTGCCTCCGTATCGTCGCCCACGCGAACCTGCAGACCGGTGCCGGGGGTCGTGGCCAGCACGGGCCGCTCGGTGTGACGCTTGATCAGCGGGCGCAGGATCAGCAAGTAGCCCAGCAAGATGCCTAGTGCCACCAGCAGGTAACGTCCGATGGTGAGTGCCAGTGCATGCACCTGGGGCGATTGCCACCACTCGAGTTCCTCGAACTCCTCCACGTCACGGGTGAACGGGCTGTTGACCACTTCGATGGCGTCTCCACGTGCCTGGGAGAAGCCAATGGCCTGGCGCACCAGACTCTCGATTTTGGCGATCTCAACCTCGCTGAGCGGCACGCGATGCCATTCGCCTTCTTCGTTGCGCTCTTCACGGTAATCCACTACTACCGCGGCGCTCAGGCGAGTCACCTGTCCCTGACGGTGCTGAATGTGTTGGATGTTGCGGTCGACCTCGTAGTTGACGACGTCGTCCTGGTTCAGGTTGTTCAGCGCCTGCAGGCTCTGCTGGGCTTCCTCGGTGAGCTCTCCCTCTTCATCGGTGGGGAGTTCTTCGATGGGTGAGGGCGCGACTCCCGGCGGTGTGTTGCTCAGCGCACCGGGTATACCCATTGCCACTCCATCGCCACCGTTATAGGAGAGGCTGGATTGGCGGCTGCGCACAGCAGCTTCGTTGGGCGGTTGGTTGGGGCCATAGCGCTCGCTGGTTTCTTCGCGACGCGAGAAGTCGATCTGGGCGGCTACCTGAGCGCTGATGCTCTCGCGACCGAGTATCGGCGCGAGAATGTTCTCGATGCGCTGCTGGAAGGAGCGCTCGACCTCGGCGATGTAATCGAGTTGAGTTGCATCGAGTCCACGCCCCTGGCTGTTCGGCATCGACAGCATGCGACCGCTATGGTCGACCACGGTAACGTTCTCGGCCGCCAGCTCCGGTACGCTGCTTGAGACCATGTGGACGATGGCGGCGACCTGACCCTCTCCCATCACGCGGCCCGGCTCGAGGGTCACGATGATGGAAGCCTTTGCGGGCTCGCGGTCGCGCACGAAAACGGAAGATTTGGCCATGGCCAGGTGAACGCGGGCGCGCTCTACCGGCCCCAGGGATTCGATGGAGCGCGATAATTCACCTTCGAGGCCGCGCTGGAAGTTGACCTGCTCGGCGAACTGGCTGACGCCGAAGGCCTGGTTGTCCATCAGTTCGAAGCCGACGTTACCGCCGCGGGGCAGGCCCTGCTCGGCCAGTTGCAGACGCAGGCTGTGCACGGCATCGCCCGGTACCAGCAGGGCGGTACCACCCTCGCTGAAGCGATAAGGAACGCCGCGGGTGTCCAGTTCGCTGATGATGCGCCCCCCATCGGCCTCGGTGAGGTTGCTGTAAAGGACGCGATATTCTGGCTCACGCGCCCACATCAGCAGGGCCACCACGATTGCGATCATGGCGGCCCCACCGATCAGAACGGCGATCAGCGGGTTTCCGCGAAGCTGTTGCTGGAGTCGCTCCAGCATCGCGGTGGAAGACACGCTGCCCGAGGCGTTCTGACGCTCCTGCGTCGTGGCACCGTTGCTCATGCGCCCCCCCGTAGGAGAGCGCCATCGGCTGCTTGTAAAGTGTTGCTGGAAGATGGCATCGACTGCATCCGTTCACCGCGTTCTGGCTGCCCGCAAGGGGCGCAACTGTGATGGAAGCTATTATGCGAGCAGCCTTCCAGTCCAAAGGCGGGAAAAGCCCCTTTTTTACCTGCCATTTGGCAGTTTGGTTAATCTTCGTAAGCTGTTAGCCTTGCTCTACATTCGCCAGGGGCCGGTTCAACGGCTTATGGCGTGGCAAGCTAACACTACGCAAGAGGGCATGGATCATGAGTTCACCGGCCATCCAGTCGGCGCTGGCACAGATGCAGAGCCTGGCGACCCAAGCCGGCGGCCAGGTTGGCAAGGGGCAGCAGGTTTCCACTCAGGTGGGCCAGGGCGGCTTTGCCGGCGAGCTGCAAGCTTCGATACAGCGCATCAACAGCCTGCAGCAGGCATCCGCTGCCAAGACCATGGCGTTTCAGGCTGGCGATCCCAATGTCGAGCTCAACGACGTCATGGTCGACATGCAGAAAGCCAGCGTCGCCTTCCAGATGGGGCTGCAGGTTCGTAACCGCCTGGTAACGGCTTACAAGGACGTCATGAACATGCAGGTCTGACCCCTGCATGAATGTCGCGCGAGCGTGTTGCTTCGCTACGCGATGCCGAAGTGTCGGAACCCTGGCATATTAGCGTTTTTTCGTTCAGACCCTCAGGCTGATCAGATTTCCCTGCAGCTCTTCCAGCCGTTCGGCGATGGCCAGGACTTCCTCCGAAGGAATTTGGCGTAGCACGTCCCCTGTTTCACGATCCACGATGCGGGTAATCACCCGTGATGTGTCGTTGAGTTCGAACTCCACGCCATACTGGCGAAGCACTTCATTGATACGTTGAATTGGCTCCACCAGGTCGGCTGGGCTGGGTGCCTGGCCGTGGCTCGCGGCTTGAGCCAGCAAGGTGCCGGCTGAAGGTAGCGTGGAGAGCACGGTTTCCTTGCGCTGGCGCGGTGTCAGGTCGTGCAGTGCCGACGTGTTCAAGGCGTTGGTGGCATCGGTTAGTGGCGAAGACATTTCGTATTTTCCTTATGTATGCCCTTGCTGAAGCTATCTTCAGCATCCTCCCCAAGGCCGCCTGGTAGACAGCCTCTCCCGCAAAAGCTATCGGCCGAACCGGGAATAACTTTAATGTTTGGCGCAATTTTTTTGCGGCCTTGAGCGCACCGTTGGTCTTTTTTTTCGTTCGTTGATGCAAAGTGAGGCCAAGTGGATAAAATGCAGTTACGGATTGGCTACATTCTGAATGTTGCAATCCAGACAAGCAGGGATCTTGAGCAGGCAGGGAAGCGTGCAGTTTGCACTTGGGTCCGATATGGGCGTTGACTCAAGCTGCATTATCCAGCCAGCGAGGCGCCATGAGCCAAGAGCTAACTATCGAACGCATCATGCAGTCCGGGCTGCTGACTTGCGAACCCGAGACGCCGCTGTGGATGGCCGCCGAGCGTATGGCGGCACGCCAGTGCAGCTCGATCATCGTGGCCAAGTCGGGGCAACCCCTGGGTATCTGGACGGAGCATGATGCGCTTGCGGTAAATTTCGCCGACCCTGATGCCGTTCGCCTGCCAATCTCTGAAGTCATGAACCAGCCGGTAGCGAGCCTGCACTGTTCGACACCGGTCAGCGAAGCCGCGCTGCGCTTCAATGCCGAGCGGCGTCGGCATTTCCTTGTGGTGGATGACGCTGGCGTCCCACTGGGAATCCTGTCGCAGACTGATGTTGCTCTGAACCAGGGGCTCGAGCCCTACCTGAGGTTGCGTGAGGTTCAGGCCGCCATGCGTCAGCGAGCGCTGGTGCTGGAGGGCGAGCTGCGCTTGGCCCAGGCGGCACGTTCGATGCGGCTCTCCGAGTGCGATGCCGTAGTGATCAAGTGCGAGGATGGGGAGCTAGGCATTCTCACGGAGCGCGACCTGGTGCGGTTCGTGGCGCGCCATCCGGGTAACACGCCTATCGGTTCGCTTGCCAGTCGACCTCTACTGACGGTGCACCAGAACGATACCTTGGTAGCCGCGCGGGATCTGCTGATGGATCACCGCGTACGTCACCTGGCAGTGCTGGATGAGGACGACGAAGTTGCAGGACTTCTGGGCTTCCGCGACATGTTGGCCGGCGCCGAGCACCTCTACATGCAAGACCTGCGCAACGCCCTGGAGCAGCGCGACCGTGCACTTGCCCAGTCGCGGGAAAACCGGCAACTGGCCGAGCGGGTGATCGATTCCTCGCTGGAAGGCATCATTATCACAGATGCCGGTAACCGCATCGAATTCGTCAATCGTGCTTTTACCCACATGACCGGATATACCGCAGAGGAGGTGATCGGAAAGACACCTGCGATTCTATCGTCGGGGCGCCATGACGCCGCTTTCTACCATCAAATGTGGGACACCCTGCAACGCAGTGGCTACTGGCGCGGTGAGATCTGGAACCGGCGCAAGAGCGGCGAACTCTACCTGGAGCTGCTGACGATCACGGCAATTACCGACGATAGTGGTGTGGCTACCCATTATGCTGCGCTGTTCAGCGACATCACGCATCTGCGTGACAATGAAGAGCGCATCCGCAGGCTGGCCTACTACGATGCCCTTACGGGGCTGCCCAACCGTCGCCTGCTGGAAGACCGACTGGAGCTGGCGATACGCCACGCCCATCGCAACCAGAGCCGCCTGGCAGTGATCTTCGTCGATCTGGATCACTTCAAGGAGGTCAACGATGCGCTGGGCCACGCCTTCGGTGACGAACTGCTGGTCATGATGGCCGAGAGGCTGCAACTGCGCCTGCGCGAGGATGACACCCTTGCTCGTCTCGGGGGCGATGAATTCCTCGTGCTGCTTCCCGACCTGGAGGAGGTGGACGAGGTGACCAGGGTGGCTCGGCGCTTGGTGGAAGCCGTCCGCGAGCCCTGCGTGATAGAAGGCCAGGAGTTTCGCCTCGGCTGCAGCCTGGGCATCAGCCTCTATCCCGATGATGCTTCGACGGCGGAATCGTTGGTGCATAATGCCGATGTCGCGATGTATCGGGCCAAGCAGGAAGGGCGCAACGGTTACCGCCTTTACCGCAACGAGATGAACCTGCAGGATGATCGCCAGCGTGCGCTCGAAACTGCCCTGCGCGAGGCGTTCGTCACGGGAGAAGGCTTGCAACTGCACTATCAGCCCGTCTTCGAGCGCGATGGGGTCAGGCTGCATGGCGCCGAGGCGCTACTGCGCTGGCACCATCCGCTGTTGGGCAGCGTGCCGCCGGTCAGTGTCGTCACCCTGGCCGAGCGCGCGGGACTGCTACCGCAGCTTGATGAGTACATCCTCGAGCAGATCTGCACACAGTTGGCCGCCTGGAGCACCTTGGGGGCCGGCCCGGTTCCCATCAGCATCAACCTGTCGGCGCGCCAGTTCTGGCAACATGACCTGCCCGTACGCGTGGCCACCAAGCTCAACGAGCACAAGCTGCAGCCGGGCCTGCTGGGCTTCGAGATCGCTGAGCGTACACTGCTTGACAAGCCCCACCAGGCAGCCGTCGTGCTCAAGCGCTTGCGGCGCCTTGGTGGCGAGGTCGCCATCAATGATTTCGGCACCGGCTATGCCTCGTTCGGCTATCTCCAGGAGCTGCCGATCAGCATGCTCAAGATCGACCGCCGTTTCGTGCAGCGCCTGGATAGCGGGCAGCGGGGCAGTGCGGCGATTATAGCCGCGGTGGCCGGGCTGGCTCGGGAGATGGAGCTGCGCCTTGCCGCCGTCGGGGTCGAGACCGAGTCGCAGCGCGATACTCTGGCCCGGCACGGGGTCGAACTGATCCAGGGCTACCTCACCGGTCAACCCCTGCCGGCCGATCTCTTTGCCAAACGCTACCTGGCCTCCCGCAACGGGGTTACGCCACAAGACGCCTGAATGCATGGCCTAAGTACGTCGTAAGTAGGGCCTGATACAGAGGAGCCGGCTTCGGTGGGCGCTTTTCATGGTTTCACCCCTCGTCGAGACCCGTTAGTCTAGGCATCTTTTCGCATTTCTCTTTCATCTCTCCAGGTCAACAACCGTTTCGATGAGTTCCCTGCACTCCAGCAGCGGCGATCATCGTGGCCCCATGCGCCACGAGTCACTGATGCCGACCCACCAAGATCACGACCAGGACAGTACCTGGATGATCGGCTACCTGGACATCATGACCCTGCTGGTGGCACTGATGGTGCTCATCTTCACGCTTTCCAGCTTCGGGCAGCCTGACGACGAGGCGGCGCCTCTCGCTACGCTCGTTCCCTTCGCGATACCCCTACCCAGTGAAATGGCCCAGGCGTTGCCTGAGCCAGTTGCGCCTCGTCCGGCTCTCGGTTGGCTGAGCCAACCGGCCATTGCGGCGGCGCTGGGCGTGGCGGGGCTGCCGCGCCCAGCGCCGAGCGAACGGGTTGCCTTTACGGCTCCGCCCACGCCGCTGGCCCTGCTGGCGCAGCGTGAGCCGCCTCCGCTCGTATTGTCGCCCCTGACTTCTCCGTCGCCGGTGCTGATGGCAAGCGGCACACTGCCGGTATCGGCGGCCAATTTTGCGCTGGTGTTGACCGATCGCCCGCCGAATGGCACTCGGGAAGTCGACCCGCAAGCCATAGCGGCGACCGAAGAGCTGCAAGCCGTGCTGAGTGAGCGTCTTGACGATGCCCCTTACCTGGCTGACCTCGAGGGAGTCGAAGTTTCGCGGGTGGCCGAAGGCATCAAGCTGCGCGTGGAGGATCGGCTGCTGTTCCCCACCGCAACGGCCGAGCTGACCGACGACGGTGAGGTGCTCGTTCAGCGCCTGATGGAGGTCATCCAGCGCCACGACGGAGAAGTTGCCGTGGAGGGGCATACCGACAGTCGGTCGATTCGGACCGAAGAATTCCCCTCCAATTGGGTGCTCTCAAGTGCCAGGGCGATCGCCATCGTTCACGCCCTTGAGCGGGCGGGCGTCGATTCACAGCGTCTGCGCGCCGTGGGCCTGGCCGATACCCGCCCCTTGGCCAGCAACGACACGGGTGAGGGGCGGGCCCAGAATCGCCGCGTGGAGGTCATCATTCACGCGCTCTGAAACCCGCCTAAAGTCTAGTCTCTCGCGGCCGATATACGAGTAGCCCCGGCTCAAGGATGTGCCGGAAAGCAATCCCGATTCGCGAGACCTCCTGATGCTTTCCTCCCTTAAATTCCGACTACTGTTGGCCACGGCTGTTATCATTGCACTTGCCTTGGTGGCCAATGCCGCCGTCAGCTATTTCACCATTCAACGCCATAACGATCGGCAGATCGCACAAAATTTGTCGGACGTGGCTCAAGGCAACGGACGTACCATCAGTGCCTGGGTGGGCTCCCATGCGAGCATGCTCGAGGCGATGGAGAACAGCGTCCGTGCCGAGCATCTCGACCCTGTGCTGAAGGCAGCCCAGGCGTCAGGTAGCTTTCTAGCCACCTACATGGCTTACCAGGATACCGGCGAAACCATCTTCTACGATGGCTGGGAGCCGCCTGCCGACTTCGATCCTCGTGTGCGCCCCTGGTACGAGAGGGCAGTTACCGAAGGCGAAAGCATCGTCACGTTGCCCTATGTCGACACCGTTACCGGTGGGCTGGTGGTCACCATTGCTAGTCCTTTCGAGAGTAATGGCAGCCTGGTTGCCGTGGCCGGCGGTGACGTAGCGATCGACGATGTGGTTACCATTGTCAGTGACATCTCACCGACACCTAGCAGCTTCGCGTTTCTCGTCGCTGCGGATGGTACCCTGATCGCACACCCCGATCCCGAGCTGAGCCTCGAGCCTGCCACACGTCTTTCGGCTCAACTGGATTCCACATTTCTTGCCAACCTTGCGCAAGCGAGCGAGCCTGAGCGATTGACGCTGTCAGAGCGGCCGCGCCTGCTGCAGAGCCAGCCGATTGCAGGTACGGACTGGCAACTGGTCGTAGCGCTGGACGAGCGAGAGGCCACCGCCGGCTTGCGCGCGGTGCTGGGTAGTTCGGCGCTTACCCTGGTACTGGTGGTGCTGGCTGCCGTGCTGGTATTGGGTGCCTTGCTCACGCTCATGTTCCGCCGGTTGCAGGCGGTACGCGATGCCATGACCGACATCGCCAGTGGTGAAGGCGATCTTACCCGACGCTTGCCCGAGAACGGCCGCGATGAGGTGGCGCAGATCGCAGGCGCCTTCAACCAGTTCGTATCGCGTATCGAGAACGTCATGCTCACGATTCGTGATGCCAGCGAGTCGGTGACCGTAGCGGCGGGTGAGATCGCTACCGGCGGCCAGGATCTCTCCCGGCGTACCGAGAACGCCGCCTCGAGCTTGCAGCAGAGTTCGGCCTCTATCGAAGAGATCACCAGTACCGTCGAGCACACGGCGGATTCGGCCCGCCATGCCAGTGATCTGTCGCAGTCTGCTTCCGAGGTGGCGACCCGTGGCGGAGAAGTGGTGGGGCAGGTCGTGACCACCATGCAGGAGATTACCGCCTCCTCCGAGCGTATCGGCAATATCGTCAAGGTGATGGACGGTATCGCCTTCCAGACCAACCTGTTGGCGCTCAACGCCTCGGTGGAAGCAGCTCGTGCCGGCGAGCAGGGCAGAGGCTTCGCCGTGGTGGCGGGGGAAGTGCGTCAGCTGGCGACGCGCAGTGCCGAGGCCTCGCGTGAGATTCGTGGTTTGATCGAAGCGTCCAGCCAGAAAGTGGCCTCGGGCACCGAGCTGGTGCAGCGTGCCGGCTCTACCATGGAGGAACTGGTTGCCGGTGTCGGCCGAGTGGCCAAAGTGCTGGGTGAGATCAGCGTGGCGGCGGGCGAGCAGAGCGACGGCATCGGCCAGGTCAACGTGGCGGTTGCCGAACTCGACCGCATGACACAGCAGAATGCCGCCCTGGTGGAAGAGTCGACGGTTGCGGCCGAACAGCTCAAGGATCAGGCCGATCGCCTGGCCGAAGCCGTGGGCGGGTTCAAGCTCAGCGAGCGGCGCGCGGATCGGCAAGTCTCAAGCCAAGCTCAAGCGGCGCCATCCCGGTCGCGTGAACTCGCCGAGCTAGGCTGAGTCCCTGCCAGGCTCGGTGGAAAAAATACCTAGCAACTAAAGGTTCGCGTCCCGCCGCCGACAACAGGTAGACAAGGAGGGTGCCGAGCGCAGAAATACTTGCCTCGGTACCCGAATTCATCGGCTCAAAGGCAGTTTCTCATGGCCAGCATTTCTTCCCTTGGCATTGGCTCCGGTCTCGATCTCAACGGCTTGCTAAATCAACTCAATGAAGCCGAGCGCGGCAAGCTCGAACCCATCAAGCAACAGATCGAGACCCAGCAGGTCAAGATCTCCGCCTACGGCGAATTGAAGGGAGCGCTCTCCGGTTTTCAGTCCGCCAACGAAACGCTCAATGATGCCTCGCTGTTTCAGAGCCTTTCTGCATCAGCCAGCGGTAATGCCGTGCAGGCCGCCGCAGGGCCAGAGGCTTCCCCGGGGCAGTACGCCATCGAGGTGGAACAATTGGCCACCGCCGGCAGCCTCGCCACACAGCGAGTGAATGATCTCGACACCGTGCTCAACGATGCCGATGCCACGCTCGATCTCACCTTTACGGACGATAGCCTCGACCACGGCGTTGCCATTGCCGCCGACAGTACCCTCGAGGACGTGCGTGACGCCATCAATGCCGATTCCGATGCGGCCGTCACCGCCTCGATCGTGAACGATGGCGAAGGCTACCGATTGGCGGTGATGTCGCAAGAGACCGGTGAGCAGGCGGCTGTCGTCGATGCCAACTTCGCCGACCTGGTGACCCAGACAACCCTGGAAGACGAAGCGGTGCTGCAGGATGGCCAGGATGCCATGCTTGAAGTGAACGGGATCGCCGTATCGAATGCCAGCAACCAGTTGGATGATGCCATCCAGGGGGTCACACTCAGTTTGCAGGGAACGGGGAACAGTACCTTGACGGTTGAGCAGGATGCCGAAGCCGTTCAGCAGGCCGTCGTCGATTTTGTCGAAACCTACAATGAGCTCAAGGAAACGGCTGATAAGCTGACTGCCTACAATGGCGAAGACGGGCAGGCCGGCGATTTGATCGGTGATAGCGCAGTGCGCAGCATCGAGTCTCGTTTACGTAGCGACCTGGCGAGTGTGGTATCCGTCGGTGACGAGCATACGATGCTTGCCGATCTGGGCATGACCCTTCGCGTAGATGGCACGCTCGAACTCGATGAAGTGAAGCTGGAAACGGCTCTCGCGGAAGGCCCAGGCGAGGTTGGGGCATTCTTCGCCGGAGAGGCCGCAACGGATGGCATGGCGGGGCGGCTCGATACGACTCTCGAGCAACTGCTGGATACAAACGGTGCGCTGGAAGGGGCCATCGGCGGGGCAGAGAATCGTATCGATAGTTTGAACGATCGATACACCCGCACCGAACAAAGCATCGACAATACGATTGCACGCTATCAGAAGCAGTTCGGCCAACTCGACGGCATGCTCGCGCAGATGAATCAGACCAGCGCCTACCTGTCCCAGCAACTGAGTAGCTTGCCAGGGCAGAACGGCGAAGGTGGAGGCATGTTTTGATCATTTATCCGGTCCGAGGCTGTCGAGTCAGGCCTCGGCAGAAAATTCAGCAGTAGGCCTAAAGTTGTCATCTTGATGGCCGATAGTAGGCTTATAACCGCTATTGACGCTCACGGAGGGCGACAGACTCATGGCAAGCATCTCCTCACTTGGCGTTGGCTCCGGCCTCGACCTCACTGGCCTGCTGAATCAGCTGAATGCGGCCGAAAGGCAGAAGCTTCAGCCGATCACGGCTCAGAGGACTCAGGAGCAGGCCAAGATCTCCGCCTATGGCCGGCTTCAGTCTGGCTTGTCCAAGTTCCAGGACGCCGTGACCGCGCTCAATGACGCCAAGCTCTACCAGAGCCTGACGTCCAAGACGCTGGGCGAAGGCATCACCGCGACGGCTGGCGCGGATGCAAGCCCGGGGCGTTATGAAGTCACCGTAAACCACATCGCGAAGGCGGGTAGTATCGCCAGCCAGGGTGTCGCAAGCACGACCGATCCGCTGGTGGGAGCCGGCGGTGATACGCTGACGCTCACTTTCGAGGGCAAGGCAGACGTTACGGTTGACCTCGCCGAGGGAGGCACTCTCGAGGATGTTCGCGATGCCATCAATGCACAAGCGGATACCGGTGTGTCTGCTTCGATCATCAATGACGGCAGTGGTTACCGGCTGGTCGTGAACTCCAAGGAGACGGGGTTCGCGGAAAGTGTGACGGGCATGTCCTTCGCTAATACCACATTGACCGAAGATACGGCAGTCAAGGTGGCGGGAAGAGACGCTGAGCTGTTAATCAACAACATCACCATTACCAGCAGCTCCAACCAAGTGGAAGGAGCGATCCAGGGCGTGACGCTCGAACTCGATGCCGCTGCCGCAGGCAAGACCTCGACTATCGTGGTGGAGCGTGACACCGAAGCCCTCAAGGAAGCCGTGACTGGCTTCGTCACCGCCTACAACGAGTTGAAGTCGACGATCGGCCGAATGACGGAGGCGACCGGCGATGTCGAGACGGCGGGTGAGCTGGTAGGGGATCGTACCGTACGCACCATCGAGTCACGGTTGAGCCGTAACCTGGGCGATCTCGTAGCCGGTGGCGAGATTCAGATGATGTCCCAGCTCGGTATTTCCTTGAAACCCAACGGGCGGCTAGAGCTGGACGAAGCCAAGCTCGACGAGGTCATTGCGAACAATCCGCAGGCAGTGTCGGATTTTTTCGCGGGCGATACTGAAGAGGCCGGCATGGCGGGGCGGCTCAGCGGTACCCTGGAACAGGTGCTCGGCGACGATGGCCTGGTAAAGAGTTCGATAAAAAGTTCGGAAACACGGGTAAGCAGCCTGGAGGATCGCTATGAGCGCGTTGAGACCAGCATCGAGCGAACCATCGAGCGTTACCGCAAGCAGTTCGGTCAGCTCGACGTCATGCTTGCTCGGATGAATTCCACCGGTTCATATTTAATGCAGCAGCTCGATATGCTGAACATGCAGATGAGTCAGAGCAAAAAATAAGAGGAGCCTGCCGCTCAGAGCCTGAATATTGAGCCAAGGCGGCAAGTAGACAGCAGGAGCACGGGCTCGGCGTTTGCCGGGCCCGTGCTCTTTACATTATGGAGAACTGGCTTGGCAAGTTGGCCGGTTCTCAAAAAAAGCAAAAAAATTCCATTCGACCCTAAAGGTTTTCCTCCCCGAGCCGTTAATTAGGGTAACGGCCAACGGCGCCGTTGAGACAGGCCCGAGAATGCTGGGCCGCAGCAAAGGTTCAGTGGGCCCGTCAATGGAGCCCTCAACATAGAGAAGGAATGACACCATGTCAGTGATCAACACCAACATCACCGCCCTGATCGGCCAGAACAACCTGAAAACTTCCCAGAGCATGCTGGCCAAGGCGCAGGAGCGTCTCTCCTCCGGCCTGCGCATCAACAGCTCCGCCGACGATGCCGCCGGCCAGGCCATCGCAAACCGCATGAGCGCCCAGATCAAGGGCATGCAGCAGGCTCAGCGTAACGCCAACGACGGTATCTCCCTGGCGCAGACCATGGAAGGTGGCCTGAACCAGATCAGCGACAACCTGCAGCGTATTCGTGAGCTGGCGGTGCAGGCGGCCAACGATACCAACTCCGCTGAAGACCGTGCTTCCATTCAGTTGGAAATCGACGAGCGTATCGCTGAAATCGATCGTGTTGCCGGTGCGACTACCTTCAACGGCACGGACCTGCTGAATGGTGCTGCAACACTGAACATTCAGGTGGGCGCCAATACTACCGCTGACGTTGACGATATTTCGGTCAATACTGTTGATGCCCAAGCAGCGGCGCTGGGCGTTACTGGATTGGATGTCTCTTCCTTCGCGTCTGCACAGGCTGCCATTGACTCCGTTGATGCAGCACTTCAGACCATCGATGACGAGCGCGCAACTCTCGGTGCTACCCTGAACCGCTTCGACTCGGTGATCGAGAACCTGACCACCAACGTCACCAACCTTACCGAAGCCCGTTCGCGGATCGAGGATGCCGACTACGCGGTTGAGGTCTCCAACATGACCCGCGCGAATATCCTGCAGCAGGCGGGTACGTCGATGCTGGCCCAGGCCAACCAGACCCCGCAGAGCGTGCTCTCCCTGCTGGGCTAATCGCACTGCTTGTACCGGATTGCTCCTCGCAATCCTGCCTCTCGAGGCTGGCCAATTGGCCAGCCTCGTTTCGTTAGTGCTCGCTGAAGAAGCCGGGCTGCCTAAGAGTGGAAAAGGCAGGTGTTGCTAGGCCTTTTATGCGTATCCCGGTTCACTGGGCAGGCTACCATGAGCAGTTGTCATCGTACTCGACTGTCAAGGTGCCCTGGCCATGGCCAAGAAAAATGCTCGTCGACGCTTCTCTTCCCCTGCTCCTCAAGCTGGCGTAGCCTTGCCGGCCGATCAGCTAGGTGCCTTTGATAGCGCTTATCATAGCGGAGACTACCCCCGAGCCTTGCGCTTGGCCGAAGCCATGGTGCAACGCTACCCGAAGATTGCCCAGGCCCATGAGCTGCATGCCAAAGCGCTGGGGCGGTTGGAGCGGTATGCCGACGCCTGTGATGCCATGGTCAGGGTGATGGAGCGGGTGGCAACGCCCGGTACCGACCAGCAGCTGAAACTGGCACAGTATCAAGTGCTGGCAGGGCGGGCCAAGACAGCGGTGGCAGCCTTGGAGGGAATCCTCGAGGTAGAATCAGCTCATTTGGCCGCCTTAGTGTGGTTGAGCCGGGCCTATCATCAGTTGGGTAATAACCCTAAGGCTCTCGAGATCAATGGCCGTGCCTTGGCGCTGGATGCTCATAACGAAGAGATGCTGCACTGGAGAGCGCGTATTCTCGATCAGCACAAACGCCATGATGAGGCTCTCAAGACTCTGGAACAATTGCTGGCTATCAACCCCAAGCGCATTGGAGCGAATAACCATATCGCGGCCTTATATGTCAAAGAGGGTGGTTACAAGAAGGCCGAAACTCACTTCTCCGAAGAACTAAAGCTGGACCCTTCAAACGGCCAAATCCATTCGAATCTCTTGGTGGCGGCACACTACAACCCGGAGTATAGCGCCGAGAATCTTTTCACTATGTTGGTCGAGTGGGAAAAACGCTTTGCCAAGCCCTCTTCCGGTCGTGCG
This sequence comes from Billgrantia bachuensis, assembly GCF_011742165.1. Lineage (GTDB taxonomy): Bacteria > Pseudomonadota > Gammaproteobacteria > Pseudomonadales > Halomonadaceae > Halomonas > Halomonas bachuensis. The sequence goes on along the minus strand of NZ_JAAQTO010000005.1, from coordinate 40,581 downwards.
GATACGTTGAAGAACCCCGCGAAAAAACTGCGTATTGGCCTGCTTTCCGGTGGCTTCCGGATGCACCCGGTAGGGCAGATGATTCTTCCCGCGCTGAAGCATTTGCCTTGCCAGCAATTTGAGGTAATCGCTTACAGTACCAGCCAGATCGTGGATAAGTTGACTCAGCAGATTCAGGAGGTCATCCACCGCTGGGAGATGATAGAGGGGCTGAGTGCTGGGCAGCTGAATCAGAAATTTCGAAATGACAGTATCGATATCTTGATCGATATGAACGGTGCCGGTGAAGGATCGCGTTACGATACCCTGACGCAAGAGCCGGCACCGCTTATCGTCAAATGGGTAGGCAGCCTGATCAATACCACGGGGCTAAGCTGCTTCGACTACCTTTTGAGCGACAGCATCGAAACACCAGAAGGAGTCGATGATCTTTATGTTGAGAAATTGATCCGGCTTCCCGATGATTATATTTGCTATCATGTTCCAGAGCACGCCCCTTCGTGTAATGCATTGCCAGCACTGAGTAATGGTTACATCACCTTCGGCTGTTTGAATAATCCAGCCAAGCTATCGCCACCCATGTTGGCAGAGTGGGCTAAGCTGCTGAAAGAAGTGCCCGACAGCAAGTTGCTGCTCCGCGGGATCCAGTTCGAGAGTTCGCGCTATCGCGACAAGATAGCCGATATTTTTGCAGAACATGGCGTAGCTGCAGACCGTCTCGTGCTGGAGGGCCCGGCTCAACATCAGGAGTTCATGGCCACTTATCAGCGCATCGACATCGCTCTGGATACCTGGCCCTACTCCGGTGGCCTGACTACTTGTGAGGCACTGATGATGGGTGTGCCAGTGGTGACCCGGGTCGGCCCCACCTTTGCTGGGCGTCATAGCGCCACCCATCTGGCCAATGCTGGGCTTCCCGAGCTGGTGACCGATAGCTGGGAGGATTTCCGCATACGTGCCAAGGAGCTGGCCTCTGACTTGCCCAATCTCGCCGTCATTCGCGCCGCCCTGCGTACCATTCTTACGGATTCCCCTATTTGTGACGGTCCTCGCTTCGCAAGCCACTTGACCACGGCGCTACGTGCCATTTGGCAGCGCCATTGTGAAGGCAAGGCGCCCGAGGCTCTTACCTTCAGTAAGAGTGGCGCAGCTCAGTTCGCTGACGAATATGCCCCAGTGAAACTTGCCGTAGCGTTACCCAGTGGCGGATTTGACTGGCAGCTTGAAAGCCCAGTGCTTGCTGTCGACAACGGTGCGATATTGGCTGCCAGAGCTGATGCCCGCGAGCTGCTTGGCAGCGGTCGTGTCGTTATGCTGAGTTTCGACCCCGCCGGTAAGTTGACTTCGGTGGACCATCTTGCTCAGTATGGAGAGATTCAACATTTCGCTCATACCAGCCTTGGAAGCGGTCAGCCTGCAACGCTGCACGTCGGCGTGGGTCTGGAGCCCACCACTTTGGAACTCATCAGCCAAGACGCCAAGATTGAGACGCACGAAATCCCCACTGTTGCGCTGGATAGTATCGAAGGTCTGCCTGCAATTGACCTGTTGGCTCTAGATGCCTGCCATGATGATATTTCGATATTGTGGCATGCCGAACAGGCTCTGAAGAATACGCTGCTGATCCAGGTACGTGTAGTTTTCCAGACTATTGCGCAAAACCAGCCCGACTTCGCTCGGGTAAATGATTGGATGGAAAAACATGGGTTTCGATTCTACCGGTTTTTCAATGAGCACTATAGAGGCTATTTTCCCGATAGTGTACTAAAGGAAAAGCGCCAGGCAACCGACCTTCAGAGCGCTGATGCGCTCTTTATACCAACAAGTGAGCGTTATGCTGAGTTAGGCTCGCGTCAGCGAATCAAGCTATCGTTTGTTCTACACACTTTGTATGATATCTATGATCTGGCGTATAGCCTGCTCAAAGAGACGGATCCGGAGCGAGCTGCAAGATATCTTGAAGTAGAAGGGCTGATTGAAGAGTTCGATACAAGCTTCGAATCTAGCAATGAGGTGCCACCTCCTGCCGGTCCGCCTATTCCACAAGACGATCATATCAAAGGTAAGCCTATATTAAGTGTCATTTGCACTACATATAACCATGCTGATTATATCGAGGATGCAATTAAAGGAATTATTTCGCAAAAAACAGATTTTCCTTTTGAAATCATTATCCACGATGATGCATCAACGGACGGCACGCAAGATATAATCGAGGTATATGCAAGTAAGTATCCTGATATGATCGTTCCAATCTATCAGAAAGAGAATCAATATTCGCAGAATAGAAAGCCGCTTGACATATGTCTCCCTCTGTCAAAGGGACAGTATGTAGCGATCTGTGAAGGGGATGACTATTGGACTGATGCTGGAAAGCTGCAAAAACAATTTGAATACATGGAGAACCACAAGGAGTGTGTGGTTACGCATCACAATGCTTTTGTTTTTGAAGGGGGTGGTTTAATTGCAGAGTCAAAGCTTCCTCAGAAATTCTCGCGAGGCTTTTCCAGTAATGAGTTATTAAAGAATGATTGTTTTGTGCTTACGCTGTCTATGATGTTTAGGAAAAAGTTTAATAATTTTCCAAGCGAAAAGGGGAATGTGGAAAATGGAGATAATTTTCTTATTTCTATGCTTGGACTCTACGGAGAAAGCCATTATTTGGAAAATATAAAGCCCGCTGCATATCGTCTCCATTCTGGATCCACATGGTCTAGCAAGACGATGAAAGAAAAAAGTAAAATGTTGGCGAACAGTTTTTGGTGGATTGCTGCCTATCATGAGAGGAAGAAAAGGCTTGATCTGGCAGACTTTTATTATAAAAAGTCTGCCAGCGCTTTAAAGAGAGGCTGAGCTAGCTTTTAATCTTGCTTGATGCTTCACTAGCACATAGAATCAATCTTATAAAGCTGGGAGCGGGATGGTTTCCAGCTTTATGAACGCCTAATGTATCCGTAGAAATTGTTATTGAAACTTAGGCACTGGTCAATGAGTGAAATTTTTGGAAGAGAGCCAAGGAGGGGGTGGATTTTATCCTTTATGATCTTAGTGGTTTTGCTATCTCGTTGAACTGCAAGGTTGGAGTTATTAATCGCATTCAATTTTTTTTCCATAAATGCTAGTGAGTATTGATTCTGTTTTTTGTTCCTTTTAATATGTATAAAATGAATTTTTTGGAATGGTTTAAAAATATCTACTTGTTGGGAATAATTGAAAAATTGATCGAAATGGCACTTTACTGTGAAAATGTTTCCGTTCGAATTTTTGTAATTATTCGTTATAAAATTAAAGTGTTCATTGAGGTTTATTAAATTTTTCTCTTTTACAACTTTTGGCACATGTACAGAAAGGTTGAAGTGTTCAGCGACATAACCTGCCTCGGCTTGTGTTAAAAGGTCAGAAATTAATGATGAGCCTACTCTAGGGCTGGAAGCGATAATGACCATTTCCATAATGTATTTTTCCTCCATTTTTTGCTTTGCAGGGAAGTTGAGCGGAATTTTAAAACCGATGGATATAAGATTGGTATGCACTTTCGGCATCTGCTTGGCTATACTCTTCTAATCGCCATATGTTCGTATTGGTAAAATGTGCTTTCCCTCTGTATTCAGGAATTTTGATATCACGGCTGCTGGCTTGCTCAAGTAAGCGATTGGAGATTTCTTCATAATAGTGGTTTGGTCTACGGCAAAAGTCTTCATATTGAATAGTTAATTTATTTTTTTCAGGCAAGCAGGATAAGCCAGTATTTATTGATCGATTTATGGCGGTAATTTGGCCTGCAACGGACTTTAACGGATCAAGATCTTTGAGTTTAGGATATTCCTTAATCTTAAACGAATACCAGGCGCTTATGTCTCCATACTGGCGTTTTCGAGCTTCAAGTGCGGACTGTATATTGAAGATCGGATCGCGGCGAATCCAGATAAAAAGAGCCTTATCAAACTGCTCCGCTAGTTCCGGTATGTTCTGGTTCATAATCATGGCTTTCATGGCAAATGGTTTTTCGAAGATATTTGCCAAGGCATTCAGTTCATCACGTAATCCTGAAAGGTTGGCTTTTTTTCTGAGCTCTGCTGGTGACATATAGTCAAGCTCTTCGAACGGCAGGAAGCGGCGCCAGAAGTACCAGAATTCGTTTGGCGCCAGGGCTCCTTTTGTTTTTCCATTATCGGAACTGAAATTGATGCCGGTGGTGAAGTCCAATATTTCGTTGCGGAAATTATATCTCGAGTCCGTTAACAGTTGCTGTATTTTTGCGCCTACTAATGGTGCTCCAAAAAAGCGGGACAGGAGGTTGCTTGGGTAGGCGATCAAGCCGGTGTCGGCGAGCCATTGCATAAAAAGAGTGCTGCCTGAGCGGTGCGGCCCCATCAGAAAGATCTTCGGAAAACGCTCAACTGAGTCTTTTAGATAGTTTTCGTTCGCGCCCGTTAGATTGGCATTCAGATCCGTAAGCAGTTCTTCGAGTGCTGAAATCCGTGCGAATTTCTCGGCTCTATTTTTTGGAGCGGACATATTGAAAACCTTTTACTTGATTGCTAGCAAGCTGATGAGCCTGCCCATATCACCTTCGTTGTAACGCTGGTCGCACGGCAAGAATAGTCCGTTGGTAACCAGTTTCCATTCAAAACTGCCTTTGTTCACTCGGTTCAGCACTTCAGGCCAGTAGCTTGGCACATAAACACGCCTACTGATAAGTTCTGATCTGCTAGACGTCTTCACGCTTGGAAGGAATGGGTAGCATAAGGGGGCCGGATTATCGTCAAATGCTAAGCTCAATTGATTATACTTGCCTAGACGTTCGTGAAGGTAGCGGGCGTTACGAGTTCGAGCCGTTCTGACTTCTTCGTAATCAATTGCTTGGAGCAAGCGCTCCGTTAAGCAAGACATTCCCTGAACGGGCAGGTCTGAGATGGCCTGCTCTGCCTCTAGGTATTGCTGATAGGCCACTTCTGGACTATTGGTGAGACGGCTGATCAGATGCGGCATTCTGGATTCTGACGAGTTATCTCTTTGCTCCGGCTGATGGATTCGGGAATCTTTTGAGTAGAGCAAACCGCCATCTGGGAGGCCGAAAAATTTTCTTGGTGAAAAGATGGTTGCGACTGCTCTTGTCTGCTCTGAAAAGTAGGCTTGCGAGCAATCGACAATTGTATTTGCATAGCCAAATCTATGAACATTTTGCTTGACTGTATAACCACATAGTCCATAGTAGTCGGTTATGAGTATATGCTCTCCTGCTTTGAGCTGTAGCGCAGCGTCTACTGCAAAGTTACTATCAATGCTATAAAATTTAATGCTTACGCCTAGATCAAGAGCCGCCAAGACTACTGCATCACAGGTGTATGCGGGTAGCCAAATTTTTTTGATATCTAGAGAACTAAGTACAAGTTTAATGCCAGACCTAGCAGAATTTATTTTGATTGTTGATTGATTAAGACTTTTCTCATAAAGTGGAAGCTCTAAACCTTGATATCCACCAATAGCACGACCTTGGATATTGTCCCTGTGTCGAACAAAGGAATTAGCCAAACTCATAACGCTCCATTTGCTCTATCACCTGCTGTGGCGAACAGTTCATTAACATATCGATTATAGAGAGGTTCGGGGTGAAACCAGTTCCACCTTGCGAGTATTCAACAGGCAACGAATCAACAAACTTCAGATCAACCCCTTTCTTGGCAAAATCTGACTTGGTATACAGTTTTCTCCCGCCAGGAGAGTTGAGGTAACAATCTGCTCCGAACAGGTGACATAGCGCAACCAGGCGATCCTGGGCGGAGGCATAGCGGTCATAATCAAGTTCGCTCGTTTTCGCGAACCGCTTTTCGATTCCTAGATACGAAAAGATCTCCTCATAGCTTTTTTGGCATACGGTAGCAATTGAACGATCTTTATGCTCCAGAGATCTTCTGAGTATTGGAAACACGAATTCAAAAAGGGGCGCCTTTGAGTAGCTTTGTTCAATTGTCTTTAGAATTTTTTTCACACGATCTGAGTACTGTAATTCTGATATCAGTTTGTTCGAGGACGCTCCCGGCACCGGAACGGTGAAACGTATAGCACCGTTCGTGGATAAAATGCTATTCTTGTTTATATAGCCCTGTTTTATGTAGGCTATATCGTCGTAAATAAGAAAGAGATCGGCAGCGTAGATGAGCTGAAAATAGCCGATGTAAGGGAATAAGTACGGCTGCATGACTGCCAGCTTCATACATTTAGCTCCGTCGCGATCAGGCTGATGATTTTATTCTGTTCTTTCTGGCTGAGTTGATAAAATATTGGCAAGCATAGCACCCGGCGAGCGATATCTTTGGATACCGGTTGGTCTACCATAGCGTCCAAACAGCTCACCGATTCCAGTGATGGATAGAAATACCGCCTTGCGTGGATACCATTTTCCTCAAGGGTAGCTACCACTCGCATGGCCTGTTCTTCGCGCTCAAACACCACCGGAAAGTAGGCGTAGTTATATTCCAGTGTGTCCGGCTTGGCTTGCAAAAGCAGTGACTGGCTCAGCGCCTGTGCGTACCGTCGCCATACGGCGGCTCGGGCTTTAAGGTTTCCTTCCATTTCATCCAGCACACACAGACCCATGGCCGCCTGCATTTCATTCATCTTGGCATTGACACCCAGCTCTTCGATGTTCTTCGTCCCGGCGATGCCGAAGTTGATCATTTTCTTCGCTCGCTCCAGATCTTCCTTGCGCTTGAAGATAATGGCCCCGCCCTCGGTGGTGTGAAAGAGCTTGGTCGCGTGGAAGCTTAGCGTGGTGGCATCGCCATGCTTGAGAAGACTTTCGCCTTTGTATCTCACGCCGAAAGCATGGGCTCCGTCGTAGATCACTTTGAGCTTGTGGCGCCGGGCAATGAGATCGATGGCCTCCACTTCACAGGCATTGCCGAACACATGTACGGGGACGATGGCTCGAGTTTTTGGGGTAACCGCCGCTTCGATATTGGCGGCGTCGAGGCACCAAGTATCTGCGTCGATGTCCGCAAAGATTGGCTCCACTCCTTCCCACTTCAGTGAGCTGGCGGTCGCCACGAAAGTAAAGGGTGTGGTGATCGCTTCAGCTCTATCTCGCTGGCCACTGATACCTAGCGCCCGGTAGGCGATTTGCAACGCCAAAGTACCGTTTGCCACAAGCAGCAGATTTTCCACGCCCAAATATTCTTCAAGTCGCTGGGTTAGCTCTTGTGCCAGTGGTCCGTTATTGGTCAGCCAGGCGCGCTCATAAATTCCATCAATATAACGATTCAGCTTTTCGCGATTTGGTAAGTAGGGCTGCGTTACAGGGATCATATTTGTTCAGTTCGAGGATCAGTTTGTGTTTTCAACCAAGGAAACTAAGTACTGCCCGTAGCCGTTCTTGCTCAATTGATCAGCCTTGCTGATCACTTCGCTGATGTTGAGCCAGCCATTGCGCCAGGCAATTTCTTCTAGGCAGGCGATTTTGTAGCCTTGGCGCTTCTCGATGGTTTCCACGAACTGAGCGGCTTCCAGAAGGCTTTCATGGGTGCCGGTGTCCAGCCAGGCAAAACCGCGGCCCAGAAGCTCTACTTTGAGGGCGTCGCGCTCCAGATAGGCCTGGTTGATGCTGGTAATTTCCAGCTCGCCGCGGGGGGAGGGCGTGACCTGCTTGGCAATTTCGATGACACTATTATCGTAGAAATAGAGGCCTGTCACTGCATACTGGGATTTCGGCCTGGTGGGCTTTTCTTCAATGGAAATCGCGCGCTTGTTTGCATCGAACTCAACGACGCCAAAACGCTCGGGATCTTTGACTTGGTAGCCAAACACTGTGGCACCGTGAGTTTGTGCGGCAGCTTGGCGTAGCTTAGGCGTAAAGCCTTGGCCATAGAAGATATTATCCCCCAATACCAAGCATACATTGTCATTACCGATGAATGCCTCTCCAATGGTAAATGCTTGGGCCAGGCCATCGGGACTTGGCTGCTCGGCATAGCTGAGCATGATGCCGAATTGACTTCCATCACCGAGCAGTCGCTCGAAGCTGGCGCGGTCTTCTGGTGTAGTAATGATCAACACCTCACGGATACCTGCCAGCATCAGCACCGAAAGCGGGTAGTAGATCATCGGCTTATCATAAATCGGTAGCAGCTGCTTGGATATTCCCAAGGTGATTGGGTGCAGGCGTGAGCCGCTACCGCCGGCCAGTATGATACCCTTCATGCGGAGATTCCCAGACGTTGGTGTAGCTGATGAGGGGTGCGTGCTTGAATCCGATGACACCACTCGAGATTGTCTAGATACCACGTTACAGTCTTGCGAAGACCGCTTTCGAAGCTTTCCTGAGGAGCCCAGCCAAGCTCGCGCTCTATCTTGCTGGCATCAATCGCGTAGCGTTGATCATGACCGGGGCGGTCTGTGACGAAAGTAATTAAGCGGCAATAGCGTACGGTCGCTGGCGCGAGTGCCTGTAGCAGATCGCAGAGGCTCTGTACGACTTCGAGATTAGTTTTCTCGTTGTGGCCACCAATATTGTAGGCCTCGCCTACTTGACCCTCCGTAACTACTTTGTAGAGCGCGCGCGCGTGGTCGTCCACATAGAGCCAGTCGCGGATCTGTTCGCCCTTACCATAAACCGGAAGTGGCTTGCCGCTCAGGGCGTTCAGGATCATCAGCGGGATGAGCTTTTCGGGATAGTGGTAGGGGCCGTAGTTGTTCGAACAGTTGGTAACCAAAGTGGGCAAGCCGTATGTCCGCTGCCAAGCACGTACCAAGTGATCGGAACTGGCCTTGCTGGCCGAGTAGGGCGAGCTGGGGGCATAGGCGGTAGTTTCGGTGAAAAGATCTGTACTTCCCTCCAGGTCTCCGTAGACTTCATCGGTGCTGACGTGGTGGAAGCGGAAGGTGTCGTGGCGTTGGGCATCAAGGCCATTCCAATAACCGCGGGCGACTTCTAGCAGCGTATAGGTGCCGACGATATTCGTCTCAATGAAAGCCGCGGGGCTGTCAATAGAGCGGTCTACATGGCTCTCCGCGGCCAGATGCATGACAGCATCCGGCTGGTGCTCCAAAAAGACTTTTTCTAGCCTCGTTCTATCGCAAATGTCGACTTGCTCGAAGGCGTAGCGCGGAGAGTCAGCGGCCTCAGCTAGTGACTCCAAGTTGCCCGCATAGGTCAATTTGTCGACGTTGACAACGCTGTCCTGAGTATTGTCGATGATATGACGTATGACGGCCGAGCCAATGAAGCCCGCCCCCCCGGTGATCAGTAATTTCATGCTGCTCTCAACCTTCCAGCCTGTGGGCACGCTACCGCCGGGGCATGCTTGACGCGCAGGCATTCCCCAGCCTGATGGTGGCATGCCCGCAAGACCGCCGATCCTTCGATTAGCTGGCCAGAACTCAGCCTATTGCAGGTTCGACATGGTTAAAGTTTTCTTAGCCGCTGTCGAAATTATGTTAACCATCTTTTCGGCAGAGCGGCTATGACGGTCATCACTACCAACGTGCTGTCACTGACGGGGCAGAGCCACCTTTCCCGCAGCCAGTCGCAGCTGGCGGCTTCGATGGAGCGTCTTGCCACAGGTCTGCGTGTGAACAGCGCCAAGGACGATGCCGCCGGCCAGGCCATTGCCAACCGCATGGAGGCCAGCTTGCGAGCGGGCACCGTGCTGTCGCGAGGCATCAGCGATGGGATTTCGCTGATGCAAACCGCCGAGGGTGGGTTGGATGGGATAAACGATATTCTGCATCGTGCCCGCGAGTTAGCCGTTCAAGCGGCCAATGGCACGCTCTCGAATGCCGACCGCGCCTCGATCGATGCCGAATACCAGCAGCTCGCCAAGGAGATCGATCGGATAGCGTTTGGCACCGAAGCGTTCGGCAAGACCCCGCTTGCCCCCGCGGAGCCTCGGCCGCTGCCGGTCAAGCTGGGAAGTGCTCCGCACATTACCGAACTTCTCGAGCCGAGCTTCAATCGGTTCTCTTCCGGCACCAGATCCATGGCCTACATACCGGCAGGTGCCACCAATGTCATGCTCGAGATCGATTCGCTGAGCTTCGACGACGACATCCAGATTTTCACGACAGATGGAAAGCACCTCATTGGTACACCCATTGGAGGTGACCACCCTGACTATGTTTGGCAATACCGCAACGTTAGCGATGCCGCTTCGGCAGATGCCATGTTGGTCACCAGCGATAATGGATTTGACGCGAATGCTCTCTATGATGACAGCCTGCTGCAGGACAGTGCGGGTACGCATGATCCAGATTCATCGCCCATCGTGCTGGATTACAACGGCATGCGGATCGGCTACAGCGGAGATGGTGACCGGCTGGAGCTGGACACTGCCGGCGAGGACGGCACGAAGTTCAACGATGGTTGATTGGCGGAGAACACACTGGAGCGGGTTACCTTCGACAAGGTAACGGAGAACCTGCTCGTTTTCGTCGTCGGGGAGGGGGCATTCAATGCCCGGGCGACCTGGGACGAGATGCCAATAGAGTATGAGGACCCCGAGCCGCCGATGAGCCCCGTCAGTACGCCCAGCGAGATTCCCGTAAGCGCCGGGTTTGGCCAGGGGGTGGATACGATTACCGTCGGCCCCACGCCTGCCGACAGCCATTCGCTGGGGCTCGAGGATGTTGCGCTGGATCCGAGGGAGAAAGCCCTCGAGGCCATGCAGAAATTCCAGCAGGCGATGGGGCAGGTGGATGGCTACCGCAGCCAATACGGTGCGCTACACAATCGCTTCGAGTCCGTCATCGGCACATTGGAGCAGGAGCAGGTGAGCCTCGGAGCTGCCAGATCCCGAATCGTCGATGTCGACTTCGCCAAGGAGGTGTCAGACATGATCAAGGCGAAGATTTTTCAGCAGGCCGGTTCCGCGGTGCTGGCCCAGGCTAATCAGGCGCCGCAGGAAATCATGTCCCTGCTGGCTTGAGGGAGCGCCTTCCAAAGTGGGTAGAGCCTCATTCATTGCTGACTGTGAGAGGAAAATGGTGGAACTCGATTCGAGCCTATCGTCAAGGGAGCTACTGGATGAACTTCTGCCGAAGCTCAAGGCAACCGAGCTGTTCCTGAGTGACACGCTCGCGGCCAAACTGGAATCCAGGCTGGAGCCGGGAGAGGCGCAGCGGCTTGAGAATCTGCAGGCTGAGTTCGAGCTGGAGATTACCATGATCCACCTGAACCTACGGCGTCTATTGCAGCGCTATGCCGATCAATTAACCGACGCCGTCGATGATCCAGAAGGGAAGGGCAATGCTTTTCTGGTACTGGACGAGCATGAGGCGGTGGCCATCGAAAGCATCCGAAGGCTTTACGCACGCTCCCGTGAGTTGCAGACAGACACACCATGAAATGGCACATGGCCGAAGCGGAACATCAGCAACTGATCGATAAGATTGAACAGATCCTGCCAGACCACTCGGGCCGCTGTGCCACGAGCTCTCGCAGCGAGATGTGACGCAAGCAGCCCGGCCCGGGCTGCTTGTTAAGTGTAAGCCGAAGCTTTCCGGTCGCTTTCGATCAGCACTGCGAGTTGGTTGCCCCTCAATCAGCGGGTCGGGTTCAGCTCGGTAATCTTCAGTGTTGCCGACTGCATCTGATCGCTGCCATGCACGCCCACCCAGACGTTGTACATGCCGCTGGGCGGATTCTGGAACATGACCACGGGGTCGAGGCCGTTGAAGTCGTCGTTGCAGTACCAGCGTCCGTCAGGAGCGTTGATCACCAGAGTGGTGTCGCTGCCGGAGGTGGCGGTGACATAAAGCGGCATGCTGCCGGCGGTATAGTGCAGATCGACGTCCGGTGCACTGGCCATGATGTATCCGGTACAGTTGGGGCCCAGCTTCGCACTTACTTGATTGGAGCCGCCGGCCTGCAGGCTTTGGGTCCAGGGGTCGGGAGTAAAGCCGGCCTGAAGATGCACGCTGCCGTAGCTGGGCTCGGCACTCCAGTCCGGTTCCTGGGCCTGGGCCATGCCGAGGGTCAAGGCCAAGCCTGCCATGGCGGCGCCGACCACCTTGGTGGTGCGGTAGAGAGTGTCTGTGTTCAAGGTTGAAGTTCCTGCGTGACTGAGCGTTAGGCTCTTATCGTTGGTATGGGTGAAACGTAGAATAAAGCCGATGGCCATCGATGAGAAGTCGCTGATTCAACACTGTACGACGACTACCGTCATGAACGTAAATCACAAGACCGGTCGAAACGTATGCCGAGTATCGATGTCATGCTGGATCTTTCCGCCGAGGTTTGCCTTGCCCATTACGAAGGGCGAGTTGGGCAAGTAATAGCCCGCAGCCTGGACGGTCGGCGCGTGATGTTTCCAGCCGAAGCGCTGCGTCGAGTGGTGGCCCGGGATGGTGTACATGGCACCTTCCGTCTTTTCTTCTCGCCGGAGGGGCGCTTCCAGTCGATAGCCGCTTTGTCACGAGACATTTGAAATGGCGCTGAAATGACGTGTTGTTTGTCGTATGTCAAACCCTTGGGTCTCGTTACGTTGAGCTTGCTCTGATATAACGATGCATCTGCATCGTTCTCCTTCGTTCAGGCATGTGTGCAGCGTTTCCGTCAACGGCCATTGCGAAGTGCGGCCGCTCTACAAGGCCATGTCATGCTCTTCAGCAAGCTGCGTGAACCTCGCGAGTACCAGAACCGCCGCCTGGATTCGCTAGCCGAGCCACCCGAGGTGGGACATGAGCTGTTCGTCGGTTTGAGCGCTCTTCGCGATACCTTGAGCAGCCGCCACCATTCGCGCGACTTCGCTTTCGCCCATGCACGCTATCTGCGCAGTCGCGTGCTGGCCTTGGGGCTGATCTTTGCGCTGCTTTCACCGCTGTGGATCGTGGTGGATGCCCTGGTGCTGCCGAGCGAGTTGCTGTGGTACACCCTGGCGGGGAGGGTGGGACTGTTGCTGGGGCTGGTGGGTGTGCTGGCGCTGGCATATTTCAGCCTCGAGCGAATTCGGCGCATTCGCTTCAGTGCCGGTATGCTGCTGGCTTTGCCGGCGGGGTTCTATCTGCTCGTACTGATCATGCTGCCAGCGGAGCAAGTACGCCACTTGGTGGGTTATGGCTTCATTCCCTTTCTGCTGGTGGCAGCATTAAGCGTTTTTCCCTTCACACTGCTGGAATCGCTCGTTGCCGGCCTTGCCATGCTTGGGCTGCTGGCGTTCACGCAGGTAATCGATGGCAGCTGGTTGACCGGTCGAGGCTTGGAGAGCGTATGGCTGCTCTCCAGCCTATTGGTCGTTTCGCTGGCGGCCAACCACTTCCAGCTCAGTCTGTTGTTGCGACTCTATCGCCAGGCCACACATGATTCCCTGACCGGGCTCTTCAACCGCGGTGCGCTGGAGGAGCATCTGGAAAAAGTCCAGGCCTGGCAGCGTGACACCGAAGGGCAGGATAGCCTTGGCAGCGTACCTTGTTCGCTGCTGATGGCCGATCTCGACCATTTCAAGCGTATCAATGACAGCTATGGCCACTCGGTTGGCGATAGCGTGCTGTGCCAGTTCGCCGAGCTGTTGATGCGTCAGACGCGCCGGCACGATTGTGTCGCACGTTATGGCGGAGAGGAGTTCGTCATCATTCTGGTCGGCAGCGGCCAGGCCAGAGCGATGGAGATCGCCGATCGCATTCGACGTGCCGTGGAGAAGACCGAGTTCTCCAGCCACGATGGCCAGTCCATACCCGTCACGACCAGCATCGGCGTGACCCGGTTGGAACAGGACGAGCCGGCCCAGGAGGCAATCAAGCGTGCCGATGAGGCGCTCTACCGGGCCAAGCGTGAAGGGCGCAACCAGGTGATGGCGGCCCTGAGTCCCAGCGATCCATCCATCTAGTTCCTCAAGTTTTGCGGCTCGCTGCCGATACTTTATTCAGGCAATTTAGCGAGCGAGGGCGGAATGCCCAATAATCTACAGCAAGTAGCACTGCATACCTGGTTGATACTGGTACCAATGCTGCTGTTGACCATGGGGGTCGTCAACGGGCTGGCAGCCTGGCAGTTGCCTGTCGACTGGCAGCCGGCCTGGGTGAGCCTGCCCATCATGCTGCTGGTGGGGGGTGGCCTGCTGGCAACACTGCTGAAAAATAGGTCAACGGCGCAGCTTTGCGGAGCTTTGCTGTTGCCTATTGGTTTGTTTGCGCCATTGCTTGCGTGGTGGCCTCTCGTGGTTCCCGAAGCGCTCAGCCTGGAACAGGAACCCCTTACACCAGCAACGAGCGTCGCGGTATTGATCGCTTCGGCATGCCTGATGGCGGGCAATGGTTCGGCGCGTTCGCGTCTTTGCTGGTGGTTCGGAGGTGTCGCTCTCTTCCTGGTCGGTGGGGTGAGCGTAGCTGCGGGGCTGAGGCCGGATCTGCTTGCTACCGGCCCATGGGGTACCGCCTTCGCAACACCTTTCACTGCTTTGCCTGCGTTGCTGAGTGGCACGGTCATGATGATGATGGCACGCCACTCGAGCGTTGCCCCCGTATGGAGTCGGTCGATTATCCTGGCCGTGATCGGTGGGGTGCTCGCCAGCGGTTTTGCCTGGTATGCCCTTACCTGGCAGCAGCATGATGCCAAGCTGCGTCATGCCACCGAGTTGCTTTACACCTTCAAGACGAACGCCGAACGCGTGGTGGACGACAAGCAGCGTGAAATTCAGCGTATGGCCGCACGCTGGGAGCAGTTCGGGGGCCTGCCACCGCGAAATTACCGCGAATCGGAAGTCGATGATGTCTTTCGCGACATGCCGAGCCTGATCTCGCTTCACTGGCAGCCTGGCCAGAGTGAGCAGTTCCTCTGGGGGCGTGAAAGGTCCGCTGACTTCCGCTTGGCCGAATGGGTGAGCGAGCGCGACTGGCTGCTGGACTGGCTGGCGGTGGGAGGTTCCTATCCACGTTGGGTGCTACCGGACGAACGGCGGCCCGAATTTGCCTTGATGGCCGTGCCATTGTCGCCTCCCGCCCATGGCCAACTGATCGCCGTGCTCGATCTCACGCGCCTGTTTCGTGAGGAGGTGAGTGCGCTGATCACGCCGCTACGGCTCTCCGTACAGCGTAACGCTAGCCTGATGGTGGCCAACCATCGGCAGGATTCTGCAAGGGGGGTAGAGCTTCAGCGCGGCTGGGTGGTGCTACCCGGCGGTGCCACCGTGGAGATGCGGATCCACGGCGATGGGCCGCTTTCGGCCAACTTGGCGGGCTTGCTACCATTAGGCGTGGCCGTGGGCGGCTTGGTAATGAGCTACCTGCTGGCTTTCAGCTTGGGGATGGCCGGCTTGAGCCGACGTCGCTCGCTGGCCCTGGCGCGCACCCAGCGACACTTGCGTGCACAGCAGCGTGTGCAAACGTTGATCGCGCGGGACCAGCCCCTAGAGGAGACACTCAAGGCAATTTGCCGAATCATCGAGGCCCAGGTGCCGGGCGGTATCGCTTCCATCATGCTCTGCGACGAGGCCCGCCTACGCCTGGAGCGGCTCTACAGCGTCAACCTGCCGCAAGCCTATTGCGATGCGGTCGAGGGGGTGGCGATAGGTCCCGAGAACGGTGCCTGCGGTCGGGCGGCCTATATTCGCGATTTCGTGATATGCGCCGACATCGCCCGCGATCCGCGCTGGAACGGGTATCATGAGCTGGCTGCGCAGCATGGTCTTCATGCCTGTTGGTCCTACCCGGTGACGAGCAGCAGCGCACAAGTGCTGGGTACCTTCGCCATCTACTATCATAAGCCGGGCGAACCCACGCGGAGCGACCGACGGCGCGTCATCGAGGCGGTGGAATTGGTATCGCTGGCCGTGGAGCGTGAGCGCAACCGTAGGGCGTTGAAGGAGAACGAACAGCGCTATCGCTCAATGTTCACCTATCATCCCGATGCCGTTTTTTCCCTCGACCTGAAGGGGTACTTCACCACGGCCAATGCCGCCTGCAGCAGCGTGACCGGCTATCCCCTCGAGCAGCTGATCGGCTTGCATTTCTCGAAACTGGCACAGCCGAACGACCGGGAGCGCATCGAATCGCTTTATGGCGCAGTCGACAAGGGCGAGGCGTTCCGTTATACGGTCACCATTCGTCACCGCGAGGGGCGTAGCGTCTATCTCGACGTGACCAACCTGCCCATCGTGGTCAATGACCGGGTCATCGGTTTCTACGGCATCGCCAAGGACATGACCGAGCGCCATCGGCAGGAGACGGAGCTACGCATACTGCAACGCAGCGTCGAAGCCAGCATCAATGGCATTGTCATTACCGATGCCCGGCAGCCCGATAATCCCATCATCTACGTCAACGAAGCGTTCGAGCGTATCACCGGTTACGGTCGTGATGAGGTCCTGGGTCACAACTGTCGTTTCCTGCAAGGCAGCGAGACCGATGCGGAGGCCATGGCGCAGCTGCGCCAGGCGATTACCGGACAGTACGAGCTCAACGTTACGTTGTGCAACTACCGCAAGGATGGCTCGCCGTTCTGGAACAACCTCTACCTGTCTCCGGTGAGGGATGGCAAGGGCAGCGTTACCCACTTCATCGGTATCCAGCACGATATCTCCGAACGCAAGTCCTATGAGGCGAAGCTGTCCTATCATGCCAGCCACGATGCGTTGACGGGGTTGGCCAACCGTTCGCTGTTCGAGGATCACCTGATGCACGATGTGCTGCTCGCCCAGCGGCACGGATGTCACCTGGCGGTGCTGTTCCTCGACCTGGATGATTTCAAGCCGATCAACGACAGCCTTGGGCACGAAGTGGGCGACCAGATCTTGATCCAGGCCGCACAGCGCCTGGGAGAGGAGCTGGATCCAGGCGATACGCTGGCTCGTTTCGGCAGCGACGAATTCGTCATCCTGCTACCTGAGCTGGAGCGCGAGGAGGAGGCCATTCGCCTGGTCGAACGGTTGCTCGCCCGGGTTCGCCGCCCTTATCGGGTCGGTGAACATGAACTCTACATTGGCGCCAGCGTGGGCATCGCCTTCCTGCAGGAGGAGTTGGAAAGTCCCGTCGAGCTGATCCAGCAGGCTGACATGGCGATGTACCGTGCCAAGCAGAAGGGACGCAATGCCTGGGAATGCTTCACTAGCGACATCAACGATGAAGTGAATGAACGCATGGCACTGCGCAACGATCTGCAGGAGGCGATCGAGGCAGAAAACTTCGAATTGCACTATCAACCCCTGCTTGGAGCCAGGAGCGGGCAGGTGGTCGGCTTCGAGGCGCTGGTGCGTTGGAAGCATCCGATCAAGGGCTACCTCTCACCGGCACTGTTCATTCCGTTGGCCGAGGATACCGGCCAGATCGGAGCGATCAGCGAATGGGTACTACGCCAGGCGTGCCGTGACATGTGTCGCCTGGCCGCGGAGGGTTATGGGCATTTTCGCGTGTCGGTCAACCTTTCGCCATTGCAGTTCCGCCGCGCCAATTTTCTGGGCAATCTGCAGCAGGTGCTGCAGGAAACCGGCCTGTCGGCCGACTATCTCGAACTGGAACTCACCGAGGGCATTCTGATGACCGATACCGCGGCGGCCATCGAGACCCTGCATTGCCTGCGCGACATGGGCGTTGAGGTTTCCATCGATGACTTCGGTACCGGGTTCTCGAGCTTGAGCTATCTGAAGCAGTTGCCAATCGGCAAGATCAAGATCGATCGCAGCTTCGTGTGTGACGTCACCACCAATCGCCATGACAGTGCCATCGTCCAGGGCATCATTTCCATGGCACATCACCTGGGGCTGATCGTCGTGGCCGAGGGAATCGAACAAGCACAGCAGCGTGATTTCCTGGCGGCTCATGGTTGCGACGTATTTCAGGGCTTCTTCTTTGCGCGACCGATGCCTCTCGAGAAGTTGCAGGACTATTTGAAGCAACGGGCTGCTGTGCTCGGCCAGATGGCAGACACAACCACGCCGGTGGATGACGAGGCGTTGGCGAGCGACCCGTCATGGCCAGACGATAAGCACCAATAACTAGCTGAGGGGGCAGGATAGCGAGGATGGCGCAGGTTCAGGATGAATTTCTTCGAGTGGGAAGCCCGAGCGAGATCGAGGCGCTGCTGGAGCGGTTGATCCAGCCTGGCGGTGCTTCGCTGCTGCTGGACAGGCCCGATAGCACGCCCATGCCGGTGGTGGTGATGGAGCAGACGGCGCCGCAATCGCTGCTGCTCGATATTACCGCAGTGCGCGAGATCGCGGGCGAGCTGAAGCGAGGCATCGGCTTTCGCCTGTTGGGCCAGGTACAGGGCAAGATGATCCGCACACCGGCGCTCAAGTCGCTGCAGACCGATACGGTAGGCGGAAGGATACAGTGTCGGTGCGAATACCCGCATTACCTCGAGGAACTGCAGCGGCGCGAGGCCTTTCGGGCCCGCTTGCGCCTGGGCATGGAGGTAGGTGCCATCGTGCGCAGCCCCGAAGGTGAGGCTGTGGTGCAGGGGGACCTCAAGGATCTGTCCCAGCAGGGCTGTCAGCTGGAATTGCCTTCTTCGGCCGCTACGCTGCTTACCGAGGCCGTTCTGGTCGAGATCGAACTCTGCTTCCCCAACGGCACGCGCTTCACGATTCAGGCAGTACCACGTCATACGGTGGCAGATAGCGACCGTCAGGCCTTGAAGGTGGGGTTTCAGTTCGAGAACTGTACTGCCGAGCAGGAGCGCAAGCTATGGTTCTTCGTCCGTGAGATCGAGCGTGAGTCGTCGCGTTATGGCGATGACTCCGATGTCGGGCGCTTGCCGTCGATGCTGTTCCAGAGTCAGGCGGCCGGCGCTGCTGCCCCAGTGGGCCGGCGCAACCTGCAGGCTTACCCCACCCCGATGGCGCGTCGGCTGGCGCGGGTGGCGGGCTATCTCGATGCTCAGCTGCTCGAGTTGCAGCAGGGTGACGACGTTGATTCCGTTCAGCTGTCTCGCCATGCCGACATGTTGCTTCAACTGGCCGAGGAGGACATCGAGGCGCTGCTCTTCGCCACCCGCTGCCTGGGGCAGGAGCCGCTGTTGGTCCGTCATGGGCTGGGTGTCGCTGTGCACCTGCTGGCACTGGCCAGCAGCGGTTCGGTGCCGCGTGATGTGCGCAAGGCATTGGCGGCCAGCGCCATGGTACATGACCTGGGTAAGGGGCTCTTGCCTCCCGGTCTGCTGGCTGCCGAGTCGCTGGGTCCCGAAGGACATGTTCGGCTTCAGGAGCACGTGGAGCTGTTGCAGCAGCGCCTGGGCAGGTGCCAGTGGCTGGCGGTGGGCGTCATGAATTCGGTCGTGGGTGGAATCAATGAGCGGCTCGATGGGAGCGGTTATCCTGCCGGGGCAACGAGTGACGGTCTGACCGAGTTGGCGCGCATGAGCGCAGTGGTGGACGTGGTCGATGCCATGCGGCGCAGTCGCCCCGATCGCCCTGCCTGGCGCATCGATGCCGTGTATCGGCACCTGCTCAAGTCGCCCAACCAGTTCGACCTGCGCTGGGTGAAGCAGTACGTGCAGCGTTTCGGACTGCGTCCGGTGGGGTCGCTGGTGCGCTTCTCGGGTGGCGCGCTGGCCTGGATACAGCGGCTCGACCAACAGGGCAAGCCCTTCCAGGTGCAGCTGACCCAGGAGATCGCTCCGCCCGGCGAGGCGCTGGGGGAAGTGCTGCGAGGGGACATCACGTCGCGACTGGGTGAGATGATCGAGGAAGTCCCCGTCTCGACATGAACGGCCTGGGCACAAGGCAGGGCGGCATGGTCTCGGCGTGCCTAAAGTTGGTTCACCCTGGGCCGATAGTACGAAATAACCCTATGGTCGCGGGCTTTTCACCGGAAGCGTAGGCGCGAATTCTGCCACACTGTCCGTAAACTGCCATGTTGAAATCGTGACCGTTTCGCAGCCACGATATTTCGGAGAACGATCCATGAGTACCATGCGAGGAGCTGCCGCGTACGGCAGAGGTGCCGGCGCCTATGCCAGAATTGGTGTCGAAAGTGCCGTGATGTCGGCCACTCCGCATCAACTGATCGTGATGCTGTTCGATGGCGCGCAAAACGCCATACGTGCGGCACGCATTCACATGCAGTCTGGCAATACCCTTGAGAAGGGTAAGGCCATCTCCAAAGCGCTGGATATCGTCAACAATGGGCTGCTGGCAGCGCTGGATACCGAGAAGGGCGGCGAAATCGCCGAGCGGCTGGGTTCGTTGTATGACTATATCAGCCGTCTGTTGCTGGCCGCCAACCTGCACAACGACCAGGAGAGCCTCGATCAGGCCGAGAAACTGCTGGACGACATTGCGTCGGCGTGGCGAGAAATAGGTGGTGCGGGAGTGCAAGGCTGATATGGCTATGTCGCCCACTCGAGCCGTTCTGGATGGCTATGTCCGGCTCAGGCAACAGGTTGCCGTCATGCTCGAGCTGGCGAGGTCCGGTGAGTGGGATGCGCTCATCGAGCGCCAGTCCGACTACCTGCAGCTTGCCGACCGTCTCAGGCAACTGGACAAGGAGGCAGTGCTGGATCCCGAGGGCCTTCAGCGCAAGGCCGAGCTGCTCGAGGCCATCCTGGCCGATGACCTGGCAATTCGTGAACAACTGATGGCGCGGCGCAGTGAGCTCGGTCATCTGATGGACACCAGCCGGCGCCAGCGCGATTTGCATCGCAGCTACGGCAAACAGGCGGCGTCCGTGGTCGATGCCTCCGACAAGTTCGGCCCGGGGACGCCGTGAGTGGCATCACGCCACTGCTCGATACGCTGCTCCACCAAGTGCTGGGCAAACGTATCGATACGGCCCCGCCGCGTGATCTGACGGAGCCGGTTCGGCCGGTCGACCCGGGTGAGGGGCCGCGAGCGCTGCATAGCGACTCGCGGCTGGAAGGGCGTCGCCCGGGTATGGCACCGCTGCATGGCACGGGTATGCCAGCCCAGCGTGGCGATGGCCTGACGCCGCGCAGCGACCCAGCACAGCCTCCCGCTTCCTCTCAGACCCACTTCAGCCCCTCGGCGCGTACCATTGCCGACCTGCTGGTACGTTTTCCTGCTCCACCATCGGTGCTGAGCACCGCTTCGCCGCTGATGTCGGCAGACGAAGCATCAAACGCCACGACTCTTGCCGCCCGGCTGCAAACCGGCGTACGCGACAGCGGACTTTTCTACGAGTCGCATCTCGCGCGCTGGTATCGCGGCGAGATGAGTCGACAGCAACTGGAAGGCGAGCCTCAAATGCTCCGTACGCTGCGCTATACATCGGCGGCGCCGGGCAACGCTCCCGCTGCAGTGTCGAGCGCATCCGCGGCAGCGCCGAATGCAGGCACTGCGACGACAAGTGGTGCGCAAGTTATGATGCAGGCCGGGCAGGTTCAGCCCGCGCCACCTGCGCCGGGCCAGGCATTGCCGGGCCAAGCGCTGCAGGGGCAGACAGCTTCCGCGGCCAACTCCTACATCTCCACCGAGTCGCTGTACCCCGCGGCAGCACGTGGCGAGAGGGCCGGAGGCGAGGGCCTGGCGCCGACTTCTGGCCAGGTGCGTGACACGGTTCAGCCGGGGGCGCCGCGTGCCGAGGGGCCGGAGTTGGCCGGGCGCGAGGCAGCCGAGCAACTGACTCGTGCGCGCTCAGTTGGAGGAGAGCCGGTGCACGAGAGCCTTCAGGGGCTGGTTCGCCACCAGCTCGAGATGCTGGTAACGCCTGTCTTGCGCTGGGAGGGGGATGTGTGGTCCGGCATCTTCATGGCGCTGATGATCCAACTGCCAGCGGGCGCTCGACATGAGCAAGAAGGCACAGCCGAGGGGGAAGATGAATCGCAGCAAGAGGCATGGCACTCCGAACTTCAGCTCACGGTGCCAAGCCTGGGTGAGATTCGTGTGGCGATGTGGCTGCAGGAGAAACGCATTCGCCTGCAGCTACTGGCCAGGGATGAAGCCACTCTGCAGACATTGGAGAGGGGAGTACCACAGCTGAAACAACGACTCCGGGATGCTGGGCTGGCTACGGTACTGATCGAGGCACGCCCTTGGGACTGGGAGAGAGGGGGTACGGATGACGGAATCGAAGCCTGAGCGGCGGCGCCAGGCGGTGGCGCTGGCCTATCGCGACGGCGACGACGCCCCGCGGGTGCTGGCCAAAGGGTATGGCGATATGGCCGAACGGATACTGGCCGAGGCCAAGCGACAGGGCATCTACGTCCACGATGCGCCCGAGCTGGTATCGTTGCTGATGGGCTTGGATCTGGATGAACGGATTCCGCCGATGCTGTATCAGGTGATTGCTGAATTGCTCGTATGGGTGTATGAGATCGCCGAAGCGCAAGAGCTTCGTTGAATGAGCTGGCGTTTACTTTGTAAAATATTGTAACCAAATATGCATCTATTTGATTTTGTCAAGACATATGTGTGTCTTTTTTTGTGTTCGCACACAATGCGTTAACAATTTAATCCGAAAGACTTAGCTAACTCACCTTTTGGTCTGAGTGGGGCTTGCGTTGAGAGAGGTTGGCAGGTATCAAAACAGTGGTCACAATGCATGTGTGTGAGATATGTCCTTAATCAGGTGCTGCCTGGTCATCTCGTTGCGTAACACGACGTATCTCTAGGCCGTAGTCCTGAATAAGTGCGTTACAAAAAACAAAGGACACGCGAATCAACAGCGTGCAGGGAAACTGAAAATGACGAATACGAATCACCTGGATGAGATCCAGGAGCTGAATCTTGCCTATCTGCTGCTGGCACAGCGTCTGCTCAACGACGACCGCGCGGCGGCTATGTTTCGTCTCAAGATCGATGATGAAACCGCCGATCTGCTCGTGTCTCTCGGCGCTGCCCAGCTGACCCGCCTGGCGCGTACCAACCAACTGCTCTGCCACTTCGGCTTCGAGGGCGCCGAGCAGCTGCGCCAAGTGGTCGATAACCCCCGTGACAATGGATTGTCGCAGTTTCATGCCTCGCTGCTGATGGCGGGCCGTGGAACCGTATCCATGTCACGGGGGGCGTGAGCGATGTCCCAGAAAAGCCTTGTCGAGGAGATGCAGCAGGTCCAGCTTGCCATTGAGCTGATCGAACTGGGGGCTCGCCTTCAGGTGCTGGAAACCGAGACCGACCTGAGTCGTGCCCGCCTGATCCGTCTGTTCAAGGAAGTGCGGGGGATGTCACCGCCCAAGGGCATGCTGCCCTTTTCCACCGACTGGTTCATTACCTGGCTGCCGAACGTACATGCCTCGCTGTTCTATAACATCTATCGCAGCCTGATCGTGGAGCAGGAGTGTGAGCGGATGCAGGCCTTCGTCACGGCCTACCGGCTCTACAGCGAGCAGGTCAGCATTGATCAGGCCGAGCCGGTGCTGGGGCTGACCCGCGCCTGGACCCTGGTCAGGTTCTTCGAGAGCGATCTGCTGCAGCTGTCTACCTGCAACAGTTGCAGTGGCCACTTCGTCGCCCATGCGCACACGCCGGACCAGGATTACGTCTGCGGTATCTGCATGCCGCCCTCGCGTGCCGGCAAGACCCGCAAGCGCCGGGAGCGTGAGGCGGAGGAGGCCGTTAGCCGTGAGGTTTCGCTCAAGCGAGTCGGTTGACGCTCCTGACGTCTGGCACATGCCGGTGTAACAAGACGCCGCCTTCGGGCGGCGTCTTGCTGTATGGCGGTGACGAATGGAGTGATGAGCGAGCTGGCGTTCTCTTTTTGGCTACCAGGCCTCAAGTGTGGCAACGCTTGGCCGATAAGTAGTGATAACGATGGCTTACATCCATTAAAGGGTATCGGTTGTGCTGATTCTTCTGGGTTACTTCGTAGTCATAGTGTGCGTCTTCGGCGGCTTCGTGCTGGCCGGGGGCTTCCTTGGGCCACTCTATCAGCCGACCGAGCTGCTGATGATCGGTGGGGCTGGGGTCGGGGCCTTCATTGCCGCCAATAACGGCAAGGCGATCAAGGCCACGTTCAAGATCATTCCCAAGCTACGGCGTACCAGGAAGTACAACAAGCAGATGTACATGGAGCTGCTGGCGGTACTGTTCAAGCTGCTGACCAAGGTACGTCGCGAAGGCATGCTCGGCATCGAGCGTGACATCGATACCCCCCAGGAAAGCGCCCTGTTCCAGGAGCACCCCAAGGTGCTGGCCGACCCGATGATCATGAATTTCCTGACCGACTACCTGCGCCTGATGGTGGCGGGCGGCATGGATCCGATGGAGATCGATGAACTGATGCTCCACGAGATCGAGACCTTCGAGCAGGAGGCGCATATTCCAGCGGACGCCATCGCCAAGGTGGGCGATGCCATGCCTGCGTTTGGCATCGTCGCGGCCGTCATGGGGGTCGTGAAGGCGTTGACTTACGCCGATGCCGGCCCCGAACAGATGGGGCAGATGATCGCCCACGCCCTGGTCGGCACTTTCCTCGGCATCTTGATGGGCTATGGCTTCATCAATCCGGTGGCGAGCAGCATCGAACGCCAGGTCAAGGAAGCGGAGAAAATGCTCCAGTGTATCCGCATCACCTTGCTGGCAAGCCTGCACGGCTACGCGCCGCAGTTGGCGGTGGAGTTTGGCCGCAAGGCGCTGCATACCGCGGAACGCCCGGGTTTCACCGAGCTTGAGACCTACGTGCGTAACGCCAAGTCGGGCGCGGCAGCAGAATGAGCGCGGGCGGCGACAAGCGTCCGATCATCATTCGGCGCAAGAAGGTAGTCCATGCCCACCACGGTGGCAGCTGGAAGATCGCCCTGGCCGACTTCATGACGGCCTTGATGGCGCTGTTCCTGGTGATGTGGATTCTCTCGGTGGCAAGCCCGGAGGAGCGTGAGGGCGTCTCCGACTACTTCAGTACGCCGCTAGTCAGTGCGGTCACCGGTGGAGATCGTGCGGGCAGCACCCGTGCCATTCCCGGAGGCGGCCCCGATCCGGCTCACAGCGACGGCGAGCGGGCGCGCATCGACACTCGCGAGTTCACGCGCCCGAGTGAGCAGCAGCGACGCTTCTTTCTGGACCTGCAGCGGCGCATCGAAACGGTAATCGAAGCCGATCCCGAACTGCGTGAACTGCGCCAGCAGATGCGCTTCGACCTGACACCCGAGGGGCTTCGCATCCAGCTGCTCGATACCGAACAGCGGCCCATGTTCGCCATCGGTAGCGACCGCGTCGAGCCTTATATGCGCAACCTGCTGCGTACCATCGCGCCGCTGCTCAACGACCTGCCCAATGATCTGAGTATCGGCGGCCACACCGACAGTCGACCCTATGCGGGTGGGTATCGCGGCTACAGCAACTGGGAGCTGTCCAACGGTCGGGCCAATGCCTCGCGCCGCGAGCTGGTTGCCGGTGGTTTCGATTCGGACAAGCTGTTGCGTGTATCCGGCTTCGCCGATCGCGTGCTGCTGCCCGATACCGATCCGTTCGATGCGGACAATCGCCGGATCGAGCTGCTGGTGCTGCTACCGGAGGTGGCGGAGTACATTCGCCGTCCGAACATCCTGAACGGCCCGGGCGTGCCGAGCCCGATGAGCACCCGCTCTGACAGCGAAGTCGATCTGGCTCCCGTGCAACAATTTACTGAAGGCCTGCGCCAAACTCTCAACCCCCAATAACCCATTTTGACACCAGGTGGTAAGCGCATGGATATCACGGATTTCTATGACACTTTCTTCGAGGAAGCCGAAGAGCTGCTGGCCGACATGGAGCGCTACCTGCTGGAGCTCGACGTGGACGAGCCGGATACCGAACAGCTCAATGCTATCTTTCGCGCGGCCCATTCGATCAAGGGCGGTGCCGGCACGTTCGGTTTCGACGTGCTTCAGAGAACCACTCACCTGTTCGAAAACCTGCTCGACCATACCCGCAAGGGCGAGCTCAAGCTGCGCCGGGATATCGTCGATATCTTTCTGGAAACCAAGGACATGCTCAGTGATCAGCTAAACGCCTATCGCAATAGCGACGAGCCCGATCAAGAGGCCTTCGAGCGTATCTGCGAGACGTTGCAGCGGCTGGCGCTGGAGGAGATCGGTCAGGATCTGGATGGCGGCGCCGCGGCGACACCGCCACCGAAGGCCGAGCCAGTAGCCGAGGCCGCCCCTGAAGACCTGCCTGAAGCGGCTAACCCTGCCGGTGGCGAGCAGCGTATCGTGACGCTGCTGAACGTGGGCGAGAAGGATCGTCAGTTGCTCGTAGAGGAACTGGGGCAATTGGGAGAGGTGATCTCACACCAGGGTGACGAGCAGCGCTACGAAGTCGTGCTCGTCTCCAGCGATAGCGACGACGATATCGAAGCCGTGATGTGCTTCATCATCGATGGCGATCAGTTCCAGATCAGACCTGCCGCTTCCGGTCAGTCCGAGGAGGCGGCCGACACGCCCCTCGTCGCTGGTGAAGGGGAGCGAGTCGTCACACTTCTGAACGTGGGAGAAAAGGACCGTCAGCTTCTCGTCGAGGAATTGAATCAGCTGGGCGAGGTAGTTTCACAGCAGGGTGACGAAGCCCGCTATGAGGTCGTACTGGCCTCCTCTGTCAGCAATGACGATATCGAGGCGGTGATGGGCTTCATTATCAATGCCGATCAGCTGCAGATCAGCCGCGCTGGCACCGCCAGTGAAGCGGCGGCTGTGGAAAAAACAGCAGTGACGCCGGCAGCGGCGGATGCCGTCAAGGTGGCTGACACGCCCAAGCCTGCCGATAAATCAGTAGGTCGGTCGACGCCGAAAGCCACCAACGCTGACGCTTCGAAGCCTGCGCGCGGCAAGGCCAAGGCAAAAGGGCCCGAAAGCTCTTCCATTCGAGTCTCCGTCGACAAGGTCGACCAGATCATCAACTTGGTGGGTGAACTGATCATCACCCAGTCGATGCTCGACCAGACCGTCAGCGAAATGGATGGAGTCGCCGACAGCGCGCTGCTCAACGGGATGAGCCTGCTGCAGCGCAATGCTCGGGACCTGCAGGAATCGGTGATGTCGATCCGCATGATCCCGATGGATTTCGTCTTCAGCCGCTTTCCCCGGGTCGTGCGCGAGACCGCCGGCAAGCTGGGCAAGGAGATCGAGCTGGTCACCGAAGGCGAATCCACCGAGCTCGACAAGAGCCTGACCGAGCGCATCATCGACCCGCTGACGCACCTGGTGCGCAACAGCCTCGATCATGGCATCGAGCCGCCCGACGTGCGCGAGGCGGCAGGCAAGCCTCGTACCGGCAAGCTGGTGCTGTCGGCCAAGCATCAGGGCGGCAATATCATCATCGAAGTGATTGACGATGGTGCCGGCCTCAACCGCGACAGGCTGCTGACCAAGGCGCGCGAGAACGGTTTGCCCGTTTCCGACACCATGAGCGACGACGAGGTGTGGCAGCTCATCTTCGCCCCGGGCTTCTCCACCGCCAAGGAAGTGACCGACGTCTCCGGTCGCGGTGTCGGCATGGATGTGGTCAAGCGCAACATTCAAGGCATGGGCGGGCATGTGCTGATCATGTCCCAACCAGGCGAAGGCACCACCATTCGCATCGTGCTGCCGCTGACGCTGGCGATCCTGGACGGCATGTCGATCAAGGTCGGCAACGAGATGTTCATCCTGCCGCTGTCCGCCGTACTCGAGTCGTTGCAGCCGGCCAAGGAGGACCTGTACGCCATGGCCGGTGACGACGTGGTGCTCAAGGTCCGCGACGAGTACCTGCCCGTCGTGGCGGTGCACGAGGCGCTGGACGTACCGAACGCCAAGACCAAGCTCACCGAGACCATCGCTGTGATCGTGCAGGGCGAGGGACGTCGCTATGCCCTGCTGGTTGACGATCTGGTCGGCCAGCAGCAGGTGGTAGTCAAGAATCTTGAAACGAATTACCGCAAGGTGCCGGGAGTATCGGCCGCGACCATCCTCGGTGATGGCAGCGTGGCGCTGATCCTCGATATCACCGGCTTGCATCGCCTCAGCCGTGCCAAGAAGGAAAAGCGCCGGCCCGAGCGCGAATTGCAATCACTCGAAGCTCTTACCGACAAAGCGCTGGAGACCTGATCATGAACCAGTTGAAAGATGCAACATTGGCCGCAGCCGAAGCCCACAACCGTGAATTTCTGGTGTTCTCGCTGGGCGACGAAGAGTATGCCGTCGACATCCTCAAGGTGCAGGAGATCCGTGGCTACGAGAATGTCACGCGAATCGCCAACGCGCCGGACTTCATCAAGGGCGTGACCAACCTGCGCGGGGTGATCGTGCCCATCGTCGACCTGCGCATCAAGTTCCACCTCGAGAAGGTGGAGTACGGCGGCCAGACCGTGGTCATCGTGGTCAACGTCGAGGATCGGGTCGTCGGAATCGTCGTCGATGGCGTGTCCGACGTAATGACACTCTCGCCCGACCAGATCAAACCGGCCCCCGAATTCGGCGTGACCCTGTCGTCTGACTTCCTCAGCGGGCTGGGTAGCCTCGAGGATCGCATGCTGGTGATCGTCGACATCGACAAGCTGCTGACCAGCGACGAGATGGAACTGGTCGAACGCGTGGCTGAGTGAGGCAGGGCTGAACTAAAGTTCGCCTCCTGCATGCCGATGTCCGTATTGAAGACGATGTCTTCGCCCACCGCTCACGAGGGGATGACGTGAAGTATCTCGACAACCTGACAGTCCGGGCCAGTTGGTTCCTGGTGCTGCTGTTCTTCGGCGCGATGCTTGTCGCGCTGAGTGTCCTGGGCCTATATGCGCTGCAGCAAGGCAGTGCCGCCGTAGCCGCCATGGCACCGCATGCGGGGGAGGCGGGCGTTGCCCATCAGGCTGCGTTTACCGCCGCTGCCGACCTGATGCGCCTGGCGATCGTCGCCGTGCTGGCGGGCTCGGCAGTGGTCATGGGCATCGTGGTTTGGGGTATCAGCGTCAACGTGCTGCGGCCACTCGCCCGTCTGGTTGGGTATTTCGAGGGTCTGGCGCAGGGCAATCTCTCCCAGCCGGTCGAGAACCGCGGCAACAACGAGATCGGGCGCCTCTTCACTTCGCTCAGGCACATGCAGGACGGCCTGTCGGGCACGGTGGGAACCGTGCGCAGCAGCAGCGAGAGCATCTACCTGGGGGCCCAGGAGATCGCCGAGGGCAACGGCGAGCTGTCGTCCCGCACCGAACAGCAGGCCGCCTCGCTGGCCGAGACCGCTTCCAGCATGGAGGAACTGGCTTCCACCGTGGAACAGAACGCCGACAATGCGCGCCAGGCCAGCCAACTGGCCGCCGAGGCGTCGCGCACCGCAGCCCAAGGGGGCGAAGTGGTCGGTGAGGTCGTCTCGACCATGCACGACATCAGCGAAAGCTCGCACAAGATGTCCGACATCATCGGTGTCATCGACACGATCGCGTTTCAGACCAATATCCTGGCGTTGAACGCCTCGGTCGAAGCGGCGCGTGCCGGAGAGCACGGCCGTGGCTTTGCCGTGGTGGCCCAGGAAGTGCGCAACCTGGCGGGGCGCAGTGCCTCGGCGGCAGGTGAGATCCGGGGGCTGATCAAGGCTTCTCTCGAGAAGGTGGATGTCGGTACCGCCCGAGTGGACCAGGCCGGCCAGACCATGGGCGAGATCGTGGCGGCCGTCCAACGGGTCAGCGACATCATGGACGAGATCGCCTCGGCCTCGCTGGAGCAGAGCAACGGTATCGGTCAGGTCAATCAGGCCGTGACCCAGATGGATCAGGTGACCCAGCAGAACGCGGCGTTGGTGCAACAGGCCGCTACGGCGGCGACTCAGCTCGAGGCCGAGGCCGCTCGCCTGCGCGAAGCCGTATTGCGTTTCCGGTTGGCTGGGCAACAGGACAATACGGGCCCGGCGTCTCGCAAGAGCCAGGCCAGCATGGTCAGGCAACTGCCACGGCAGCAGGATCCCCTGCCCGCCAAGCGCCATCAAGACATGAAGAATCACCAGAGCGAAAAGTCGCAAGAAGAAGAGTGGGCTTCGTTCTAGGGTCACAGCCCGTTTGAATCGGAGTAACCACGGATACGCAGGGACGGCCTCATGTCAGCACCGTTCCGCCTCTGAATGAGCCGAGTCGGCAAGGAAACTACAATGCGCAACAACCAGCCGGTGACACAGCGGGAATACAAATTGGACGATCGGCAACTGCTGATCACCCGCACCAATCTCAAGGGCCAGATCACCTACGCCAATGACGCTTTCGTCGAGGTGAGTGGTTATAGCCGTGATGAATTGATCGGCTCACCGCATAACCTGATCCGTCATCCCGACATGCCGCCCGAGGCCTTCGCCGACTTGTGGCAGACGATCAAGCGCAATGATACCTGGCAAGGGGTGGTCAAGAACCGATGCAAGAACGGCGATCACTACTGGGTTCGGGCCACGGTCACGCCGATCGTCGAGGGTGACCAATGTCTCGGGTACACTTCGGTGCGCTCTGTGGTCGAGCCTGACGTCGTTGCGACGGTGGAACGTATTTACGCGAGTCTGCGCGAAGGGCGCTCCGGCTACTCCGTTCGCCAAGGCAGAATAGTGCGCCGCGGCCCACTGGGCTGGCTGGCGCGTATCAACCTGCATTCCATCCGCGCTCGCCTCTCCATGCTCACCTGCTCGGCGCTGTTGCTGCTCGCGATCAGTGGCGGTGTCGGGCTCTATGGTCTGGAGGCGTCGGGGCAGCGTTTGGCAGAGCTGAACCGTGACGGCCTGCAGGACGTCATACGCCTGCAACAGCTCGGCCAACTTGTCAACGAGGGGCCGCGAGGGCTCAGCGCCGAGCAGCGCATGGATATCCTGGGCGAGCGGCACCAGCGCGCCGAGGAGCTTTCACGCATCGCCGGGCAGCTTTCCGTGCTGTGGGACGACTATATGGATCGTGAAGTCAACCGCACACCGGTGGCGCTCGAGTTCGATGCCTCATTGGCGAGCTTCCTGACCGAAGGCCTGGCGCCCATGGCCGAGGCGTTGGGGGGAGAGGAAGCCTTCGATGCCATGATGGCGCTGAACAACCAGACGGGGTCGCTGCGTGAAAGCGCGGAAGCCCTGACCGTGCAGGTCAACCAACTGATCGAGCAGCAACGCCTGGCGGCGCTGGGCATGGCGGAAGAGGCCAAGCAGGGGCAACAGCAGATGCTGCTGGGTCAACTGGGTTTCATGGCGCTCGGCTTCGTGCTGCTGCTTATCATCAGTTTGTGGATCATGCGGGCGATTACGCGTCCGGTCCGCCGCGCGTCCGATTTCACCCTGCAGATCGCTTCGGGCAACCTGGCGGTGGCGACACCGAAGCAGACACGCGACGAGATCGGCGCGCTGCTCGGCTCGCTCGATACCATGCGCAAGAGCCTCTACAGCACTACCGAGCGTGTGCAGCAGGGCATCGACGTCGTGACGCCGGCATCGCGCTCCATCGCCCGTGGCAACGAGGACCTCTCGGCGCGCACCGAACAGCAGGCCGCCTCGCTGCAGGAGACCGCCTCCAGCATGGAGGAGATGACCACCACGGTGCAGCAGAACACCGACAATGCGCGCCAGGCCAGCGGTCTGGCGCTGGACAACGCCGGCCGCGTGCGCGATACCGGCGAGCTGATGCATGGCGTGGTGCAGACCATGGCCCGCATCACTGCCGGCGCCGAGAAGATGAAGGACATCATCAACGTGATCGATTCGATCGCCTTCCAGACCAACATCCTGGCGCTGAACGCCTCGGTGGAGGCGGCGCGGGCGGGCGAGCAGGGCCGTGGCTTCGCCGTGGTGGCCGGCGAGGTGCGCAACCTGGCCGGACGCAGCGCGGATGCCGCCAAGGAGATCCGTCAGTTGATCGACGGCTCCGCCAGCGAGATCCACGAGGGGGCCAGCCAGGTGCAGCGCGCCGAGAGCGCAATGGCCGAGGTGGTGACGGCTTCGCAGCGGGTCAACGACATCATGGGCGAGATCACGGCGGCCTCCGAGGAGCAGAGCAGCGGCATTGGCCAGATCAACCAGGCCATCACCGAGATGGACCAAGTGACCCAGCAGAATGCCGAGCGCGTGCAACAGAGCGCGCGGGCGGCAAGCGACCTGCAGCACCAGGCAGAGCAACTGGCCCAGGCCATCCGTGTCTACCGCCTGCAGGGAGCCGGCCCCGAGACGGTGCCCGGCCCGCAGCAAGCCGAAGAGCTTCGGTCAGCCGGCTTCGCCAGGAAGCCGGCGGCGACGTCAGCTTCGCAGCAGGACCCGCTCCCCGCCAAGCGGTCACAGGCCAAGGCGCACCGGCCGGCAGCCGAGGAGGAGTGGGAGACGTTCTGAGAAACATGGCAGGGGACTCACCCATACGAGGCGGCAAAGGATAATAACGATGCGCGACAATCAGCCGGTAACACAGCGGGAATTCAAGTTGAGCGATGAGCATCTGCTCATCAGTCGCACGGACCTGGAAGGGCGAATTACCTACGCCAACTCGGCGTTCGTCGAGGTCAGTGGTTACTCGCATGAAGAAATGATCGGGGCGCCGCATAACCTGATTCGTCATCCTGACATGCCGCCCGAGGCCTTCGCCGACCTGTGGCAGACCATCAAGAAAGGGAAGACCTGGCAGGGAGTGGTCAAGAATCGCCGTAAGGACGGTGACCATTACTGGGTGCAGGCGACGGTCACGCCGATTCTCGAGGAGGGTAAGTGCCAAGGCTATACCTCGGTGCGGGCTCCAGTCGAGCCGGCTGTCGCCGAGGCGGCGGCCCGTGCTTACTCCCAGCTTCGTGAAGGACGCCGGAAACTGGCGGTCAGGCAGGGAAAAATAGTGCGGCGCGGATTGCTGGGTGCGTTCTCGCGGATCAACCTGCATACCATTCGGGCCAAGCTGGTCGCCTTGACCCTGGTGCCGGTCTTGCTGCTCTTGCTCAGCGGAGCCGTAGGGCTCTACGGCCTCAAGGTCTCGGGAGACCGCGTTGCCTACATCAATGGCAACGGTGTGCAGGATATCGCCGACCTTCAGCGTATCGACCAACTGCTGAGCCAGTTGACGACCGACCTGGAGCGCCCGGTGCGCAACCCCAGGGCGTTGCGTCTGGAGCAGATTCAGGAGCTGGCCGATCAAGCCGAAGGTATCGTCGAACGAATCGATGCCTCCTGGGTAAGCTTCCTCGACGGCGAGGATCCGGCGCGAGGAGAAGTGGCTGCCCTCGACGCCCAGCTCGGCGTTGCCGTCGATGACGGCATCCGACCCACGCTGCAAGCGCTGATCGACGGCAGTGGCTTTGCCGCCTACGAAGCCTACAACGATGTGCTGCGACCGGAAGTCGATGCCATCAGCCAGAGCATCAACGTACTGGTCGAGGGCAAACTCGGCTATGCCAACCAGCTGGCTGAAGAGGCCGAGCGCGGGCAGGTCATGATGCTCACGGGCCAGGTTGCGGCGCTGACGATCGGCATCCTGTTCCTGATTCTGCTGGGGTTCTGGACCCTGCGGGCGATTACGCGACCGGTGCGCCGCGCCGTGGATTTCACCCTGCAGATCGCCTCGGGCAACCTGGCGGTGCGCTCGCCCGATCGTGCCCGCGACGAAATCGGTGTGTTGCTCGGTGCGCTGAACACCATGCGCAAGAGTCTCTACAGCACCACTCGCAGCGTGCAGCAGGGCATCGACGTCGTGACGCCGGCATCGCGCTCCATCGCCCGTGGCAACGAGGACCTCTCGGCGCGCACCGAACAGCAGGCCGCCTCGCTGCAGGAGACCGCCTCCAGCATGGAGGAGATGACCACCACGGTGCAGCAGAACACCGACAATGCGCGCCAGGCCAGCGGTCTGGCGCTGGACAACGCCGGCCGCGTGCGCGATACCGGCGAGCTGATGCATGGCGTGGTGCAGACCATGGCCCGCATCACTGCCGGCGCCGAGAAGATGAAGGACATCATCAACGTGATCGATTCGATCGCCTTCCAGACCAACATCCTGGCGCTGAACGCCTCGGTGGAGGCGGCGCGGGCGGGCGAGCAGGGCCGTGGCTTCGCCGTGGTGGCCGGCGAGGTGCGCAACCTGGCCGGACGCAGCGCGGATGCCGCCAAGGAGATCCGTCAGTTGATCGACGGCTCCGCCAGCGAGATCCACGAGGGGGCCAGCCAGGTGCAGCGCGCCGAGAGCGCGATGGCCGAGGTGGTGACGGCTTCGCAGCGGGTCAACGACATCATGGGCGAGATCACGGCGGCCTCCGAGGAGCAGAGCAGCGGCATTGGCCAGATCAACCAGGCCATCACCGAGATGGACCAGGTGACCCAGCAGAATGCCGAGCGCGTGCAGCAGAGCGCGCGGGCGGCAAGCGACCTGCAGCGCCAGGCAGAGCTTCTCGACAGGGCGATTCGTGTCTTCCGGCTGCGTGGTGCCGGACTCGAGCAGGTCGCTGTCCAAGGGCAGGAGCAGACCTCGGAAAACACTGGGCGATCACGTTCAGCAACCCCCGCCTTGTCGCATGATCCGCTTCCCGCGAAGCGTGCTCATGGAAAATCAAGCAAGGCAACAGCCGATGAAGAGTGGGAAACATTTTGACCAAGGCACAGGGTCCCGGGATGGAACCGGGGCAATGGTCCGGGCTGGGTCACCTCGAGCGTGACCTGATCCTTACCGACGAAGATTTTTCCCGAATTCGCCAGCTGATCTATCAGCGTGCGGGTATCGTGCTGGCGGAGCATAAGCGCGAAATGGTCTACAGCCGTCTGGCCAAGCGCTTGCGCCATCATGGCTTGACTCGCTTCAGCGACTACCTGGAGAAGCTGGCACGCCAACCCGATGCGAAGGAGTGGGAGGCGTTCACCAATGCGTTGACGACCAACCTCACGGCCTTCTTCCGTGAGATGCATCACTTCCCGCTGCTGGCAGAGCACGTGCGCAAGTCCAGCGGGCCCGTGCGCATCTGGAGTGCAGCCGCTTCGACCGGGGAGGAGCCGTACTCGATCGCCATGACCCTGCTCGAAACCCTGGGCCCGCGGGCGTCGGAGGCTCGTGTCGTGGCTACCGATATCGATACCGAGGCGTTGACCCGAGCCCGTGCCGGTGTCTATCCCGTCGAGCAGGTTCGCAAGATCGAGGAGAGCCAGGTCAAGCGCTTCTTCCACAAAGGGCGGGGTCAGCACGAAGGGCTGGCGAGAGTGCGGCCCGAGGTGTCATCAATGGTGGAATTCCTGTCGATGAACTTGCTGGCGCCACAGTGGCCGCTAAAGGGACCCTTCGATGCGATCTTCTGCCGCAACGTGATGATCTATTTCGACAAGCAGACCCAGGCACGCATACTCGAGCGTTTTGCTCCACTGCTCAAGCCCGACGGCCTGTTGTTCGCCGGTCATTCGGAGAATTTTTCGTACATCAGCAAGGTGTTCCGTCTGCGAGGGCAGACGGTCTACACCTTGGCCTAGGCTCCTTTCGAAACGTCGTCGAGCGAAGCCAATTCCCGGACGAAGCCTAAAGTTTTTGCCGGCCCAGCCGATGTTTAAACATATGTAATGCCTTGGGGCGCAAAGACTCCCTAACGAGACAGGAGACCTGCCTTGGGATCGAACAGGATCAAGGTGTTGTGCGTTGATGATTCGGCGCTGATTCGTGACCTACTCAGCGAGATCATCAACTCCCAGCCAGACATGGAGGTCGTGGCCGTGGCGCCAGACCCATTGGTGGCGCGCGATCTGATCAAGCAGCACAACCCTGACGTCCTGACACTCGACGTCGAGATGCCGCGCATGGATGGTCTCGATTTTCTCGAGCGGCTGATGCGCCTGCGGCCGATGCCGGTGCTGATGGTGTCGTCGCTGACCCAGGCCGGCTCGGAAATCACTCTGCGTGCGCTGGAACTGGGCGCGCTGGATTTCGTCGCCAAGCCGTCACTGGGAATCCGCAACGGCATGCTCGAGTATGCCAATGATATTGCCGAGAAGATCCGTGCCGCGGCCAAGTCACGCCCACGCCAGGCTCGTCAGGCTCAGGCGACGCCCAGGGCGACCCTCAAGGCACCGCTGGTATCGAGTGAGAAGCTGATCATCATCGGAGCCTCCACGGGAGGTACTGAAGCGATTCGTGCCGTGCTCGAGCCGCTGCCGGCCAACAGCCCGGCCATCCTGATCACCCAGCACATGCCTGGCGGGTTCACCCGCTCCTTTGCCGAGCGGCTCAACCGCCTGTGCAACATTACGGTGAAGGAAGCCAGCGATGGTGAGCGGGTTTTGCCGGGTCATGCCTACATCGCGCCCGGCGATGCGCATCTGAAGCTGGCACGCAGCGGGGCGAACTACGTGGCCAGGCTCGACGACGGGCCGCCTGTCAATCGTCATCGCCCTTCGGTGGACGTGCTGTTTCATTCCGCTGCCACCCAGGCCGGACGCAACGCCATCGGCGTGATTCTCACCGGAATGGGCAAGGATGGGGCCGCCGGGCTGCTCGAAATGCGCCAGGCGGGTTCGCCCACTCTGGCTCAGGACGAGGCAAGCTGCGTGGTTTTCGGCATGCCGCGTGAGGCGATTGCTCTGGGGGGAGCCGTCGAGGTGGCAAGCCTGGACGACATACCCGAGCGTCTGATGGCGCTGGTGGCGGCCTCGGGGCGTGCGCAGCGAGTCTGAAGAACTAAAACAAGACAAAAGAATAGCGATACCTTACGCAAGGAGCCGCCTGGTAATGAGTCGACTGATTCGAAATATCAGTATCAATGTTTCCGTGATAGCCGCCCTGGTCAGCTTCGCCGTGCTGATCGGCGTGGTGGCGATGCTCTCGTTCCTGTCTGAACGCCAGGCGGAGCGTGTCATGACGGACCTCGATCGTATCAATAGCCAACAGCTCAACGAGATCAACCGCGCCGATGCTCTGCTCAACGTGGCGCGCGTCAGCCTCGAGATCGCTTCCAACCAGATCATGCTGGGACGCATGGCCGATGCCAATCAGCAACTCGATGTCGCCGTGGACCGTATGGACCGTGCCGAGGAGCGCTTGAGCCATTTTTCCGCAGCGCCCAAGTCCGATGATTCCGTGGAAATGGCCCAGCGGCTCGAACAGAATTTCACCACGGTGCTCGGCCTCGTTCGCGATCAGCACGAGGCGCTGGACCAATTGAATACGCCGGGGTTCGGCAGGCTGCGTGATGAACTGATCGAGCCCAGCGCCGCTCTCGCCGACAGCATGACCGAGTTCGTTCACTATGGTTTCAGCACGGGGCAGGCGATGACTGCCGACTTCCGTGCCCGCGCCGACCGGTTCGGTGCCATCAAACTGGGCGCCCTGGTCCTGGCCGCGCTGGTACTGGTGCTGGTCTACATCGGCCTGCGCGCCACGGTGATCCGGCCGCTCAACTCCGCGGTCAAGCATCTGCAGACCATCGCCAAGGCCGACCTGACCGGCAAGATACCCGAGGGTAGCCGCAACGAGATCGGCAAGCTGTTCAACGCCATGCGCAACATGCAGCAGAGCCTGACTCGCATCGTCGGCCAGGTCCGTGGCAGTAGTGGCTCGATTCATGTCGGTACTCGCGAGATGGCCAGCGGCAATGCCGACCTGTCGTCGCGTACCGAGCAGCAGGCGGCCTCGCTGGAGGAGACTG
Source organism: Billgrantia bachuensis (assembly GCF_011742165.1). Lineage (GTDB taxonomy): Bacteria > Pseudomonadota > Gammaproteobacteria > Pseudomonadales > Halomonadaceae > Halomonas > Halomonas bachuensis. The sequence continues at coordinate 3,224 of NZ_JAAQTO010000005.1, read as the reverse complement.
CCACGAGCATGGAGGAGATTACCGCTACGGTACGCCAGAACGCCGACAATGCTCGCCAGGCCAGCGGGTTGGCGCTGGATGCATCGACCACGGCCGTGCGCGGTGGCGAAGTCGTCGATCGCGTCGTCAAGACCATGGGTGATATTTCTACCAGCTCACAGAAGATCAGCGACATTACCAGTGTGATCGATTCGATTGCCTTTCAGACCAATATCCTGGCGCTGAACGCCTCGGTGGAGGCGGCGCGGGCGGGCGAGCAAGGGCGTGGCTTCGCCGTGGTGGCCGGTGAAGTACGTAACCTGGCCAGCCGCAGTGCCACGGCGGCCAAGGAGATCAAGGCATTGATCGATGGTTCCGTGTCGCAAGTGAAGGAAGGGTCGACCCTGGCCGAGCAAGCCGGCGAAACCATGGATGATGTGGTCAAGGCGGTACGGCGGGTCACCGACATCATGGACGAGATCGCTGCGGCCTCGCAGGAACAGAGCGACGGTATCGAGCAGGTCAGCCAAGCGGTCGGCCAGATGGACCAGGTGACCCAGCAGAATGCCTCGCTGGTGCAGCAGGCTACAGCGGTTGCCGCTTCTCTCGAAGAGCAGGCCAGCCGTCTCGAGCAAGCCGTGGCGGTATTTCGCCTCTCAGGTGATGCCGGCAGTACAGCGGCCGGCGAACAGTACAGGACGATCACCAAGTCATCCGATGGCGCCGTGGCCTGGATCAAGCGCAGTGATGCAGCCACCGCCGTGAAACCGAGCACGTCCGCTGGTTCGCCATCGCGTGAAGTGGCGGAGGTTGATCCCAAGCCGCGTCGCAAAGCCCGGCGTGAGCCCGTCGCCGAAGGTGACTGGGAAGAATTCTGACTGCTCATTAGTACCCACGACGGCATCCATCGCCGTCAGACGACGATCATTATTTGTTAGATAAAGAGGAATCACGATGGCTGACAAGAACATGAGCTTTCTGGTGGTCGACGACTTTCCGACCATGCGCCGGATCGTTCGGAGCCTGCTGAAGGAGCTGGGTTACACCAACGTCGAGGAGGCCGAAGATGGCCAGGAAGCGTTGAGCAAGCTGCGCTCCGGCTCCTTTGAGTTCGTGGTTTCCGACTGGAACATGCCGAACCTCGACGGCCTGGAGATGCTCAAGCAGATCCGTGCCGACGATGCGCTCAAGCAGTTGCCGGTGTTGATGGTGACCGCCGAGGCGAAGAAGGAAAATATCATCGCGGCAGCTCAGGCCGGGGCCAGCGGCTACGTGGTGAAGCCATTCACCGCCGCTACCCTGGAAGAGAAGCTCAACAAGATTTTCGAGAAGCTGGGCAAGTGACGCTGGCAGCCCCGCTTGCGAAAGGAGAGTACAAGATGAGCGCAAACGAGCAGCCAGGCCAGGCTCAAGCGGCCGGCGCCGCCGGCGAGGAACTTGTCCAGCGTATCGGACAGTTGACCCGCATGCTGCGGGAGAGCATGCGCGAACTGGGTCTGGACAAGGAGATCGAGAAGGCGGCCGAGGCGATTCCCGATGCGCGGGATCGATTGAGCTATGTGGCTACCATGACCGAGCAGGCCGCGGAACGTGCCCTCAACGCCATTGACCGGGCTCAGCCGCTGCAGGACTCGATCAGCAATGGCGCCGAGTCGCTGGACAAGCGCTGGGCCGAGTGGTTCGCCGAGCCCAAGGAGCTCGACGAGGCGCGCGACCTGGTCAAAGAGACGCGCTCCTATCTGGCCGACGTACCCGACAAGACCCAAGCGACGCAGAAAGAGTTGCTGGAGATCATGATGGCCCAGGATTTCCAGGACCTGACTGGCCAGGTGATCAAGAAAATGATGGATGTGATCCGTGAGATCGAGCATCAACTGGTACAGGTATTGATCGACAACGTCCCTGAGGAAGTGGCCCGCGAGAACATGCAGCGCAAGGCCAACGATCAGTGGGAAAATGAAGCCCGCCGCCGCGAGGAGAGTCTGCTCAACGGTCCTCAGATCAAGCCGGGAACCGATGTCATGACGAATCAGGATCAGGTCGACGATCTGCTGGATCAGCTCGGCTTCTGAGGCAGGCGGTAGCTCTGTAGGCACCGGCATGTCTGGGCTCGCCATGTAGCCATGCGCTCTTCCTGCTAGCGGTTCCCCCGCCGCAATCCTTCCCCACGCCAATGATCGGGGCCGATAAGGCCACGATCATTGGCGCTTTTTGTCGTATCGCCCCACTATCGATAGCGCCACAATGGCCACCGTGCAGAAGAGTGTCTGGTGACCATGGCCGACGAAAGCAGCGATCAGGAAAAGACCGAAGAGGCCACGCCACGACGCCTGGAGAAGGCGCGCGAGGACGGCCAGGTCGCCCGTTCCCGAGAGTTGACTACCTTCATGCTGCTGTTGGGTGGCGTAGTCGGTATGTGGTCGATGGGGGCGATGCTCTACGACCAACTGGGGTTGGTCATGGAACAGGCCTTTCTGTTCGAGCGGCGTCAGGCATTCGAGACCGGCCCCATGCTGAGTAACGTGCTCGATCTGGGCACTCGTACGCTGCTGACCATGCTGCCGCTGTTCCTGTTGCTTACGGTGGTGGCGCTGGTGGCGCCGGCGCTGCTGGGAGGGTGGCTGATCTCGGCCAAATCGCTCAAGCCCCAGATGTCCAAGCTCAACCCATTCAAGGGTCTGAAGCGCATGTTCGGCACCCAGGCGCTGATCGAGCTGTTCAAGGCGGTAGCCAAGTCGATACTCATCGGTGGGGTCGGCATGGCGTATCTGTATTTCAAGCGCGGGGAGTTCCTGTCGCTGATGGATCAGCCGACTACCCAGGCGCTGGCCCGAGCACTGATGATGGCCGCCGAGGCTTGTGGGTGGATGGTGCTGACGCTGCTGGTGGTGATCCTGATCGATGTGCCGTATCAGCTCTGGAGCCATGCCAAGAAGTTGCGAATGTCGAAGGATGAGGTCAAGCGTGAGCACAAGGAGTCCGAGGGCGACCCGCACGTCAAGGCGCGGATTCGCTCACAGCAGCAGGCAATGGCACGTGGTCGCATGATGAGCAAGGTGCCCGAGGCGGATGTGATTATCACCAACCCAACGCACTATGCAGTAGCGCTACAGTACGATGAAAAGGGCATGAGCGCCCCGAGAGTGGTCGCCAAGGGCGCCGACATGGTGGCGGCGCGGATCCGCGAACTCGGTGAAGAGGCCGGTGTGCCGCTTCTGCAAGCACCACCGTTGGCTCGCGCCCTG
>NZ_JAAQTO010000049.1 GCF_011742165.1 Billgrantia bachuensis | reverse complement strand
CACGAGATGCCGTTCGAGAAGATCAACGAGGCGTTCGAGCTGCTGCACGAGGGCAAGAGCATTCGTACCGTGCTTCGGTATTGACGCGTCCAAGGGACAAGGAGGCAACCATGAGCCTGATGGACATGATCCAGCGCTGGTTCGGCGGCAAGCCCGCCCCGCCGAGAACTGCACATGGCGGCAGCACAAGAACCACCAAGCCACAGAGCACACCCCGTACGCCGCCTCCCGCGGCGAAGCCCTCGACAACGACAACACAGGGGAGTCAGCCCACCATGAGCCACCACAGCGTTCACATTCATCCCGCCGTCGACGACGGCGTCAAGCGCGGCAGCGAGAGCTTCACCGGTGGCAAGCTCTACTGCCACTGCAGCAGCAACCAGGTCGAGGTGACGGTCGACGCCCAGTGCGCCCACAATCACGTCTGCGGCTGCACCAAGTGCTGGAAACCCGAAGGTGCGCTGTTCTCGATGGTGGCCGTGGTGCCCCGCGACCAGCTCCGAGTCACCGCCAACGAGGACAAACTCGAGGTGGTCGATCCGGCCGCCGCCATCCAGCGCCATGCCTGCCGTGAATGCGGCGTGCACATGTACGGCCGCATCGAGAACACCGGCCATCCCTTTCACGGGCTGGATTTCATCCACACCGAGCTGTCGTACGACGAAGGCTGGGCCGGCCCCGAGTTCGCCGCCTTCGTCTCGTCGATCATCGAGTCCGGCGCCAACCCTGATGACATGAGCAGCGTGCGCTCACGACTCCAGGAGCTGGGCCTGCCGCCCTACGACTGCCTCTCGCCGCCGCTGATGGATGCCATCGCCACGCATACCGCCAAGGCCAAGGGGGTGCTCTGACCAAAAGACGTTAAGAGAGGCGAAATATCACATCACGGGTCCGACAATGTGCGGACCCGTGTCGTTTTAATGCTCGGGTACTCCCAGTTCGGCAAACAGCGCCGCCAGCTCGGGATTCTGCCGCTTGGCGTGCAGCAGCATGGGGTCTTCTACTGCGAAGCGGCCCGAGCTGGCGCACAGGTACGTCTTGCCGCTCGTGGCGTCGATGAAGCGGACCTCCGGCACCTTGGCGATGCACTGCTTGAGGAAGGTGCAGTTGTTGGCCACCGCCAGCACGTCGCCGCCGGGATAGACCTCTTCCGGGCACGTCGCCGAGGTGTTGATCTTCTTGTAGCGCTCGATGTCGACCAAGCCCAGGGGCGCCAGGATGTGGAGCGCGTCGCGGGTACCGTGGGCGACGACCTCGGGCGGGGTATGCCTGGGCACACTGTTATCGAGAAAGACGTACTTGAAGCGCGGCCGTGGACTGACCAGCCACTTGAAGAAGACTCTGGGCATGCCGTCATAGGCTTCCACGCAGTGACCCAGGAAGTCCGACACCGCCTTGTAGCGTCCCCGCTCCAGCCCCCGCTGCCAGCCCCGCTCCACTGTGGCCTCCGGCGGGGTGATGATGAAGTACATGTGCATCGTAGCGACGTACTTGGCATAGGTGTCGTCGAGGATTCGCGCCACCGTCTCGGTGGAGAAGCTGTCGAAGCGAAAGCGGTCGATCAGCAGATGGGGAATGGTCCCGTCCCGCTGCGCCTTGTCGCGGATGTAGCGGTCCAGCTTGGCGTCGATCAGCTTGACCTCCTTGCCCGCCAGGCGACCGGCATACTTATAGGCTTCCCCCAGCCCCTCATAGTCGAGCAGCAGGCGCCGCCAGATATCGGGGGTGATGGTGCCGTACTGATCCGGTGGCAGGCCCAGGTTCTGCAACGTATGTCTCAGCAGGTGTCGCAAGGAGCTCTTACCGGCCGCCGAGGCACCCTTGAGACTGATCAGGATCGGCTCGTCGGCAAGAGGCACCCGATCGTAGCCCTCCTGCTGCATGGCCCGCTCGACGTGGGGAGCCAGCAGGCGGCCGATGACGCGGCTGCCATAGTCGTTACAGGCATGTCGGGTGATCAACCTTGCCAGGACCTCGCGATCCATCCCGATATGGCCCTGGGCAGCGGCAATCGAACTCAGCACTCGGTAGGCGCTCTTGTAGACGGCCTGCTCCAGCTCGTCCCGGGCAGCCAGGCCCTGCTGCTTGATGCTCTTAATCGCATCGTGGTGGCGCTCCTCCAACGAGCGGCGATCCTGCGGGCGCGGAGCGGAACGCTTGCCCAGCCAGCGAGCCAGGAAGGAGACAGGCTCGGGATCGCCCGTCTCCGGTTCGGGGGCGAAGGCCGCTTCCAGGATCTCTCCCGCCCTGCCCTGTATCGACGCGCAGAGTCGGTCGAATGCCCGCTGGAATGCCGACAGCTGGGGAGAAAGGTAGTCGGCCAGGATCTTGAGCACGATGCGGCGGAAGTTATGCCCCAACACCTCTTCCTGTTCGCCCTCGTGCACCAGGATGTCGGCGGTCACCCGCACGATCAGCTCGTGCAGCACCAGGCGCTCGGCGCGGAACGCGACCAGTTCCTCCTCCTCGAGCCCGGTGAGCGCCCTCAGCTCGGGGATCTCGGCCAAGTCGGAAGAGACGCTCTCGGGGCGATGAATGGTTTCCAGGGGCCGGTAGCGCCTGGGCAGGTCGGCCTCGAGGCCGGGGTTCCAAGCCGAGTACTCGGGAGCAGCTCGATCAAGCATAAGTGCCACGCACGTGCTGAGGTTTCAGGCCGATGGTCGGCGGTCATGCTCGACATTGGCCGAATTTCTCGCGCGGGGCAATCACTGCCTCTCGCCGGCGGCAGAAGCCTTCCGTCGGTCCGACAGCACGAAGGGACGGTGCAGCAGTTGGTAGGCCAGGGATCCCACCACCACACCCCAGAAGGCCGAACCCAGCCCCAGGAAACTGATGCCCGAAGCGGTGGCGATGAAGGTGATCACCGAGGCCTCCAGGTGATCCTTGCGGGCGGCGAAGGCGCTGACATTGCTGGTGATGGCGCCGATCAGCGCCAAACCGGCCAGCACCGCCACGAACTCCCCGGGCAGCGAGGTGAAGAGCAGCACGATGGTACCGGCGAAGGTGCCACCGATCAGGTAGAAGAGACCATTGGCCACCCCGGCCACGTAGCGCTTGCCGGGGTCCTCGTGGGCCTCCTTGCCGGTGCAGATGGCCGCGGTGATAGCCGCCACCACGGTAGTAATGCCGCCGAAGAAGGCGGTGCCGAAGGAGGTCAGGCTGGTGATGGTGACGATCGGCTTGGCCGGCGTGTCGTAGCCCGAAGTGCGCAGGATCGCCATGCCCGGCAGGAACTGTCCGGTGAGGCTGACCAGCGTCAGCGGAATTGCCAGGCTCAGGGTGGCGTTCCAGGTCCACTCGGGGCGGATGAACTGGGGCTCGGCCAGCTGGATCGAGACGCCGCGCAAACTCGCCCCTTCCAATACCACCGCCAGTACCACACCGACGATCAGCAGCAGGATCAAGCTGTAGCGCGGGTTGAGCCGCTTGAAGACCAGGTAGGCGACGATCATGCCGATGGCCAGCGCTGGTACCGACTCCAGCGCGACGAAGATCCCTACGCCGAACTGGAACAGGATGCCGGCCAGCATGGCACTGGCGATGCCGGGCGGGATCGCCTGGACGATGCGGTCGAAGGAACCGGTGATACCGACCACGAAAAGTATCACCGCCGCGGAGAGGTAGGCCCCCACGGCCTCGCCCAGCGACAGCTCCGGAAACAGGCTGACCAGCAGCGCCGTGCCCGGCGCCGACCAGGCGGTGACCACCGGCACCTTGAGCCACAGGCTGAGCAGGATGCCGGAGGCAGCGGCACCGATGGAGATCGCCCAGACCCAGGAGGTCATCATGGCATTCGAGATCTCCGCGCTCTGAGCCGCCTGGAAGAAGATCGCCAGCGGACCGGCATAGGAGATCAACACCGCCACGAAGCCGGCGGTGAGCGCGGGTAGGGAAGCATCTTTGAGTAGCGACATGGTCAACGGCCTTGGCTGGTATCTGCCTGCGAGAAAAAAGGCCTGGACCAGCGCGGTCTCAGGCCAAGGAGGATTCATGCGTAACGGATCAACGCGCCGAAGCGGCGGAACGGCGGGAGGTGGCGGACTCACGCGAGAAGTCGAAGTCGCGGAACTCCACCAGCATGGAGAGCCCCGCCCCCAGTACCAGCGCCCAGAAGGAGGAACCGATGCCGAGGATCTGGATTCCCGATACGGCAATCAGGAAAGAGAACATCGCGCCCACCTCGTGCTTGCCGGAGAAGGTCATCTGCATGGCCGAGCCGATCACGCGCAGCAGCGCCAGCCCCGCGATGATGGCGATGAAGTAGCTCGGCATCGCCTCGATCAGGCTGAACACGAAGCCGTAGAAGGGCGCTGCCGTGACGAAGATGATGCCGACGATCACCGCCGCCACCCAGCGCTTGTCGTGGCTGCCGGCCTCGGGACCCGAACAGATGCCGGTCATCGGCGCGGCGATGCAGGTGCTGTGCAGGTTGAAGAAGGCCGAGATCATGGTACCGAAGCCTCCCAGCGCGGTGATGGCATTGGCCGGCGCGCTCTTGTAGCCCATGCCCTTGACCAGCCCCACCCCGGCGGGTGTCTCCATGCCAACGAGAATCAGCGCCAGCGGTAGGCCGTAGGCCAGGAAGGCCTCCAGAGTGAAGGCGGGCATGATGAACTCGGGCAGCTTGAAGGAGAACGTCACACTCGAGAAATCGGCGCCGGAAAGGGCCATGTAGCCGACGCCCACCAGCAGCGTGACTACCAGCGGCGGCACCCGGCGCAGATAGCGCGCGGCGAAGAAGAAGGAAAGGATCATGACCGATGCCGGCAGCAGCGCATTCTGCAGCGGCATCACCATATTGGTGCCGAACTTGAGCAATATGCCCGCTACCATGCCCATCACGATGGGCATCGGAATCAGCCGCATGACCAGGCTCATCCACCCGGCAAGACCCACCACCAGCGCGATGGCCCCCGCCATCAGCGTGGCACCCAGCGCCTCGTTGAGCCCCACCACGGGGATGATGGCGGCGAACAGCAGCGCACCGGGGATGGAATTGGCCATCGGCAGCGGCAAGCGGTAGTAGGCCGGCAGGAAGAGCCCGAACAGACCGTTGATCATCAGGTAGCTGATCACCCACAGCAGGGTGAACTCCTGGGGGAGCCCCGCCGCGGTGCCGGCGCTGATATGGATGATCCCGGCGCTGAGGCCGAAGATCCCGGCCACCAGGCCGGCACTCAGGTTGTCGGCGTTGAGGTCGCGAATGAAGTCGCGTGGCGCCGTGACAAGGCCGGCACCTTTCTCGATATGTTTCACGGTGTACTCCAGGGGATGTTGTTATCGTTGAGTGAGTGGTGCGTACAGGTGAACGTGGCACGGGCTGATCAGCCGCTGTCACCTCCCGCCACCGGCATCACGCTGCCGGTGATGTAGCTGGCATCGCGCGAGGCCAGGAACAGGATCGGGCCGGCCTGCTCGTCGAGGGTGCCGTAGCGCCCCATGAAGCTGGTGGCCTGGGTCTGGTCGATCAATTGCTGGTACCACGCCTTTTCCTGCTCGCTGGGCTGGGCGCTGTTGCGTGGCGTGATCCGCGGCGGCGCCTCGGTGCCGCCGGGGGCGGTGGCGTTGACGCGAATGCCGTGCTCGGCATACTCGAAGGCCAGCGCCACGGTCATGGCGTTGACGCCACCCTTGGCGGCGGCATAGGGCACCCGGTTGATGCCGCGGGTGGCCACCGAGGAGACGTTGACGATGTTGCCCCGGCTCTCCAGCAGGAAGGGCAGCGCCGCGCGACAGCACCACAGGGTGGGAAACAGCGAGCGACGCACCTCGGCCTCGATCTGCTCGGGACCGTAGTGCTCGTAGGGCTGGGCCCAGATGGTGCCGCCGACGTTGTTGATCAGCACGTCGAGCCGGCCGTAGTGCTCCCGCACCTGGCGCATCACACTTTCCGCGCCTTCCCAGGTTTCCAGGTCGGCCATGAGGGCGATCGCCTCGATGCCCGCGTCGCGCAGCTCGATCGCCACCCGCTCGACGTGCTCGGCGCGGTCCACCAGCGCCAGCCGGGCGCCTTCGGCCCCGGCGCGCTCGGCGACGCGCCGGCCGATGCCCTGGGCGGCGCCGGTGATCACCATCACCTGCCCTTCAAAACGCGCGCTCATGCCATCGCCTCCTTCTTAGCCTCTTCCGGGGCCAGGCTCGGGGTGAACTTCTCGTAGTGGAAGCTGGCCGGGTCGATGCCCTGCTCGCGGAAGTGGGTGAGCACCGCGTCTACCATCGGCGGTGGCCCGCACAGGTAGACGTCGACGGCGCCGTCGTGCAGCAGTTCAGGCGCCATGTGGTGGGTCACGTATCCCTTGCGCGGATGTTCGCTCGCCGCGTCGGCCACCACCGTGGTGTAGGCGAAGTCGGGCAGCGCCTCGACGAAGGCGTCGAGTTCGTCGAGCTTGACCAGATGGTCATCGATGTTGACGCCGTAGAGCAGGCGCACCGGCTGATCGCAGCCGCGCTCCTGCAGCTGGCGCAGCATGGCCAGAAACGGCGCCAGGCCGGTGCCGCCGGCCAGCATCAGCACGGGGCGCTCGACTTCGCGCAGGTAGAAGCTGCCCATCGGCCCGGTCAGGGTCAGCGCATCCTCGGGCTTCGCCGTCCCGGTGAGATAGCCGCTCATCAGTCCGTCCGGCACGTTGCGGATCAGGAACGAGGCGCGCCGTTCACCGGGCAGCGAGCTGAACGAATAGGAGCGGGTCTCGTCGCTGCCCGGTACCTGGATGTTGACGTACTGGCCCGGCAGGAAAGTGAGCCCCTCGCCTTCGTCGAGATCCACGACCAGCTCGAAGCTGTCCTCGGAGAGGCGCGAAACCTCGGCGACCCGGCCGGGGAACTCGCCGACGCCGGTCTTGCACAGCGTCGAGGCCACCGGCACCTGCACCACGCAGTCCGACGACGGCACCATCTGGCAGGTCAGCACCTTGCCTTCGGCGGCCTCCTCGTCGGAGAGCGCCTCGTCGATGTACTCGTCGCCCAGGTCGAAGGCGCCCTGCTCACAAGTGCCCTTGCAGGTGCCGCAGACGCCGTCGGAGCAGTCCATCGGCAGGTGGACCTTGTGGCGATAGGCGGCGTCGAGCACCGTCTCGCCGTCCTTGCAGCTGATGAAACGGGTCACGCCGTCTTCGAAGTTGAGGGCTATCGTGTAGCTCATGCTCGTCTCCTCCCCCACCGGGTTCGCAATCGTTCAGACGTGATACACGTCGATGACCTGGTGGATGTAGTCGTTGTTGAGCACCACCTTCTTGTAGGTGATCAGCGGTGTGTCGCCGGACACGTCCAGGGTGTAGAAGGAGGTGCCGAAGTAGGCGCTGGTCTGCTGGTAGCGGTGGCTCAGGGTGTGCCAATTGAAGCGCAGCTCGACCGTGTCGCCCTGCTGGGAGAGCACCTCCAGGTTGGTGACCTGGTGGGTGGTGCGCGGCTCGGGGATGCTGGTCGCCCCGGAGCGCTCGGTCTTGATGCGGTAGACGCGGTCCTCAAGACCCTCGCGGTTGGGGTAGTAGATCAGCGAGATCTCGCTCTGGGGGTCCTCGGTCAGGCGGTCGTCGTCGTCCCAGGCCGGCATCCAGAAGACGACGTCCTTGCTGTAGCAGGTCAGCCACTCGTCCCACTCGCGATCGTCGAGCAGACGGGCTTCGCGATGAACGAAGGCCTGGATGGCCAGAAAGTCGATGCTCATGATGCCCTCCTCAGGATTCGCTAGTGGCAACAGGCGTGGTGGCGATGAACTGGCTGCGCTCTTTCGCAATGGCGCGCAGCATCTCCTCGACCCAGTGCTTGTGGTGCAGCACGTAGAGCCCTTCGTCCTCGGGCGAGGCGCCACTGAGCAGCGGCTTCATGTCGATGGCCTTGGCATTGTCGTCGGCCCCATCGATCCACTGCTTGGCGCCGCGGGAGAGATCGTTCCACTCGGCGTCGAGCCCGGCGTAGCCGTTCTGGCAGGCGCGGAACTCCTCCAGGTCGTCGGGCGTGCCCATGCCGCTGACGTTGAAGAAATCCTCGTACTGGCGGATACGCAGCGCACGGTTCTCGGCGGACTCGCCCTTGGGCGCGAAGCAGTAGATGGTGACCTCGCTCTTGTCCACGGCGATCGGCCGGATGACGCGGATCTGGGTGGAGAACTGGTCCATCAGGTAGACGTTGGGGTAGAGGCAGAGATTGCGCGTCTGGTTGACGATGGAGTCGGCCCGTGCCTCGCCGAGCTCCTGCTCGATGCGCTCGCGCTGGGAGTAGACCGGGCGCACCTCGGGGTTGAGCAGGCGGGTCCACAGCATCATGTGGCCGTTCTCATAGGAGTAGAAGCCACCCATGCTCTTCGACCAGCCGTTGGCGTCCACCGCCTTGGTGCCGCCGGCGTCGTAGTTGCGCCGCTCCATGGTCGAGGCGTAGTTCCAGTGCACGGTGCTGACGTGGTAGCCGTCGGCGCCGTTCTCGGCGCCCAGCTTCCAGTTGCCGTTGAAGGTGTAGGAGGAGGTGCCGCGCAAGATCTCGATGCCCTCCGGCGCCTGGTCGACGATGTTGTCGATGATCTTGGTGGTCTCGCCAAGGTGCTCGGTGAGCGGGGCGACGTCGGCGCTGAGGCTGCCGAACAGGAAGCCGCGGTAGTTCTCGAAGCGCGCCACGCGCTTGAGATCGTGGGAGCCCTCCTGCTTGAAGCTCTCGGGGTAGGCACCGGTCTTCTCGTTCTTGGCCTTGAGCAGCTTGCCGTCGTTCTTGAACGACCAGCCGTGGAACGGGCAGGTGAAGGTGCCCTTGTTGCCGCGCTTCTTGCGGCACAAGGTGGCGCCGCGGTGGGCGCAGGCGTTGATCAGCGCGTGCAGTTCGCCCTGCTTGTCGCGGGTGATGATTACCGGCTGGCGGCCCATGGTGACGGTCATGTAGTCGCCCGGCTCCGCAACCTGGCTCTCGTGAGCCAGGAACAGCCAGTTGCCCTCGAAGATGTGCTTCATCTCCAGTTCGAAGAAGGCCGGGTCAGTGAACATGCTGCGGTGGCAGCGGAAGATGCCGTTCTCGGGGTCGTCGACGACGGCACCGCGAACGCGCTTCTCGAGACGATCAAGCTGTGCGGTCATGGCTCCAACTCCTCGTTGCTCTTGTCAGGGTCGTAAGGCTCCCCTACCCACCGGCCCAGGCCAGCGGGGGAGCTCTTCATGGCGTCAAGTTCGTGCGTCGGAAGCGGCGATCAGGCCTCGGCGGGCTCGCGCTGGCTCGGTGCCGCCTCGTCCTCGAGTGCCCGCGGACGCTTGTGGCGGGTCTGCAGCTCGGGGTCGGCGGTCGAGGCCAGCTCAACGTCGAACACCACCTCGGTGAAGGGCGCTTCGAGGCCGCGCTTGGCGGCCTCGGCGGCGTCCTCGATGCGGGTGGCGTCAACCACCAGCTCCTCGCGGGTGGCGAAGGCGAAATCGTCCCAGGTGTACTCGTCGCCAGCCAGGTTGATCTGGGTGGTCAGATGGCGATGGCCGGGCGCGGAGACGAAGAAGTGGATGTGCGCCGGGCGCTGGCCGTGGCGACCCAGCAGCTTGAGCACCTGGTCGGTGGGGCTGCCGGCCGGCACGCCGTAGCCGGAGGGAATGATGCTCCGCGCGCGGTAATGCCCCTCGGCGTCGGCGAGGATGGTGCGGCGCAGGTTGTAATCCGACTGCGACGGATCGAAGAAGGAGTAGTTGCCCTTGGAGTCGGCGTGCCAGATTTCCACTTGGGCGCCGGGGATCGGCTTGCCCTGGGTGTCGCGTACCTGGCCGGTCAGCCACATGACCTCGGCACCTTCGTCGCTACCGTCGTCCAGGCGCGCCTCGCCCTCGGCCACCGGTGCGCCGGCCACATAGAGCGGGCCTTCGATGGTGCGCGGCGTGCCGCCGGTCAGGCCGGCCTGCTCGTCGGCGGCATCCATGCGCATGTCGAGGTAGTGATCGAAGCCGAGCCCCGGGGCCAGCAGGCCGAACTGGCTCTCCTTGCCCAGCTCGTTGAGCAGGCTGACGGCGGACCAGAACTCCTCGGGGCTGACATCGAAGTCATCCATCAGGCGGTACACGTCGGAGAGCAGGCGATGCAGGATCTGCTTGGCGCGGTGGCTGCCGCCCTGCTCGTCGAAGCCGGCCACGGCTTTCAGGAAGTTCTGCACGTCGGGGGTGTCATGGATCTTCACGGTCATGGGTCTGTCCTCGTTGTCATTGGCTGCCCCGTGGGGCTGGCGTGCTGCTTGATCAGCTGTCGTCGTCGCGAATCGATGACGGATGGCGGCACAGCGGCTTGACGCTGATCTCCATCCACGGGAAGAGCGGCAGGCCCGCGACGAGCTCCTGCAGCTCGGCGTTGTCGCGCACGTCGAAGATGCTGACGTTGGCGTAGCTGCCGGCGACCCGCCACAGGTGGCGCCACTTGCCCTGGCGCTGCAGCTCCTGGGCGTACTCCTTCTCGCGCGCCTTGATTGCGGCAGCCTCCTCGGCCGGCATCGATGGCGGCAGCTTGACGGTCATTTCCACCTGAAAAAGCATGCGTGCGTCCTCCGGTTACTTGCGTGTGAAGTGGGCAAGCTTGTCTTCATCCAGGGCTACTCCCAGCCCCGGGCCTTTCGGCAGCTCGACGCCAAATTCGCCATAGGCCAGCGGCTCGGCGACGATGTCGTCCCTGAGCAGCAGCGGGCCGAACATCTCGCTGCCCCAGGCCAGCTCGGGCAGCGTCGCCCAGGCGTGCAGCGAGGCGGCGGTGCCGATGGTGCCCTCCAGCAGGGTGCCGCCGTAGAGGCCAATGCCGGCCGCCCGGGCCACCTGGGCCAGCGCCAGGGCACCGCGCGGGCCGCCGGCCTTGGCGATCTTGAGCGCGTAGGCGCCGCTGAAGCCGGCCGCGGCCAGCTCGAAGCCGTCGCGCGCGTCGGCCACTGCCTCGTCGGCCAGCATCGGCACCTCGAAGCGGTTGGCCAGGCGCACCATGCCAGCATGCTCGCGGGCAGGAATCGGCTGCTCGATCAGCTCGATGCCGGCGGCCTGCAGGGCGGCAATGCCGCGCACGGCTGTGCGCTCGTCCCAGGCCTGGTTGACGTCTACCCTGACGCTTGCCCGCTCACCCAGCGCCTCCTTGATCGCGGCAACATGGCGCACGTCGTCGTCCACGGCGTTGGCGCCGATCTTGAGCTTGAAGTCGCAGTGGCGGCGCTGCTCCAGGCGCTGGAAGGCCTCGTCGATATCGCGGCCGGTGTCGCCGCTGGCCAGGGTCCACAGCACCGGCAGATGGTCGTGGCGCGCGCCGCCGAGCAGCTCGGCCATGGACAACCCCAGGCGCTTGCCCTGGGCGTCGAGCAGCGCGGTCTCCAGCGCCGACTTGGCGATGGCGTTACCGCGGGCGTGGCGGTCGAGGCGAGCGCGCAGCGTGGCGACGGCACCCGCCGGCTGGCCGATCAGCAGCGGCGCCAGGTAGGCGTCGATGTTGCGCTTGATGCTCTCGGGGCTCTCGGGGCCATAGGCGAGCCCGCCGATGGTGGTGCCTTCACCCAGGCCCTCGACACCGTCGCTGTCGCGCAGTCGCACTATGACCAGCGTCTGGCAGGCCATGGTGGCCATGGAGAGCTTGTGAGGACGGATGGTCGGCAGGTCGACCAGCAGCGTTTCGATGGACTCGATCACGGATGACATGCGCGCTCCGGCGGTTCGGTGTTTCGATACCTTGGCAGTCTGATTGCCCCGGCGCGGCCGAACCAATATCGTTTAGGTCCCGAGCCATACCCTGGAGGTATCATGGAGCTGCGACATCTACGCTATTTCTGCGTCGTGGCAGAGGAGCTGAACCTGACCCGGGCGGCGGCGAAGCTACACATGGCCCAGCCGCCTTTATCAAGGCAGATCAAGCAATTGGAGAGCGAAATCGGGGCCGAGCTGTTCGAGCGAAGCGCACGCGGCCTGCGCCTGACGCCGGCGGGACAGTTCTTCCATGAGCATACCCTGCAGATACTGGAGAAGATCGACACCACCGTTGCTGCCGCCCAGCGAATGGCGCGCAGCAAGCGCGTGATGTTCGGCATCGGCTTCGTTCCCTCGGTGTTCTACGGGCAGTTGCCGCTGCTGGTGCGGGAATTACGACAAAAGGATAACGTCGAGCTGGTGCTGGCCGAGCTGACCACGGTGCAGCAGGTGAAAGCGCTCAAAAGCGGGCGCATCGACATGGGCTTCGGTCGCATGCGCATCGACGACCCCGACGTGGAGCAGGAGAACCTGTTCGACGAGCCGCTGATGGCCGCGCTGCCCGAAGGCCACCCACTGGCCGATACCACCCCGACGCTGGCCCAGCTCGCCGAGTATCCGCTGGTGCTGTTTCCGGCCCAGCCGAGGCCGAGCCTGGCGGATATTATGCTGGGGCTATTCCGCCGTCGTGGCCTCAAGGTGACTGTGGCGCAGGAGGCCAACGAGCTGCAAACCGCACTCGGCCTGGTCGCCTCGGACCTGGGCATCACCCTGGTGCCGGAGCAGGTCAAGCGCGTCCGCCGCGACGGCATCGTCTACGTCTACCTCGCCGACCCGGGCCTGACCTCGCCGGTAATCTGCAGCCGGCGCAAGGGCGAGGCCCCCTCGCCGATCATGCAGGAGGCCAACGCCATCCTCGAGGTGCTGGTGGAGAATCGCCGCAGCGGTCGCTATCCGTGACAGGCCAGCCTGCGGAGCCTCATCTGTCGAGGGGCTTCGCCACGGCCAGGCACGACGCCCGGCCGCCGTGCTGTGACAGCAGCGTGAACTCCTCCAGCGCCAGGCCGGCTGCAGCGAGCTGCGACTTGAAGGCATCCTCGTAGGTCACCTGGCCGAAATCGATACTGATGAGCCGCTTGAGCATGGGCTTGAAGCGCTCCATGAAACGCGAGGGCTGCTGCTGGATAGTCTGGGTGAAGTAGAGTCGACCGCCCGGTTTCAGTAGCCCGATGCAGTGACGCAAGGCCCGTTCGGGTTCCGGCAGCAGCATGAAGCTGGCGGAGAAGTAGACGGCATCGTAGGGCCCGCCCTGATGATCGTAGACGGACTCGAGACGCACCTCGGCTCGCTCGGCAAGCGGCGAATCTTCAAGCCGTTGCCGGGCGCGTGCGACATAGTCGCCGTCGATATCGATGCCGGTCACGTGCAAACGCTTTTGCTGTACCCGCTCGGCATTGGCTAGCAGCGCACCGGCTGTGCCAATACCCACATCAAGCAGTCTGGCCTCATCGGGCAGCCGATTCAGCACCTCGGCGTACCAGCGCGCGGTGAGCCTGAGGATCAAGGTGTCGTAGAGCAGGCTTCGAATCATGGATGCATCTCAGCAGAACGGAGGCGTCGCACCGGTGAACCAGTGCTATCGGCCCACGATGAGCCGTAGCCCCAAACCTCCCAGGCAGCTGGCTGTCACCCGGTCGATAATACTCTTGAAATGCATGTAACCCTCTCGAAAACGCGGGATGGAGAAGGCACAAGCGACAAAGGAAAACCACACGAACTCATCCAGAAAAACGACCAGCAGAAGCGCGGCTATCAGGCCATTCGAAGACTGTGGCGGCAACAGCGTGATCAGGATCGAACCCATGAAAACCACCACCTTCGGATTCGACAACTGTACCAGCAGCCCTCTAAGGAACGATTTGAATGGTGAAACGGCTGGCCTGGCAACTGAGGCATCGAATTGCATGGGAACTTTGGCATGTCGCCATAGCTGAAACGCGAGATAGAAAAGATAGGCAGCACCGACGATCTTCACGCCGGTATAGACCCAGGGGGCCATGGCGAACAGCAGATGGAGCCCGAATAAGGCGGCAAGCACCCAGATCACCGATCCAACTCCAATGCCGAGTGCTGTCCAGATTGCCGCATTCCGCGAGGTGGAGATCGCTGATCGGGCCACGACGAGCAAGCTCGGTCCCGGGCTGACAACGGCCAGTAGATGTGCAACGCCGACTCCTACCAGAATCAAGAGGAGTTCCATGGGCTACCTCGTTAAATTATTGTTGGGCGCAATAAGCGCATTCTGGACCAGCTCGACACTCTTTGCCTTACGAGGGAACGGAATGTGGCCAACGAGCAGCAGAACGCACTGGCGACTTGCAGCCGCCGCAAGGCGACTCGTGTCCCTCCGAGAGGGACGGATTGTCATTTGCCCTAGCGGTCCGCGGGATGGTTGACGCCGTCCGATACCGCCACCTCGCCCAGCTCGAAAGGATTGACGCCCTCCAGGCAGCCGACGTTGTAGCCATATTCATTGGGATCGGAACGCCGCTGATGGTGCGTATAGATCCCGCAGTTCGCGCAGAAATAGTGTTTCGCTGTCATGGTCTTGAACTGATAGAGCCTCAGGACATCCTCACCCTTGACGACGCGCAGCCCATCGAGACTCACCGAGGCAACTATGGCGCCTTTTCGCCGACAGAGGGAGCAGTCACAGCGTCTCGGGTTCTCGATTCCATTGGGCAGCGTCAACTCGAGTTCGACCGCGCCACAGTGGCAGGTCGCCTTGTGCTTGAGCCGTATCTCGGTATTGCCGACGTTCCTGATCATGTCCCTGCCTAAACATTTCTGGATTAGCCCGAGTTTAACAGGCGCTGCCTTTACAACTCTCCTGTAAAAACCCCGGCCCATTCCAGACCAAGGTCGGGTTGCGGCGCGTGTGCTGGAGCGCAACCATCTAGCGAACTAAAGTACGCTAGGTGCACTTCACGCTCCCGCTTACCAAGGCCCGAACATGACCGAACCACCCTGCGCCATCGTCACCGGCGGCGCTCGCAATATCGGCCAGGCGATCGCCTTGCGCCTGCAGCAGGACGGCTACCGTACCATCGTGCTGGACATCGTCGAGCCCGAGGCCGAGTCGCTCAGGGCCGATGCGCGCCGGGTCGACCTCGCCGAGGTAGAGGCCACCCGGGCGGCGCTCGCCGAGATCGTCGAGACTCATGCCGTGGAGTGCCAGGTCAATAACGTGGGTATCGTCGCGCCCGCGTTGCTCGACGAGACGCGAGTGGAAGACTTCGATCGCCTGATGCACCTCAACGTGCGCTCGGCGCTGGTCTGCACCCAGGCGCTGCTGCCGGGCATGCGAGAGCGCCGCCACGGCCGTATCGTGATCAATGCCAGCCGCGTGGTGCTGGGCAAGGAGGCGCGCAGCCTCTACAGCGCGACCAAGGGCGCGCTGCAGTCCATGGCCCGCACCTGGGCGCTGGAGCTGGCCGGTGACGGCATCACGGTCAACTGCGTCGCCCCCGGCCCCATCGCCACCACAGCCTTCTGGGAGAACAACCCGCCGGAATCGCAGCGTGCGCGGCGCATCATCGACAACATCCCGGTGAAGCGCCTGGGCCAGCCCGAGGATGTGGCCCAGGCGGTGAGCTTCTTCTGCGACGCGCGCAGCGGCTTCGTCACCGGCCAGACACTGTTCGTCTGCGGCGGCGTCAGCGTCGGCTGACGTTGCGCTAGATCACACCAAGCTGGCGCAGTTCGTTTATCTCTTTCGTCGCCTTACCCAGCAGCCGCGCCAGCACGGCCTCGGTATCCTCACCCAGCGCCGGCGGCGCCTTGCAATACTCGATCCGGGTGCGCGAGTACTTGATCGGGTTGGCCACGCCGGGAATCTGCCCGCGTTGAGACTCGAGCTCGATCTTCATCTCTCGTGCCTTGACCTGAGGGTCGTCGAAGACCTGGGCGATGTTCTGGATCGGCCCGCAGGGTACCGCGATCTCGCTCAGCAGCGCTATCCACTCGGTACTGGTGCGCGTGCGGGTGATCTCGACCATCAACGCCACCAGCTCCAGGCGATGCCGGATCCGCTCGGGGTTGGTGGCAAAGCGCGGATCCTCGGCCAGCTTGGGCTGCCCGACCGCCCGGCAGAAACGCTGGAACTGGCCGTCGTTGCCGATGGCGATGATCACCTTCTCTCCGTCGGCGGTGGGGAAAGGCTGGTAGGGCACCAGGTTAGGGTGGTACTCGCCGGTGCGGATGGGCGGCGTGCCGCTGCAGAAATAGTTCTGCGCCTGATTGGCCAGCCAGCTCACCTGCACGTCGAGCAGTGCCATGTCGATGTACTGCCCTTCGCCAGTGAGGTGGCGATGGTGCAGCGCGCCGAGAATGGCAATGGTGGCGTTCATGCCGGTGGTCAGGTCCGCTACCGCCATGCCGACCCGCTGCGGGCCGGCGCCCGGCTCGCCGTCTGCCGCACCGGTGATGCTCATCAGGCCACCCTGAGCCTGGATCAGGTAGTCGTAGCCGGCCATGGCGGCCATCGGCCCGGTCTGGCCGAAGCCGGTGATCGAGCAGTAGATCAGCCCCGGGTTGATGGCTTCGAGGGTAGCGTAGTCGAGCCCCTTGCGCGCCAGGCCGCCACTCTTGAAGTTCTCTACCAGGATATCGCTCTCGGCGGCGAGTTCACGGATCAGCACCTGGCCCTCGGGCTTGCCGATATCCACGGTCACCGAGTGCTTGCCGCGGTTGGCTGAAAGGTAGTAGGCCGACTCGCTGGTCTCGTTGCCGTCGCGGTCCTTGAGCCAGGGCGGCCCCCAGTGGCGCGTGTCGTCGCCGCTCGTCGGGCGCTCGACCTTGATCACCTCCGCGCCCATATCGGCGAGTATCTGGGTGCACCAAGGGCCGGCCATCACGCGGCTCAGGTCGAGCACCCGCAGGCCTGTCAGCGGTCCCGCCATATCATTGCCTCCGCTCGCTGTGGTCCCACCCTTATGGGTTCCGCCCGTGCAGGGTGCTCACGGCGTCTCCTGCGTCGTGTCGCTGGTTGACGGCTGGCGACGCGAGGTGACGTAGCGATAGAGCGCCAGCAGCATCGAGCCCAGCGTCAGGGCGATGAAGAACCAGGTGATCGGGCCGCGCACGAAGATTGCGAGATCGTTGTGGCCGATCAACAGCGAGCGACGCAGATTGTCCTCGAACATCGGCCCGAGTATGAAGCCGATCAGGAAGGGAGCCGCCGGAATCGCCGCCCGGTTGAAGATATAGCCCAGCACGCCGAAGCCCAGCATCAGCCACACATCGAAGGTGTCGTTGTTCACGGCATAGGCGCCGTAGACACAGAACATCAGCACGATGGGAAAGAGGATCGCCTTGGGGATATCGGCGATCAGCGAGAAGTACTTGATGGCCCCGGAGCCCACCACCAGCAACACCAGTGAGCTGAACATAATGCCGATAAACAGCGCATAGATCAGCGTCAGGTTCTCCTGGAACATGATCGGGCCCGGCGTGAGGCCATGGACCATGAAGGCGCCGAGGATGATGGCGGTAATCACGTCGCCCGGGATGCCCAGCGACAGCAGCGGGATCAGGGTCGCCCCGGCCACGCCGTTGTTGCCCGCCTCGGCCGCGGCCACGCCTTCCAACTCGCCCTTGCCGAAGTTGTCGCGGTTGGGCGAGCGGCGACGGGCATCGCTGTAGGAGATAAAGGCCGCGGCGGTGGCCCCGGTCCCGGGAATGGCACCGATGAGCACGCCTATCAGGCTGCCGCGAATGATGCTCTTCAGGCAGCGCTTGAGCTCGACCAGGGTCATGCCCACCCCACTGGCCTTGGCCTTGAGGTGAGGCAGCGCCTTCTTGCGATAGAACTCGATGATCTCGGGGATGGCGAACAGTCCGATCAGCAGCGGGATGAACGAGATCGAGTCCATCAGGTTGTAGTTGCCGAAGGTCAGCCGCTGGGAGCCGTAGACCTCGTCCAGCCCCACCAGCGAGAGCAGGATGCCCATCAGCGCGGCGAGCAGGCCCTTGATCATCGAGCCGCTGGCCAGCGAGATGATGATGGTCAGCGAGAAGCAGATCAGCCAGAAGAACTCCGGGGCACCGAAGTTCAGCGCGATCTTGGCCAGGTAGGCGGCAAAGAAGATCAGCGCGATGTTGGAGATGAAGTCGGCAATCACCGATGAGTAGAGCGCCGTCTTGAGCGCCTTCTTGGCATGGCCCTGCTGGGCCATGGGGTAACCGTCGAGCAGCGTGCAGGCGGAAGCCGGCGAGCCCGGCGTGCGGATCAGGATGGCGGTGATCGAGCCACCGTACATGCCGCCCTTGTAGATGCCCACCAACAGCAGGATGGCCGCTACCGGCTGCATGGAGAAGGTGAACGGCAGCGCCAGGGCCACCGCCATGGTGGCGGTCAGGCCGGGAATGGAGCCCACCACCACGCCGATGACGACGCCCAGCGCAATGGCCAGAAAGTTATCCAGGCTGAGGAAGAGATCGAGGACTTCCGACAACATATCCATAAGTCACCGAAGGCGGGGGTGAGAGCGAGCGCCTGTCATCAGAACGGCATCAGCGGCAGCGGTACGTTCATGATCTTCACGAACAGGAAGGTGACGGCAGCGGGAAATACGAACGCCAGGCCATACACCCACCAGGTCCTGACCGGATGCGCGGCAAACAGGATCAGGGTAGCCAGGATGCCGCTGATCACCGCTCCCAGCGCCTCGAACAGGCCCACGTAGACGACCAGGGCCACCACCATCATGGCGAAGCGCAGCCGAGGGCCCTTCTCGATGCGCCGACCGTCCTCCTTGTCGGTGCTGTCGACCAGTAGCCCCTGTACGATCAGCAGACAGGAGAACCCGAGCATCAGCCAGCCCACGATGCGTGGCAGCCAGCGTGGCGACATCATCGGGTTCTGCAGGATAGGCGGCTCGCCGATGTAGTTCGGAATCAGATAGAACAGCAGTACGGCGGAGGCAGCCAGCAGCATACACCCTGCCAGAACATCGCCGGGGTCGCGGAGCGCCCTGATACGCTTGGGAAACGAGGTCGACATGACACCCCTCCACGGACACGAGCGAGGCGAGGATGATGTCCTCGCCTCAGCATTGCTGTGGTCGGCCCATTCGCTTATTGGCTGATGCCAGCCTGTTCGGCAACACCCTGCCAGCGCTCGACTTCTTGCGCGATGAACTGCTTGTACTCTTCGCCGGCCACTTGGCCCGGCTCGGCGCCCAGCTGATTCGCAAAGTTCACGAACTCCTCGCGCTGCATCACGGCGTCGAGCGCTTCGCGCATGGCGTCCTGCGCCTCCTGGGGGAAGGACTCGTGCGCGATCAAGCCGAACCAGGCGGTGGTCACGAACTGGTCGAGGTTGTATTCACCGACCTCGACCAGTGTGGGTACGTCCGGCAGGTGCTCGGAGCGTTCGGCGGAGGTCACCGCCAGAGCCTTCAGGTCGCCGGAATTGATGTGCGAGAGCACGGTCGGCATGTTCTCGAAAGAAACATCGACGTCTCCGCCCAGCAGTGCCGGCAGAGCCGCGCCGCTGCCGGCAAACGGAACGGCCGTCAGATTGGTCTCGGTCAGCGACTTGAACAACTCGCCCGACATGTGGATGGAGCTGCCTACGCCGCTGTGACTGAAGGTCATGCTCTGCTCACGCGCCGCTTCGACGAACTCATCGACGCTGTCATAAGGGCTATCGGCCGGCACCACCATCACGTTGGGAATGTCGATCAGGTTCTGCAGGAAGACAAAATCCTCGACCGGATCGTAGGCCAGATCGGGATAGATCGCCGCGCCGATGGTGTGGCCTGGCGATGCCATCAGGATAGTGTGATCGACATCGCGGCCGCCGCGCGCCAGGCGGCCGGTAGCCACGGTGGAGCCCGCACCGGGGCGATTCTCGACCACCACGTTGGCGTCCAGCTCCTCCTGAAGCAGATCGGCAACGCGACGCGACAGCACGTCGGTGGTGCCTCCCGGGGCATAGGGGACGACAAGACGTATATCGTCGGTCGGCCACTCGTTGGCATGGGCCGTCGAAACGGCCATCGCGATAGCCAGACCACCGCTGCATGCGGCCAGGCATGCCTTCCTGAGCAAGCTCGTCATCACGCCACCTTTTGTCGTGGAATTGGATTTGTTCGCTTAGCGCACACATATTCGTGATGAATCGAGAGTACTGCGATACGAGTTGGCTCCAAAACCCGACCTTAGTCGTACCTGCTACTCCTCTTCCGCATGTAAAAAGCCCGGGACAGCCATCGCGCCCGGGCAAGCAGGAAGCGTGGGAATTCGTTATTCCAGCGACTCGTAGGGCAGGCCGACATAGTTCTCGGCGATGGTCTTGAGGCCCGCTTCCGACGAGGTGAGATAGTCGAGCTCGGCCTTCTGCATGCGGGTCTCGAAGTCCTCCTCGTCGGAGAACTTGTGCAGCAGCGAGGTCATCCACCAGGAGAAGCGCTCGGCCTTCCAGATGCGCTTGAGGCAGGTACGGGAATAGTTGGGAATCAGATCGGTGCGGCCCTCTTGGTAGACCTTGACCAGCAGCCGGTAGAGCGTGTTCACGTCGCTTGCCGCCAGGTTGAGCCCCTTGGCGCCAGTGGGCGGCACGATGTGCGCGGCGTCACCCACCAGGAACAGCTTGCCGTACTGCATGGGTTCGACCACGAAGCTGCGCAGCGGGGCGATGCTCTTCTCGATCGAGGGGCCGGTGACCAGCTTTTCGGCCACGTCGTCAGGAATCCGCCGCTTGAGCTCCTCCCAGAAGCGCTCGTCGGACCACTCCTCGACCTTCTCGTCGAGCGGCACCTGGACGTAGTAACGGCTGCGCGTCGGCGAGCGCATGCTGCACAGGGCGAAGCCGCGCGTGTGGCGGGCGTAAATCAACTCGTCCGATACCGGCGGCGTATCGGAGAGCACGCCGAGCCAGCCAAACGGGTAGACCTTCTCGAACACCTTGAGGCGATCGGCGGGGATCGACCGGCGCGATACGCCATGGAAGCCGTCGCAGCCGGCCACGTAGTCACAGTCGAGGCGCAGCGTCTCGCCGTCCTTGTCGAAGGTGACATAGGGACTATCGGACTCGAGAGCCTGGGGCCGGACGTTGTCGACCTCGTAGATCGTCGTGCCGCCGCTGGCCTCGCGCGCCGCCATCAGGTCGCGGGTCACCTCGGTCTGGCCGTAGACCATCACTGTCTTGCCGCCGGTCAGCCCGGCCAGGTCGACCCGCACGCGACGGTTGTCGAAGGCGAGTTCAACGCCGCTGTGCGGATGGCCCTCCGCGTTCATGCGCTCCTCGACGCCGGCCTCGTGCAGCAGGTCGACCATGCCCTGCTCCAATACGCCGGCACGGATGCGGCTGAGCACGTAGTCACCGCTCTTGCGTTCGAGAATCACGTTGTCGATGCCTTGGCGGCTCAGCAACTGGCCGAGCAGCAACCCGGAGGGGCCGGCACCGATGATCGCAACCTGGGTCTTCATGGCATCCTCTCATGCGCTACGCTCATTCATTGACTTGTATTTTTCAATGAACCAGGAGGCGAGATAAGGCATGATCGACAGGAATAATTGGACTTTCGGCAACTCCTCTGCCGACTTTGGTCGAACCCCGACGAGGCTGTCATGAGCGTTGTCCCCACTTCTCAGGTACCCGTCTTCAAGCTCTATGGCGAAACCCGCCACTGGCCGACACCGGACCTACTGCACTGCGAGTCGATACCCGAGCGTAGCCGGCTGCACGACTGGTACATACGCCCCCACCGGCATGCTGACCTGGTGCACGTGCTGCATGTCGCCAGCGGGCAGGTAGAGCTGGAACTGGAGGGCTCCCAGCACGCCCTTCAAGGCCCGCTGGTGATCGTGGTACCGGCCATGACGATTCATGGATTTCGCTTCTCGCAGGATATCGAGGGGCACATCGTCACCCTGGCCCAGCCGCTGGCCGAGCAGCTTGGCCAGCGGCTGGAGGAGCAAGCCAGCGTGCTGCGCCATGCCGACTACCACCTGCTCGCGCAACCGCGAAAGGCCCGCCGTCTGGCTACCTTGGTGGAACAGATCGATGCCGAGTACCGTCAGCCCGCGCCTGGGCGCGACCGCATGCTGGGCGCGCTGGTCCAGGCCCTGGCGGTTGAGCTTTCACGGCAGGCCGATCCCCACGGCCTGCACGGCTCCGCTCCCGGCCCGCACCAGCGCGACCGCGGGCACGAACGGCTGGCAAACTTCCAGGCACTGATCGAGGCGCAGTACCGCCAGCAGCCCAGCATCGAGCGGCTTGCCGAACAGCTCGGCATGAGCAGCGCCCACCTCAACGCCCTGTGCCGGCGCCTGGCCGACCGCAGCGCACTGCAACTGCTTCACGAACGCCTGCTGCTGGAGGCCAAGCGTCAGATCACCTACACCAACATGACCATCAGCCAGATCGCCGATAGCCTCGGTTTTTCCGAGCCGGCCTATTTCACCCGTTTCTTCAAGCGCAATACGGGCTTCTCGCCGCGGGACTTTCGGCTGCGACAGCATGCAGCGGAAAGCACAGAAACATGACGCCCCCGGACAGGCGAGCTGAGCCGGGGGCGGAGTCTTCGTGCGATGTGCTTAGAGCAGGAACAGCGTCGTCAGCACCGGGAACGCCACCAGCAGCGCCAGGCGGATGAAATCCGAGACGATGAAGGGCGCTACGCCGCGGAATATCTCGCCCAGCCCTACGTGGGGCGCCATCGCCTTGATCACGAACACGTTCATGCCCACCGGCGGGGTGATCAGCCCGAGCTCCACGGTCAGCACCGTAATGATGCCGAACCACACCGGATCGATACCCAGCGACTGGATGATCGGGTACACCACCGGCACGGTGATCACCAGCATGGCGATGGAGTCCATGAACATCCCCAGCACGAAGTAGAGCAGCAGAATGCACAGCACCACCACCATCGGGGTCAGATCCGCGCCGTAGAGGAAGTCGCTGATCGAGAACGAGATGCGCGACACCGAGATGAAGTAGCCCAGCGTCTCGGCCCCCACCAGCATGAAGAACACCACCGCGGAGAGCGCCAGGGTCTCCTGCACGCTGTGCCACAGCCCGCTCCATCGCATCCCCTTGAACAGAGCATAGAGCAGCGTGGCGAACGCCCCGACGCTGGCCCCTTCGGTGGGCGTGAAGGCACCGAAGTAGATACCCAGGATCATCACCAGGAACACCGCGAAGAAGGGCACCAGCCCGCCCATCGACAGCAGCTTCTCCTTCCACGGTGTGGGCTCGCCGGCCACTGCCAGCGAGGGCTTGAGCCGCATCACCACGCTGACCGTGAGCGCGTACATCACCAGCCCCATCAGCCCCGGCACCAGGCCGGCCATGAACATGTCGCCCACCGACTGCTCGGTGAGGATGGCGTAGATCAGCAGCGCAATGGAGGGCGGAATCATGATGCCCAGGGTGCCGCCGGCGGCCAGCGCGCCGGTGGCGAGTCCCCGGCTGTAGCCGTAGCGCTCCATCTCCGGCAGCGCGACCCGGGTCATGGTGCTGGCCGTCGCCAGCGACGAACCCGAGATCGCCGAGAAGACCCCGCAGGAGCCAATGGCAGAAATTGCCAGCCCGCCTTTCCAGCCGCCGCAGATGCTGCGTGCAGAGTCGAACAGCTTGCCGGCCATACCGGAATGCGCCGCCAGCACGCCCATCAGGATGAACATGGGCACGGCGCTGAAACTGTAGTTAGAGAGCACTTCCACCGGCACGGTCTTCACCTGGGCGATAGCCGCATCCCAGCTGATCACCTGAGCGAAGCCCACCACCCCGACGATCAGCATGGTCAAGGCCACCGGCACTCGCAGCACCATCAGCACCAGCAGCATGCCCAGCCCGATGGCGCCAATCATCTCACTCCCCATGGGACACCTCCTGTTCGGCGCCGAAGACAGTGCCGAGCAGCGCGTGGATCAGGCTGCGCACGCCGAGCAACAGACTGAGCACCGCGGCCGCCTGGTAGATGGGGCCCATGGGCAGACGCAGGTCTTGAGTGACCTCGCCGTGACGGGTCGCCGCCACGGCCGACTCGAGCAGGCCGAGGAAGAGCACCAGACCGAGAGCCGCGAAGCCCAGCAGATAAAAGCCGTGCAGACGGTTCTTGATGGCAGGCGCGAGGCCATGGGAGAAAGCCTCCACCACCACCTGGCTCTTCTCCACGTTGGCCGCCATGGCGGCCAGCAGCGCACACAGCATCAGGTAGCTCACCAGCTCCACGCTGCCAGAGACGCGCAGGGCGATGGCGCCCTCGGTGAGACGATAAAGGTATCGTGTACCGACATCGGCGATAGTCACCGTCAGCAGCGCCAGCAGGGCGACGCCAGCGACGACGCGACAGACGAGGGCCAGCCAGTGGCTGGCCCGTTCGAGGAAAGCCCGCATGGCTTACCCCTGATTGCCCGCGCAGGACTCGCTGGCGACGAGCGCGGCTTCATAGACCTCACGCGCCGGAAGTCCGCGCTCCTCGACCTGGGCAAGGTAGCTCTCGATGCCTTCCTGGAGCGGCCCCTGCCAGTCCGGATTCTCCAGCGGGTTCTCGATCTCGCGGATGGTGTGGCCGGCGTCCCTGGCCTCCTGCTTGCCCTCGACGTCGAGCCGGTCGAAGACGGCGCCGGCGTTCTCGGCCCACTTCATGCCGGAGTTGGCGTCGATCACCGCCTGCTGCTCGGGGCTCAGGCCGTCATAGGTGCGCTGGCTCATGGTGGCGACGAAGATCAGCGTGTAGAACGGAACCTCGGTGTGATAGTTGACCAGCTCGTTGATGCGGAAGCCCTTTAGACCCTCCCACGGGAAGCTCAGGCCATCGACCACACCGCGCTGCATGGCAGTATAGATTTCCGGCGCCGGCATCCCCACGGGGTTGGCGCCCATGTTCTCGAGCATCTCGCCGGCCACGGCGGTGGGGCGACGAATGCGCAGGCCCTCGAGGTCGGACGGCACCTGCACGTCGGTGTCGATGGTATGGATCCCGCCCGGCCCGGTGGTGAACATGAACAGCGGCCGCGTATCGCCATACTCCTCGTCGAGATGGCCTTCGTCGTAGAGGGTCTGGAGCACGCAGGCGCCCTGGGTGGCAGTGCCCGCCACGCCCGGCAGTTCGACGATCTGCGACAGCGGGAAACGACCGGCGGTGTAGCCCTGTGCCGTGGCGCCGATGTCGGCGATGCCGTTGCCTACCGCTTCGTAGATGGCATCGGGCTTGGCCAGAGTGCCGGAGGGGAACATCTCGACGCGCAGCTCGCCGCCGGACTCCTCCTCGATGGTATCGGCCCAGGCCTCGAAGATATTCTGGTTGATGCCCGAGGCGCCCGGCCAGAAATGGGCCATGCGCAGGGTGGTCGCGGCTTGCGCCGAGGCGACGGTGAGACTGGCAATGGAAGCGGCCAACAGGCAGCGGGACAGAGTACGTTTCATCGGAGCTATCCTCGTTCGGCGCTCTCGTTGGCGCCTTGGTTATTATGCTGGGCTGCGATAAGTTCGCAATGCGAACCTATGTTCGTATAAGTGTACAACTTACACCAAGCCTTGGTAGCACGTTATATCGACCTTCGTATGAGAGCAGGCTCAACGGCCTCGACGCTCGTGGCCGATCCCCGGCCCCAGCCCCAGCAATTCCCCATAGCGCAGCCCGATGAAGGCGTGTTCGCGCATCAGCATCTCGGCCCGGGCGCCCTCGCCTTGGCGCAGCGCCTGGACCACCAGCTCATGCTGCACTTGGGCCAGCTGCAGCTTGCGGAATTCGCGATCCAGCGCCTCGCTGTCGATGACGATGGAGTCGGCGGCGGCAAAGGGCAGATGGTTGTTGCGAGCGATGGCATCGCCAATCACCGGGCTGCCGGCCGAGCCGACGATGGCCTCGTGGAAGTGACGATTGAGCTCGCTCCAGGCGTCGACGTCGCGCTCCTCCAGGAAACCCTTGGCCAATAGCTCCCGCCCTGTTTGGATCCAAACTTCCAGCTCGGCATCCAGCGCCTGGGAAAGCCCCTGCTCGGCCAGACGCCGCGCTGCCAGCCCCTCCAGTACCCCACGCACCTCGACGGCACAGAACACATCGGCTTCGGTGAACTCTCGCACCATGAAGCCGCGTTTGCCGGCCCGCTGCAGCAGCCCCTCCTGCTCCAGGGTGCGGAAAGCCAGGCGCACCGGGGTTCGTGAGACGCCCAACTGCTCCGATACCGCCACCTCACCGAGACGTTCGCCCGGCCCGTAGGCCCCCTCGCCGATCAGCTTGCGCAGCCGGCTCACCACACTCTTGTCGCTATTGCTCACGCGAACTCCCTGATGTCGTTGCGATTCTTGTCACTTGCAGCAATGGATCCAACTAAAGCATAAGTTGACCAATTATACGCCTTGGAGCTCTACTTTGGATCCAAACATAACATTCTCAGCACAGAGGAAGCGCCACTTCATGCCATGACCATGAACCGCTCCCGAGGAGAAGAACCGTGACTCATCAAGCCTCTTATCCCCAAGCGCCCTATCCCAAGAATACCTGGTACGTCGCCTGCACCCCGGACGAGATCGAGGACAAACCGCTGGGACGCACCATCTGCAACGAGCCGATCGTCTTCTTCCGCGGCGACGAAGGCCGCGTGGCCGCGGTGGAGGATTTCTGCCCCCACCGCGGCGCTCCGCTGTCGCTGGGCTTCGTACGCGACGGCAAGCTGGTCTGCGGCTACCACGGCCTGGAGATGGGCTGCAACGGCAAGTGCGCCGGCATGCCGGGCCAGCGGGTGCGCGGCTTCCCCAGCATTCGCGCCTACCCGGTGGAGGAGCGCCACGGCTTCGTGTGGCTCTGGCCGGGCGACCCGGACAAGGCCGACCCTAGCCTGATCCCCGAACTGCATTGGGCCGACAGCTCCGACTGGGCCTATGGCGGCGGGCTCTACCACGTCCGCTGCGAATACCGCCTGATGATAGACAACCTCATGGACCTGACCCATGAGACCTACGTGCACGCCTCCAGCATCGGCCAGCCGGAGATCGAGGAAGCCGCTCCCGAGACCCGCGTCGACGGCGACGAGGTCATCACCAGCCGGCACATGGAGAACATTCCGGCCCCACCCTTCTGGCAGGCGGCGCTGCGCGGCTGCGGCCTGGCCGACGACGTGCCGGTGGACCGCTGGCAGATCTGTCGTTTCACGCCGCCGAGCCACGTGCACATCGACGTGGGGGTGGCCCATGCCGGAAACGGCGGTTATGACGCCCCGGCGGAGGTCAAGGCGTCGAGCATCGTGGTGGACTTCATCACTCCCGAGACCGACACCTCGATCTGGTACTTCTGGGGCATGGCGCGCAACTTCAAGCCCGAGGACGCCGAACTCACCGCCAAGATCCGCGAAGGCCAGGGCAAGATATTCTCCGAGGACCTGGAGATGCTCGAGGCCCAGCAGCGCAACCTGCTGCGTTACCCCGAGCGCCAGCTGCTCAAGCTCAACATCGACGGCGGCGGCGTCCAGGCGCGGCGCATCATCGACCGGCTCCTCGTCGAAGAGCAGGAAGCCGATAAAGAGGGGGCCACGGCATGAGCGGCACGCCCCTCTCGCTGATCGTCGAGGTCAAGGCGCGTCACGATGAAGCGCAGGATATCGTCACCTTCGAACTGGCCGATCCGCATGGTCGGCCGCTGCCTGCGTTCAGCGCCGGGGCGCATATCGACGTGCGGGTGAAGGATGGGGTCATCCGCCAGTATTCGTTGTGCAATCATCCCGAGGAGCGCGACCGCTACCTGATCGGGGTACTGCGCGACCCCGCCTCCCGGGGCGGCTCGGTAGCCATGCACGAGGAGATCCAGGTGGGCGAGCTGGTTCAGATCAGCGCGCCCAAGAACCACTTCGCGCTCAAACCGGCCGGGCGCACCCTGCTGCTGGCCGGCGGCATCGGCATCACGCCCTTGCTGTGCATGGCCGAGCGCCTGGCACACACCGGCGCCGACTTCGAACTGCACTACTGCACCCGCTCCGCCGAGCGTACCGCCTTTCGCCAGCGCATCGCCGCCTCCGGCTTCGCCGAGCGGGTGCACTTCCACTTCGATGACGGCGTGCCGGAGCAGAAGCTGGACCTGAAAGCCCTGCTGGCCACACCGGAGCCCGAAACCCGCGTCTACGTATGCGGCCCCACCGGCTTCATCGACGCGGTGCTCTCGACCGCCAAGGCCAGCGGCTGGCCCAGCGAACGGCTGCACACCGAGTATTTCGCCGGCGCCGTGGCCGACACCAGCGACGACGGCAGCTTCGAGGTCAAGATCGCCAGCAGCGGCGCCAGCTTCACCGTACCCGCCGACAAGACGGTGTATCAGGTACTGGCCGAGAACGGCGTCGAGATCATGGTCTCCTGCGAACAGGGGGTTTGCGGCACTTGCCTGACCCGGGTGCTGGAGGGTGAGCCCGATCATCGCGACCTCTATCTGGATGACGACGAGCACGCCGCCAACGATCAGTTCACTCCCTGCTGTTCACGCGCCAAGAGCAAGGTCCTGGTGCTGGACCTATAAGCGTTTCAATAACATAACGACAAGAGGAAGATCCCATGACACCCAGCAAGACCGTGAACCGTATTGCCCTTTCCAGTGCACTGGCCGCCGCACTCGTCGCCACTCCCTCCCTGGCCGAGGCCACCACCCTGCGCATCGCCCACGTCTGGCCCGGCGGTTCGTTGATCGACCGCGAGCTGTTCCAGGCCTGGGGGGAGAGCGTCGAAGCGGCCTCGGATGGCCGCCTCGAGGTAGAGATCTACCCCAGCCAGACACTGGCCAAATCCGACAAGACCTACGAAAGCACCATCAGCGGCGTCGCCGATATCGGTGCCTCGGCCCAGGGCTACAACGCCGGACGCTTCCCCCTTACTCAGGTGGTCGAGCTCCCCGGCGTCTCGGCCAGCAGCCGCCAAGGCTCGTGCATCCTTCAGTCGCTCTACGAGCAAGGCCACTTCGCCGAGGAATACGCCGATTCCCGGCCGCTGTTCATGTTCACCACCGGCCCCGGCTACCTGCACACGCGGGAGCGCCTGATCGAGACGCCCCAGGACCTGGAGGGCCTGCGCCTGCGCCGCCCCACACCGGTGGTAGGCGACATGTTCACCCGGCTCGGCGCCCAGGCGGTGGGCATGCCCGCCCCGGAGGTCTTCACCGCCATGCAGCGTGGCGTAGTGGATGGCCTGAGCTTCAACTGGGAGGGCATGAAGACCTTCCGCCTCAACGAACTGGCCAGCTATCACACCGAGGTGCCGCTCTACGACCTGTCGCTGTTCGCCACCATGAGCCAGCGCACCTATGACGGCCTGCCCGAGGATCTGCAGCAGGTGATCGACGACCACAGCGGCATGGAGTGGTCGCTGCGCGCCGCCGCCGTCTACGACGAGCTGATCCGCCAGGGCCGCCAAGACGCCGAGGAAGCCGGCCACGAATTCCTGGTCATCGAAGACGCCCTCGACCACCCGGAATGGGGCCCCGTGCTGCAGCAAACCATCGAGGGTTACCTGGATGAAACCGGCAGCAGGGCCGGCGAGATCTACGAGGCCGCGATGTCTCTACAGGCAGAGTGTCCCGCCTGATCCCCTTTCCTTCCCCTCGGAACGGCAGCCTTCGGGCTGCCGTTTTTGTTTCTCGACTGACGCCTCCAGAACCAACACAAGACTAAAGTCGTGGGCCAGTAGGAATGACCCGGCAGGAGAACTGTTGTAGCCTCTATATTGTTTATATGCACAACAGTATTTTTGGACAACAAGCGCTCAGCTTGACGAACCACTGCCGAGGCCCCCATGACCGAAACTCTCGTCAAGACGACTCTGGACGACAGCATCTACACCATCACGCTGGCACGACCGGAGAAGCGCAATGCCGTCAGCGATCGCCTGCTCAGCGCTCTGGAAGAGGCACTGGTTGCCATACCGGAGGCCACCCGGGTCATTATCTTGGCCGCCGAAGGCAAGCACTTCTGCGCCGGGCTCGACCTGGCCGAGCACCAGCATCGCGAGCCCTTCGGCGTGGTACAGCACTCCCGCAGTTGGCACCGCATCTTCGATCGGCTGCAGAACGGTGGCATTCCGGTGGTCACCGCCATGCAGGGCGCCGTGATCGGCGGCGGCCTGGAACTGGCCACCGCTACCCATGTGCGAGTGGCCGAATCCAGCACTGTTTACCAGCTGCCCGAGGGGCGCCACGGCATCTTCGTCGGCGGCGGCGCCTCGGTGCGAGTGGCCAATATCATCGGCCCCGGCCGCATGTGCGAAATGATGCTCACCGGCCGCGTCATGGAGGCCGACGAGGGCCAGCGTCTGGGCCTCTCCCACTACGTGGTCGGCCAGGGCGAGAGTCTCGACAAGGCCCGCCAACTCGCCGAACGCATCGCCGAGAACGCCCCCATGGCCAACTGGGCCATGGTGTCCGCCATCTCGCGTATCGACAACATGTCCAGCGACGACGGCCTGTTCGTCGAGTCACTCACCGCCGCCCTGACCCAGACCAGCCCGGAGGTTGCCGAACGCATCGGGGACTTTTTCAAGAAGAAGGGCCAGGGCCCACGCACCTGAGGAGAGCATCATGAAATTCCAGGACAATACCTTCATCGTTTCCGGCGGCGCCTCGGGTCTCGGCGAGGCCACCGCGCGCGCCCTCCACGATGCCGGCGGCAACGTGGTGATCGCCGACCTCAATGCCGAACGCGGCGAGGCGTTGGCGAAAGAACTGAACGCCAGGAGTGCCACCGACCGCGCGCTGTTCCGGCGCACCGACGTCACCAGCGAGGCCGATGCCCAGGCCGTGGTGGCGCTGGCCGTGGACACCTTCGGCGGTCTGCAGGGGCTGATCAATTGCGCCGGGGTCGGCGACCCCGCCAAGGTGGTCGACCGCCATGGCGAGCCTCTGCCACTGGAAGCCTTCTCGCGCATCGTCAACATCAACCTGCTGGGCAGCTTCAACATGCTGCGCCTGGCCGCCGCCGCCATGGCCAAGGGCGAGCCCCAGGCCGACGGCGAGCGCGGGGTGATCATCAACACCGCCTCGGTGGCGGCCTTCGACGGCCAGATCGGCCAGCCCGCCTATGCGGCCTCCAAGGGCGGCATCGTCGCCATGACCCTACCCATCGCCCGGGAGCTGGCACGCCACGGTATTCGCGTCATGACCATCGCCCCGGGGCTGTTCAAGACCCCGCTGATGGAGGCGCTGCCGGAAGAGGCGCAGCAGTCCCTGGCCGCGTCCATCCCCTTCCCCAACCGCCTGGGCGAGCCTGGCGAATTCGCGCGCCTGGCCTGCCATATCGTCGACAACCCCATGCTCAACGGGGAGACAATTCGGGTGGATGGGTCTATCCGCATGGCCCCTCGGTAAGGAAACCTGATTTATTACTGCGCTCGATATCCTGGCCGCTGGCGGTGCTCGCAATCCTCATTGAGCAGTCAGTCAACTCCGGATGCTGCGCTCCGGCAGCGGCCAGCCTCTCTTCGCTCGCGACATAAATCAGCGTTCCCTTTTTCACAAAGTGAGATACGGAAAGGGCATCATGCTTGATTACCAGGCGCCGCTGCGCGATATGCAGTTCGTCCTCGAGGAGCTGGCCGGTCTCGAGCGGATCGGCGAGCTGCCCGGCTGCGAGGACGCCTCGCCGGATCTGGTAAGCGCCGTGCTGGAGGAGGCCGGCAAGTTCGCCGCCGGCGTGCTCGCGCCGCTCAACCCGGTCGGCGACCGCCAGGGCTGTCGCCTGGAGGATGGGCAGGTGGTCACCCCCGAGGGCTGGCAGGCGGCTTACGACCAGTTCTGCGAGGCCGGCTGGATCGGCCTCTCCCTGCCCCCTGAGCATGGTGGCCAGGGGCTGCCCAAGCTGGTCTCCACCCCGGTGTGGGAGATGTGGTTCGCCAGCAACATGGCCTTCGCCATGCTGCCCCAGCTCAACGTGGGCCAGACCGAGGCGCTGATGATCGCCGCCAGCGAGACGCAAAAGGCCACCTGGCTTGCAAAGATCGTCAGCGGCGAGTGGGCCGCCACCATGAACCTCACCGAGCCCCAGGCCGGCTCCGATCTGGCCGCTACGCGCATGCGCGCCGAGCCCGAGGGCGACGGCGCCTACCGCCTGTTCGGCCAGAAGATCTTCATCTCCTACGGCGAGCACGAGCTCACCCCCAACATCGTGCATCTGGTGCTGGCCCGATTGCCCGACGCCCTGCCGGGGGTCAAGGGCCTGTCGCTGTTCCTGGTGCCCAAGTACCTGCTCGACGAACACGGCGAGCCGGGAGAAAGGAACGACATCCGCTGCATCGCCATCGAGCACAAGATGGGCATCCACGGCAGCCCCACCTGCACCCTGAGCTACGGCGACGACGGCGGCGCCCTGGGCTATCTGGTGGGCGAGCCGCACCAGGGCCTGGCCACCATGTTCGTGATGATGAACGAGGCCCGCTTCAACGTGGGCATTCAGGGCGTGGCCCTCGGGGAGCGCGCCTATCAGGCCGCCCTTGCCTACGCCCGGGAACGCGTTCAGGGGCGCGATATCGTCACTGGCGAAGTCGGCCTACCGATCCTCGCCCACCCTGACGTCAAACGCATGCTGGTGTCGATGCGGGCCCGGCTGATGGCCATGCGCGGCCTGCTCTACACCGCCGCCGGCTGGTTCGACCTCGCCCGCCATCACCCCGATGCCGAGGTCGCCGACAAGCATCGCCGCTACGTCGACCTGCTGATGCCGGTGGCCAAGGGCTGGTGCACCGAGGTGGGCAACGACCTCTGCGACGAGGCCATCCAGGTGTTCGGCGGCATGGGCTTCGTCGAGGAGACCGGGGTCGCCCAGCTGTTCCGCGACGCCCGCGTCATCACCATTTACGAGGGCACCACCGGCATCCAGGCCAACGACCTGCTGGGGCGCAAGATCCTGCGCGAGGACACCGCCACCCTGCGCGAGCTGATCAATGACTTCCGCGAAACCGCCACGCAACTCGATGGCCATGAACGGCTCGGTGATCTGGCGGAAGCCCTGCACGACCAGGCCAACCTGCTAGACGAAACCAGCGACTGGCTACTGGCCCGTAAGGCCAACACCGCCGAGCTCTACGCCGGCGCCGTGCCACTGCTCCACCTGCTGGGCATCGCCTGCGGCGCCTGGCAGATGGCCCGCCTGGCGCTCGCCGCCGAGGCCCGGTACGAGAAAGGAGAGGGTGATGCCGAGTATCTGCAGGGCCTGATCGAACTGTCGCGCTTCTATATGGCCACCCAGGCGCCCCAGGCCCATGCCCACGGCAAGACCCTGCGCCAGGCCGGAGCAGTGCTGAGCCGCTTCCCAGCAGCAGCACTCTAGGCTCGCGATTGCGCTTGAGGCTGCTCCAAGACTCGCAGGGGAACTCCCGCCTTTCTCACAACGAAAAGAGGCGAATCATCGAAGGAAGGATGATTCGCCTCAAAGAAACGATCGAAACCGAGCGAAGGATCCGGCGACAAGCTCCCCTAGAACTTGTACATCGCCATCAACTCCACCTGCTGCCCACCCGGACGCAGCGGCATCGTCGTCGCATTGCGGTCGCGCCATTCGATGCCAAAGTCCAGGTTGGGCAAGTACGTATAGATCAGATTGACGTTGATCATTTCGAGCGTGTCGTCAGCAACGGTCGGCGCCACCTCGTCCGCTTCCACCTGGGCATAGCGGATATTGCCGCGGAATTGCTCATTGAAGCGGTGGCTCACCCCTGCCGTATAGCCGGTCGTGCTCACCAGCTCGCCATCGGCATTGACCTCACCGCTCGCAGCCATGCTGATAGGGCTCGTCGCGCCGTTGTAGCCCCAGCCGGAGTAGACGTTGTTGCCTTTCCCCGTGTAGCCGCTCAGGGCAAGCGAGGTAGCACCGAAGTTGAGCTTAGCGGCCAGGGAGAACGCGGCGCCGAATTCCGAATCGTCGATGCCGGTCTCGACCTCCCGCCCGGTGACGGCAGCATTGAAGGCGTGTCCCGCCTCGGTGCGATGCGTGTAGGAGGCGACCATGTCCGGGAAGTCGGCATCTTGGTAGACCGGGTCCTGCAGGCTGAAGCGGAATCCACCCGGGGTATAGTGCAGGACCAGATCCGGCCTTACGACCGCGCCGCTGCCGGAGACAGTACCGACACCGGTACCGTAGAAGTCGAGGATCTCCACATCGAATGGCGCGTTGGCAAAGAACTGGCCGGTCCAGGTCTGACCGAGAGTGAAGTCGTCGACCTGGATGTAGGCATGGCGCAGTCGCATGGCGTAACTGGTGTCCGATGTATCCGTCGCATTGTCCCAGAAATCGCCCTCGATGAAGCCCGTCACGCTATGGCCCTGAACGTCCTTGTCGACCTTGAAGTTGATGCGCGACTGGCGAGCGCTCGCATCGAAGTTCCTGTCTCCCCCATCGGGATCGGTAAAGATTCCCTCCGCCTTGACATAGCCTCCGATGCTGAGATTCGCACCGCCGAATTCACCCAGCTCGAGGGCATAAGCCTGTGCCGTCATAGTCGACAGTGCGACCGCCATGGCCAGTCTTTTTTTATTCATCATCTTGTTCAGTCTCCGTGTTGTTCTAGTTCGATAAATGCTGCTTTCTACTTCATGTCCCTTGCGCTCTTGCTTGCACACCCGCCGATCCCTCGGCGGGCGCTCCCGGTTGGAATGACCGGAAAGAACTCAGCCCACCTTGACGATCAGGGCCGCCGCCGAATCGCCGGCCGCGCAGCCGGTGACCAGGGCGTAGCCGCCGCCCTTCAGCGCGGTTTCCTCGATGGCCTCGATCAGCAGGCGTGCCAGCGTCGGCGCCTGGGGGTGCCCGTAGACCAGCGAGGTGCCGTAGTTGTTGAAGGTGTTGGCGTCGAGCCCCAGCGCCTTGGCCAGGTGCAGGTCGTTGGCGATGAACGGCGAGTGGTTCTTGATCGTCTTGATCTGGTCGAGGGTCAGGCCGGACCGCTCGAGCGCACGCTTGACCGAGGTGGCCGGCGCCATGGGCATGTGGGCCGGCTTGGTCCGGGCATGGCCGTAGGCCACCACCTGGACGGCCAGTCGGGGATCGGTGCTGAGCTCGGCGGCGCGCTCGCGGGTGGTGACGACGATGCCGGCGTTGGCATCGGCCGGGTGGGTCTGGGCCCCATAGGTATGAATGCCGTCGGGTTGCACCGCTCGCAGTCTGGCCAGGCCCTCGGCACTGGTCGCGGTCACGCCCTCGTCGGCCTCGACGAGCTTGGTCTCCTTGCGCGAGACCGCGACCTCAACGGGGAACATGTAGCGCTTCTGGAAGGCGCGGTCGTCGGCCAGCGCCTCGGCGTACTGCTCGTAGCGGCGCAGGGTCAGCTCGTCGGCCTGCTCGCGGCTGAAGCCATGCTCGCGCGCGACGTTCTCGGCGGTGGTCAGCATGTCCTTGCCGGTGGCCGGGTCGGCGGCGATGTTGTCCATGTTCCAGTTTTCGGCGATCACCTCGCCGCCCGGCCCGTTGGGGTTGGGCCAGATGGTATGCGGACCGTTGGAGGGGCGGTCGGCGAGCAGGCAGTAGGTGGTGTCGAAGCTGCCGGCGTCCACCGCCAGGGCAGCATTGAACACCGCCGTGGTGGCGGTGGCGCAGGCCTGGGTGATGTTCTGGCCCGGCGCCTGGCCGGCGCCCATCATGGCCGCGGCCCAGGGCGCGCCGTAGAAGATCGATTTCTGCCCCACCGACACCCCCAGGTAGAGGTAGTCGATGAGCGTGGGGTCGATGTCGCGGCTGGCGAACCAGCGCTTACTGGTGGCCGCGCCCAGCTCGATGGCATTGACGTTGGCCAGGCTGCCCATCCACTTGCAGAAAGGCGTGGTGTAGTAGCCGCCGTAGGGAATGTAGGCGTTCTTGAACATGTCTTTTCTCCTCAATGCTCAGTCGCGTGCAGATGCTCGCGCAGGCCACCCCACCGGGGCTGGAAGAGCGCCGCCGGCATCTCGCGCAGCTCGCTGGCGATGCGCGGCACGAAGTCCATGGCCGCCAGGATGTCGCGTTCGACGTCGAGGCCCGGGGCGATCTCGGTGAGGGTGATTTCGCCGTCGATCAGTTCGAAGACGCAGCGCTCGGTGACGAACAGCACCGGCTTGCCGGTCTCCTGGGCATAGCGGCCGCTGAAGGTGATCTGGTCGACGCGCTGAACGAACTTGCGGCGGTGGCCCTCCTGGCGAATGGCGAGGCGGCCGTCCTCGATCGCCAGCTCGCCGCCGTTGGTGAAGGTGCCGCAGAACACCACCTTGCGGGCGTTCTGGCTGATGTTGATGAAGCCGCCCGGCCCCACCACCTTGTCGCCGAACTTGCTGACATTGAGGTTGCCCTCGTGGTCGGTCTGGGCCAGGCCGAGGAAGCAGACGTCCAGCCCGCCGCCGTCGTAGAAGTCGAACTGGTAGCCGTGGTCGATGATCGCCTCAGCGTTGTAGGAGGTGGCGAAGTCGCCGCCACTGGCGGGCACACCACCATAGGTGCCAAGCTCGGTGGTCAGGGTCATCAGGTCGCTGACACCCTCCTCGGCGGCCACGCTGGAGACCCCTTCGGGCATGCCGATGCCGAGGTTGACGATGCCCCCCGGCACCAGCTCCATGGCGGCACGCCGGGCGATCACCTTGCGCGGATCCAGCGGCAGCGGCTTGATGCCGCCCAGCGGCATCCTGAGGTCGCCGGACAGCGCCGGATTGTAGGTGGTGGTGATGGTCTGCATGTGATGCTCGGGCTCGGCCACCACCACGTAGTCGACCAGGTCGCCCGGTACCTTGACCTGCTTGGGGTGCAGGCTGCCCTGGGTGGCCAGGTACTCCACCTGGGCGATGACAATGCCGCCGCTGTTCTTGGCCGCCTGGGCCATGGAGAGCTGCTCGAGCAGCAGCGCCTCGCGCTCCATGCTCAGGTTGCCGCGCTCGTCGGCGGTGGTGGCGCGAATCACCGCTACGTCCACCGGAAAGGTGCGATAGAGCAACCACTCCTCACCTTCGAGTTCGACCAGCTTGACCAGCTCCTCTTCGGCGGCGTTGGCCTTGCCCCCCTCGAGGCGCGGGTCGACGAAGGTGCCCAGTCCCACCTTGCTGATCACGCCGGGCTTCTTGCCGGCGATGTGACGCCACAGATGCGCCAACACACCCTGAGGCAGCAGGTAGCCCTCGACGCGGTTCTCGCGGATCAGCTCGCCCATGCGCGGGGCCTGGCCGGTGTGGCCGCTGATCAGCCGCTTGACCAGGCCGGCATGGCCCAGGTGATTCATGCCTCGGCTCTTGCCATCGCCGCAGCCGCAGCTGTGCGCCACGGTGAGGTCGCGGGGCGCGCCGGTCTCCAGGAAGCGCCGCTCCAGCGCGATGGCCACGGCCTCGGCGAAGCCGCTCAGGCCGGCGGTCGTCCAGATGACGGTGTCGTCATCCCGAATCAGGCCCGCCGCGGTGCTGCTGTCGATGATCTTGTTCACTCTCTCGGCCCTCCTTGGGGAGGCATTTATCATTGAAGATGCAATATATTGTTATATAAACAAACAAACTGATTCGAATTTAGCCCGCCAGTGGCGAGCGTCAGACGCTCGCCCTCTTGCGTATCAACCGCCGGTCAACACCAGTACGATCTGGGGATAGAAGACCACCAGCGCGACGACCACGATGTCGGCCACCAGAAAGGTCGACACGCCACGGAAGATATCCATCAGCGAGGCGTACTGTCCCGCCACGCCCTTGATCACGAAGATGTTCATGCCAACGGGCGGGGTGATCATGCCGATCTCGAGCAGCTTCACCAGCAGCACGCCGAACCAGATCAGGCTCACTTCGTAGAGTTCGAATACCGGCAGCAGTACGGGCAGGGTCACCAGCATGGCGCCGAAGGGCTCCATGAACAGCCCCAGGAAGAGGTAGATCAGCACCACCACCAGCATCAGTTCGAGATAGGAGAGCTCCCAGCCGGTCACCGCTCCGGTGATAAAGCCAGCCAGGCCGCTCAGACTCAGGAAGAGAGTGAACATGCTGGCCCCGACGCCGATGATCAGCAGCGCCGAGGTAGTGGAAAGGGTCTCGAGCAGCGCGGCCTTCATCGCCTGGCCATTCAGGCGCCCCAGCACCAAGCCGATGAGGATCGCCCCGGCGGCCCCCACCGCCCCCGCCTCGGTGGCGGTAAAGAACCCCGAGAACAGGCCGCCGAACACCAGCACGCCCAGCACCAGCACCGGCCAGATGTCGAGCAGCGCCTGCTGGGCAGTGATATCGCGGGCCCCCACGGCCTCCCGCGGCACGATGTCCGGCCGCAGCCAGCTGACCATCAGGATCACGATGCTGTAGCTGACCGCCGTCAGCAGACCGATGGTGATGCCCCCCAGGAACACCTGGGTGATCGACACCTGGGCGAAGACGCCATACACGATCATCAGGATGCTGGGCGGAATCAGCGCGCCGATGGTACCGCCGGCAGCAATGGTGCCGCAGGCGAAGCTCGGCTTGTAGCCACCGTTGACCATCTCGGGAATGGCGATGCGCCCCATGGCCGCCGAGCAGGCCACGCTCGAGCCGCTCACCGCGGCGAAACCGGAGCTGGCCACGATGCTGGAGATCGCCACCCCACCGGGCAACCAGCGAAACACCACCTTGGCAGCACTGAAGAGGCCGTTGGTAAGGCCGGTGTGGTAGCAGACGAAGCCCATCAGCAAAAACATCGGCACCGCGCTGAGCGTCCACTTGGCGATGAACTCATAGGGCGCAGAGGAGAGCATGCCGATGGCGGTGTTCCAGCCGAACATCACCGTCATGCCGCCCAGCGCAACCACGACCAGCGAGAGCGCCACCGGCACCCGCAGCGCCAGCAGCAGCATCAGGATGGCGAGGCCGTAGAAGCCGACGTCAACGGACATGGAAATCACCTTTCATCTGGCGTACCGGAAGGAGGGGCTGTATCTCTGAGCAGGAACGGCAGGCGCACCACGCAGACCACCGCCGCCAGGGCGAAGGCGACGGGCAGGGCGAAATAGGTCGGCCAGACCGGCATGGGGAAGTTCAGCGACATCACATAGGCGCCGATGTCGTACTGCTCCATGGCCTTGCCCCAGGTGGCCACGGCCAGGACGGCATAGACCGCGGTCGAGAGCAGCGACACCAGCACATCGGACAGGCGCACCAGCCACGGTTTCATCAGCCCCTCCAGGGCCTCCACGGCAATCATCTCCCGGCGCCACTCCACCCACCCCAACGGCAACAATGCCAGGGTGATCAGGTAGTAGCGGGTCACCAGCTCCACGGTGGCGGGGATCGACACGGACAGCGTGGCGCGCAGCAGCACATCGAGGGTGATGTGGATCACCATCAACAGGATGCCGAGCGTCCCCAGCAGGGCCAGACCGACGGCGGCCCGATTGGTGAAGCGGTAGAGAGCGTCCATGACGAGTCTCCGTGAGAGGCGTTACCGAATGCCGGCATGCCGGCATTCGGAGACGTGGTATCAGGTCCCGTAGGTGGAGAAATCCACCCCGTCCCAGATCTCGCGGTTCATGGCCTCGGCAACCGCCTCGGGGTCCGCGCCGACCTCCTCGACGATAGCAGTCCACTTCTCCACCAATGATTGGAAGCGCTCGATCTTGGCCGCCGCATCCTCTACACCGTGGCGGCTCTCCGCCTGTTCAGCGGCATAGACCAGGTCTTCCTCGAGGAAAGCCTCGATGGCCTCCAGCAGTTCGGGCTCGGGCTCCAGAATCTCGATACCGTTTTCGAGTGCGACCTCGCGAGCCTCGTCGGCCATCTCGTAGCCCCAGCGCTGGGTGATGGCGGCGGATGCCTCGACCGAAGCATGCACCAGTGCCTCACGCTGCTCGGCAGAGAGAGAGTCCCAGGCCTGCTGGCCGACTGCATGGGAAATGGTGCTATGGAACGTGCCCAGCTCGACATCGGTGACATAGTTCAGCACGTCATCCAGTCGGAAGGAGATGATGTCGGCAACGGAAGCGATGGTGCCTTCGATCACCCCTTGGGAGAGCGATTCGTAAGTCTCCCCCACCGGTATGGAAGCCGGCGACACGCCCACCGATTCGGCCCAGCGAGAATACTGGGGACCACCCACTCGCATGCGAAGCCCCTGGAGGTCGTCGAGAGAGCGTACCGGCTCGGTACTCAGTATTCGGTAGAGATCCGAGGCATGGGAGCTGGTATAGACGACGCCCAGTTGCTTGAGCTCTTGCTGGCATTCGTCACATGTGGCGATGTACTCGGTCACCGCCGCGCCCATGGCGTGGGGATTGGTGCCCAGGAAGGCCAGGTCGCCGACCAGGTTGATCTCGGGCAGGTCGGCCGGGAAGTAGGCCGGCAGGAACAGGCCGACCTCCACCAGGCCGCTGCGGATGGCGTTACGCATGTTGCCGATGTTGGCCACCTCGGTCCCCAGCAGGTTGCCCGTCAAGTCGCCATCAGTCTTCTCGGCCAGACGCTCGGCGAATTCGGTGAACATCGGGTCGTAGGCGGGATGCGCCGGCGGCACCCCGGGGGCCATGCGTAGATCACGGGCCTGGGCCTGGACGGTCAGCACCAGGCTGCCGGCAGTAGCGGCGACGGCAAGGGACTTGAGCAGCGTACGACGTGTCATGGGGGTACCTCAGCGGCTTATATTTGTTTGCGTACAAAACAATAGTGAATATCATCTATCTGTGAGCCGATTATAGTCCAGTCAGCAACCCCTCCCGATACCCGACTTTGGTATAGGCATTCTTCAACGCTGCTCGCTCCGCCATTACGACTTTAGGATAATTGCGAGCCCTTGTGATGATCACAATACTGATCATCACAATAGTGATCATTACTGATCTTGATCATGACAATAACCTGATGCCAACCGAGGTAACCTCCATGACGCACGTCCAACGCACGCCACGCTCCTTGTTCTCCACCGCCCTGCTGACTTCTACTTTGCTGAGCATTTCATTACTCGTCAGCACCCCTACCCTGGCTACCGAGCTGCGTATGGGCCTCATCACGCCACCCCAGCACATCTGGACCCAAGCCGCCGCGCGCCTTGCCGAGACAGTCGCCGAGCGCAGCGAAGGCGAGCTGACCATTGCCATATTCCCGGCCGGCCAGTTGGGCGACGAGCCGGCAATGTTTTCCCAAATGGAGACCGGCCTGCTGGACCTGGGCATCATGACCGCCGCCATCACCAGCCAGCGTGAGCCCGCCTTCGTCGGCTGGTTCACTCCCTTCCTGTTCGACAGCGTCGCCGAGGCCGCCGACGCCACCGAGACCGAAGCCGCCCACGAAATGCTGGTCAGCCTCGAGGACAAGGGGCTGCACGCCTTCGGCTATACCTTCGCCGGCATGCGCCACATTCTGATGCGCGATGGCCGGGTCGAAAGCCTCGACGACGTGAGTCGCGAGAAGGTGCGCATCATTCCGATCCCGGCCATGCAGACCTGGTGGCGTGAGGCCGGCGCCACACCTACCCCGGTGCACCTGCCCGATGTCTACCAGAGCCTGCAGAACCGCATGCTCGATGGCGTCGATATCGACCTGGATGCCTTGGTCGGTTCCGGTTTCTATGAGGTCGCCGAGCACCTCACCCTGACCAGCCACATGGCCTTCCCCGCCGTCTCGGTGATCAGCCAGACCACCTGGACGTCGCTTTCCGAAGAGGAGCGCACGCTGCTCGACGAGGCCATGCAGGAGACCCTGGTCTGGGCCACGCAGTCCCAGATCGCGGCGGAAGCCAGCAACCTGGCCTACCTGGAGGAGAGCATCGACGTCTTCACCCTTGAGGACGCCGAGGGCGTCTTCGACGCCGCCAACCAGGCCTTC
This sequence comes from Billgrantia bachuensis, assembly GCF_011742165.1. GTDB lineage: Bacteria > Pseudomonadota > Gammaproteobacteria > Pseudomonadales > Halomonadaceae > Halomonas > Halomonas bachuensis. The sequence goes on along the minus strand of NZ_JAAQTO010000049.1, from coordinate 102,089 downwards.
CAGGTGCGCTTCGGCGAGCATCCCGTCATCCAGGCCTTCCAGCAGGACGTCGCCACCCGCCTCAACGGCGAATGAGCCACATGGCCACGACCTCCCTCCCCAACACGCGGGTGAATGCCATGCAGACACCTTTCCTGACCCGCGCCAACCGTCGGCTGGCGCAGTTCGAGCAATTGCTCTGCGGCCTGCTGATCGTCGCCTTCAGCGTTTTGCTGATCGTCAACGTGATCGCTCGCTACGCGTTCGGCAGGCCGCTCTTCTTCGCCGAGGAACTGGCGGTCTACATCCTGGTGTGGATGGCATTCCTGGCTATATCCGTGGCCATTCATCATGACCAGCACGTGCGCCTGACCATGCTGGCGGGCCAACTATCCGAACGCTGGCAGCGCTTCAGCTACTGGCTCACCGAACTCGTCTGCCTGGCGGTGCTGGCCATCCTGTTGTGGTACTCCGTGGGCTGGATTCGTTCGCCCTCAGTCACTTATGACATCGCCCTCACGCTGGACTGGCCCAAGTGGCACTTCTATCTGGTCGTGCCGATCTTCTGCGCCACCGCGATGTTCCATATCCTCGCCAGGCTCACGGATCGCTCCCGCACTACCTTCGCCCTGGTCGACAACGACGAGGAGGCCTGAGCCATGACACTCGCCGTCTTCATCCTGCTGATGCTGCTGGGCATGCCGATCGCCTTCGTGCTGCTCGCCTCGACCTTCGCCTTCGTGTTCAGCACCGGCAACTACCGCATCCTGGAAGGTCTCCCCCAGGTGCTGTTCGGCTCGCTGGAAGTGTTCGATCTGCTGGCCATCCCGCTGTTCATCCTTCTTGGAGAGATCATGAACGAGGGCGGGATCACCCGACGCATCATCCAGGCGGCCCGTGCCTGGTTCGCCTGGATTCCCCACAGCATTGCCTACGTCTCCCTGACCTCGAACCTGATGCTGGCCTCGATCATGGGTTCGGCCACGGCGCAGATCGCCATCATGAGCCGCGTGATGACCCCGGAGCTTGAGCGCGACGGCTACGACAAGGGCTTCGCTGCGGCCCTGACCGCCGGTGCCGGCCTGCTCGGGCCGATCATCCCGCCCTCGATGATCTTCATCATCTACGGCGTCATCGCCCAGGTCTCCATCGGTGCCATGTTCATGGGCGGCATCATTCCCGGCCTGGTGCTCTTCGTGCTGATCAGCGGCCTGATCGCGCTGATCGCCCGCCGCGCCCACAAGGTGCCCCAGGGCGAGCGGGAACCCATCGACCGCTGGCTCGCTACTCGTAACGCCATCCTGACGCTCAGCATTCCGCTGGTGATCGTCGGCGGCATCGCCTTCGGCATCGTGACCCCCACCGAATCGGCGGCGGCGGCCACCCTGCTGGCATTAATCATCGGCGGGCTGCTGTTCCGCGACCTCAAGGCCTCGAGCCTGCCCGGAGTGCTGGCCCGGACTGCGCGCAACACCGCCATCGTGCTGTTCCTGATCGCCGCGGCCAAGGCCTTCGGCTGGGTGCTGGTCTACAACCAGATCCCGCAGCAGGTAGCCGGGCTGATGCAGGGCGCCACCGAGAGTCCGCTGATCTTCATGCTGCTGGTGTTCCTGATGCTGCTGCTGGTGGGCATGGTGCTCGACGGCATTGCCGCTCTGATCATCCTGGTGCCGATCCTGCTGCCGGTGGCCCAAGGCAGCTACGGCATCGATCCCATCCACTTCGGCATCGTCACTTGCATGACGCTGACTCTTGGACTGCTGACGCCACCCGTGGGCGCCGGGCTCTACGTGGCCTCGGCGATCAGCAACGTCAGCCTGCAGCGCATCACCCTGTGGATCATGCCCTTCATTCTGGCGGCCTGTGTGGTCATCGTCGCCACCATTCTCAACCCCTGGGCAGTGACCGTCTTCCGCTAGACGCCCGAACCACGCGCAATAAGGTGAATCATGAACAACGACACCATCATCGTCGCCGGTGGCGGCATCGGCGGCCTGGCCGCCGCCCTGGGCCTGGCCCGCCAGGGCATTCCTTCACTGGTGCTTGAGCAGGCGCCAGAACTCGGCGAGATCGGCGCCGGCATCCAGATCGGCCCCAACGCCTTTCACGCCTTCGATTACCTGGGCGTCGGCGACGAGACCCGGGCCAAGGCGGTCTACATCGACAACCTGCTGCTGATGGATGCCATGGAGGATCGCCGGATCGCCGCCATCCCACTCGACGAGGCATTCCGCGCGCGCTTCAACAACCCCTACGCGGTAGTGCATCGCGCCGACCTGCACAGGGTGTTGCTGGATGCCTGCGAGGCCAACGAGCTGGTCGAACTGCGCACCAACTCGCGGGTCGAGGACTACCAGCAGGACGCCGAAGGGGTCACTGCCATCCTCGCCGACGGCGAACGCTTTACCGGCCGCGCCCTGATCGGCGCCGAGGGCCTGTGGTCGCCGATTCGCCAGAAGCTGGTCGGTGACGGCGACCCGCGGGTCTCCGGTCACACCACCTACCGTTCAGTAATCCCCACCACACAGATGCCCGAGGAACTGCGCTGGAACGCCGCCACCCTGTGGGCCGGCCCCAAGTGCCATATCGTTCACTACCCGCTCAAGGGGGGCGAGGTCTACAACCTGGTGGTGACCTACCACAACGATGCTCCCAAACCGGTGGCCGGCAAGCCGGTGACCAAGGAGGAGGTCTACCGCGGCTTCGCCCATATCGCCGAACGCCCGCGGCAGATCATCGAGCACGGCCAGGACTGGAAGATGTGGGTGCTGTGCGACCGCGACCCCAACGAACACTGGATCGACGGTCGCGTCGTACTGCTCGGCGACGCCGCCCACCCGATGCTGCAGTACATGGCCCAAGGCGCCTGCATGGCCATGGAGGATGCCGTCTGCCTCTCCTATCACCTAGGCCACAAGGCCGACCTCGCCGCAGCCTTCGAGGCCTACCGCAACGACCGTTTCGCCCGCACCGCCCGCGTACAGACTTACTCACGGCTGATGGGCGAGTACATCTACCACCCGGCCGACGGCAAGGCTGCCATGCGCAACGCCACCATGCGCGCCATGCGGCCCGAGGACTTCTACGACCGCATCGAGTGGCTCTACGGCGGCAGTGGCCTGAGCAACGTCACCCAATAAGCACGTCCCGACAGGAGGATTATCCATGTCACTGACCGAAAAGCCGCAGAGCTCGCCTGAGCGCGAGGCCTACTACGAGAAGATCACCAGGCAGGACTTCAGCGCCCTGCATTCCCCACCTGTGGGAGTTCGCCCCGGCCCGCGAGCTGCTGATGGAAGCCGGTGAGCTGATCACCGCCAAGGAAGCCGAGCGCCGGGTGCTGATCCTCGAGAACCCCGGCCTGCGCGGCCAGAGCCGCATCACCACCTCGCTCTACGCCGGACTGCAGCTGGTGCTGCCCGGCGAGGTGGCCCCGGCCCACCGCCATAGCCAATCGGCACTGCGCTTCGTAATGGACGGCGGCGGCGCCTGCACCGCGGTCAACGGCGAGCGCACGATCATGCAGGAAGGCGACTTCGTGATCACCCCGCCCTGGGCCTGGCACGATCATGGCAACGAATCAGACCGGCCGATGATCTGGATGGATGGCCTGGACATCCCCATGCTCTCGTTCTTCGACGCCTCCTTCGCCGAGGGCCTGGGTGAGGACATGCAGGAGATCACCAAGCCCACCGGCGACTCCCTGGCCCGCTACGGCGCCAACATGTTGCCGGTGGACTTCGAGAAGCAGGGCCTGGCCTCGCCGATCTTCAACTACCCCTATGCGCGCACCCGCGAGGCACTGGAGACCATGCGCCAGCGCGACGAGTGGGACCCCTGCCACGGGCTCAAGATGCGCTACGTCAACCCGGCGGACGGCGGCTGGGCCATGCCCACCATTGCCCCCTTCGTGCAGCTGCTGCCCAAAGGCTTCAAGACCGCCGGCTATCGCTCCACCGACGCCACGGTGTTCAGCGTCATCGAGGGTACCGGCCGCACCACCATCGGCGGCAAGACCTTCGAGTGGAAACCCAAGGACATCTTCGTGGTGCCCAGCTGGCATGAAGTGGTCCACGAGGCCGACGAGGATGCCGTGCTGTTCAGCTACTCCGACCGCGTCGCCCAGCAGAAGCTTGGCATATGGCGCGAACAACGCGACGCCGATTGATAACGACTCCCCTGAACCGAGAGGTAACGAGCATGACCGACTATGTCTTCGCCCCCCAGCCCGTCACCAGCGTCGCCATCGAGGGTGACGAGCAGCGCTTCCCGGTGCGCCGCATCTTCTGCGTGGGCCGCAACTACGAGGCCCACGCCCGCGAGATGGGCCGTGACCCGAGCCGCGAGTTTCCCTTCTTCTTCACCAAGCCAGCCGATGCCATCGTACCCGATGGCGGCGAGGTGCCCTATCCGCCGGAGACCCGGAACTTTCACTACGAGATGGAACTGGTCGTGGCCATCGGCAAGGCCGGCTTCCAGATTCCTACTGACAAGGCACATGAACACATCTACGGCTACGCCGTCGGCAACGACCTGACCCGTCGCGACCTGCAGCTCGAGGCCCGCGAGAAGGGGCGGCCCTGGGATTGGGGCAAGGCTTTCGACGAGTCCGCGGTAATCTCGCCGATCCGCAAGGCCAGCGCGATCGGACACCCCACCAGCGGCCGCATCTGGCTCGCCGTCAATGACGAGATCAAGCAGGACCAGGACATCGCCGACCTGATCTGGGACGTCCAGGAGATCGTCTCGATCCTCTCCCACACCATGCGCATCCGCCCCGGCGATCTGATCTACACCGGCACCCCGGCCGGTGTCGGGCCGCTACAGGTGGGCGACAGGGTCACCGGCGGCATCGACGGCGTGGGCGATCACTCGATCACCATCGTGGCGCCGCGGGAGGGGCTATGAGCCTGGTCCTGCATAACTTTTTCCGCAGCTCCGCCTCGGTCAGGGTCCGTGCGGCCCTGAACCTCAAAAGCCTGGCCTACGAGCACGTCTCCTATGTGCTGCGCGACAAGCAGCATCGGTCGCAGGCGTTCCTCTCGCTCAACCCGCAGGGCCTGGTGCCGACCCTGCAACTCGAAGACGGCACGGTGCTCGGCCAGTCCTTGTCGATCATCGAGTACCTGGAGGAAATCCATCCCGAGCCGGCCCTGCTCCCCGATAACCCCCTGGACCGTGCCTGGGTACGTTCGCTGGCCCAGGCCGTTGCCTGCGACATCCACCCGGTCAACAACCTGCGGGTGCTGCAGTATCTCGGCGGCAAGCTGGGAATCGACGAGACAGGAGTGAACGAATGGTTCCGACATTGGGTCGACGAGGGCTTCGCGCCCCTGGAGCAACAGCTGGCCGGCGATGCCCGGCGTGGCAAGTTCTGCTATGGTGACGCGCCGGGCCTGGCCGACCTCTGCCTATTCGCACAGGTGGCCAACAATCGTCGCTTCAACGTCGACATGGCGCGCTACCCGACACTTCAGGGCATCTATGACAATTGTCTGCAACTGCCGGCCTTCGTCGATGCGCTGCCGGAGAATCACCCCCACGCGGGGTGACTCTCCCGCACCACTTGCCGCTACCATGGAGCCGTGGCCAACCCTTGGCCGCGGCTCATGATTTTACATTTCAGGATCCGTGACCATGACCGGAACGCCCCTCACCAAGGCCAACTCGCTGCCCGGCAACCTGCTGCGGCGCTGCCATCAGATCAGCGTGGCGATCTTCCTGCGCCAGTGCGAGGCCTACAATCTCACCCAGCTGCAGTACGTAGTGCTCGCCGCCCTGGACGAGAGAGGGCCGCTGGATCAGATCACCCTAGGCGGCTGCACCGCACTGGACCGCAATACCGTAGCGGTAGTGGTGCGAAAGCTGGAGGAGCGCGGCCTGGTCACCCGCCAGCGCAATCCCGAAGATCGCCGCTCGATGGTGGTCACCCTCACCGAGGCAGGCGAAGCCCTGCGCATGGAGGCCGAAGCCGCTGTGCTCAAGGCCCAGGACGACATCCTCGGCCCCCTGAACGAGGAGGAACGCGAGCTCCTTTGTGGCCTCCTGCAGCGCATGGCCGACGAAAACAACGCCCTGAGCCGAGTGCCGATCCGCAGCGCCGGTTGAGGCGCTAGCTCACCATCGCCGCGAACGCCTCGGCGATGGTGGGTGGGGCCGTTGGGCGGGAGTACATCGTCTTCAGAAACTCTCTCAACCGCGGCGCATCATCGAGCATGTCCTCTTCGTTCGCCCAGTCCAGGGTATAGGCGGCGTTGAAGTCGGCTACGCTGAGCCGGTCGCCTACCAGGTACTCGCGCTCCTTCATGTGGCGCTCGAGCACGGTCACCATCTCCACGCACTCCTGCCTCGCCTGCTCGACATCCTGAGGCAATCGCTTCTCATCCGGGTAAATGAACGTGTGACGCGCAATGCGCCACAGAGGCTGCTCGATCTCGGTCACCAGGAAGAAATTCCAGCGATGCATCTGGGCTCTCTCCTCCACGGCCTCGGGGATGAATCCCGCCTGTGGGTATTGGCCAAGTAGAGCTGTATCGCAGCCGATTCGGTTACCACGAGATCCCCATCGACCAGCACCGGAACCTTGCCGGAGGGGTGGAGTGAGAGGAAATCCTGCTGTTGGTGCTCACCTTGCATGAGGTCCACCGGGCGCGCCCTGTACTCCAGGCCCAGTTCGTTGAGCAGCCATATGGCCCGCAGGGCGCGGGTCGGAGGCGTGCCGTAGAGTGTGATCATTATCAGCTCCGTCGATTGGCATGGATTCGCAGTTTCCTTGACTCTTGATCCAGTCGAACGGGAACCTGAGGAATTGACACCACCCAGCGAAGACGACGTTCCCTGCTCAAAGGCCTTTCGTTCCAGACTTGCATCGCCCACTCCGGCACCCGAAACTTTGTCGAATGCGCCTTGAATGCCTTGCCCCTCGTTCAGCTACCGGAGCTCAGCGAAGATGATCGCCTCGGGAGAGATCCCCACCTCGGCCCGAGCCACCGCATCCGCTGAGACCATGGACAGCCTGCCCAGTCTGCGTTGCCTGCGTGCCCTGGCTGCCGTCGTCGAGCGGGGCAGCGTGCTCGGCGCCGCCGAATCCCTCAACCTCTCGCAGCCTGCAGTCTCGCGTGCGATCCGCGACCTGGAGAAAGCCCTCGACCTATCGCTGTTCGAACGCCACCACGGCGGCATGCTCTGTACCGAGGTGGGCGAGCTGGTGGCCCATCGCTGTCGCCGCGTCCTCCACCAGTTCGACCGCGCCGAGCGCCAGCTAACCCAATTGCAGCTCGACGGCCACTTTCAACGCCTGGCCCAGCGCCTCTCCCTGCGTCACCTTCGCGTGCTGGTGACCCTGGCCGAGACCCGCAACGAACGCCTGGCCGCCCGGCGCCTGGCCCTCACCCAGCCCACCGTCAGCGCCAGCCTGCGCGACCTGGAGGGACGCCTCGCCACGTCGCTGTTCCTGCGCACCCAGCGGGGGCTGATCGCCACCCCCGGCAGCAGCCTGCTGACCCGACACGTCAAGGTGGCACTGCGCGAGATAGCGCTGCTGCAGGACGAAGTCACCGCCTGGCGCGGCGAGGCCTTGGGGCGGGTGGTCATCGGCGCTCTGCCGCTGACCAGTTCCCTGTTGGTGCCGCGCGCCGTGGACACCCTGCTGCGTGAGTATCCAGGGCTTGCCGTCACCGTTCACGAGGGTACCTATGACGTCCTCTTCGAGGCGCTGCGCAGCGGCGAGATCGATGTATTGGTGGGGGTACTGCACCGTATCGATCCCGAGGAAGAGATGAGCCAGCAGGTGCTGCTGCACGACCGACTGGTCGCCGTGACGCGTCCCGATCATCCCCTGATGGAGCACACCGACCTCACCTTGGAGACACTGCTCGACTGGCCCTGGATCGCCCCTCCCAGAGGCACGCCTGCCCGCCACAGCTTCGACCAGCAATTCAATACTCTGGGCATCACCCCGCCGACGCCGGTGGTGGAGGCCGGCAACCTGGGGGTCATCCGCGACTTGCTGCGGGACAGCGACCGCCTCGCCCTGATCTCCCCCTACCAAGTGCACTATGAAGTGCAGGATGGGCATCTCGCCTACTTGCCGCTGCGCCTGCAAGGCCCGCCCCGGGCCATCGGTCTCACCATGCGCGAGGACAGCGCCCCCAGCCAGGCCCTGCGTGCCCTGCGCAGTGCCCTGATAATGGCCAGTCGAGCACTTTCGCCAACCCCCCAATAGAAAAAACGCATACCCAAGCCGTGTAATGTCATTGGTCCCCGACCAGCGCACCAGACCAGACTGACATCAACCGTGACGCCGGCGGCTAACCCGGTCGCGGCGACGATAACAACCCACAACGACACGCCCGGAGCCCCCATGACGCTCAAGACACTACTCACCGCCACCCTCACCACCACCGCGCTGGCCGGAACCCTGGCTTTCACCAACGCCCAAGCGCAGGCCGAGCCCCTGCGCGCCGAAAGCGGCAACCCTGCCACCTTCAATTCTCAACTGGCCACCTTGATGAGCACTCTGGCCAGCCGAGACCATGACCTCGACATCCAGCTCAGCACCGGCCAGAACCTGGCCATGACCGGCGTCAAGCTGGGCGCCGGGCGCATCGACCTGACGATGATTCCAACTGAGCTCTACGGCTACATGGGAGAGGGCACCCGCATGTATGGCGAAATGAGCGACCAAGCCATACAGGCGGCAGAGAACCTGCGCTCGCTGTTCGGCTTCGTCCACGGTGCCTACCATGTCTTCACCTGGGCCGACAGCGGCATCGAGAGCTGGGACGACATCGCCGGCAAGAACGTCTATATCGGGCCGGCCGCCAGTGCCGCCAGCACCGCCATCGAGCAGGTGATCCACGCCAACACCGGCATGCGTCCCAACGAAGGCTATCGGGCGGTGACCCTCGGCTGGGGCGGCTCCGGCCAGGCCTTTTCCGACGGCCAGGTGGACGTGCTGGTGAGCGGCTCGCAGATCGGTTCCGCCTCCATCGAGCAGTACTCGCTGGTCAACCCGATCCGCTTTCTCGGCATGAGCGAAGAGGGTCTGGCAAGCGACACCTGGCAGGAACTGATGGCCACCCCCGGCATGCTGCCGGTGGAGATTGCCAACGATACCTACGCCAACACCGTTAACGAAGAAGAGAGCATCACCCTGCTGGCCTTCACCATGATGGCGCTGGTCAATCAGAGCCTTGACGAGGAGACCGCCTACCAGTTGACCAGCACGGTGTGGGACAACATCGATGAGATCCGCGCCTCCAGCCCGATCTTCGCCGGTCTGACGATCGAGGATGCCTTCATCGGCGTCGATGCTCCCCTGCACCCTGGCGCCTACCGCTACTATCAAGAACGTGGTGTCGAGGTGCCCGAGCGACTGATCCCCTGATCCGACTCGACAGGCTTGCCACATGAATTTCGCTCTCTTTCCGCTCTCCGAGGTCCGCCTCAGGGAGGTCCTGGCCTACACGGTCGGCCTCGGTATCGCCCTGCTGGGTATCGTCAACAGCATGCCGAGTTTCGGCCCGATCCCTCGCCTGGGGCCCTTTGGCTATGAGTACATGCATCCGCTGATGCTGGGCCTGGCGTGCCTAACGGTGGTCATCCGCCAGACGCTGCTGAGGAAGCCATTGAACGCAGGCTCCTCCTGGCGCCTGGCAGGCGGTCTGGTGGATGTCATCGTCCTGGCCGTGTTGATATATGCCCTGCACGATTACTACGTCACCATGGAACGCCTCAAGGGAGGCCTGTTCTTCTTCGACGCCGCTCACGCCTGGACAGCGCTGGCCGGCGTAGTCGCCCTGCTACTGATCTGCCTGCGCCAGTGGGGGCTGGCGCTGACCGCCGTGGCTGGGGTGGCGCTGCTCTACTTTTACACCGGCCACCACTGGCCGGGGCTGTTCCGCATGGCCCCCATCGATTTCATTGACGGCACCGCGGACACCCTCTGGTACAACAGCACCAACGGCGTATTGGGCTCCTTGCTGGCCATCGTCATCAACACCATTCTGCCCTTCATACTGCTGGGCGCCCTGCTCGAAGGCAGCGGCGCCGGGGGCTCAATGATCAAGGTCTCGCTGCACGCCTTCCGGCGCGCCCGCGGCGGCCCGGCCCACGCCGCCATTCTTTCCTCCGGGCTGTTTGGCTCGGTCTCGGGCAGCGCCGTAGCCAACGTGGTGGGCACCGGCGTGATCACCATCCCGATGATCCGCCGGCGCGGCTTCAGCCCCACCTTCGCTGGAGGCATCGAGGCCACCGCCTCCAGCGGCGGCCAGATCATGCCACCGATCATGGGCGCCGCGGCCCTGGTGATGGCCGACTTCACCGGTATTTCCTACCTGACCATCATCGTCGCTGCGCTGATCCCCGCCCTCTTCTACTACGGCTCGCTGTTCGCCGCCGTCGTCTACGAGGCGCGCCGCCTGGGCATCGAGAGCCAACCCGTCGACATGGACCCGGCCGACCGGCCCGTGCGTCAGGATTACATCAACCTGACCATGGTCTTCGTGCCGCTGACGGTGGTGGTGGTCGCGCTGATCGCCGGATTATCTCCAGCCGGCGCCGGCATCCTCGCACTCTTCTCGGTAGTACCGCTGAGCCTAACGCTCAATCCGGCGACCCGCTGCGCACCCCTGACGCTGGTCCATGCCCTGTCACGGGGCGGTAACAGCTTCGCCACGCTGCTGATCGCGGTTGGCATAGTCGGTATCATCGTCGGCGTGCTCTCTTCCACCGGCCTGCCGATCAAGTTTGCCCAGGTGATCGGCGCCTCCACCGGGGGCAGCCTGCTGGTCTCGCTGCTGATGGCCATGATGGCGGCATTGGTACTGGGCATGGGCATGCCGACCCTGCCGGCCTATCTGACCATCATCCTGATCATGGGCCCGGCCATGTTGCGCCTGGGCCTGGAACCGCTAGTCGCCCACATGTTTGTCTTCTACTTTGGGGTCGCTTCGGCGATCACCCCACCGGTGGCGGTGGCGGCCTTCGCGGCGGCTTCCATCAGCCAGGCCTCGCCGCTCAAGACTGCCCTGGAGGCGACCCGCATCGGCCTGGTGATATTCCTGCTGCCCTTCACCTTCGCCTTCTATCCGGAGCTTCTGCTGGTACCCGAGGCTGGCGGTTCGGGCGCCTGGTACGACATGGCCTCGATCCTGCTGCGTCTCTCCCTGGCGGTGCTGCTGATTACCTCGGGACTGGCCTGCCATGACCGCTGCCGGCTGTCACTGGTCGAGGCGGCACTGCGGGTGGTTGCGGCCATCGCCATGCTGGTGATCTTCCCGCTGATGCACTGGCCGGCCTTCCTACTTGGTGTCGCCCTGCTGGTGGTGCACCGCCAAACCAGCCTAAAGAAGGGAGCCCTGACATGACTCGCAGACCCAACTTCCTGTTCATCATCACCGACCAGCAGCGCGCCGATTACCTCGGATGCATGGAGCATCCGCTGCTCAAGACACCACATATCGATGGCCTGGCAGCGCGGGGTACCCGCTTCGAGGAGTTCCACACAGCAAGCCCGGTGTGCATGCCTAACCGTGCCTCGCTGGTCACCGGCCGCTATCCCAGCGTCCACGGCCTGCGCAAGAACGGCCTGCACCTGCCCCGACACAACAGTACCTTTGTCGAGGCGCTGCGCCTGGAGGGCTACCACACGGCGCTGATCGGCAAGTCTCACCTGCAACCCTTCACCGGCCGCGACGTCCCCCAGCAGAACCCCGCGGCCGGGGCTCGCGTGCCGGATGCTCATCAGGAGAGCGACGAGGACTGGCGCAACGAGGAGCCGGAGCGCTGGAGTAGCGAGGCGGAGTATCGCGTCGAACTGCCCTATTACGGCTTCGTCCATGCCGACATCGTTACCAAGCACGGCGACAACTGCGGCGGCCACTACGACCGATGGCTGCGCCGTCAAGTCGAGGACCCTGAACAGCTGCGCGGCCCGGCGCACCAGTTGCCCCACGACTACATCTGTCCCCAGGCCTATCGCACCGCCATGCCGGAGGAGCTGCACCCCACCCGCTACGTGGAGCTCAAGGCCTGCGATTACCTAGCCTCCCGCCGGGGCGAGGAAGCGCCCTTCTTCGCTTTCGTCTCCTTCCCCGACCCGCACCACCCCTTCTGCCCGCCTGGCAAATACTGGGACCTCTACGATCCCGACGATTTCGAGGTGGCGGTGCCCTATGACGCCCACCACAATCCCCCCCCGCACCTGCGCTTCGTCGCCGAGCAGTACCGCCGCGGGGAGCGCAACGCGCGCACCGAGAAGGCCTTCATGGCAAGCGAGCGGGAAATCCGCGAGGCCATGGCCCTGACCTGCGGCATGATCGGCATGATTGATGACGCCGTAGGCCGCCTACTCTCATGCCTGGAAGACAACGGGCTTGCCGATGACACCGTCGTGATCTTCACCAGCGACCACGGCGACTACATGGGCGACTTCAACCTGCTGCTGAAGGGCCCCGCCCCGCTGCGCAGCATTACCCGAGTGCCGCTGATCTGGGCCGAGCCCGGGCAGGGAGAGGCGCGCCGAACCACGGCGCTGACGTCGGCGATCGACATGGCTCCCTCCATCCTCGAGCGCGCCGGCATCACGCCCTACCACGGCGTCCAGGGCAAAAGCCTGCTGCCGCTGCTGCGCGGCGAGGCCTGGGAGCGGCGGTCACTGCTGATCGAACATGAGGACAATATCGCCCACTGGGGCTTCGAACGGCCGGCCCACTCGCGCACCCTGCTCCGGGACGGCTATCGACTGACGCTGTTCCAGGACCAGGAATGGGGTGAGCTATATCACCTGCCGAGCGACCCCCACGAGACCCGTAACCTCTGGGACGACCCCGACTATCGGGAGCAGCGTCACGCCCTGACCGAAGCGCTGCTGCGCCAGATGCTCACTGCCAGCGAAACTAGCCCCTGGCCCAAGCGCATCGCCTGAGCCAGCCCTCACCCCATAACGAGAAGAGCCAGCGCACAGCGCTGGCTCTTCTCGTTGTATGGCGCTGCCCTCCCGCCTCGATGCGGGCGAAATCTCTTCCGTTAAATATTTCTTCAGTTAAATATAAAAGTTGTAGCGCAAACGGCCCTGGTTCTGGCGGTAGGCGCTCTCGGTCATCTGCTCGAGCAGCCGATAGGCGGCCAGGCCGATCCGCTTGAACAAGGATGCCTTGGGAGCGGTGGCGGTCGCTTCAAAGGAAATCGTGTGGGTAGTCATGGTATGGACCCGGTCATTTCATAAGGATGCTAATAGAATAACCAGGAGTTAGACTTTAGTCCAATACATTAACCTTTAGTCGCTTATCCCGCATGGCCGACACACCCAGCCCTGCCAGACGTGGCAGGGGCTCGGTGTGTCATAGATGAACGATAAGTGTGGCCACTATCGAGCAGCCGCTACCAGGCGCCAAACAAAATGCCGCGCTTGTGAGCCGTGCCGGTTCGGCGTTCCACCTCGGCGTTGCTGATAGTGGTGCGCAGGCGGCGCGCCCGGAACCACTCATTGAGCGCTGCCTCCAGCTCGCCGCGCACCGTCCGGCAGTCGTCACAGTGGGCCAGGTCCACGATCTCGCCGGGGTCGCGTGCCAGATCGAACAACTGCGGTGGATAATTGGCGTAGTGCACGTACTTCCAGCGCCCATCGGTGACCATAAAGGCCCTGGCTTCGTCTGGCGCCAATCCCAGCTCCATTCTTGCCGGGCGCCAAGCGTAGTCCGCCTCGCTAAAGGCATAGCGTCTCCAGTCGGCGACCGATTCCCCGCGTATCAGTGGCGTCAGCGAGCGTCCCTCCAGTATATGGTCCAGGGTCCGGCTGTCGCCGCCGGCCAGGTCGGTGAAGGTGGGCACCAGGTCAATGGCCTCCACCAGACGGTCATCGCAACTGCCGCGGCTGGCGTCGGCACCGCGGCGCGGATCCACCACGATCATCGGGATGCGTGCGCTGGGCTCGTGGAACAACTCCTTCTCGCCCAGCCAGTGATCGCCCAGGTAGTCGCCGTGGTCCGAGGTGATCACGATCACGGTGTCGTCGCGCAGGCCCTTGGCCTCGATGAAGTCGGCCAGCCGGCCGATATGGTGGTCAAGCTGAGTGATCAGCCCCATATAAGCGGGGACCACCCGCTCTCGCACCTCATCGCGGGAGAACTCGACCGACTCGCCATGGCCCATGAAGGCCTCGACCACTGGATGCGGGCGCTCACGCTCGGCGTCGCTGCGCACTGCCGGCAGAATGTCCTCGGGGCCATACATGGCATGGTAGGGCGCCGGCGCCATATACGGCCAGTGAGGTTTGATGTAACTGAGATGCAGGCACCAGGGGGAGTCGCCGGCCTCCTCAATGAAGTCCATGGCGCGATTCGTGGTGTAGGCTGTTTCGGAATGCGCTTCCTGGACCCGAGCCGGCAGGTGGCTGTGGCGCATGTACCAGCCACTGAGTGGCTCACCGTCGTTGCCCTCCGCCGAGTTGGCGACGCTGTGCCAGGGGTTGGCGCCCTCATAGCCCTGCTCGCGCAGATAGCGATTGTAGGGCAGGTCGGGGTTGGCCAACTGATCGGGGTGCAGGCCGTCGTCGCGCTCGTAGGGTTCGAAGCCGCATTGGCTGACCAGCACGCCACGCGACGAATCAGGGTCAAGGCCCAGGCGGGCCATGCCGTCGTCGTCGCGCTTCATATGAGTCTTGCCGACCAGGCCGACCCGATAGCCGAGGGGTCGCAGGTAATCGCCCAGGGTGCGTTCGTCGACACGCAGCGGCACACCGTTGTAGCTGGCGCCATGGCTGGCGGCGTAACGACCGGTGTAGAAGGACATCCGCGAGGGGCCACATACAGGGGCCTGGCAGTAGGCGCGGGTAAAGTTGACGCCGCGCCGGGCCAAGGCGTCGATGTGCGGGGTCTTGATGCTTGGGTGGCCGTTGCAGCCGAGATAATCGGCGCGCAGCTGGTCGGCCATGATGAATAGCAAGTTGGGCGGTCGGGTCATGAAATCCTCCGGTGAAACCGAATCCAATCAGTGTCGGCCTTGACGACAAGCCGAGGAGTTCTCAGCACACTCCTCGCGCACAAAACCTGTTGATCACACCAGGAAGAGGTCGTAGGTCATGTTGAGCAGTGAGATACCGATCAGGGTATAAACAAGGGCGCTGACAGCACGGCTCGACAGCCGAGCGACCAAGGGCCGGCCCAATACCACCCCTACGCCGCCGCCCAGGGTCACCAGCAGAGCGAGCATTGGCTCGAGATGCCCGCCGCCGCCGAACACCAAGCCGGTGCAGGCCGATAGCAGCAGGCCAATGACCGTAGAGGTGCCCACCACCACCTTGATGTCAGCATTACTCATGGCGCTCAGGGTCGGCACGATCAACACGCCACCGCCCACCCCGGTGGCGCCCACCATGGCCCCGCAAGCCGAGGGCATCAGCCCACCCAGCCACTGGCCGATGTGCTGCAGCACCTGGGGTCGAAAGCTGGCCAGCAGCGCGAAGCTGGCGGCGGCCAGCACCGCCAACTTGAGGCCATGCTGCACGCCCACCCCCCAAGGGGTGCGCAGCAGCAGAGTGATCGCCAGCGCCAACAGCAGGCAGCAGGGCACCGCCCAGCGCGAGAAGCGCCTGAACAGCATCCAGTCAACGCGGCTGTCACGCCCGTGGGCATAGGTCGCCACCACCTTGATCAGCACCGAGACCAGGCTGGCGGTGCCCACCGCCGTGGCGGGCGCCACACCGAACAGCAGCATCAGGCCCGGGACCATGATCACACCGGCGCCGACCCCTGAGAGCAGGATCAGCAGGCCACAGAGGACGCCGAACAGCAGGGCCGTGACTTCGAACATCGGCAAACTCCTTGGGCTCAGGTTTCCGGCACGGCTTGGCAGCCGCCGGGCTTCACTGGCAACCGGGCATGCAGCGCGATCATGCCGAGACCGAGCACCAGGCCGGCGACGCTGACCAGTGGATAGGGTGAAAGAAGGGCCACGGCTGCAGCGAAGCGTATGCCGGCCTCGGGCAGGGCGATCCGCTGCCGGTCGAAGCGAGCCAGCGCCGAAGCGGTGAGGTAGATCGCCAGCGCCAGCTGCACGATCATCCACAGGTAGGCGGCCAGGCTGAAGTCGGCACCGGCGGCCCCCACCGTCAACATGATCGGGTTGTAGACGAAGGCGAAGGGGATCAGGAAGATCATCGCCGCTATGCGCGTGCTGGTGACTGCCGTGGCCATCGGCTTGCCGCCGGAGATCGCCGCCGCTGCATAGGCAGCGATGGCCACCGGTGGCGTAATGACCGAAGCGATGCCAAAGAAGAACACGAACATATGGGCGGTGAGCAGCTCCAGGCCGAAGGCCTGAAGGGTCGGACCCATGACCACGATGATGGCAATGTAGGCCGGAAGGGTCGGCATGCCCATGCCCAGCACGATGCAGCCCAGAGCGGTAATCGCCAGCGCCGCGAACAGCGAGTAGTTGGAAGCCCCCGAGAGCAGCACGGCGAACTTGGAAGGAATGCCGGTGGCCGCCAGGGCGGCGACGATGATGCCCACCACGGCGATCGCCATGGACAGCCGCGCCACGGTGACCCCGCCCTCCGCCATGGCAATGGCCAGGCGCTGGGGCTGCCGCCGGATGCTGGGGTTGATCAGGCTCAGCGGGATCAGGGCGAAGATCGCGGTGATGGACGCCCCGGCCGGCGAGGCGCCGCCGATCAGCAGGAAGACGATGATCGCCAGCGGAGCCACGATCAGCAGCAGGTTGAGCCAGTCCTGCAGCTCGACGTGTTCGGCCACTTCATCCTCATTGGCCGCGACGCCGAGCTTGCGCGCCTCGAAGTAGACCGCCAGGAAGAGGCTGAAATAGTAGGCGACGGCGGGAATCAACACGGCAGTGATGACCGTCAAGTAGGTCACACCGACATAGTCGGCCATTACCAAGGCCGCGGCGCCCATGATCGGCGGCAGGATCTGGCCACCGGCCGAGGCGCTGGCCTCCAAGCCACCGGCGAAGTTGCCGGAGAAACCGCGTCGACGAATCATCGGAATGGTGACCACTCCGGTGCCCACCACGTTGGCTACGGCACTACCCGACACCGTGCCGAACATGCCGGAGGCGAGAATCGCCGAATAGGCCGGACCACCGCGAAACCCGCGCATCAGCGAGAAGGAGATGCGGATCATCGAGCCGCCGGCGCCACAGCCATCCAGCACGGCCCCGAGAATGATGAAGGGCAGCACGGTGCTGAGGATGATACCGAAGATACTACCGAGCACGCCGTTGTCGGCTCCGAACCAGAGGTTCTCGGCCAGCTTGTCGAGGATATCGCCGCCGCTGGTCTGCAGCGCGCCTGGCCAGTAGTGGCCGGTGGCCAGGTAGAGAAAGGCCAGGATGCCGATAATGGCGATCGGTGCCCCCCACAGCCGCCAGCAGGTAATGATAGCCACCGCCACGCCGACAATGGCGATCACGGCATCCTGCAGGCCGAAGAAGACGATGGAATAGAGCATCTCCATGCCGACTTCGTAGTAGCGGTAGCAGCTGTAGAGCGCCGCCACCCACAGCACCAGGTCACCCGCGATGCGCAGCGTCGACAGCGACTGGCCGCTCACCAACCGCTCCCGCCAACAGTAAACGATAGCGATGGTCACGCAGAAGGCGAAGAAGGTGGGGCGGAACCACTCCAGGGAGAAGGGCCCAATACGCGGCAGCATCTGATAGCTCGGCATGACGTTGGCGAGCCCTAGCAGGGCAACAATGCCGCCGAGTATCCAGAGCAGGTTGCTGAGGCGTTTTATCCAGCGCGTGTTATCGATTGTCATGAGCTTCGCCCTCGCTCTCGACAAGACCGGAGGGCGGAGACTGTCACTTCAAGAGTTCTCATGTACATTGTTGTAAACCTATATATCGAGAAATAAACGAAGTGCTCCTTGGTCATAATGCCTCAAGCATTACCATTCCAAAAATTCATTTTTGGATTCTCCAATAAAAGTTTTTGAATAGGATTGGTAGCAAAAAGGCCGGCGAGTATGCACCTCGCCGGACCGAAGCAAACTAGCGAATTCTTTCTGCGAAGCCGACCTCAGAAGCTGACGCTGAGGCCCGCCGCCACGTTGTTGTCGGTACGGTCGTAGCGGCCCGCCTCGAGGAAGGCATAGACATTGTGGTTGAAGTGGCGGCGAATAGTGCCCACCAAGGCGTCGTTGTCGAGTTCGAGATTCTTGTCGTTCTCGGCGTAGCCGAGTGAGACCGACCAGGCATCACTCAGACTGGCCGAAACATTGACGCCCCAGGCATCGAAGTCGGCCGGGCTCTCGTTGTTCTCACGATCGTCGTTGTGCTCGTAGACCCCGCCCAGTTGAATCATGCCGAAGTCGTAGCCGATACCGAAGGAGGTGCGATGCAGGTCATCGATACCCGGGCGGCGCACCTGTGTATGTCCGACACCGAAGTTGAGCGGTCCCTGGTCGTAGACCAGGCGCCCCGTCACGACATCGAAATCCTGGTCGTTCTGAGCATTGGTGGTCAGCACGGCGCCGATGAACTGGAAACCGCCGAAGCGGGGGGAACCGTAGGAGAATACGTCGCTGCCCTGCTCGGCCTGCCCGAAGATGGCGTTCTGTCCCGTCTGGCCGTGGAAGCGGTTGTACTCGAAGACATCCACGTTGCGATAGATATGCCCCCAGAAGCCGGAAGGCACCCGCGGCTGAAGGCCAATCGTGCCGTAATCGGTCATCAGCAAAACTCGGGCGGTGCGCATGTAGATTTCGCCGTCATCTTGGCGATGGCCGCCCGGCGTCCAGGTCTGTTCGTCCACGGAGTTGATGGCATTGGCGAAATCGGCTACCAAATCATAGCGAATGCGCAATCCATCATTGACGGTATAGACCCCACCCAGGCCAGCCTCGGCCTTGAAGGCCCAGAGGTCGGCATCGCGATCCTGGACGTTCAGCACGCCCCCCGTCAGAGTACCGGAGAAATTCGGGCCGGCGTGATGATCGTTGGCCACTACCGCGCCGGAGAAGGTTACCGCAAGAGAGAGGGTCAGAGGCGCGAGCGCCAGTCGTGTCGCTGTCGTCATAGTGTGCTACCAATCTTGTTGATGTTGTATGTTTTTTTGCACTGCAAGTGGCCGCTCCCTCAGCTAAAGATCGCTGCGGGAATCTGTGTAACCGTTAGTAAGGAGGCAAATGCTAGTGCACCGGCTAACAGTCGGTTGTTTGTCACCCCAGCAGCATGGTGTGCGGAGACGGTGGGCCCGAAGTTATTCGGCTAGCAGGGACTCGGGAATCTCCACGTCCCGCTCCCGGTAGTAGCGCACGGCGCCGGGGTGCAAGGGGGCATTGACGCCGAGAAAAGGATCCTTCGTCTCGGCCGCGCGCAGCAGGGCGTTGGAACCCTTCATGGCGTCGATATTCTCGCGATAGGCCTTGGTGTAGCGGTAGGCGACGTCCTCATTCATGTCCTTGTGTACCGCCAGGAACATGACGTTGGAGGCGGTGAGCAGATCCTCGTCGGCGTTGACCTGCCCCTCGTAAGTTCTCGCCGGGATGGTGGAATAGGTCATCCCGGCCCGCTCGGTGTAGGCATCCCACGCCGGTGTGTCGACCACCGCCTCGGGAATGCCCAGGATGCGAATGGGGCGCTGAAGGCTCAGCTCGTTGAGCGACTGCTGGCCCACCGGGGCGGATATGACAAGGACGTCGTAATGGCCATCTTGGAAGCTCTGGGTGGCGATGCCCCAGGGCGCACGCTCCCCCTCGTAGTCCTCGCCCTCGACCAGGCCGGAGGCCGCTTCGATCATGCCGGTGATTTGCAGGCTGGCAATCCCGGCCGGCGGCCCGATGTAAACCGACTTGCCGCGCAGGTCCTCCCAA
This sequence comes from Billgrantia bachuensis, assembly GCF_011742165.1. Taxonomy (GTDB): domain Bacteria; phylum Pseudomonadota; class Gammaproteobacteria; order Pseudomonadales; family Halomonadaceae; genus Halomonas; species Halomonas bachuensis. The sequence goes on along the minus strand of NZ_JAAQTO010000049.1, from coordinate 82,272 downwards.
GACTCGATACCGGAGTCGGCCCAGGCGATAGCATGGAAAGTGCTGCCGGGCAGGCCACTCAAGGCGCGCACATTTCCGGCCAGTTGGCGAGCCTGGTCGCCGTGACTCTCGTAGGGACCGACACCCTCCTGCATGGCCCTGAATGCCGGGGTGGGCACCACCGAGGAGTCCAATTGGCCGGCGGCCACGCGCATCAGCGAGCGGGTCAGGGTCTGCCCGGTTATCACCTGCAGACTGATCCCTTCCTTGGGGGTATGGGTAGCCATGGCCTGGGGAACGATGCCGGTGATCGAGACGACACCACCGCCATCGAGCTGCAGGGTCTGAGCCTGGGCCGTGGCGGTCACGGCCCAGAGGGCCAGGGAAGCCCCAAATATTCTCATACGCATTGTTGTAATACCTATTTATTGATGAGTAAACGTAGCGTGCACCTTGGGTATCATGACTCAGGCATTGCGATTCCAAAAATTCCTTTTTAATATCTTTGAAATAAATTTTTGAATATTAATAACGGGACCATCATGGAAGCCAAACACCTGATGCAGCTGGCTATCATCCTCGACTGTGGCTCCATCAGTCAGGCTGCTAGCAAGCTGCACATCAGCCAGCCGACGTTGACCAAGAACATGCAAACGCTGGAGATGCAGGCCGGCGGAAGCCTCTTCACCCGCAGCCGCCACGGGGTCCGACAAACGGCCTTGGGGGGAGTGCTGGCCAGGCAGGGACGTGCCATTGCTACATCGGTATGGGCAGCCGAGCATTCCGCAACCCGCTTCGGCCTGGGCATGCAGAGTGAGCTACGCATCGGAGTCGGTCCCTTGGTGGCCAGTCTGCTGATGCACACCGTCACCGAAGCGCTGATGCGCGACTACCCCAGCCTCTCGCTACTGATCCGCGTGGATACCCCTTACCGACTGTTCGAACAGATCAACGATGACGAATTGGACATCGCCGTAGCCCCGACGGTGATCTCGGCGAGCCAGGAATTGGACCGCATCACCCTCTTCGAGGATCGCCTGGCTATCTTCGCCTCTCGGCATCACCCCCTGGCCCAGAAGGAGCGCGTCGAGATCGGCGACCTGGTCGGCTACCCCTGGGTTAATATCGCCACCTATGCAAAGTTCGAGGAGTCGCCAGTAGAGCGCCTGCAGAAGGCCGGGCTAAAGCAGGTGAATACCCATATCGCCTTGGCCGGCGATGCCATGATCTGCCTGAACATCCTGCCCACAGGCGACTATCTCAGCATCATGCCCAAGCGCGTCACCGATATAGGCGCCCCACGCTTCGGCCTGCAGAGCCTGCCCGTGGAAGCCGACTTCGGCGAGCGCAACATGCACCTCTGGCACCCACCCTCCCTGGCCGGCGACGCCATGCTGGACGCCGTCGCTGGTGCTTTCATGGCGACACTGGAAGCGGCCACTGCGGTTCAGCCAGCGTAAAAAGCCCGGCGAGTCGCGCACTCGCCGGGCCGAAGTAAGCTAGTCGAACCTTCCTATGAACACCCATCTCAGAAGCTGACACCACGTTGTTGTCGATGTGGTCGCAGTCGCCCTACTCGCTTTCCGGCGTGGGCATGGGTCAGCATAAGTGATACCCCATGAGCGCTTAGTCGAACCGCCATACGTTCGGAGGCGGTGGCTCGCGGTAAAGCTCAGCCACGATCCCGGCCCGGTTCTCCAGCACGGCACGCTGGTTGATCGAGCCCTTGTCGGTAATCTCGTGGGCGTCCAGGCGCGGCGGCTCGGCGAGTAGCACCAGGCGACGTACCCGGGTGGAGCTGCCCGTGCTGTGGGCGTCCAGGTCGCGCAGCATCTGCAGGAAGCGCTCGCGCACCGGCTCGCTTGCCAGCACCGCGGCGGCATCGGCCGCGCCGCCCAGCCCAGCCAGTTCGCGGCACTTCTCCAAGTCGGGGAACACCATGACCGAGACATAGGGCTTGTCGATCCCGGCGATCACTACGTCCTTCACATGAGGGGCGCCGGCTTCGATGATGCGCGCCCGCAGCGGCCCGACGCTGACCCAGGTGCCGGTGTCGAGCTTGAAGTCCTCGGAGATGCGCCCGTCGAAGCACATGCCGCGCTGGGGGTCGTCCGGGTCGATGAACTTGACCGCATCGCCCAGGCAGTAGAAGCCCTCCTCGTCGAAGCTCCTGGCGGTGACCTCGGGCTGGCGCCAGTAGCCCGGCATCACGCTGGGCCCTTTCACCCGGCACTCCAGCTTGCCGCCGTTGGGCACCAGCTTGATCGACACTCCGCGGGCGGGCAGGCCCACCACGCCGGAGCGGGACTCCTCCAGCGAGGCGAACATCGCCGAGGGAGCGGTCTCGGTAGCTCCCAGGCCGGTCAGCATGCCCACCTTGCAACCCAGGGTCCGGATGGCCAGGCGGTCGAGCTCGTCCCAGATGTGCTGAGAGAGCCCCGCCGCGGCGAAGAACATCAGGTTGAGCCGTGAGAAGAAGGTCTCGCGCAGGTCATCCTCGCGCTTCAGGTAATCCACCAGGATCTCGAAGCCCTTGGGCACGTTGAAGTAGACCGTCGGTGCGATCTCGCGCAGGTTGGCGATGGTGGTCTCGAACTCGCCCGGCACCGGGCGGCCGTCGTCGATGTAGAGGCTGCCGCCGTTGTAGAGCACGATGCCGACGTTGTGGTTGCCGCCGAAGGTGTGATTCCAGGGCAGCCAGTCCACCAGTACCGGTGGCTCGTCGCGCATGAAAGGCATCAGGGAGGCCAGCATTTCCTGATTGGCGCAGAGCATGCGGTGAGTATTGACGACGCCCTTGGGCATGCCGGTGGAGCCTGAGGTGAACAGGAACTTGACGATGGTTTCGGGGCCGACGGCCGCACGGACCTCCTCCACCGCCGCAGTCACGGGCGTATCCAGTAGCGTGTCGAAGGCGCTCACGCCCGGAAATCCTGCCGGATCCACGGCCACGCAGTCGCAGTCGGCGGGCTGCACCGCCGCCAGGGCCGGGGCAAAGTTCTCGGCCTTGTCGACCATCAGCAGGCCCGGCGTGAGCAGCTCGACGATATGGCGCAGCTTGCCGAAGTCGCGGCTGACCAGCGAATAGGCCGGCGATACGGGGGCAAAGGGGATGCCCACGTACATTGCCGCCAGCGCCAGCAGCAGGTGCTCGATGGAGTTGCCGCTGAGGATGGCCAGCGGCCGCTCGACGCTCAGGCCGTGGTTCAGCAGCCCCTGCGCCAGGCTACGTACCCGCGTCAGGGTCTCAGCATAGCTCAGGCGCTGCCACTCGCCGGCGCCGTCTCGGCGCGCCACGAAGCTGCGATCCGGCGCCTCGTGGGCCCAGCGCTCCAGGCAATCGAGCAAGGTGTCGGGATAGGCGCCGAGGGGTTCCTCGACGCTGAGAAGTCGGGTCCCGTCATCGCGCAGAGTCAGCTTGGCAGTGGCGGTGCCCAGGTGGACATCGCGAAAGGAGTGAGACATGGGCGCTCCGGCTGTTTGTGATCGTTATCAGCATCGAAAGGGGCATCTCGCTACCCTCGGCATGGGAGCCTTGGTAACATGGAGTCCAGTATTTTTTTAAATTGTTGGCGTGTCAAACATTTCGCCAGCATAACATTATCCTCGGGGAACCGAAGAAAGGCGGAATAAGCATTCAGCATCAAAAAGATACGCTCATAACGTCGTGTCGCCGTGACGATTCTCACGGCCGAGACACGACTAAAGTTGGAGACCGTGACAGGCCTCGCCGTCCGCTATCCGATAGGCTGTTTGCTGCTTGCCGCCTCGTGGCTCACCCAACCTCAGGGCCGACCAACCTATGAGCAACGACGACCAGAACGGTATCGATTACTCCATGCTGCAGTCCCGCCTCGGCTACAAGCTACGCCGGGCGCAGCTCGTCTACTTCGACGTGTTCTTCGAGGCTTGCGCCCAGGAGGGCATTACGCCCGGTCTGTTCAGCATCCTCGCTATCATCTACCACAACCCGGGGCTGACCCAGTCGGCGGTCTCCACCGCCCTGGACGTGGACCGTTCCGCCATGGTGGCGGCCATCGACAAGCTGGAGAGCATGGAGGTGGTGGAACGGCGCAAGTCGAAGAACGATCGGCGCTCCTACGCCCTCTACCTCACCGACAAGGGCAAGGAATTCACCGAGCGGCTCAACCGCAAGGTCGCCGCGGGCGAAGACAACTTCGACAGCTTCATGAAAGAAGGCGAGCGCGAGTGGCTACTCGACCTTCTCGACCGTATCATCGCGGCCCGCAAGGGAGGCTGATGCCCACCTCCCTTCATCATCGGATATAGCCAGATCGGCTAAATGGGCCTAGATGGGGTAGTGCCGGGGCCCGAGCTGGATCGTGATCCAGCGCAGCTCGGTGAACTCCTCGATACCCGCCTTGCCGCCGAAGCGCCCGTAGCCGCTCGACTTGGTGCCGCCGAAGGGCATCTGCGGCTCGTCGTGCACCGTGGGGGCGTTGATGTGGCAGATGCCCGAGCGGATCTTCCCGGCCACCCTGAGCCCGCGTGCCGTGTCGCGACTGAACACCGCCGCCGACAGGCCGTACTCGCTGTCGTTGGCGACCCGAACGGCCTCCTCCTCGCCCTCGACGCGCATCACCGCCACCACCGGCCCGAAGGACTCCTCGGCATAGAGGCGCATTTGCGGCGTCACGCCATCCACCACCGTGGCCGGCATGACCACTCCTTCGGCCTTGCCGCCGCTGGCGAGCCTCGCCCCGTGGCTCACGGCATCGTCAAGTAGGCCGTTGAGCTTCTCGCCTGACTCAGCGTTGATCAGGGTGCCCAGCGCATTGCCCTCCCCCCGCGGGTCGCCGGCCTTGAGTTCACGGGCACGCGTGGCCAGCTTGTCGACGAAGGCGTCGGCCACCGAGGCATCGACGATCAGTCGCTCGGTGGACATGCAGATCTGCCCCTGGTTGAAGAATGCGCCGAAGATCGCCGCGTCCACGGCGGCGTCCAGGTCGGCATCGTCCAGCACCAGGAACGGCGCCTTGCCGCCCAGCTCCAGCAGCACCGGCTTGAGGTGGCGGGCCGCCTTCTCGGCAATGATGCGCCCCACCGCGGTGGAGCCGGTGAAGTTGATCCGAGCGACCTGGGGATGCGCGATCAGCGCCTCCACCACCTCGGGCGCGTCGGCCGGGGCGTTGGTGATCACGTTGACCACGCCCTCGCCGAGCCCCGCCTCGACCAGCACCTCGCCGATCAGGTGATGGGTCGCCGGGCACTGCTCCGAGGCCTTGAGAATCACCGTGTTGCCGCATGCCAGCGGCGTGGCCACGGCCCGGGTGCCGAGGATGATCGGCGCGTTCCACGGCGCGATACCCACCACCACGCCGCAGGGCACGCGCACGCCCATGGCCATGTTGTCGGGCACGTTGGAGGGAATCACGTCGCCCTGGATCTGGGTGGTCAGCGACGCCGCCTCGCGCAGCATGCCGGCGGCCACCATCACGTTGAAGCCGGCCCAGCCCGGCGTGGCGCCGGTCTCGTTCACCATTCGCTCGATGAACTCCGTCTGGCGCGCTTCCATCAACTCCGCCGCCTTGAGCAGCTTCATTCGCCGCTCGCCGGGGCCCGTTTGCGACCAGGTGGCAAAAGCCGCCCCCGCTGCATCGGCCGCCGCCTTGGCATCATCGACCGAAGCGGCCGCCGCCGTGGTCGTGGCCTGGCCAGTAAAGGGGTTGGCGCGCTCGAAGGTGGTGGATTCGTGGGCGGGCCGGGATTGGCCGCCGATCAGCAGGTCCAGGGTATTCATGGCGTGCTCCTCATTGTTGTAGTGGAATGTTCTCGTGGCGATTCTGAACGCCGTATGGCCGAGCGCAGGCACTTTACGAACAGAGCCTAGCACTTACGCCTCGCACTGCTCGCGCAATGCCATGGCTTTCTCGTAGATGGCGCGGGCATTACTCAGGCCACGCTCCTCGAGCCGCTTGAGATAGTTCTCGGTGCCCTGGTTGAGCGGCTCGGCCCAGTCGGGGTCGTTGAGCGGATCCTCCACCACGTGGATGGTGTCGCCCTGGGCCACGGCTTCCTCGCGACCTGCCTCGTCCAGCTCGTCGAAGACCCGCCCCGCCTGCTGAGCCCATTCCATGCCGCTGTTCTCGTCGATCACCGCCTGCATCTCGGGGGAGAGTCGCTCGTAGCTCGCCTGGCTCATCGTCGCCACGATGGCACCGGCGTAGTACGGCACCTGCAGGTGATACTTCGTCAGCTCGTTGATGCGAAACACCTTCATCGCCTCCCAGGGAAAGCTCAGGCCATCCATCACCCCGCGCTGCAGCGAGGTGAAGATGTCCGGCGCCGGCATGCCCAAGGGCTGAGCGCCCATGCTGGCGAGCATCTCGCCGGCCACCTCGCTGGGGCGGCGGATGCGCAGCCCCTCGAGGTCGGCCGGGGTGCGGATCTCAGTGTCGCGGGTATGCAGGTAGGCCGGCCCGATGGTGAACAGGAACAGCACGCGGGTGTCGTCGTATTCACCGGCGATGTCGCCCTCGTCGTAGAGCGTCTGCAGGATGCACGCGCCCTGTGAGGCGCTGTTGACGATCCCGGGCAACTGCACGATCTCGGTGAGCGGGAAACGCCCGGCGGTATAGCCTTGCAGCGTGACGGCAATATCGGCGATGCCGTTGACCGTCGCGTCATAGGCCTGGTCGGCCTTGCTCAAGGTCTGCGAGGGGTAGATCTCGACCTTGAGCTCGCCGCCGGAATCCTGCTCCACCCGTTCCGCCCAGGCCCGGTAGATCTCCTGGTTGACCGCCGAACCCTCCGGCCAGAGATGCGCCATGCGCAATGTGGTTTCCGCGCCGACCGAGGCGCACAGCCCCAGCGCGGAGGTGGCGAGCAGCAGGCGTGAGATGGCGTGTTTCATGACGGTGTCCTCTTTGTCGTTGTATTGGTTATTTGATGGGGCTCAGGTGGGCAGGGTCGGCACCTCGATCAGCAGCGGCCGGTCCATCGCGAAGCCTTCCTGCAAGGCAGCCTCCAAGGCCTCACGGGAGTCGGCCAGGCGCGCCTCGACCCCGTAGCCGCGGGCCAGCGCGCAAAAGTCGATTCCCGGCACGTCGAGCCCGGGGGCATCGTCTACCGCCATGTGGCGGGCGAAGCCGCGCAGGGCGCCGTAGGTATCGTTCCTGAGGATGATCAGCACCGCCGGAATGCGGTACTGCGCAGCGCTCCACAGCGCGGTGATGGCGTAGCTGGCCGAACCGTCGCCGATCACACCGATCACCTGACGCTGCGGCTGGGCGAGCTGCACGCCCAGCGCCGCCGGCAGGCCGAAACCGAGCCCGCCCGCGGCGGGAAAGAAGTAGCTGCCGGGCTGGCGCATCTCGACGCGCTCCCAGAAGATCTCCACCGTCGAGGTCGACTCCTTGACGTAGATGGCGTCCTCCGGGGCCAGCGCATCGAGGGTATCGAACACGTTCGCCGGGGCCAGGCGCCCTTCGCCATCCTCGACCACTGCCGGCTTGGGCAGCGGCTCGGGCACGGTCCGCTCGCTCGGCGTGATGTGCGGCAGCAGCGCCTCGAGGGTGGCGTAAACGTCGCCCACCAGGGCATCGCCCATGGGGGCGCGGGCCGCCTCGTTGGCGTCGCCGGTGACATGCACCAACTTCGCACCCTCGGGCAGGTAACGTCCCGGTGCGTACTTGTGATAGCGGAATACCGGGGCGCCCACGACCACGACCAGGTCATGCCCTTCCAACTGCGCGGCGATGCCGGCAATGGCCGCCGGCAGCACGCCGCGAAAGCACGGGTGACGGTTGGGAAACGGGCAGCGCGAGGCGGAAGGCGCCACCCACACCGGCATACTCAAGCGTTCGGCCAGTTCCACAGCCAGCCCGTTGGCCCGGCGGGCGTCGACCTCGGGCCCCAGCACCAGCACCGGGTTCTCGGCGGCATTGAGCCGCTGCGCCAGCCGCTCGAGCTGCACGCTCGATGGCACGCCGGCGTGGTCGATCTCGCGCTCGACCACCAGCTCGGCATCGTCGCCGGCTTCGCGGTCCCAGTCGTCATGCGGTATCGAGACATAGACCGGCCCGCGCGGCGGCAGCGAGGCGCTGTGGATCGCCTGGCTCAGCGCGCGCGGCACGTCCTCGGGGCAGGCGGGCTCGTAGCTCCACTTGACAAGCGGCTTGGGCAGCTGCGGCGCCTCGACGTTGGCCAGCATCGACTCTACGCCGATCATTGAGCGCGCCTGCTGCCCGGCGGTGATCACCAGCGGCGAGTGGGAGTACCAGGCATTGGTCAGCGCACCCATGGCATTGCCGGTACCTGCCGCGGCGTGCAGGTTGACGAACGCCGGCCGGCCGCTGGCCAGCGCGTAGCCGTCGGCCATGCCCGCTACCACCCCTTCGTGCAGGCCGAGTATGTAGCGAAAATCCTCGGGAAAGCCCTTGAGAAAGGGCAGCTCGTTGGAGCCGGGGTTGCCGAAAACGGTGGTAATGCCCTGGCGACGCAGGAGCGAATAGGTGATGGCGTGAACGCTCGGCATGCTCGATTCCTTGTTCTTGTGCAGTACGTGCCTTCACGCTAGTCGTCGCTGCTACAATCAAGCAAATCGATATTCTTTCTATCAAAAATAAAGCGTGTCTATGCGATGAATCACATCGACCTCAACCTCATGCGCGCCTTCGTCCTGCTGTACGAAACCGGCAGCGTCACCCAGACGGCCGAGCGGCTATACGTCACCCAGCCCTCGGTCAGTTATGCGCTGGCCCGGCTGCGCGACCTCTTCGAGGACCGCCTGTTCGTGCGCACCCGCCAGGGCATGGAACCCACCATTGCCGCCCGCCAGCTCTACCCCTCGCTGCGCGACGCCCTGCAGCAGCTCCAGGACACCATCGAGAGCAGCCGCGACTTCGACCCGGCGACCTGCACCCGCCGCTTCCGGCTGGCGCTGACCGACCTGGGTGAAATGGCGCTGCTGCCGAAGCTCATGCGCCACCTGCATGACCAGGCGCCGCAAGCCGAGCTGGAAGTGGTACCGCTGGAGATCGAGCATGCCGAGGAGTGGCTGGCCGCCGGCCGGGTCAACGCGCTGATCTGCAGCCGACCGTTGACGGGTGCGGCAATTGCTCGCCATGTACTCTTGAGGGACCGCTACGTGTGCCTGCTCAACCAGGAACGCTTCGGGGAAGGCCCACTGACCCGCGAACGCTTCATCGCCGCACGCCACGTCGCCGTGACCTCCTCCTCCGGGCATGGCATGGCCGAAGAAGTGATGCGTCAGGAGGGCATCCAGCGCAAGGCAAGCCTCGAGATCCCGCACTTCTCGGTGCTGCCACGGGTACTCCACGACAGCGACCTGATCGCCATCATGCCGCTACAGGTCGCCGCCAGCTTCACCGAAGGCTCGCCCCTGACCATCCACGAACTTCCCTTTCACGTGCCCGAGTTCGAAGTCGCGCTGCACTGGCAGGCCCAGGCTAGCCGCTCCCCCTCACAGCGCTGGTTCTGCGAGAGCATTATTGAAGCGATTGGGGAGAGGGAGGGGTGAGCTTTTCCACCACCAGATCAATAAACGCCGACACCGCCAAAGGGAGATGCCGCCGGCTCGGGTAAAGCACGTGCATGCCATAGCCCTTGCGTTGGTATTGCGGCAGTACCGGCACGAGCAGGCCCGCCTCGAGGTCCTGTCTAACGATCAGCTGAGGAAGAAGTGCGATGCCGAGCCCCGCCATCGCGGCCCTGCGCAGCGCCTGCGCCGTGTTGCCGCTGAAGCGCGCGGCAACCTGCACTTCTTCGTCGTTGCCATCGCGATTGAGAAAGCGCCAGGTGGCGTATCCGCTGGCGTGGGAGAAGGCCACACAGTCGTGATTCGCCAGATCCTGCAGCGCGCCGGGGACGCCGCGCGTGGCGAGGTAGGCGGGACTCGACACCATACAGTCGCTGCTGGCGGCCAGAAGCTGGCGGCCGACATAACTGGAGTCCTGCAACGGCCCGTTGCGAAACGCCACGTCGATCCGTTCGGCAATCAGATCGGCCTTGGCATCGCTGAGCACGAAATCGAGCCGCACCCGTGGGTGCGCAGCCAGAAACTCCGCTACCCATTTCATCTGGAAAAAGTCGAAGAAATCAGCCGGCACCGCAACACGGACCAGGCCACTGGGTTCCTGGCTGCCGGTCATCAATTCCTGTCCGGCTTCGGTCAGCCCTTCCACCGCTGCCGCGCAGCGTTCGTGGAACGCCAGGCCTGCATGAGTGAGCGTGAGCTTGCGGGTGGTGCGCTGCAACAAGCGCGTGCCCAGCCGTGCTTCGAGTGTCTGGACGCGCCGGCTCAGCGTATTGGGCGGCACCCCAAGCTGCCTTGCCGCCTCGGCAAAGCTTCCATGGCGCACGACCCGCACAAACAGGGCGATGTCGTTCAGGTCCAGCATCGGCTCGATTACTTCCAAATCTGGATGAATTCAATCCAACCATACCATCTAATCAAACAATCAGGCCCACCCTATCCTTCTGGCAACCGGGCGCAAGCCCTCACTTCTCGTCACAAGGTATCGCATCCATGGCCACCACCTCGTCACTTTCCCTGGCCCAGCGCCGCATCGTCTGGGCCGTTCGCATTCTTCTCGCCCTGGTGTTTGGCGCCGCCGGCATCGCCAAGCTGGCCGGTGTACCGCAGATGGTCGAGGTGTTCGATGCCATCGGCTTCGGCCAGTGGTTTCGCTATGTCACCGGCGTCGTCGAAATCACAGGAGCCGTGCTGCTCCTGATTCCCGCCTTCGGCTTTGTCGGTGGCCTATTGCTGTTCGCCACCATGGTTGGCGGCACGGCGACGCATCTGCTGCTGATTGGCGGCAGTCCCGTGCCGGCGCTGGTGCTCGGCCTGCTGTCGGCGTTCGTGGCCTGGCGGCTACGCCCCAGCCTGCGGTTGGGCGGAGTGCGCTGAACTTTCACTTCGCTCTTTTCACTCAACAAAGCGGCGCTGGCGCAGTGCGAAGCCGAGATTCAGCGTATCGGCGCGAGTCTGCGCCGCGAAGGGCGGCTCGCCTGAGCCTGCCCAGGTCATAACAATTCACGAACAGCGAATTCGCTAGGTTGCTTTACCGGAAAAGGAGTAAGAACAATGAAGACCGCAGGAAACACGATTCTCATCACGGGCGGAGGGTCCGGCATCGGCCGTGAACTGGCGGCGCGCTTCCACGCGCTCGGGAACACGGTAATAGTCGCCGGCCGCCGCAAGGAGGCGCTTGAGCAAACGATCGCCGGTCGCGAAGGTATGCACGCGATCACGCTCGACATGGAGAATCCGCAAGCGATTGCCGCGTGCGCCCGGCAGCTCCTCGCCGATCATCCGTCGCTGAATGTGCTGATCAACAATGCCGGCATCTTGCGCCGGGAGGACCTGACCAGGCCCCGTGACTTGCACGATGCCGAAAAGACGATCGTCACAAATCTCCTGGGACCGATCCGCCTCACTAATGCATTGATCGATCACCTCGCACACCAGCCCGATGCCGCGGTCGTCAATGTGACGTCGGGCCTGGCATTCGTGCCGCTGAGTTGGGCGCCGACCTATTGCGCGAGCAAGGCGGCGCTCCATTCCTATACGCTATCGTTGCGTGAACAGCTCAAAGGCAAGGTCGAGGTGATCGAACTCGCGCCTCCCGGGGTTCAAACCGAACTCGAGCCCGGCCAGTCGGGCCGCGAGGGGTTTATGACCCTCGACGAGTTCATTGAAGAGGCAATGGCACTGTTCAGCGAGAAACCGACCCCCGCGGAGATACTCGTACGACAAGTGCGACCCCTGCGCTGGGCGGAAAGAGATGATAATTTCGACCAAGCCATCGAAGCTCTCAACGCTCTTTGATTGCCGGGTTTCCACCGCTCCCCGTCGCAGCGCTGGTTCTGCGCGAGCATTATGAGGTGATTGAGTGAGAGGGAGGTGAGGTTGGGAGCAGGACGTTTGTTTGCTCTGCTTCCCAGACACGGAAACCTTCATTCTTTTTGCATAGTGCCCTGAACGGATTGTCATGCCAATCGACAGCACAGCGTTCGAAGGCAGCTTACTAAGCCATCTTTGGCAGGATTTTCATCCTGACCAGGCCAGCACCTGCGTGGCAGTCTGTACGGTCAGGAGATGAAGGACACGGAAAGGTGCGTCATGGAAGACGTATCAGTCACCCCAACGGGATGGGCCCGGCCGCATGGCCGGGTCTCCTTTCGGGATGCAAGACATGATGTGCAATCAAGCCTTGTCCGGACAGAGTGCCCTCGATCGGCTTAGCGTCATGCTTTGATGAGTCGCACACCGTAGTCTGCTGGATTGACTACGCCTTCGAGCTTTCCTATTTGAGAGAAGTCGCCTGCACTCAAGACATAATCGATATTCGTGTCTTTGAACGATAGGTTCTTGACGACGTTTACCTTGATAGGCATTCCTTTGGCATCGATGTCCATGATCCAGGCTAGGAAGCCACCCGAGAACTTCGCCAGACTGCCGATCGGATAGAGGCCGTAGTGTTGGATGTACTCGACGAGTATCGTCTTGTCGTAAGCGCCGGCAGCGTCATTCACCCAGCGGTAGGCATCGAGCGGTGATCGAGGAGGAATCCCGTTGCGTTCATGGGTGAGTTTATTCACCGCCTTGAGTACCGAAGCCAGCTTCGCCACTTCTGAAAGCTGATCACCTCGTCTGCCAGCTGGGTAGCCGGATCCATCGAGCCGTTCGTTGGAATTCTCAAACACATCGCGACAGGTCGGGCTCGGCATCCAGCCAAGTGTCTGTAATTTCTTCCGGAGCGCCCCCACATGACCTTTCAAAATTTCTTTCTGGTGGGGCTTCATGTGCACCTTGAGCGATGGAAGCTCTTGGCTGACCAATAGCGGTTTGCCCATGGTATGTAGCAGAGCGCCCAAGACAGCTTCACGTACCTGGGGCGAGTGGGGGTCACGTAGCAGCAACATGTCGGCCAATTGTCCGGCAACCTGAACGGCGTGACGTACCCAGTCCGGCTCGTCGCGCAGAAAGGTCAGTGCATAGAGGAACCCCTTGCGATCCTGGCCTACCAGGTACAGCAACGTGTCTGCACAATCGTACAGCGTCTCTTCTGGAAAAAAGTCACGCGTTTTCATGTACATAAGCCCAACCTGAAGCTGATGAGCCACTTCCTTGACACCGCGCTGCATGGGGGTTTGATGAGCGCGCTTCTGGCGCTCCTGCTCTTCGCGCTGCAGGATTTTTGTCTCCTTGGCTCCAGGAATGAACAGTGGGGAGTGGCTGGACACCTTGTCGTTGACGCCTGATCGATAAGCAGCCTCGCGCTCCGCTTCCGACACGTAATGGTAAAGGGCTTCCGTCTGAGTCGCTGACAGGTTGATGAATTGTAGACCCACGGCGGCGTAGCCATGGTTACCAAATGGGCGCATATGGCGAACGCTGGCTTCGGCGAAGAAGCTCTCTCCGTTGGGGAACTCCAGGGTGACCCCGGGTACGATCTGTTCCACGCTAATAGCGATGCTATCGGCAAGCGCGATATCCACCATGCAGCCGCCGACGGAGAGGTTCCGCAACCGTCCCGGGATGCTGAGCTCATGGAGATACACCTCGACGCTAACGCGCGCCTGCATCCCCAAGATAAAGGGGATGCGAACCGCCCCGCGACTCTCCTTCACGAAGACCGACTCCGGCAGCTGACACTCCAGGCGATAGGTCGTGCTATCCGTCTTCAGGACTTTCACCGGCACGTTGCTGAGAGTGAACACCTCGCGCTCGCTGATCTCAGGGACCTTGAGCGCTTCGATATCAAAGCTCAAGCAGCCATCGCTGATATAGTGGTCCATGTCGGCGCCGCCGTACTCCGCCTCCAGCACCAGGTGGCCTGCCTCCAGATCCAGCTCCGTGACCTCCGCTGGCAGGGCATAGCGCGCATATTTCGAATACACCGATAGCTCATGCCGGTGTTGTAGCAATGACCGAACCACGTGTGCGGAGGGGTTTCCAGAGCGAGGAGTAACCATGGTGTTTCCTGCTGTCGTCGGGAGGATATCAAGAAAATCTTAGAATAATTCTTTAAGCTCAGAGAGATTGCCGGCAAGCTCCTTCTTCGCTTGGCATGGAAACCTAGATCTGCTCCTTGGAGTGCTAGGAAGAAGGACGGCCAGCTTCTCGCCCATCCGACCTAGAGCCACTTGGTAGATCGTACTGTGCAAGGTAAAGTGTACTTAACAAACTAACAAAATTCTCTAGCGATCAAGGAACGCTGATGCTTGCCAACCGTGCCGGCCTACTTTGCCTCCTGATGCTAGCGGCCGGCCTGTTTCTCGTTGGGCTCCTCCCCAAGAGCGCGCTGGGAAACCTGCACCCCGACCGGAGCGAAGATATCGTCTTCGCGGGTTCTGCCACTTATGCGCCCTTCCAATGGCTCGACGCCCAAGGGCAAGCCAAGGGGTTTGTTATCGACCTGCAGGACGCCATGGCACAGCAGGGTGGGGTAACGGCGGAGCATCGGCTTACGGCGTGGGAGACAGCCTTGCATGCTGTCGAGAGTGGTGAGGCCGATGCGGTTGCTCTCTTCGCTTCGGAGCGCCGTCGCCAGCAATATGATTTCACCAACCCCTTTTATCACCAGTTCCACAGCATATTTTCTCATACCGAGGGTGAGCGCTTCAGCAACCTGGACGCCCTGAGAGGAAAAACTGTCGCTGTCACGACGGCTGGCTATGCACAGGAGCAACTGGCAGAAGAGCATCCCGATATCCGCCTGTACCCCGTGAAAAGCGAGCGGGCCTGCATTCTGGCAGTACATGCCAGGGAAGCCGATGCCTGCGTTGAAGCTACGCTTAGCGCCAAACGCCTTGCCGCCGATTACGATGTGCGGAGTACCAGTTCGCCTTTCTGGCCGCGCCCCTATGTCTTCGCCGTGCGCAAGGGCAACAGCGATCTGCTGGAGTGGCTGAACTTTCAACTCGCGGCCATGCAGTCCGACGGTATCTACTTCGCCATTTATCAGAAGTGGCTCCCCGAGCTGGAGTGGCGTAAACCGACCATAGCCGATCATCTGAATACCTTGGCCTGGATCATCGCGCCGATACTGCTGTTGGCCTTGCTCGGACTGATTGGCGCCTGGGTCCTGAAGCGTCAGGTGGCCCGGAAAACTCGTCAACTGACCACGGAGTTGCAGTCCCGTCGCCGCCTGGAGAAACAGCTGCGTGACCAAGCGGAGTATGATGCAGCGACCGGCCTGCCCAACCGGCAAGCCTTTATCGACGACCTGGAACGTAGGCTAAATGAAGCACCCGACTGGTCACCTACCTTGGTCTTCCTGCGGTTGCAGAGTCTGGATTCGGTCACTAGCACTTTTGGTCGCACCGGTCACGAGAAACTGATCAAAGACTATGGCTACCATGTGGAACACTTGGGCTTCCCTCTGGTATCCCATCTCGGCACAGGCACCTTTGCTCTCATCACTCCGCAGGAGCTTTCCCCGGAAGAAACGATGGCTCGACTGACTACCTCCTTCTATATCGAAGGGCTCTATGTCGATCCGGGGGTCGTAATGGGCATTAGCATCGGACGTGCCGGCGACGGTGGCAAAGACTCCGCCTCCATTCACGCCGAAGAGCTGTTACGCCGCGCTGTCACGGCTTATGCCTCGGCACACGCCAAGGGCAACACTTGGTGTGTTTATACGCCTCAGTTACAGCCCGATCCTCGAGACTTGATCCTGCTGCACGATTTTCGCCAGCATGGCACTCGTGACATGCGTCTGGTCTATCAACCCAAGCTGGATCTGGCCAGCGGCCGCATCCGCGAGGCCGAGGCGCTAATCCGTTGGGAACACCCGCGGCTGGGCTTCATATCGCCAGGTCACTTTATCCCCCTCCTGGAAAAGGCCGGCATGATCACCCGCCTCACCCGCTGGGTAATCGATGAAGCCATCGAGGAGCTGGCTCGCTGTCGCACACGAGATCCCGACTTTGGCATCAGCGTCAATATAGCCGCCCAGGATTTATCCGATGGAGCCGGTCTGGTGGGTTTCCTCCGCGACAAGAGGACGACCAGCCTACAGGGCCTACGGCTGGAGATTACCGAGACCGGGGTGATCCAAGACCATGATCATACCCAGAGGGTCATCGCCACGTTGCGGGAAATTGGTATCGACTGTGCCGTCGATGATTTCGGTACCGGCTATGCGTCTCTCTCCTACCTGAGTCGATTCCCCATCGAAGAGGTCAAGCTGGACCGCAGTTTTATTCGGAATATGCGTGAAAACCGGCGCGATTATGCCATCGTCGCATCAACAATCGAACTGGCCCATACCTTAGGTCTCAAGGTGACCGCAGAAGGCATCGAGGATCAAGCCACCCTGGAGGCACTGGCCGAGCTGGGTTGCGATACTGCGCAAGGCTATGTGATATCGCACCCCATCGCAGCGGAGGAAGTGTATCGGATGATGGGTAAGCATTACCTAGAGTGGGCCTAGAGCGGACTCGCCGAGTGATCTCGTCGCGTGGCTGTATAAGGTCTTCTCGACTTCCTCGTGGCGATCGATCCGTCTGGCTCATGCTGCGCAAACCCGCGATTTCTACACGTAGAAAGCCAAACGTAACCTTTTTACGTAAAACCGCCCACCAAGGCTTCCTGGAGGGCGGTCTGCGAGAGATAGAAAACGACGATATTGTACATAGCTGCTATCGGCCAGAAGCTGCCGCTCAATGGGCTCGATTGACGCCAGGCCATAAGCTAGCTAGGCCAATCCCCGTTGCGACTGCTCAGGCCTGCGAAAGCAAGGATGCGCCGTAGGCCAGCAATGAATCGGGGACAGGCCACGATTCATTCAAACCGTGGCTTCCCCAGTTGACACAGGCCGGCCTTTACACCACTGCAGCCGCCACCGCCCTGGAACGCCAGGCAAACCCCAACACCATCAACAGCCCCAGCATGGCCATCGCCGCACCGGCCAGGGAAATCGCCGGGTAGCCCAGGCCGACGTTGATCACCGCACCACCCAGCGCCGCGCCAATCGCATTGCCCAGGTTGAAGGCGCCGATGTTCACAGCCGAGGCCAAGTTGGGCGCGTCCTTGGCGGCTTCCATCACCCGCATCTGCAGCGGCGGCACAATGGCGAAGCTGGCGATACCCCAGATCAGAATGGCCGCAGCAGCCGGTAGCGGCCAGCGCATCAGCACCGTGAACGCCAGCAATACCAAGATCAGCGCACTCAGCGAGACGATCAGGGTGTGGTCGACAGAGCGATCCGCCGCCTTTCCGCCCCATATGTTGCCCAACGTCAGGCCGATGCCGTATAGCACTAGCATGGCGGTGATGAAGGTGGTGGACGCCTGGGTCTCGCTGCTGAGGATCGGCGCGATATAGGTGAATACGGTAAACATCGCACTGGACCCGATCACGGTCAGGGCCAAGGCTGCCAGCACAGAGCCACGACCCAGCACGCGAATT
The DNA here is from genome assembly GCF_011742165.1 of Billgrantia bachuensis. GTDB lineage: Bacteria > Pseudomonadota > Gammaproteobacteria > Pseudomonadales > Halomonadaceae > Halomonas > Halomonas bachuensis. The sequence continues at coordinate 64,886 of NZ_JAAQTO010000049.1, read as the reverse complement.
TCAGCCAGCACGCCGCCGCCTTTCGGCAGAGGCACATTGGGCAATGCGAACCACAGCGCAAACATGGTCAACACACCAAGGGCGGTAATGCCCCAGAACGCCGTGCGCCAGCCGAACACCTCGCCAAACCAGGCTGCCAACGGCACGCCACCGATGGTCGCCAGGGTCAGGCCCATGAACATCGCCGCCACCGCCCCCGCCCGTTTGTCCGGCGCGACCAGACTGGCGGCGACGATGGAGCCGACGCCAAAGAAGGCGCCGTGATTAAGCGAGGTCACCAGCCGGGCGACAAGCAGGCTGTAGTAGTCAGTCGCCAGCGCCGACATCAGGTTGCCCAGAGTGAAGATGGCCATCAGTCCGATCAGCAGGTAACGCCGGGGGATCCTGCCCGTGGTCAGAGTCATAAGGGGCGCGCCGAGCAGCACGCCCAGCGCATAGGCGCTGACCAGCAGGCCGGCAGCAGGAATGGAAACGCCGAGATCAAGCGCGATGCCCGGCAACAAGCCCATGGGGGAGAACTCGGTGACACCGATGCCGAAGGCACCGATGGCTAGCGCAACAAGGGGGGGATTTATACGCATGGAAAGGCTCCTCATCTATGCCGAGAATGCTACAATTCGGACATTGCAAGCGGTAGATAGCCTTTACGGCAAACACCTTTGCTTAAGAGGAACAAATGGACTTTAGCGGCAGGTCAGGCGAAATGGTCGTGTTCGCCAGCGTGGCGGAGGAAGGCAGCCTGTCGGCCGCTGCGCGAGCGTTGGGGCTGACACCCTCGGCCGTCAGCCGAATCATCGCGCGCACCGAACAACGCCTCGGTACCCGCCTGTTGCTGCGCACCACCCGCGCGATCACTTTTACCGCCGAAGGCGAGGCCTATCTGCGTGGTGCTCGACGCATCCTTGCCGATATGGCCGAGGTCGAAGAGGCCATTGCTGACCAGGGCGTGCCCAAAGGCCGCTTGCGCGTAAGTGCTGCGCTCGGCCACGGGCGGCTGGCCATCGTGCCGTTGGTGACCGCATTCAGCGCGCGTTACCCGAACATCACTGTTGACCTCACTCTGGGCGACGAAGTAGTCGATATTCTCGGCGGCCAGGCCGACGTAGCCGTGCGCTTTGGCCATCTGCCCGACAGCCCACTGACCGCTCGCCGCATAGGCGATACCGGCCAGGTGGTGGTGGCCTCCCCAGCCTATCTCCAGCGCCACGGCACGCCGCAGCAACCGGAAGACCTGCTGCAACACAACTGCCTGCGCTTCAACTTCCGACGTGCTGAACCCAACTGGCCGTTCATCCGCGACGACCAGGCATTCTCCCTCAAGGTATGCGGCAATATCGAATGCAGTAGCGGTGAGGCGCTGGCGCAATTCGCACGGGTGGGCGCCGGCATCGCGCGCATCGGCGAATTCAGCGTGGCCGAGGATTTGCAGCGCGGCGACCTGGTGCCGCTGCTGGAAGCCTTCAATCCCGGTGATAGGGAACCCATTCATGCGGTGTTCGTGGGTGGCTCGGCGATGCCGGCGCGGGTGCGATTGTTCGTGGACTTCCTACTAGAGAATCACCGCATGTGAACAGGCGATAGCTCCGAGGGTGAGTGATGGCTTTCGGCCATAAGCGGACATTTAATAAATACTGATGTAACGCTGGACATAAGCGACGGACGAAAAACGCCAGCTTTTTTGTCCGTTCGCTCAATGGACTTGTTAGCGCTTTTACGCCGCCTCGACTGGCAGGCGCTCAAGCAGCCGCATGATGAGCATGGCGCAAGAGGCACTGTAAACCCGCTGGAGCAAATAATCTAAGTCATCTTGAAAAACCAACACCTCAGAGTGATCCGCCTCATGGAGCGCTCGCAGACCCGGCAGTACACTTTCTGTCTCAAGGGAAAGCTCCCAATCATGAGCCGCCGCATTCCGTATACGCCTTATGTGGAGGCACCTGTCAGTCTCTTCCTGATCGATTAATCCGGCGGCGAAGGCTCGCTTGATCCGGTCATCGAAGGTGTGCGGCGGCTTTCCCACTGCTTCGCCCGCAGCGGAAGCGCGCAAAGCCTCAATTTCTAGCAACTCATCTAGAAGGCCGTCGAGAAATGACGCCCAAACAATCACGACACTGCGAAATGACTTCCTAGCATTCTCGAGGTTTGCGTGGCTCAGAAACCTCTCCAGCCGTTTTAGCTGGACGGGAACCTCTGCCGGCGGCATGGGGGCAGGCAAGCGCTGTGCCTCCGGCGCAGCAATATCTCCAAACTCGCCAGCTAGGCACCTCGCGAAAAGCTCTCTCCCGTGGGGCTCCGGATCATAAGGCGTAGCCGTAAAGGGAACCTCCTGCACGAGCGTGTTCGTTCTAACCCAGCAGTTGATCGCGGTGCGGTTCTCGTCGACCCACTGCGGATCCCTGACCGATAGGATTTCCGTCTTGACCACTATTCCCCCTTATATCCGACCTTCAGCAGCGAGTATTCGCACTAACGCTGCCAACACGCGCAGCTTTGTAGTGGAGGCGAAGCCGCAACGGAAAAGCTGTCGCTGTGCTTGGCCTGGTTAGCCATCGGAGGACTCTCCTTTTCTCATTACCGTTGCACTCATGGAGGCAGAGATAGTGAGCTTCTTGGGCTCCCATGGTCTATTTGAAACAGGAACGTTGCTCGAAAATGATGGATACATACTGGCAACCACCTGATATAAACCATGTATCAAATCATACAAAGATGTGATGTCAAGCTTTAGCCTTCGAAAGCTTAAACTCCTACCTTGCCCTGAAAGGATAATTGAGATCGGACCGTCACCTGTTTCACCCGATACAATCTGCCCATGCATGTGTTCAAACTGATTTCTAAGCCTAGCAAGGCTATCAACTTTCCCACTATACGATTCAACAAAAACTCTGCATGGTTCGCTCTTGCTGTGCATTCTGCGCACTGCCATGCATGATCGATAAACACCTGTAACGCAACCCTCTAAATTTTCCGATACATCCAATAAATGCAGAACCAAACCACCATCTCGTTGTTGGTCGGAATTATTCTGTTGGACTACCAGTTGTCGTGCGCTTGAATAATGCCGAGCAGCCGAGAAAACCGTATGCAGCAACCAGCCGCGGAACTTCATTTCTTCTGCGGACAGGCCTAGTTCTTGAACAAAAATGTTCAGGATGGCATGACTTCTGAGTCCTCCGATATTGAAGTCAATTTCGGGAATGTTCGTGGCTATCGGTAATGTCATGTCGACGGCGTCTTATGGCTAACAGGTATTAGACCGCACGGTCTGATATCGGATGAACACGCATGCACATTCAAGAGTACCTCGGCCACATAACACCAGTCACCGCGCATGTCGCATAACAAGGATGAACGAGCATGCCGCCTTTGCTGCCAGGTCCGCTTTGGGTCGTTAGCGGCCGGTATACTTCCCCTTTGCCACCACCAACCATCACTCAGTTAACCTCGGCTCTTATCTATCAAGCTCGCCAAAATCCGCTTACAAATAAATACATACCTCAGCCTATACGCTATCGCAGGCTTGCACCAGCGATCCAAGCCAACGTAAGCCAAAAAGACGAGAGCCAGCGCATTGCGCTGGCTCTCTTGCTGCCGGCCCCCTAACGGGACCGGGTTAGCTACGGTGGCGCTAGATCAGAAATCGAAGAACACCGTCTCGCCCTCACCCTGCAGCTTGATGTCGAGTCGGTAGCGCACCTTGCCGTCGGCCTCTTCGCGCTTGGCGATGAGGGTCTGGCGGCGGGTCGGCGATTCGATGCGGGAGAGCACCGGGCATTCAGCGTTGGCTTCGGCTTCGTCCTCGAAGTAGAGGCGGGTCTGCAGCTGGATGTTCACGCCGCGGGCGAAGATCGCCAGGTTGATGTGCGGTGCCATCTTCAGGGCGCTGCGGGCATTCGCCAGGTGGGAGTCCTTGTCGTCGATGACGCCGTGTTCTTCGTCGATGCCGTCGACCCGCACGCGGCCGGGTTTGATGGTGGTCAGTGACCACTCGCTGCCCTCGTCGGCGGTGGTGGCGGTACGCCCGAAGCTGTTGAACGGCTTCTTGAGGTCGAATTCGGGTTGGTAGCGGCCCTGGCTGTCGGCCTGCCAGGCCTCGAGCAGGGCGTCGCGCACCAGGTCGCCGTTGCCGTCGATCACGGTGCCGACCACCTCGATGTGCTCGCCCTCGGCCTCGGGACTGGCCATCCGGCTCCAGATCTCCTCGTCTCGCTCGGGCAGGCCGGCCACGTGAAGGGCCAGGCCGATGTGCACGTAGGGCCCGGCGGTCTGGGAAGCGGTCTCGCGCAGCATCAGCTCGCTGCAGGGTTGGGAATTCGGCTGTTTCATCTGGTTGCCCCTTGCTGGTTCTCGAACCCGCTTACTGGTTTTCAAAGAAGGTCTGCAGTTCGCCGCGCACCACCAGATCGAAGCGGTAGGCCAGGCAGTCCATGGGCTTACTGCGCGCCATGTCGAGGCGGCCGATCATGGTTTCGACCGCGGCCGGATCCTTGATGGTGTTGACGATGGGGCACAGCGGAATCAGCGGGTCGCCTTCGAAGTACATCTGGGTGATCAGGCGGGTGGAGATCGAGGGGCCCATCACCGAGACGTGGATATGCGAGGGGCGCCAGCTGTTGGGGTCGTTGGGCCAGGGGTAGGGGCCGGGCTTGATGGTGCGGAAGCGGTACCAGCCCTGTTCATCGGTCAGGGTGCGGCCCACGCCGCCGAAGCCGGGATCCAGCGGCGCAAGGTAGCCATCCTTCTTGTGGCGATAGCGGCCACCGGCGTTGGCCTGCCACATCTCCACCAGGGTATGCGGTACCGGCTTGCCGAACTGGTCGACGACGCGGCCGAACATGATGATGCGCTCGCCCACGGGCAGGCCGACCGCCCCTGCCAACGCGGGGTCTTCGCGGTAGTTGAGCAGCAGGTCGTTGTCGTGGGAGCCCATGCGCAGTTGGCGGAAGCTCGGACCGGTGAGCTCGGAGGCGCTGGGCTGCTGCATGCTGACCAATGCCTGCTGCGGCGAGCGGGCCACGCTGGTCTTGTAGCCGGGAGCGTAGGCCGGGGGGTGCCAGTTACGGTCGCGCTCTACAAAGCGCTTGTTGTGATCTTGCATGGTGTCGTCTCTTGGGAGAGTGGTTCTGTCTCGCCCAGTGTGGCGCCTTGCCGCAGGTGCGCCAATTGACGACTCGGCAGCCCTCATAACCTCTGGGTTATGTTGCGCTGCCGAAGCCGCGCCTGGCGCTGACCTCGCGCAGTACCTCGCAGAAGGCTTCCCGCGCCAGCGAGGCTTCCATGCTGGCATTGAAGCAGAGCCCCACGGAGCCGCCTTGCGCTTCCAGGTCGATGGCCAGCCGACACAACCGCCCCGCCGCCAAGTCTTCGGCGATGGCCTCCTCGGGCGCGACCCAGATGGCGTCGCTCTCCAGGGTGTAGCGCCGGCTGACGGGCAGCGAGAGGGTCTCCAGGCGCTGGCTCATCAGCGTGAGCGAGTGGCGCACGCAGAAGCTGTCGACCTGCTGGCGCAGGGTGGTCTGGGGCGGCGGCAGTACCCAGGGGAAGTCGCCCAGTCGTTCGGCTTCGAGCGGCGCGATGCCGGCCAGCGGGTGGCCGCTGCGCACGCTGAGCATCAGCGGCTCGTAGTAGAGGTGCTCGAAGGCCAGGTCGCTGATCTCGCGGGCCTCGGTCATGCGCCCCACCACCAGGTCGAGCTCGCCGCGGCGCAGCCGCGAGAGCAAAAAGGCGCTGGAGCCGGTTACCACATTCACACCGACGTCGTTCTGCCCGTCGGGCTCGGCATGCCAGCTCCGGATGGCCTCGGGCAGCAGTTGGCTCTCCACTGTGGAGAGCGCGCCCACGCGCAGCCAGCGGTCGCCGCGGTGGGTATCGCCGACGGCGGCCACGCCCTCCTCCAGGGCGCGCATGGCCGGCCCGGCGTGGCGCAGCAGGGTCAGGCCCGCCTGGGTCAGCGCCACACCCTGGGGCGTGCGTTCGAACAGCGCGGCGCCGAGGTTTTCTTCGAGTTCGCGAATGGCCTTGGAGATGCCCGGCTGGGTGATCGCCAAGCGCTCGGCGGCCCGGGCGAAGCTGCGCTGGCGGGCCACCTCGAGGAAGGCCTGCAGATGACGCAGCTTGATGCGGGCGTTAAGCATGCGGGTTTCCTACTGACGGGATGCGAGCAGCCGCGGGGTGACGGCCATGGCCACCAGGCTGATCAGCAGCGTGGGCAGGAAGGCCAGCGCCACGGTGCCGGAAAGGTCGTTGAGCCAGCCGCCGACCACGGTGATGCCGAATACCAGAAGGTACCCGAAGAACAGCATGCCGGCCATTAGCCGCGGCAGCGCCTCGAGGCGCACCAGCCAGGCCGGCAGCGCCAGCACGAAGATGAACAGCGCGCTGGTGAAGAAGCCGAACACGCCCGCCGCCCACACCACGTGGCCGCCCGGCAGCCACAGCATCAGCGGCAGGGCCAGCAGCGCCAGCGCGGTGATGCCGATCAGCGGCCGGGGCCGGCCCATAAGCCGGTCGGCATAGTAGATCAACAGCGCCGAGGAGAGCATCTGGGCGCCGTTGAGGGCGGTGAGGCTGGGGGCCAGCAGCGACAGGCGCTCGCTGGCCTCGAGCAGCGGAGGCAGGAACACGTTGCCGGTGAAGTAGAGCGCTGCCGCCGCGCCGAGCAGGGCCACCAGGCGCCACGTGCGAGCGTCGTGGGGGTCCGGCAGGGTCAGGCTCGCGCTGCGGGAGCCGTTCGCCATGGCCGGCAGGTGCCGACAGCCGACGATCAGCGCCAGCATCAGCAGCGGCACCGGGGCGACCCATAGGGCGAAGGCCCACTGCCACTGGGCACCGAGCCAGGCCGCGGCCATCGGCCCGGTGGCGCCCGCCGCCAGCAGCTCGCCCACCAGCAGGCCGTTGGTGTACACCGCCGAGGCGCGCCCAATACGGCCGGGCGCCCACAGCTTGGCGAGTACCGGCATCGCCGTCTGCATGAAGGCGATGCCTGTACCCATCAGTACGGTCGCCAGCAGGAAGGGCAGGAAACCCTCCGGCAGGCTGCGCAGCGCGCTGCCCAACGCCATGATGGCGAGCCCCAGCAGCATGCTTGAGCGCGTACCGACCCGCGCCAGCAGCCAACCGGCCAGCAGCGCACCGAGGGCCAGCGTGACCAGCGGCAGGCTGGTGGCAATCGCCACGTCGCTGCTGGAGAAGCCCAGCACCGCCTTGAGCTGGGGAATCAGCGGCGGGACCACCAGCACCGTGAGGCGCAGGTAGAGCCCCAGGCACCACAGCAGGCCGTAGGCCAGCAGCGCCTGACGCAACTCGCTCGGCGGCGATGTGGTGGTGTCCTGAGTCATGCCCTGCTCTCCTGATTGCAAACGCCCAGCCCATAAAGCCGAAACCGGCCAAAGGCCGGTTCGGGATGATGCCATGCGGCACCTCTTGTTAGCACTCTAACGAAAGTCCTAGAGACAGCTGGCCAGGAAAGGGAGCTGCCAATAGCCTGATAGCCCTTCGTCACGATAAGCTTTTACTAAAGCGCTCTGCAGCAAGCAACGTTACTGCACGGGTGTACGCCCCCTTCATTGGCTCCCCGTCATTAGAAATGTCTGTGCGCATCATTTCCGGCTATGGAACCGCGAGCTCTCCATTCCGCCCAGTTGGCCGAAACACCTCGATTTTCCGCCACCTCAGGCGGGAAGGGGTGCCCCCGCCGCCTCTTCACCGTCCTGATGGTGCTGACTCACCTCACCACCCAGATCAGCCCGGACACCCGCTGGTCCGGTCGCCTCCAGGCCCTGCTGGAGAAGCACACCGGCCGAACGGAAGACACGGTGGAGAAATGCCACCGCGAACTCAACGAGCGCGCTCTGCTCCATGTAACCGCCACCCGCGCCATCAAACTGCTACATATCTCCACCAACAGCGAGCCAAATCCCTTCCTGGGAGGGTGAATTTCGAACTCCAGGATCAGGCACTCTGCCTACGCAGACACTGCGGGCCCAGCGAATCGAGGCTGGTGACGCCCAGCAGGGCCATATTGCGCTCGATCTCCTCGCCGAGCAGGGTCACGGCCCTGGCGACACCGGACTCGCCGGCGATGCTCGCCGCATAGTTGAAGGGGCGGCCCAGGAACACGAAGCTCGCCCCCAGCGACAACGCCTTCAGCAGTTGGCTGCCACGCCGGAAGCCGCCGTCGATCATCACCGGTATGGCCCCTTCCACCGCCGCCAGCACTTCGGGCAGCATGGTCAATGGCGCCACGGTGGCGTCGAGCTGACGCCCGCCGTGATTGGAGACGATCAGGCCGTCGGCCCCTGCCGCCACCGCCCGCCTGGCATCCTCGGGGTGCAGGATGCCCTTGACCACCAGGGTGCTGGACCAGCGTGCCCGGACCCGCTCGAGGGTCGACCAGTCGAGATGCCGGCGGCCCGAGAAGTCCCGGTTGACGTTCCTGGCCAGCACCGGCACGCCGCGGGTCGCAGCATTGTTCTCGAAATGCGGTACGCCGTGGCGCCACAGGGTGCGCAGGAAAGTCCCGAACAGCCAGCGCGGTCGCACCACGCCATCCCATGCCAGGCGCACGCTGGGCCGCAGTGGCGACGAGAAGCCGGCACGCCGGTGGTTCTCGGGGTTCGGCGGCACGGCATAGTCCACGGTGATTACCAGCTTCGTGAAGCCGGCCCGCTCGACCCGGGCCAGCAGGGCATCGATCTCCTCCGCCGTTCCGGGCAGGTAGGCCTGGAACCAGTCCGAGCCGCCCGACCCCGCCAGTTCCTCCATGGGCATCAGCGAGGTGCCGCTGACGACCATGGGGATCCCGGCGTCGGCCGCCGCTTGCGCCAGCACCCGGTCGCCGCGATAGGCCGTCAGGGCGCTGATGCCCATGGGCGCGATGCCGAAGGGGTAGGCGTAGCGCTGGCCGAAGAGCTCGGCCTCGGTAGATACCTCGGCGACGTTCACCAGCGCCCTTGGCAGGAACCGGTAGTCATCGAAGGCATCACGGCTGGCCCGGGCGGTGCCGCCCTCCTCGGCCACGCTGGCCACATAACCGAATAGCGGCCGCGGCAGGTGTCGGCGGGCCGCCCGCTCGAAGTCATCGAGACACAGAATGCGCTCCAGACGCCGCGACATCATTGTGCCTCCCTGGATTCACCGGTGGCCCGTCGCAAGACGGTCTCGTTGACGGCGGTGCGCGGACCGCGGCCGGCCAGGGCGCCCACCAGGTTGTCCACCGCCAGTTGGGCCATGGCCTCGCGGGTCTCGTGAGTCGCCGAGCCGATATGTGGCGTAGCCACCACATTGGCCATGCTCGCCAGGGGCGAATCCCCTGGCATGGGCTCCTCGGCGAAGACATCGAGCCCCGCCGCGCGGATGACACCGCGCTGCAGGGCATCGATCAATGCCGGCTCATCGACAACCCGGCCCCGCGCCACGTTGACCAGCGCGGCGGACGACTTCATCCGCGCCAGGGCCGCGGCGTCGATCAGGTGGTGGGTATCGGCGTTGTAGGGCACGCTCAGGCAGACGATGTCCGCCTCCGCCAGCAGGGTGTCCAGCTCGCGACGCTGGGCGCCCAGGCTGGCTTCCAACTCGGGCTTCGGCGTGGACGCCGTATACAAGACCGGCATGCCGAAGCCCAACGCACCGCGCCGCGCGATCGCCGCACCGATCCGCCCCGCCCCCACGATGCCCAGCGTCTTGCCATGCACGTCGACCCCGAAGTGCTCGCGACCGATGTGCGCCTGCCACCGCCCCTCGCGCACCAGGTTGGCCAGCTCCACCAGGCGGCGCTGAGTGGCCATGATCAGCGCGAAGGCCGTGTCCGCGGTGGACTCGGTCAGCACGTCCGGCGTGTGGCACAGCAGGATGCCGCGCCGATTCATGGCCGCCAGCGGCAGGTGGTCGTAGCCCACCGAGATGGTCGACACCACACGCAGCGCCGGGGCCTCGGCCAGCATCGCCTCGTCGAGTTCCAGCTTCCCGCCGATCAGGCCATGGGCCCGCGACAGGGCCGCGAGGAATTCTTCGCGATTGTCGTCGGTGAGGTCCTCGAAGTACTCGACCTCGGCGATCCGTGACAGCCTTGCCAGCTGTGCCTCGCTGAGCCGCCGCACGGCGACGATACGCCAGGCCTCACCCATGGTCTGCCTCCCCCAGTCCCGCCATGCGGAAGCCCATCGCCTCGAGCGCGGCGAACAGACTACCGGCACGCTTCTCGTCCAGCTCGACCAGTGGGGGACGCACGCGACGCCAGTCGGCCGCCGCGGAGAAGTGCGCCGTGGCGGCCTTCATGGCGGGAATCAGAGGATACCGCTCGAATAGGTCACGCAGGGTGTTGAGCCCTTGCTGACGCTCGTCGGCGTCGTCGGCCTGCCAGTTCGCGGCCAGGCCGGCGATGGCCGCTGGGTTGACGTTGGCGGTAGCGCTGATGCAGCCGGCGCCGCCTGCCCGCAGGGTGTCGAGCAGGAACCGCTCGCTACCGGCATAGACGGCAAAACCGTCACCGCCGAAGCGCTCGATCAACGCCTGGGTATGCGCCCAGTCGCCACCGCTGTCCTTGATACCGGCGATGGTGTCGGGAAAGGCGCTGCGCAGGCGTTCAACCAATGCCAGCGACAACGGCACCTGGGCGACGGGCGGAATGTGGTAGAGATAGACCCGCAGCCGCGAATCCCCCACCCGCTCGATCACCTCGCTGTAGTAGCGAAACAGCCCCTCGTCGCTGACGCCCTTGTAGTAGAACGGCGGCAGCATCAGCACACCCGCACAGCCCGCCGCCACCGCCTCGCGGGTCAGGGCCACGCTGTCGCCGATCGCACAGTGCCCGGTGCCGGGCATCAGGCGGGCGGGATCGACATCGCCCTCCACCAGGGCGCCCAGCAGGCCCTGCTTCTCGGCCACCGTCATGGAGTTGGCCTCGGAGTTGGTGCCGAACACCGCGAGCCCGACGCCGTGGGAGGCCAGCCATCGACAGTGGGACACGAAGCGCCGGGGTTCCGGCGCCAGATCGGCGCCGAAGGGGGTGATCACCGGAGACCAGACGTCTCCATGCGCTTGGGACATGACGTTCTCCTTAATCGGGTCAGGGCCCTTCAGTGCCAGGGCTCGATGGCATAGCGCTCCAGCGCCGCCGCATCGAAGCCGAACCCGAGGCCCGGCGTGGTGGGCAGCCGCAGCCGGCCGTCGGCGAATTCCAGCTGGGTATCGACCAGCCGCCGGAAGTTGAGCACCTGGTCGTCGGCGAAGAATTCCACCATGTGCACGTTGGGCGCCGAGGCAGCGAGATGGATGTGCAGGTCGTGGAACCAGTGCGGGTAGACCTCCACGCCGAAGCTCGCCGCGGTGGCGGCGATTCGCCGGAACTCGGTGATCCCGCCGCACACCGCGGCATCGGTCTGCAGGATCATGGCGCCTTCCTTCTCCAGCAGTTCGCGGAAGCGCCAGCGTCCGGCCTCGATCTCCCCGGTGGCCACCGGCACCGGGGTGCGCTGCGCGAGGCGCCGGTGGTTGTCGATGTCGTCCGGGCTGAAGGGCTCCTCGATCCAGAACGGGTGGTAGGGCTCGGCCATGCGCATGAAGGCCAGCGCCGACGGCAGGTCCCGCCAGGCGTTGTTGGCATCCAGCATGACCTGGACGGCGGAACCCACGGCCTCCCGCACCGCCGCCAGCCGCGCCTCTTCCCCGGCCAGGTCCTCGCGCCCCACCTTCATCTTCACCGCGGTGAAGCCCTGGGCGACGTAGCCGGCCATCTCCTCGCCCAGCATCTCAGGCGTCTTGCCATCCAGGTAGTAGCCACCACTGGCATAGGCCGGCACGCTCTGGGTATCGCTGGCGCCCAGGTACTTATAGAGCGGCAGGCCCGCCGCCCGGGCGTTGCGGTCCCAGAGGGCGGTATCGAGGATGCTGATGGCGCGCATCACCGCGCCGCAGCGACCGTGCAGCAGCGACTCCTGATACATGGCCTGCCACAGGGCCTCGGTGGCATGGGCATCCCCCCCCACCAGCACCGGCCGCAGCAGATCCCGCACAGCATGCGCCACCAGGGCCCCGGCGTTGTTGCCACCGTAGCAGAAGCCGATGCCGACATGGCCGTCGTCGCCGGCCACCTCGACGAGCACATAGTCGCGCTTGTGCACCTGGCGGTTGGAGAAACTTGTGGGGTTATCCAGCGGCACGCTGACCGTCCTGGCACATACCTCAGTGATTGTTGTCATGATGAAGTCCTCGTGATGATGGTTGGGGGTCACTGGGCTTGCGTACGTGCGCGCAGGGCTCCGCGCAGCCAGCGGAAGAGTGGGGTGGCCTGCAGCACCGAGAAGGCGGCGATGCACAGCAGCACCACGGCGATCGGGCTCGTCAGGAAGATGCCCAGGCTACCCTGCCCGATCAGCATCGACTGCTGAAAGCTGGTCTCCATGACCGGCCCCAGGATCAGCCCGATCACCATGGGGGCCGGCGAGACGCCCGCCTTGTTCATCCAGTAGCCGAACAGCCCGAAGCCGAGCATCAGCCCCACCTCGAACAAGCTGTTGTTGATGGCGAAGGCGCCGATCACACAGAGCGTGATGATCGCGCAGGCCACGAAACTGTCGGGCACTTTGGTGACGCTGACGCACAGCCGGGTGAACAGCAGGCCCACCAGCAACAGTCCGACGTTGGCGAAGATCACCGCCCAGATCAGGGTGTAAGTCACATCGCCGTAATCGGTCAGCAGGTTCGGCCCTGGCAGGATGCCCTGCACCATCAAGGCGCCGAGCAGGATGGCGGTGGAGGAACTGCCGGGAATGCCCAAGGCGATGGTGGGAATCAGGGCACCACCCACTACCGCATTGTTGGCCGCCTCGGGGGCCGCCACCCCGGCGATGTCGCCCTTGCCGAAGCGACTCTTGTCGCGGGCGAAGCGCTTGGCCTCGTTGTAGGCGAACCAGCTCGCGGTATCACCGCCGGTGCCCGGGATCAGGCCGGTGACGATGCCGATCCCGCCGGAGCGGAAGATATTGGGCAGCAGGCGCCGGATCTCGGCGAGGCGCGGCATCAGCCTGTCGGTGATCTTGCTCGCCACCTTCTGGGAGCCGTGGGCGTTCTCGATCAGCACCAGCGCCTGGGGGATCGAGAACAGCCCGATCAGCGCCACGGTGAACTCGATCCCCGAGAACAGGTTGATGTTACCGAAGGTCATGCGCGGCGTGCCGGTGATAAGGTCCATGCCCACCGTGCTGACCAGCAGCCCCAGGGCACCCGACAGCAGACCGCTCACCACCGAGCCCTGCGACAGCGAGCCGATGATGGTGATGCCCAGCACGGCGATGGCGAACAGCTCGACGGGGCCGAACTTGAGCACCAGCACCCCCAGCAGCGGCGCCGCCGTCAACAGCGCGATGCCGCTCAGCAGGCCACCGACGAAGGAAGCGAACAGCGAGATCCCCAGGGCCTTGCCGGCCTGCCCCTGCTGCGACAGCGGAAAGCCGTCGAGCACCGTGGCGGCGGCCGAGGGCGTGCCGGGGGTTCGCAGCAGGATGGCGGCGATGGAGCCGCCATAGGAGGCCCCCACATAGAGGGATGCCAGCATGCTGAGCCCCGTGGCGGGATCCATGCCGAAGGTCAGTGGCAAGAGTAGCGCCAGGGCCATGGTCGCCGAGAGCCCCGGCATGGCCCCGACGAACAACCCTAGCAGGGTCCCGCCCAGAATCAGGGCGATATTGGTGAACGTGATGACGTTGGTCAGGCCCACCAGAACGAGGTTTTCCATATGACTAAGCTCCAGGAGCCGGTTCCGGGCAGCCTCCGTTTCGCCCGGCCCGAGAGTGGCGGCGACGCCAGCAGGGCCAGGCGCGACGGGGCGCCGGAGTCAGGAGAGGATGGGCGGCAGCAGCGGCACGGGAAGCCCGAGGAAGCCGATGAACACCAGGCACACCACTGCCACCAACACCGCAATGCCCAGCAGGGCGAAGCGCCTTGAGACGTGACCGATCAGCGCCAGGGCCACCACCATGAAGGCCACGGTGGCCAGCAGGTAGCCCAGCAGCGAGATGCTGTAGACGTAGAAAGCGGCCAGCAGGAAGACCAGCATGGCCTTCCATCGTTTGCGCTGACCAGCAGATGCCGTGGCTGACACCTCCTGCTCGGAAGGCGAATTGTCAGAGGGCGATGCTGGCGTATCGGTTCCGGCCATCATTCGGCGGCGACGAATCGGGCCCAGGCATTCCTGGCCGATAATCGCCGCGCCGAACAGGGCCACGACGATCGAATAGATCAAGGGCATGTTCGCTGCCTTATCGGGATAACCCAGGGCTGTGACGTAGAAGGTAACAGCCACGCCGATGGCGAATACCCCCAGGGTCAGACGACTAACGTTCATGTGTTCCCCCTTGTCTCTCGTCGCGGACAGGCGCCTGCACGCTTTATTCGTTGACCTCATCCTTGATCTCGTCCCAGATCGCCGCGAACTGCACTTCCATGTCCTGCATCATCTGGCCGTAGTCATCGCCGGTCAGGATGTCGAGGTTCATGGCACGCTCCTGGGCGGTCCGCTGGAACTCCTCGTTGTCCTTGAGGCCCTCGAAGGCGGCGATCAGCTCCTGGCGCGCCTCTTCCGGGATGCCCGCCGGCGCGCTGTAGCCACGCGAGGAACCGGCTACCACGTCGATGTCCTTCTCCACCAGGGTCGGCAACTCGGGCAGCACCTCCAGGCGCTCGCGGGTGAACACCGCCAGGGGACGCAGGCTGCCTGACTGTATATGTCCGTAGACGTTGCCCAGATTGTTGAAGCTAGCATCGATCTTGCCTCCCATGGCCGCCGTGGCCGAGGGACCGTCTCCCTGGAAGGGCACCTTCTGGAAGGTCAGACCGGTGGCCTTCTCGATCATGATCGTGGAGAAGAAGTCATCTCCACCGACCCCGGAATTGCCCACCGTGATCTGGCCGGGGCGCTCCTCGGCCGCGGCGAAGAAGTCCTCCACCGTCTGGTAGGGGCTGTCCTCGGGCACCACGATGATGCCGGGATCGGTCACCACGTTGGCGATCGGGGTCAGCTCGTCGATCGAGTAGTTGATGGCGTCGTTCATGATGTAGTTGGTCATCAGCATCGGAGTGTTGGTGATGCTGATGACGCTGCCATCGTTAGGCGACTGCTTGGCCAGGCGGGTCCAGGCGATCCCCCCGGTCGCTCCCGGCAGGTACTCATTGACGAACTCGATACCCAGAGATTCCCGGAGGAACGGCTGGGTCAGCTGGGCCAGGGCGTCGCTGCCCCCACCGGCCTTGAAGCCCTGCAGGACCTTCAGTTCGTCTCCTGCCGAGTACTCCGCCTGGGCGGCTCCGGACAGTAAGAAGGTGGATAGCAGGGTAGCGGCGAAAGCTCCACGTTTTTGCATGGTGGTTTCCTCGAGTGCTGTTTGTCGTTGTGCTGCACGTTGGCGTGCAAGACGCGCTTGCCCGATCCAACGTAGTAGGTTGCCAACAAGATTGTCAATAATCTTGTCAACCAAATTGATAACGCCTAGCCTAGCGCTCATGGGCCGTGCGAACGGACGGCCAGTTCACGCCGCGAACGACACGAGGAAACCGCTATGAGTCAGGACTTCCACAACGACAACAACGGCAAAGGGCAGGCCCAGCCACAGGGTTGGGACGCCTCCCCCCATGGCATGTCCAACCGCTTGACCAACTATGGGGATTCGGCCTTCTCGCTGTTCCTGCGTAAGGCCTTTATCAAGGGCATGGGTTACACCGACGACGCCCTCTCGCGCCCGGTGATTGGCATCGCCAACACCTACAGCGGCTACAACGCATGTCACGGCAATGTGCCGGGCCTGGTGGAGAGCGTGAAGCGCGGGGTGATGCTCGCCGGTGGGCTGCCGGTGGACTTCCCCACCATCACCCTCCACGAATCCTTCGCCCATCCCACCAGCATGTACCTGCGCAACCTCATGGCGCTGGACACCGAGGAGATGATCCGCGCCCAGCCCATGGATGCCGTGGTGCTGATCGGCGGCTGCGACAAGACCGTGCCTGCCCAGTTGATGGCCGCCGCCAGCGCCGGCATCCCCACCGTGCAGGTCGTCACCGGCCCCATGCTATCGGGCTCCCACCGCGGCGCGCGGGTCGGCGCCTGTACCGATTGCCGGCGCTACTGGGCCGCCTATCGGGGCAAGGACATCGACGACGAGGAGATCAACGAGGTCAACGACAAGCTGGTACCCACCGTTGGCACCTGCTCGGTGATGGGCACGGCGAGCACCATGGCCTGCCTGGCCGAGACGCTGGGCATCATGCTGCCCAACAGCGCCACCGCCCCGGCGGTGTATGCCGATCGGCAGCGCATCGCCGAGCAGTCCGGCACCCAGGCCGTGCAGCTCGCCCGCGCCGGCGTCACCCCGGAGCAGATCCTGACCCCCGAGGCCTTCGAGAACGCGCTGCGCGTGCTGCTCGCCCTGGGTGGCTCCACCAATGCCCTGATCCACCTCACCGCCATCGCCGGGCGGCTGGGCATCGATATCGATCTCGAGGCCTTCGACCGCATGAGCCAGGAAACGCCGGTCCTCGTCGACCTCAAGCCCTCCGGGGAGGGCTACATGGAGGACCTGCACCGCGCCGGCGGCCTGCCTACCCTGTTGCGCGAGCTGGCGCCGCTGCTGCACCTGGATGCCATGACAGTCAACGGCCGGACCCTGGGCGAGAACATCGACGCCGCCGTGCATCTCATCGACCAGAAAGTGGTTCGCCCGCGCGAGAAACCGGTCTATGCCCAGGGCGGCATCGCCGTGCTGCGCGGCAACCTCGCTCCCGCCGGCGCCATCATCAAGCAGTCGGCCGCCTCCCCCGAGCTGATGACGCACCGTGGACGCGCCGTGGTGTTCACCGGCCTGGAGGACCTGGCCAGGCGCATCGACGACCCGGACCTCGACGTGCGGGCCGACGACGTCCTGGTGCTGCAGAACATCGGGCCCAAGGGGGCGCCCGGCATGCCCGAGGCGGGCTATATCCCGATCCCGAAGAAGCTCGCCGCCCAGGGCGTCAAGGACATGGTGCGGATCTCCGATGGCCGCATGAGCGGCACCGCCGCGGGCACCATCGTGCTGCACATCTCGCCCGAGTCTGCCGAGGGCGGCCCCCTGGGCCTGGTCCGCGACGGCGACATCATCGCCCTGGACGTGCGCGCCAACCGCCTCGGCCTGGAGGTGGGCGACGCCGAGCTCGAGGCCCGTCGCCAGGCGTTCCGGGCCAATGCTCCCGACGAGCCCCTGCTGGGCTACCGGCGGCTGTTCATGGAGCAGATCCTGCAGGCCGAGGAGGGTTGCGACTTCCGCGCCTGCCGCCCGGCACCCCGCTGCAGGGTACCCCGAATCCATGAAGCCTGAAGGCGCCCTTTGGTACACTCATGGGAGAGCAGCGGTCCCGGTACCGGCTGCACTCCTCCACCCTGTCGATGACCGCTGGGGAAGCGAACATGAGCCGAACTGCAGTATCCCTCGAGTCGCGTCACGCCGAAGCCACGCCGGTGGTTGGCGTCGACGACATCGTGGCAGCCGTGGAGGAAGACATCGTGCTCGGCCGCCTGCATCCCAAGGAGCGGCTGATCGAGGAGGCGATGATGGAGCGCTTCGACTGCAAGCGCCACGTGGTCCGTCAGGCACTCTTCCAGTTGGAGAGCATCGGTCTGGTCGAGCGCGTCAAGAACCGCGGCGCCTTCGTCAAGAGCTACCCTCCGGAGGAGGTCGAGCATCTCTATGCCATGCGGGAAATTCTCGAACTCGCGGCGGTCGAGGCCCTGCCCCTGCCCGCACCGTCCGAGTGGCTAGCGGAGCTGGAGGACATCCACCGGCGCTACAGCGAAGCCGTCGATGCCCTCGACCTTCGTCGGGTCTTCCGGCTCAACATCGCCTTCCACCGCACCCTGTTCAAGGCCGCCGGCAACCCGTACCTCTACGAGACCATCAACGAGTTCGCCCAGAAAGCCCACGGCATTCGCTTCATTGCCATCGCCGACAAGGACTCCTTGGCGCAGGCCCAGCGCGAACACCAGGCCATGATCGACGCTATCCGCAGCCAGGATCGGGAGCGGCTCGCCCGGCTGTGCCGGGAACATCTGATCCCCTCGAAAGAGCGCTACTTGAGCCTATATAAACACGCCTACGCCTAGCTATCGTCAGCCCTTCTCCTCGCCCCAACCCAGCTCCTTGGCCAACGCAAACGCATGGTTCGCCGCCGGCACGCCGGCGTAGACGGCCACGTGCATCAGCACCTGGCGCAGCTCGGCTTCACTGAGTCCGATGCGCTTGGCGGTCTTGAGGTGCAGCGTGAGCTCCTCGCGGCCCAGGGCGGCGAGGATGCCGGTGGTGATCAGGCTACGCTCGCGCCGGGTGAGGTCGTCGTTGCTCCACAGCTCGCCCCAGGCCAGCCGGGTGATCATCTGCTGGAATGGCGCGTCGAGGCTGTTGGCGTTCTCGGTGGAGCGGGCCACGTGCTCCTCGCCGAGCACCTGCTTGCGGGTCTCGAGACCCTCGGCGTAGCTCACGCCATGCTCGCCGACGTCTTCGCGATCGGCAGCCATCCACAGCAGCAGCCGCTTGGCCGTGGCGGCGGGGTCTTCGACCGAGGGCACATGAGCGAAGCCTTCGAGAATCTCCAGCGGCGCCCCGCCACACTCGGCGGCCAGGGCCTGCAGGGTCTCCGGCGGGGTGGCCACGTCGGCGCTACCGCCGAGCAGGTGCACGCCGATGCCCGGATGCTCGGCGAGCGGCCCCTTTAGCTTGCCGCGGAAGTCGGTGCGGCCGAGCATCTCGCACAGGCGGGCGTAGGATTCGTCGTCGCCGCGGCCCATCTGGGTGCACCAGCCGGCCTGGAGTGCCGGTTCGACCTCGAAGCAGGCCGGCGCGAACCAGCGCGGCACGATCTCCTCGGCCATGGCCGCCAGGCCTTCCTGGCGAATGCGGCCGGCGCGGGTGGTCCACAGCTCCTGGTTGCCGATCACCGCGCCGGTGTTGGTCAGAGTGACGGTGTAGAGCCGCTCGGCGTGTTCAGCGATCAGTTGCTGACCGACCACGCCGCCGATGGAAGTGCCGACAAAGTGGAAGCGTGACGCGCCGGCATGCTCGACCAGCGCTAGCGCCTCACGGGCCAGCGCCGCCGGGGTGATCTCGCCGCCCTCGGCCGGCCAGGCCTGGCTGGCACCGTGGCCGGGCAGGTCCCAGGTCAGCACGCGGTAGCGCGGCAGCAGCGCCGGCAGCAGGTCGTCCCACACCGCCTGGCTCATGCCCAGCGGGTGCGCCAGCACCACCAGCGGCAGCGCCTCGGGGCCGAGCAGGCGATAGGCGACGCTGCGGCCGTCGATGGTTAGAAATGCCATGAACACTCTCCCATCCTCAGGCGTCGAATCATGACTCGGCGCCTGATGGAAAATAGCTGTAAGACGGAAGACCGGGTGCTTCGCACCTGGAAAAACACTGATTCTTCCCTCTTCTCTCTTCCCTCTTCTTTTCTTACGCTCTTTCGATCAGCGTGGCGATACCCTGCCCCACGCCCACGCACATGGTGCACAGCGCATAGCGCTTGTCGGTGCGCTGCAGCTCATGGGCCGCAGTCAGCAGCAGGCGGGCGCCGGACATGCCCAGCGGGTGGCCCAGGGCGATGGCGCCGCCGTTGGGGTTGACCCGCGGGTCGTCGTCGGCGAGCCCCAGGTCCCGCGTGCAGGCGAGTGCCTGGGCGGCGAAGGCCTCGTTGAACTCGAAGATGTCGATCTCGTCCATGGTCACGCCGGTGCGCTCGAGCAGCTTGCGTACCGCCGGTACCGGGCCGTAGCCCATGATGCGCGGCTCGACGCCGGCCGTGGCCATGCCGATGATGCGGGCCATGGGCTTGAGCCCATGTTGCTCCACCGCGGCCCGGCTCGCCACCAGCATGGCGGCGGCGCCGTCGTTGACGCCCGAGGCGTTGCCGGCGGTGATGCTGCCGCCCTCGCGGAACGGCGTCGGCAGCCCGGCCAGCTTCTCCAGGGTGGTCTCGCGCGGGTGCTCATCGGTGTCGAACACCAGCGGCTCCTGCTTGCGCCGGGGGATCTCGATCGGCGTGATCTCGATGGCGAAGCGGCCCGCTTTCTGGGCGGCGGCGGCCTTCTGCTGGGAGCGCAGGGCGAAGGCGTCCTGGTCCTCACGCGAGATCTTGAACTGCTCGGCGACGTTCTCGGCGGTCTCCGGCATGGAGTCGATGCCGTGGGCCTTCTTCATCAGCGGATTGACGAAGCGCCAGCCGATGGTGGTGTCCTCGATCTTCTGGCCGCGGGAGAAGGCGCTGTCGGCCTTGCCCAGCACGTAGGGTGCGCGGGACATGGACTCCACGCCGCCGGCCAGGGCCAGCTCCATCTCGCCGGCCTTGATGGCGCGGAAGGCGGTACCTACCGCATCCATGCCGGAGCCGCACAGGCGGTTCATGGTGGTGCCGGGCACCGAAGTGGGCAGGCCCGCCAGCAGCGCCGACATGCGCGCCACGTTGCGGTTGTCCTCTCCGGCCTGGTTGGCACAGCCCATGAAGACCTCGTCGATGGCGGCCGGGTCGAGATCCGGCGCATCATTCAGCACCGCCTTGAAGATGGTGGCGGCGAAGTCGTCGGGGCGCACGCTGGCCAGGGTGCCGCCGAAGCGGCCGATGGCGGTGCGCCGCGGATGGCAGAGAAAGACGTCGGTCATAAAAATCTCCTGAAATTCGCTGTAGAACGTGACGAATGCAGACCGTTTTTGAGCGAATTTACTCGCCCGCGTGCTTGCGCTCGGTCCTCGCCTTCAACTCGCGCAGGATTTCGAGTTCGTTGGCGCTGGGCTCGGGCGTGGTCTCGAGCGTGTCGGCGAAGCGGATCTCCCAGCCGGTGGCCTCGATCACGTCCTCTCGGGTCACGTTCGGGTGCAGCGAGACGACCACCAGTTCCTTGGTCTCGGGGTCGGGCTTCATCACGCACAGGTCGGTGATGACCCGGGTCGGGCCCTTGCCGATGTTGGGCACGCCGTCGCGGCCCTTGCCATCACGGCCGAAGCCCAGGGTGGTGATGAAGTCGACGTCCTTGACGAAGGCGCGCTTGGAGTGCTTCAGGGTGATGAAGACTTCGCCGGCGTTGGTGGCGATCTCCGGCGCCCCGCCGCCGCCCGGCAGGCGTACCTTGGGATCATGGTAGTCGCCGATCAGCGTGGTGTTGAGGTTGGCGAAGCGGTCGATCTGGGCGGTACCCAGGAAGCCCACGCTGACCTTGCCGCCCTGCAGCCAGTAGCGGAACATCTCGGGCACCGAGACGGTGGTCAGCGCCGACTCGCACAGTTCGCCGTCGCCGATGGAGAGCGGCAGCACTTCGGGCTTGGTCTGCAGGGTGCCGGATTCATAGATCAGCACCACCTCGGGGGCGTGGGTCAGGCGCGCCAGGTTGGCGGCCTCGCTGGGCAGGCCGATGCCGACGAAGCAGGTCATACCGTTTTCGAGCGCGCGCGCGGCGGTGACGCTCATCATTTCCGCTGAGGTGTAGTCGAGGCTCATCAGGCGTTCCCCCCTGCATTCATGACGTTCTCTTCGATCCACCGGGTAAAGGTGTCGCGGTCACGGGCGATGGCGTCCCACTCCTTGTAGAAGGCGTTGTTGCGCGGGTAGTAGCCGTGGGCATAGGAGGGCAGCGAGCCCTTCTCGGCCACGGCGACGGCGCTGACCGCCCAGCCGGGGATGATGCAGGCGTTGGGGTGGTAGTCCGGCTCGGTGCGCAGGTCGTCGACGATCTCCTCGACGGTGACGATGCTCTTCCTGGCTGCCAGCACGGCTTCCTTCTGCACGCCGATAATGCCTTCGACCAACACGTTGCCGGCGCGGTCGGCCTTCTGCGCGTGAACGATGGAGACGTCCGGGCGCACCGAGGGCACCGCGGCCAGGCGCTCGCCGGTGAAGGGGCACTCGATGAACTTGATCTGATCGTTGACGCTGGGCAGCTCGCTGCCGACGTAACCGCGCAGCACGGCCAGCGGCAATCCGGTGGCCCCGGCTTCGAAGGCGCAGGCCATGGCAGCGTGGCTGTGCTCAAGAATCTCGACCTTGTGCGGCCAGCCCTTCTCCACCGCGTCGCGCAGGCGATGCAGTGAACCCACGCCGGGGTTGCCGCCCCAGGAGAAGATCACTTTCTTGGCGCAGCCGGCACCGATCATCTGGTCGTAGACCAGGTCCGGCGTCATGCGGATCAGGGTGAGGTCACGCTTGCGCTGGCGGATCACTTCGTGACCGGCGGCGAAAGGAATCAGATGGGTGAAGCCCTCCATGGCCACGGTGGCGCCGTCTTCGACGAAGCGTGCTACCGCGTCATGCAGGCTCAGGAACTCGGCCATGGTCGTCCTCCTGGCGGGTCTTCTCAAATAAGTTCGAATAGCGAACTTTGTTTTGTGATGCGAACAAGTTACCCCTATGCCACCTGATCGTCAAACCTCACCAGAGACGCAAAAGCACTAGGGGAGGCCAGGCCTCCCCTTGCTCGGGACATGCAAAATAGTGATTTTTCAGCGAATCATTCCTGCTGGAGCCAGGCAATGGCGCGCTGCACCTGTGCCTGGCTGCTACCAAGGTATAAGGCTGGATCCGTCGCCTGGCGCAGCGCCTCGGCGTCGAGCTGCCCATGGGCCTGGGCGATTTCGGCATGCGCTTCGAGCGCCTCGGTATAGGGAATACCCTGGAAGCGCGCCGTTTCGGCGGCTTCGGCGCTGATCCGCTTGGCAGCGTCCTGGCCCAGCACCGGCGCCAGCAGGCGCGATACCGGTTCGGCCATGATGCCGCCGCCGGTAGCTGCCAGGTTGCGGTGCATCGCCTCGGGGTTCACCTCGATCCCTTCGAGCAGCGTGGCGGCTTGCTCCAGTGCGCCTTCCAGCAGCAGGGCGCTGTCGACCAGCGGCGACCACTCGGCGTGCCACTCGCCCAGCCCTCGCTCCAGCGGTTGGGCGGCGGCATTGAGCAGCACCGTGGTGTAACCATGCACCTGCCGGGCGGCGCCGCGGATCATGGCGCAGCGTACCGGGTTGCGCTTGTGCGGCATGGAAGAGGATTCGCCCATGCCCGGGGCGGAGGGCTCGGCTACCTCGCCCACCTCGGTCTGGGTCAGTAGCGAAATATCCAGCGCCAGTTTTTCGGCCACTCCGGCTGTGGCGTCCAGCGCCGTTCCGAGGGCATGGATCGGCTGGCGGTCGGTGTGCCAAGGGAGCACCGGCGTTGCCAGGCCGAGCTTCTGAGCGACAGCGTCCATGAAATCGAGGCCCTGCTCGTCCCAACCGGAGTGCACGCCTACGGCGCCACCGAACTGCACCGGCAGCTCGGCCTGCGCCAGGCGGCGGCGCGCCTGCTCCAGGCCGATGGCCCAGTGCGCCACCTTGACGCCGAAGGTGATCGGCAGCGCCTGCTGCATCAGGGTGCGCCCCACCATGACCGTCTGCTCATGGCGCTTCATCAACTCGACCGCGGCGGCACGACAGCGCACCAGCAACGCATCCAGTGCGGCCAGGCGCGGCTTGAGCAGCAGCATCAGCGCCGAGTCGATGACGTCCTGGCTGGTCGCGCCCATGTGAAAGTATCTCTTGAGTTCGTCCGGAAGCGCCGCGCGTGCCTGCTTGACGAAGGGGATGGCCGCATTGCCGCCGCTGGCAATACCGGAAGCGATCGCCGCCGAGTCGAAGGTGTGACTTTCCAGGCAACAGCGCATTTGCGCACTCGACCCCTGAGGCAGTGCGCCGTGCGCCTCCTGCACTTCGGCCAGCGCCAGCTCGAACGCGAGCATTGCCTGGACCATGGCCTCGTCATGACACTCAGCCAATGCCGTTTGGCTCATGAAGGGATGCCGAAGCAGGGCGTCAGGCATATCATGCTCTCCTCAGGAAGGGCTGGCTCATACTCAGTCTCAAGACCTAGGCTCAGGACTTAGCTTAGCCCATAGTCGCACACATGTTCGCAATTCGAACATTATGCTAGATTGAAAGGCTTCTAAAGAGCAAACCATCCGAGGAAGCGCTGAACAAATCGACGAGCGAGATGAAGCACAAGGCGCACGGAGCACAGGAACCGGAGCCTATGGGGTATTAGGTGAGGATTCCGAGCACCGCGCAACGCAGTGATTCGCTAGCGCAGGCATTTGGGCAGTGTTTCCTCAAGACGACGGAACAAAAATGGCACAAGAGGAAGAGGTTCTCAGCCCCGACGACCGGGACTTCGTCACTGCACTGGCCAGCGGCCTGGAGGTCATCCTGGCCTTCGACGAGACGCACTCACGCATGACGCTGAGCGAGGTCGCCAGCCGTACCGGCATGAACCGTGCTCGCGCCCGGCGCTTCCTGCTGACGCTGCATGCCCTGGGCTACGTGCGCAAGCAGGGCCGTAACTTCGAGCTGGCCCCGCGGGTGCTGCAGCTCGGCTACGCGTTTCTCTCCGCCAACAACTATCGTAGCGTGATCCAACAAGTGCTGGAGGACATCACCGCCGAGAGCGGCGAATCCTCTTCTCTGGGCGTGCTCGACGGCGACGAGGTCACCTATGTGGCGCGCTCCTCGGCTCGCCATCGGCTGATGGCGATCACCCTCTCCGTCGGCACCCGTCTGCCCGCCGCCCACACCTCGATGGGGCGCGCGTTGCTGGCCCAGCTTCCCGATGCCGAGCTGGATGCCTTCCTGGAGCGGGTCACGCTAGAGCGCTACACCGACAAGACCGTGACCGACAAGGCCGCGCTCAAGAAGTGCATCCTCAAGGTGCGTCAGCAGGGCTACGCCATCGCCGACCAGGAGCTGGACTCGGGGCTGCGCTCTCTCGCGGTGCCGGCCTTCGATGCCAACGGCAAACTGCTCGGCGCCATCAACATCAGCACCAATGCCGCCCGGGTGGATCTGGATACCCTGATGAAGGAGTACCTGCCGCTACTCCAGCAGAAGGCTCGCGATATACGCGCCACTGTCAGTTGAAGGGCAAAACAACTCCGCACGCTCTCGACGCTTTTCCTTTCAGGTAAGACCGTCCAGGGCCGCCCTTGGCCCGGTCGTGGTTGCCTTGGCACGGAGGCCGCATGCTAGAAATTCTCGCCATCACCACGCCGATCTTCCTACTGATCGGTACCGGCTATCTGGCCATGGCGACTCGGCTGGTCAACCGGGAACAGATACAGGGCGTGGCCACCTTCGTGCTCTACTTCGCCCTGCCTGCGCTGGTAATTCGAGCCCTGACGCAGAACCCTCTCGACGAGGTACTCCAGACGCAGTACCTGCTGGCCTACGGCCTTGGCTCAGTTGCCATATTCAGCCTGGGCCTGCTGCTGACGCTGGCAATACAGCACAAGCCACTCAGCGAAGGCGCCATGCATGCCCTGGGCATGTCCGCTTCCAACAGCGGCTTCATCGGCTATCCCGTCGCCGCCATGGTGATCGGTAGCTCTCCGGCAGCCATCTTCATGGCCCTGAACATGATGATCGAGAACCTGCTGGTCATACCGGCAGCACTGATCCTGGCAGAGGCAGGTCGACAGAGCGGCGCCGGCATCGCCACGGTAGCTCGCAAGACATTCCTGCGCCTGGTTCGCAATCCGGTGCTGGTCGGTATCACGCTAGGCCTGCTGCTGGCCGTGACGGAGACGCCCCTGCCGCGCCCCCTGGCTCAGGTCGTCGATATGCTGGCCAGCGCCGCCGGCCCGGCGGCGCTGTTCGTGATTGGGGGCACCCTGTTCGGACTTCGCGTCCGCGGCATGTTCAAAGACGTGGGCCAGATCGTCGTCGGCAAGCTGATCTTCCATCCGCTGGCCGTGCTCGGAGTGTTCCTGCTGATGCCGCAGGCAGACCCAGGCATGGTGGCTGGCGCCCTGCTGTTCGCCTGCGCCCCGATGGTCAGTATCTACCCGCTGCTCGGCCATCGCTACGGCATGGCCGGTATCAGCGCCGCCGCGCTGATGGTCGCCACCCTGGCCGCTTTCGCCACCCTGAGCCTGGGTCTCTGGTTGATGGCTGCTTCTGGGCTGCTACCTACCAGCCAGGTATAGAGCGGCCACAGAGTCCCGGGGCACTCTTGCCTGGCGGAGGCAACGCAGAAGAGACTCCGATAACGACAATTGCGGCCAAGACGCCTATCACCCACGAGACGCTACTCGTCAATAGCGAGCTGATCGACTCGTTACTCTAAGGGGGTCGTTGTGAAAGCCCGCTGCCGTGGGGTACGACAGCGGGCACCAGGCTCAGGCACGCTCGGCGGCGCGTATCACGGCGTCCAGCGCGGCCAGGTAACCCTGGCTGCCGAGGCCTGCGATCACGCCATCAGCACGCAGCGAGACGTAGGAGTGGTGACGGAAACTCTCGCGCTTGTGCACGTTGGAGAGATGCACCTCGATCACCTTGCCCTCGAAGGCGTTGAGCGCATCGAGAATAGCCACCGAGGTGTGGGTGTAGGCGGCGGGGTTGATGACGATCGCCGCAGTACCATCGTCACGCGCGGCGTGGATGGCGTCGATCAGCACGCCTTCATGGTTGCTCTGCAACGCCTTGATGTCCCAGCCATTGACGGCAGCCTTCTCGTACAACGCATTGTTGATGTCGTTCAGGGTCTCGCTGCCGTAGATCTCGGGCTGGCGGGTGCCCAACAAGTTGAGATTGGGGCCGTGCAGGATCAGTACCTTGTTCATTGCTAACTCTCTCGTGAAAACGGAATCGGGCGGATGAAACTCATGCCAGCGGCTCCAGCAGCCTCTGCCAGGCGTTGATCACCGCCTGGCGGTGGGCGTGAAAATCGGCGTCGCGACCGCGGGCGGGCTGACGGGTCAGCGAGGCGCGGTGGGCGGCGCTACGCAGGGCCAGGTAGGCGTCGCGCAGGCGTTGGCACTCCTCGGCGGGTAGGCGGCCGGTGCTCTCCAGGGTCTCGAGGATGCGCATGTTGTCGCTCCACTGCAGCAGTTCGGGGGTGTCGTGGCCCATGGTGAGCACCGCGAACTGGCACAGGAACTCGATGTCGATCATGCCGCCGGGATCGTGCTTGAGGTCGAACTCGCCCTCCCCGGCCTTGCCGCCCAGATGGTCGCGCATCTTCTGGCGCATCTTAACCACCTCCTCGCGCAGCGCCCGGCATTCGCGCTCGCGCCCGAGAATCTCGCGACGCACCGCATCGAACCCCTCCGCCAGCCGAGGATGGCCGGCCACTACGCGGGCACGCACCAGCGCTTGATGCTCCCAGGTCCAGGCTTCGCGGCGCTGGTATTCACCGAAGGCCTCGAGCGTGGTGGCCAGCAGCCCGGCGTTGCCCGAGGGGCGCAGGCGCATGTCCACCTCGTAGAGGGTACCGGCCGGGGTCACCGCGGTGAGCAGATGGATGATGCGCTGGCCCAGCCGGGTGAAGAATACCGGCGTGTCGATGGGCCGCGCGCCGTCGGTCTCGCCCTGGGAATCGGCATCGTGAATGAAGACCAGGTCGAGGTCCGAGCCGTAGCCCAGCTCGATGCCGCCCAGCTTGCCGTAGCCGACGATCAGGAATTCGGGCTCGCTACCGGCCCGGTTGCCATCGCGCCGCAGCGGATAGCCGTGCTTGCGAACCAGGTGGCGCCAGGCCATGGCCAGCACCTTCTCCAGCAGCACTTCGGCAATGTAGGTGAGGTAGTCGCTGACCTTCATCAGGTGCCGGGTGCCGGCGATATCCGAGGCGGCGACGCGCAGCACGTGGGCATGCTTGAACACGCG
This sequence comes from Billgrantia bachuensis, assembly GCF_011742165.1. GTDB lineage: Bacteria > Pseudomonadota > Gammaproteobacteria > Pseudomonadales > Halomonadaceae > Halomonas > Halomonas bachuensis. Next base: position 37,209 of record NZ_JAAQTO010000049.1, on the reverse strand, counting down.
CAGCGCCTCGAGCTGAGCCTCCTCGTCATCCTCGGGGATGCGCCCCAGGGCCTGGCGCAACTCATCGGCCAGGCGCGCCTTGTCGGCCGGAGTGTAGAGCGTATCCGGCGTCAGCAGCTCGTCGAGCAGAATCGGGTAGCGGGCCAGCTGCTCGGCAATCCACGGGCTACCGCCGCACAGCCCCATCAGGTGGCTCAGCGCCTCGGGATTCTCGCGCAGCAGTGCCAGGTAGGCGGTGCGCCGCAGTACCGACTCGACCAGCGGCAACACCCGTTCTAGCGCCGTGTCGGGGGCGTCGCTGGCGGCCACGGCATCCAGCAGCAGCGGCATCAGCGCTTCGAGGCGGTCGTAGCCGATGCGCTGCATGGACTGAACCTGGCGCGACTGGCGCAGGGTCGTGAGGCGTCGCAGTGCCAGCTCGGCCTGGTCGAAGCCTGCCTCGGCGAGCAATGCTTGCGCCTCCTCGGGCTCGAGCTCGCCGCACCAGAGCGCACGCCACTCCTCGAGCGATCGGGCCCCCTCCCCAGGGGCTTCGCTCGCCTCCTCGACCTCTTCTTCCGGGTCGGCGATCACTGCGTCGAAGTGATGGCGCACCCGGCCGCGCACCTCCTCGAGTCGCGCCACGACCGCCGGCCAGTCCTCCATGCCCAGCGCCTGGGCGACGCGCTCACGGTCGAGGTCGTCGTCGGGCAAGCTCTGGGTCTGGCGATCCTCCAACGCCTGCAGCACGTGTTCGAGATCGCGCAGGAAGACGTAGTCGGGTTCGAGTTCGTCGACGACAGACTGAGGCAACAGGCCAAGCGCGGGCAGGCGGGCCAGCGCGGTGCGCAGCGAAGTGACCTGCAGCTCGGTATCGCGACCGCCGCGGATGAGCTGGAAGGCCTGCACCACGAACTCCACTTCGCGGATACCGCCGGGACCGAGCTTGATGTTGGCCTGCATGCCGCGGCGTTTGACCTCACGATTGATCAGCGCCTTCATTTCGCGCAGCGACTCGATAGCGCCGAAGTCGAGATACTTGCGATAGACGAAGGGACGCAGGTTGCCGAGCAGCTCGCTCCCGGCCCCCAAGTCTCCGGCCACCGGCCGCGCCTTGAGCAGGGCATAACGCTCCCACTCGCGGCCCTGGTCCTGGTAATAGGCCGCCAGCGAGCTGAAATTGCCGACCAGCGGACCGCCTTCGCCCAATGGGCGCAGGCGCATGTCGACGCGAAAGGCGAAACCGTCGGCGGTCACTGCGTCCAGCGCGGCGATCAACCGCTGCCCCAGCTTGGTGAAGTACTCCTGATGCTCGAGCGACTTGCGCCCGCCCTCGGTCTCGCCCTTCTCGGGGTAGGCGAAGATCAGGTCGATATCCGAGGAGAGGTTGAGCTCGCCGGCACCGAGCTTGCCCATGCCCAGCACCACCAGGCGCTGCTCGCTGCCGTCGGCGCGCGGCGCCGGGTGCCCCCAGCGCGGTTCGAGGTGTGCCTCGAGCCAGCCCAGCGCCCCCTCGAGACACACCTCGGCCAGCCGCGACACCGAGGCGGCCGTCGCCCACATGTCGATCCCCGCCGGCCGAGTCAGGTCGCGCCAGACGATGCCCAGCATGCGCGCCCGGCGAAAGCGGCGCAGCGCCGCGTGCAGGGCCGCTTCATCGTCGACGCTCTCCAGGCGCTCGGCCAGCCAGGCCGCGAGCGTATCGGCACCAGGCGCTTCATCCAGCTCGCCGCTGGTATCGAGGTGCTGCAGCCAGTCGGGGTAGCGCACCAGGGTATCGGCCGCAAAGTCGGAGATGGCGATGACGCGTGCCAGCTGACGCCGACGCTCGGGATCGAGGCCCAGCCAGTTCTCCGACGGGGACTCCTGGCCGGTCATCTCGGCGACGCTGTCGCCCCGTGCCAGGCTTTCGCCGAGACGTTGCCAGGCCTTTTCCAGTGCAGGGACGAGTGCGGGGGGAAGAGTGTCGGCGGGCAGGAAGTCGTCGGGTAAGGGCATGGCAACGGGCCTTGTCGCAGCTGGGTTACCCTCAGCATATCGAAGGCGCTGACGCTGGGGCACCCCTGAAGCATGGCGTTGCGGAATTCAGCCGAAGAATTTCTGCCAGACGAGCAGCCCCCAGGTGAGGCCGGCGGCTACCAGCGCGATCATTACCGCCGCCGAACCGATGTCCTTGGCGCGCCCCGACAGCTCGTGGTGCTCGGTGCCGATGCGGTCCACCACACTCTCGATGGCACTGTTGATCAGCTCCACGGTGAGTACCAGCAGGCAGCTGCCCACCAGCAGGATCCACTCCACCGGCCCGGAGCCAACCCACCAGGCCAGCGGCAGCATGACCACGCACAGGGCCAGTTCCTGCCGAAACGCCGTCTCGTGGCGAAAGGCGAACTTGAGCCCCTTGAGCGAATAGCCCGTGGCATCGAAGAGGTGCCGCCATCCGGTACGCGCTGGTTTCATCGTCTCGCTATCCTTAACTTGCGGGTAGGCCTCAGTGCGCCGCGATCATGCGCTCCAGGTCCCGGGACAGGGGGTCCAGCACCTGGGCCCAGTTGAGCCAAGGCGTGGATGCGGTGCCGTTGACCAACACCGTGAACACGCCCCAGCGCCCCGAGCGGGTGCGGAAGTAACCGCTGGCGGCGCGCACCGCGTGGGGCTGGTTGAGGGTGCCGGTCTTGAGCATGATGTGATCCTGGACCAGCGGCGAGCCACGGCGAATGAAACGCGACACGCCATTGACCGGCGACTGGAAGCTGGCAACGAAACTGGGGAACAGCGAGGTCCGGTGGAACATGCTTTCCAGCAACGCGTTGGCACCCTGTGCCGAGGTGCGGTTTTCGGTGGTCAGGCCACTGCCGCTGAGCATGATCACCGGGCCATGGTCCGGCAGCCCGGCCACGTAGTCCTGGATCGCCTCCCCCGCCTGGAGCAGGGTCGCCCGTGGCGTATCGACAAGATTGAGCGCCAGCACGTCGGCCATGAAGTTGTTGGAGTAGTTCATGATGTGCAGCAACAGCTCCTGCATCGTCCTGCCCTCCACTTCTGCCAGGGTGCGGGCGGAAGCGGAAGGTGGCTCGATGCTGGTGACGAAACCATTGCCGATGGCGATTCCCGCCTGCTCTAGCATGGCCGAAAGGGTACGCGCCGTTTGGCGCGCGGGGTCGCCACTGGCACGGTAGACATCGCGAGGCGCCGCATCGAGCGCAATGTGGCCACGCAGTAGCATGACATCCCCGTCTTCCCGGGTGACGCGCTCGGCGCTGAACTCGGTAGCGCTGCCGGGTGGGCGCGTCTCGAGCTGATTATCGATGCCCACTATCAGGGTCTGGCTATCGCAGCTGAAGACCCGTGCGGGCTCTCCGGCCGCGGAGCCCGGCGCCACGTTGACGCACCAGTTGCCATGGTTGACCCCGGCCGAGGAGAGCAGCGCACTGTAGCTGTTGGCGGCGCGCGACTGCGCCTGACAACGATCGGTAGTGATGCACTCCACCGGCCCGAAGCGCCATTGGCTGACCACCAGGCGCCCCTCGACCTCGCGCACGCCGGCCTGATGCAGTCGCTGGGTCAATCGCCACAGGCCCTCGCTGGCAAGCGCAGGGTCGCCGCCGCCATCGAGGATCAGATCACCGCGCAACACGCCGTCGGCACCGAGTTCGGCGGCGCTGACCAGTCGCGTGGTGAAGCGATGCTGGGGCCCCCAGCGATCTAGTGCCGCCGCCGCCAGGTAGGCCTTGGACACCGAGGCCGGCGACAGCTGAAGTCCCGGTTCGATGGCGCCCAGCACCTCACCGGAACGTCCACCATCCCCCAGCAGTCGGGCCTCGGCGCTGATCAGGAAACCCTTCTCGAGCATTTTCCCCAGCTCCGGAAAACCTGCCCCGGAAGCAGCCAGGGGGAGCCATAGTCCACAAAGCAGGGCCAGGCTACGCAGCCTGACAGCGGTACGAGACATCATGACGATACGATCCATCCAGAACTCAACGAAGCCGAATCAATGGGCAGAAATACGTGAAAAGAGCTGGATCACCACCACGCCGGCGATGATCAGGCCGATACCCAGCACCGCCGGCAGGTCGGGTCGTTGGCCATACACCACGACCCCGACCAGGGCCACCAGCACGATACCCAGGCCGGCCCAGATTGCATAGGCGATGCCGACCGGGATGGTACGCAGCACGAGCGACAGCATGAAGAAGGCGATCGTATAGCCGACCACTACCACCAGGCTGGGGACTAGGCGGGTAAAGCCATCGGTGGCCTTGAGCGCACTCGTGGCGACGACTTCCGCCACGATCGCCAATGCCAGATAGACGAACGCCATCAATCGACCTCCTCTACCCCATCGGGGACCAGCTGCGGCGCGTGGGGCAAGTCCGCCACCAGACGCCAGAGAGACTGACCGCTGAGGTGGTACTTGCGTTCAAAAGGCGTCAGGTAGCGCTCGCCGGGAACGAAGGGTTCCACCGCAGCGGCCACGGCGGTGACCTGCTTCAATGCCTGGGCGAACTCCTCCACGTAGAGTTGCCAGTTGGAGCGCAGCTCCAGCCGACCGCCAAGCGCCAGAATCACCGGCAGCACCGGGTGACCATGCCAGCGCTGCTTGAGGTGCGCCGACTTGGGATAGGGGTTGGGGTAGAGCAGATAGTGCCGCGCCGGCTGCCAACCGGCGGCCAGCGCCAGGCGCCAGAAGTCCACCAGGTCGGCACGCACCAGCATGGCATTGCTTCCCACCTCGCCATGCTCCCGCGAGAGCCGGTCGGCACTGCGATCCACGCCGATGACCAAATGATCGTCGAAACGTTCGGCCAGTTGCCGCGTCGACAGCCCCACGCCACAACCGGCATCGAGGATCAGCGGGCGGCGCCCGCCTTCGCGCTCGTACCAGGCGCGGGCACGCTCGAACGCCTCACGGGTGTGCTCGGCCACGGGCTTGCGCAGGGGGTGGACCAGGGCGCGCTCGACTCTACGCGCAACATCCTTGTGCGGGCCGAGCTGGTTGGTCGCGATGGCACGGGAGGTGGCATGCATGGCGGAAGCGGTTCGGTAGCTGACGAACTGGCCATTCTAGCAGCCATGGCGCAACAGGCGAGGAGCAAAAAAAAGGCGCACCCAAGATCGGGAGCGCCCACATACCCACTCGTATGACTCAAACAGCATCGTCAGCATAGCGCTTTTCGCGCCTCATTTCAAACGTTTGTTTTATACCTGTCGTCCAGAACTTGCGCCGCACGCCCATGACGGCGTCCCGAGGCGGGTGCTATGATCGTCTCCCTTATCTATATTACCGACTCGCACGAACAGCATAACGAGGAAAGCGGCTTGTCACACTTACCTGTGATCGTCGGCATGGGCGGCGTCAACGCTGCCGGTCGTACCTCAGGCCATCAAGCATTTCGTCGCACCGTGATCGACGCCCTTCCTGAAGCCGAGCAACAAGCCCTGCTGCTTGGCCTGGCCGCGCTGATGGGGCTGGGCAGCTGCCGGGAAGGCGCCTGGTACGATGCCGCCGGAAATCCCATCGCCGCCAGCCGGCTGGCCGAGAACTGCCGCGCGCAGGTGCTCGACCACACCCTGATCCGGCGCATCGAGGATCCCCGCTTCAATGACGACGGACTGCCGGCCAATCGGCGCGCCGGTCTGGGCCTGGGGTCGGAACTGACCTTCAGCATTCGCCGCCGCCAACTGCCCGAACGGCTGCCGCCGACCTGGCAGGTCCGTGAGCTGGACCGCCACACCCTGGAGGTCACGGTACCACCGGGTGAGCTCGAGGTGCTGCTGCCGGAGACCCGGCCGGCCCAGGTGCGAGCCGCCGGTCAGCTACCCAGCGGTTTCGACCCCAGCCGCTACTATCGCAGCGTTCATCACCCCCGCGGCCTGTCGATGTCGATTTTCGCGGCCAGCGACTGCCTGGCCAGTTGCGGCCTGGAGTGGGAGACCCTGCGCGATCGCCTCGACCCCGACGACATCGCCGTCTATGCCGGCAACTCCATCGGTCAGCTCGATGACGAAGGCTGGGGCGGGCTGCTCAAGAGCTTCGTTTCGGGCAACCGCGCCACCTCCAAGCAGATGCCGCTGGGCTACGGGCAGATGCCCGCCGACTTCCTCAACGCCTACGTACTCGGCAGCGTCGGGGGCACCGGCGCCGTGCTCGGCGCCTGCGCCAGCTTTCTCTACAACCTGCGCCTGGGCGTCGAAGACATCCGCAGCGGCCAGCGCCGCGCGGTGATGGTGGGCACTTCCGACGCCCCGGTAACGCCCGAGATCATCGAGGGCTTTCGCGCCATGGGCGCGCTGGCCGACGATGACAGCCTCAAGGCGCTGGACGCCCTGGAACTGCTCACCGATGCCGACTATCAGCGCGCCTGCCGCCCCTTCGCGCGCAACTGCGGCTTCACCATCGCCGAGGCCAGCCAGTTCGTGCTGCTGCTCGACGATGCCCTGGCGCTGGAGCTCGGCGCCGAGATCCTCGGCAGCGTGCCGGGCGTGTTCGTCAACGCCGACGGCTGGAAGCGCTCCATCTCCGCGCCCGGTATCGGCAACTACATCACCCTGGGCAAGGCGGCCTCATTGGTACGCGATATGCTGGGCGAAGAGGCGCTGCGCGAGCGCACCTTCCTGCATGCCCACGGTACCAGCACGCCCAAGAACCGTGTGACGGAATCCCACGTCTTCGACCTGGTCGCCCGGGCCAACGGCATCGAGCATTGGCCGGTCGTGGCGGTGAAGGCCTTCGTCGGCCACTCCCAGGGCAGCGCCGCCGGCGACCAGCTGACCAGCGCGCTGGGCAGCTTTGCCCATGGCATACTGCCGGGCATTCCCACCCTGGACGCGGTAGCCGCCGATGTCCATGCCGAGCGGCTGCGCTTCTCGGACACATCGGTGCCCTTCGCTGCCGATGCCGCCTTCATCAATGCCAAGGGCTTCGGCGGCAACAACGCCACGGGTGTGGTGTTGTCGCCCGCCGTGACCGAGCGCCTGCTGGTGAAACGCCATGGCGAAGCCGCAGTTGCGGCCTGGCGCGAGCGACGCGAAGTAACCCGCCAGGTCAGCCAGGCCTACCTGGCCCAGGCCGATGGCGGGCACTACCAGGCGCGCTACCGCTTCGGTGAAGGGGTGCTGGAAGGGCCGGAACTCGACGTCAGTGCCACTAGTATCAGCATTCCCGGCTATTCACGCCCGGTATCACTGGCGGTGGATAACCCCTTCGGCAAGCTGGACGACTGACACCCGTCCAGACGGCATTGTCGGCTCGGTCGCGGGTGATTACCCTAGCCCTTCCTGAGCCTGCAAACGTGAGCGGAGCGCCATGAAAATCGCGGTCTACCCCGGCACTTTCGATCCCATCACCCACGGGCATTTCGACCTGATCGAGCGCGCCTCGCTGCTGTTCGACAAGGTCGTGGTGGCGATCTCGGCCAGCCCCGGCAAGAATCCGGCGCTGGATCTCGACACTCGCATCGCCCTGGCCCGCGAGGTCTCGGCGGGGCTCGACAACGTCGAGGTGATCGGTTTTTCCGGATTGCTTACCGATCTGATGACCGACCAGCAGGCCCGCATCATCCTGCGCGGCCTGCGCGCGGTTTCCGACTTCGAATACGAACTGCAGCTGGCCAACATGTACCGCGCCCAGGCGCCCGAGCTCGAAAGCGTATTCCTCACGCCGGCGGTAGAGAATTCCTACATCTCTTCCACCATCGTGCGCGAGATCGCCAAGCTGGGCGGCGACGTATCCCGGCTGGTGCATCCCAGGGTCGCCGAAACGCTGCGCAAGCATTATAATACCTGACCGTATTACTCGGTGATTTCCGAGACGCTTTATCCAGGGCACGGCCGGACGCGGCCTGCCCGATCGCGAGGTAACCCATGGCCCTGATGATCACCGACGAGTGCATCAACTGCGACGTCTGCGAGCCCGAATGCCCCAACGACGCCATCTCGGCGGGCGAGGAGATCTACATCATCGATCCCAGCCGCTGTACCGAGTGCGTCGGTCACTATGACGAGCCGCAGTGCCAGCAGGTGTGTCCGGTCGACTGCATTCCGCTCGATCCCGAGCGCCGCGAGAGCCGCGACGAGTTGATGGCCAAGTACCGGCTGATCACTGCGGCTTGAGTCGACGTCACGCTGAGTGACAGCACTGGGCCGCGCTTCCGCGTGCCGTAGCGGTTTACCCTCATTGCCGAGATAGCGCGTGACCGAGCTCACCGAGACTCTCCATTCCGCCCGCCGACGCATCTGGACCCTGGCCTGGCCGATCATTCTCTCCAATGTCACCGTGCCGCTGCTCGGCCTGGTGGATACTGCGGTGGTCGGCCACCTGCCGGATTCACGCTACCTGGCCGGCGTGACGCTGGGCGCCACCCTGTTCAGTTTCCTCTACTGGGGCTTCGGTTTTTTGCGCATGGGCACCACCGGACTGACCTCCCAGGCGGTGGGCCGCGAGAGCGACAGCGAGGTGCGCAACCTGCTGGGCCAGTCGCTACTGCTGGCCATGGGCATCGGGGCGCTGCTGATCCTGTTTTCCAACCCGCTGATAAGCCTTGGCCTATGGCTGCTCGACGGCAGCGAGGTCGCCACCCGGCTGGCCGCCGAATATGCCCAGATTCGCATCCTTTCGGCACCGGCGGTGCTGGCCAACTACGCCATCCTCGGCTGGTTCCTGGGCCAGCAGAACTCGCGCGTGACGCTGGCCATCCTGGTGCTGACCAACAGCGTCAACATCGCCCTCGACCTGCTGTTCGTGGTCGGGCTCGGCATGACCAGCGACGGCGTGGCCTGGGCCACGGTGATCGCCGACTATACCGCGCTGGCCTTCGGCGCCTGGCTGGTCGCCCGCCAGTTGAAGCTGCTGCAGGGCCGCTTCCTGCGCGAGCGGCTGTTCCGCTTGCGCGCTTACGGCGAGCTGTTCCAGGTCAATGCCAATCTCTTCCTGCGCACCTTGGGGCTGCTGTTCGCCATGGCCTTCTTCACCTCGCGGGGAGCGGCACAGGGCGATACCATACTGGCCGCCAATGCCGTATTGATGCAGTTCATCATGCTGATCAGCTACGCCCTGGATGGCTTCGCCCATGCCGCCGAGGCGACCACCGGACGCGCCGTGGGCCGGCAGCGCTGGGAAGAGTTCGGTTCTGCCGTGCGCGCTGCCGCCGGGTTCTCGCTGACCACGGCCGCTATCGCGGCGCTCGCCTTCGCCCTGGGCGGCCATCATCTCATCGCCCTGCTGACCGGCCTGCCGGAAGTGCGGGAAACGGCCGGCGACTACCTGCCCTGGATGGTGGCCATGCCGTTGATTGCGGTGTGGAGCTATCTGTTCGACGGCGTGTTCATCGGTGCCACCGCAATTCGCGAGATGCGCAACAGCATTTTCATCGCCCTGGCCGCCTATCTGCCCATATGGTGGTTGACGCGGGCGCTTGCCGCCCCCGGCTACGAGAACCATGCCCTGTGGCTGGCGTTTCTCTCCTTCACCGTGGTGCGCTCGCTGGTGCTGGTTGGCTACTATTGGCACCATCGACGCAGCCACTGGCGACATGGAGATACCGGCGTAGCGTCACGACCGTTCCGCACTAGCCGTTGAAACCGCGCCACATCGGATCGTTAGGGCAAGGCGATACGTTTGCGCTACTTTTCCTAAACGCACTCAGGACAACCAGAAGAAGCGACTGCCATGCTCAGATTCCTTTCAAGACCCGCCGTCCGGCTGGTCGATCGTTACCTGCCGGATCCGTTCATCTTCGTGCTGCTGTTGACGATCATCGCCGCTGCCGCTGCCATCGGCGTGGAGCGCCAGACACCTCTGGCCGTGATGCGGTTCTGGGGCGATGGCTTCTGGAATCTGCTGACGTTTTCCATGCAGATGCTGCTGATTCTGGTGACCGGCTTCATGCTGGCCAGCTCGCCGCCGGTCAAGCGTCTGCTGCAGCGGCTCGCCGGCCTGGCCCGGAATGCCGGCCACGCCATCCTGTTGGTGACGCTGGTGTCGTTGGCGGCCAGCTGGATCAACTGGGGCTTCGGCCTGGTGGTGGGTGCGCTGTTCGCCAAGGAGCTGGCGCGCCTGGTGCGGGTCGATTATCGCCTGCTGGTGGCCAGCGCCTACTCCGGTTTCGTAGTCTGGCACGGGGGCCTGGCCGGCTCCATCCCTCTGACCATCGCCACCGAGGGACACTTCACCGCCGATCAAATCGGCGTGATCGGCACCGGCTCGACCATCTTCGCCTTCTTCAACCTGGCACTGGTGGCCTACCTGTTCGTCGCCATTCCGTTGGTCAACCGGGCCATGCTGCCCGACGACAAGGACAGCGTCTATGTCGACCCCAATCTGCTCGACGACGGTTCCGCCACGCGAGTACGCATTACTCGCCCAGCCGAGCGCCTGGAGAACAGCATCACCCTCGCCTGGCTGGTCGGCATACCCGGGGTAATCTTCCTGCTCGACCACTTCGTGCTGCGCGGCGGTGGCCTGAACCTCAACATCGTCAACTTCATGTTCCTGTTTCTAGCCATCGTGCTGCATCGCACCCCGCGCAGCCTGCTGGAGAGCCTCAACGAGGCGATCAAGGGCGGCGCCGGCATCGTCATCCAGTTCCCCTTCTATGCCGGCATCATGGCCATCATGGTGCAATCGGGACTGGCGGAAACCATGTCCGAGGGGCTGATCTCCTTCGCCACCGAGACGTCGCTGCCGTTCTGGTCGTTCATCAGCGCCGGCATCGTCAATCTGTTCGTGCCCTCCGGCGGCGGGCAGTGGGCGGTACAGGCACCGGTCATGCTGCCGGCGGCCGAGGCGCTCGGCGTGGACGTCTCGCGCGTGGCCATGGCCGTCGCCTGGGGCGACGCCTGGACCAACCTGCTGCAGCCGTTCTGGGCGCTGCCGGTGCTCGCCATCGCCGGCCTGAAGGCCAAGGACATCATGGGCTACTGCCTGATCCAGCTGATCATCACCGGGGTAATCATCTCGGTGGGCCTGACCTGGTTCTGAGCATCAATCGTACCGAAGAGCGCCCCGGCAGGCCGGGGCCAACTGCTCAGGCGCCGAGGCGTGCCGCTTCGCCTAAGACCCGAGGACCGACGCCATCCCTTCGCCACGACGAAGACGTTATGCTGTAGCAAATCCGACAATGGAAACGCTTTGATGGACGAACATGCCCTGCCCGGCCAGCACGAATTGATCATGACCGTGCTGATGACCCCCGACATGGCCAACTTCAGCGGCAAGGTGCACGGCGGCGCTATTCTCAAGAAGCTCGATGAGGTGGCTTACGCCTGCGCCAGCCGTTACTCGGGCCACTACGTCGTGACCCTTTCCGTCGACCAGGTGTTGTTCAAGCAGCCGATTCACGTCGGCGAGCTGGTCACCTTCCTGGCCTGCGTCAACCACGTGGGACGCTCCTCGATGGAGATCGGCATCAAGGTGGTGGCCGAGGAAATCCAGCGCAAGTTGATCCGCCATACCAACAGCTGCTACCTAACCATGGTGGCGGTGGATGCGGATGGCAAACCTGCGCGGGTACCGCCGCTGGCGCTGTCGACATCACTGCAGAAGCTGCGTTTCGACAAGGCGGCGCTGCGCAAGAAGTTGCGCAAGCAGGCCGAAGAGGCCGAGCGTCGTACCCAGGCAGAGCATGGGCAGAATGCGGAGTAGAGAAACAGGAATTCAACCGCAGCCGATGTCGGTGACGGTATCGCTGTCGTCGATATGGACGTTGATCCGGTCGCCCCGGTACTCCATGGTATAGGCGTGCCCCGGACGTATGACCCGCAGCGTGGCGGCACCGCTCTCACGGCGGATCGATTCGCCTAGCGCCTCGTCGTAGCGTCGACCGACTCGATCCTGAACGCGCTGCGCACCGCAGGCGTCCTCTCCACCCTCGCTGACCCGGGGCGGCTTGGGGGCGGGATCATGTGGGGCGTTGTTGGCATTCGACATGGAATTACAACCTGTCAGTAACATCAGGCCGACAGCTATCAAGCACAACCGCTGGGGGCTTACCATGCACAAGATCTCGCTAAAGTTGAGAGAAAGCAGGGAAAAGCTGACTCAGGCAGCACACGGGAAGACTGCCAGATCTCCCGTGCGCTGCCAGGCCGGACCGTAGGTGTTACTCGGCGGCGTCCTGCACGGCCTGACCGCCGCGCTCGACGTCCTCGCCGGCACCTTCCATCGTATTGCAACCCGCCAGGGCACCGGCGGCCATCAGCAGGGCGAAACTCAGGGCAATTGCTCTCTTCATGGTCATATCTCCTTGAAAAAATATCGGGAAATCCATTCCTTGCCTGAAGCAATGGCCACTTAAGCGTAACAGCCCTCTGCCGCTTTGCATAACCGCTAATATAAGGTTACGACGACGACTGCCGCTGGATCGCCTCGCCGCCCTGTTCGATATCCTCACCCATGCCGCGCATGGTATTGCAGCCACTCAGCAGCGATAGCGCCATAAGCGCCGCCAACAACGTCGCCACGGTTCGCTTCATGATCCCCTCCTCGTTTGCGTACAGGGTTACTCTCTCACTTTAGCTGCAGTCGATTCTCTTCGCTTGTTTCTCGTGCCAGGCGCTTCCCGCCGGCCTGTGTCATGATGGATTGCATCGTCGCCGTCAGGGAGAGGGAACATGTCGTCAGTACAGCTGGATGAACGCCTGGTCAGGGACAGCTATCCGGTAGCGGAGCTGCCACTATGTCAGCTGCGCCTGATGGACGATACCCGTTTTCCCTGGCTGATCCTGATTCCTCGGCGCGCCGAGGTCAGCGAAGTATTCGACCTGAACGAGGCGGACCGGCAGCAGTTATGGCGTGAGGCCAGCGAGGTGGGGTACATGCTCAAGGCCCTGACCCAGGCCGACAAGATCAATATCGCCAACCTGGGCAACGTGGTGGCTCAGCTGCACGTTCACATCGTCGCCCGCCTGCGCGGTGATGACGCCTGGCCGGGGCCCGTATGGGGACAGGGTCAGCCGCAGCCCTACGACCTGGATGGTCTGGCCAGCATGCGCGATCACCTTCTGGCGCGACTGGATGGTCTCAAGCAGCGGCTGTGAGCTTCCCGCTCAACCTCCCAGAGGATGCCCGCTTGACGATGACGCCGGCTCTGCCGGGCCAGTGCGGGCCGGCGGTTCCCCTAACAGGGGCCCCGAGGTGGGCTGGGCCACACCGGTGATGGAGAGCGAGATACCCAGCGTCATGATGGCAAGCCCGCCGCCCAAGGCAGCCCAGCTCAGCAGGCGCCCCAGCCGCTGCATGCCATTCTGCTTCTCCAACTGTCGTTCGGCCCAGCCACGCGCCATGACGCTGGCCAGCGCCAGGCCGGAGACGGTCAGTGCGGTACCCAACGCCATCACCATGACCGCTGCCACCCCGGCGGCAAACTGGCCCAGCAGGGTGGCCGCTCCCAGCAGCAGCACACCGCCGCTGCAAGGGCGAATACCGATAGCGACCACCGTGGCCAGCGCGGTACGCCAGTCGGCAGCCTGATGCGGGTCGACGTGGTGATGGCCGCCACAGCAGGCATGGTCATGGTCATGGTCATGGGAGTGACGGTGATGAGCATGCGCGGGCGCCCCGGCCGGGCGCCGCAGTTGGCGAATCGCTCTCAGGCATAGCCATCCGCCCAGCAGCGTCACCATCAGGAAGCTGGCCTGCTCGACCCAGGCGACGCTCCCCATCGCCTGGCGAGTGACCCAACCCAGGCCATGCACCAGCACCACGACCAGGCCGATGGCCACCAGCCCCTGCAGCAGCGAGGCGGCGAAAGAGAGCCCCAATGCCCGACGCACCGCACCGCCTTGCGAGAGCAGATACGTCGTCAGCACCGCCTTGCCATGCCCGGGGCCGGCGGCATGGAACACACCATAACCGAAGCTGATGCCCAGCAGCGTCGCCCAGGCAGCTGGCGAGGGCGTTCCGGAAAATTCGGTGATGGCCATGGTCAGGGCACGATGAAAGTCGCGCTGCCAGGCGACCAGTTGCAGGGTCAAGCCCTGCAGCCCGCCCAGGCCGAAGAAGAGCAGCGCCAGCGCGGCAAGGGCCAGCAGCCCCAATCCGACCCACCACGCCCTGGCAGGTGTTCCTGCGATCATCCTGGCCATCACTCGCATGCCACGACTCCGGTCTCGGCGAAATGCCGCCCCATGCCGGGCTCGGCTTGATCGTTGATATCGAGCATGGCGGCTTCCGCCACCAGTTCGGGATCGGGATCGGCGGGCAGGATGCGGGTGGTGCAACTCAGCTCGCCGCCGACCGTCAGCGCATCTTCGTTTGGCGTGTCGTCCTCCGCCTCGTGGACAACCTCCAGATAATAGGTGGGATCGAAGACCTGGTACTGCAGCGTCTGCTCGCTTAGCGGCTGGGGCTCGGCGAGCGGCAGGAGGAAAATGAACTCAACCCGTCCGTCGCGCTCCATCACGGTGTACTCGGTCACGTCGCCAAGGCTCAGCTCGTCATCCCCCACGCGCACCTCGGTGAAGAAATCGAACGGTGCCAGGTTGCCGCGAATCTCGCCTCCCAGGCGGTCGAGGCCCGCTTCCAGCCCGCCTTCGGTCCGGCTCAGCTCCTCGATGAGCACCAGGCTGTAGAAGGGATCCATGCGCCAGGCCTGATGCAGCGCTTCGACTCGCCCCTCCTCGTCGACTACCAGGCGCACGCGAATGTCGATCCAGCCATGCGGGTGGGCCAGGGCAACGCCGGGCAACAGCAGGGCAAGCAGACCCACCAGCCAGGCTCGTCTCGTTCCTGCGTGGCAGAGTTGACGCAAAGGTTTCATGTGGCAATCGGGCTCATGCAAACGGGTTGAAAATCATCGCGGTGCCAGCCCCAGCCGGCGCTGCAGCTCGGCCAGCAACGGGTCGAGCAGGTGTGGCGGCAGCGGCCTGCCGCCCCGGGTCGCCGTCAGCGATGCCCGGGCGCCTTGGCCTTCGGCAGTCACCTCGGCCCGAACCCGATAGCCCGGCCAGCGCGCCAGCACCGCCTCGACGCGCCCCAACTCGGCATCGGCATGGCGAATCACATAGCCCTCCTCCATCAACAGACCGACGACTTCCTGCAGGGTCGCTTCGGGTGCCGCCGCCAGCGTCAGTTCGCGTGGCTCCGGTGGCTGCATGGTGGTGGCACAGCCCGCTAGCACGACGAGCAACAGCGCAATGACAAGACCACGCATCAGGGCTCCTCCCTCGCTGGGGCGGCCTGCATGGCCTGGCGCAGCGAACTGCAGAAGGCGGTATCGCTGCCACTCCGCGTTTCGCGCAGCTCGCCCCGCCAGTCGATCACCTGGATGTCGCGGCTGGCACGCACCCAGCCCTCGTCGGCAACGACCGAGACACGTTCGAGCTGAGTGGCATCCTGGGTAATGCTGCCGCCGGCTCCGCCGAAGCCGATCATCACGCCGGAGGACACGCCACGGCCGCCACCCAGGCCGAATCCGCCGAAGAAACCGGTCCGCTCCCAGCTGTCGTAGCGATCGCCGTAGCCCGGAATGGTCCGGGTGCGTTCGGCGCTGACCACCCCCAGCGCCAGCTCGGTATCGCGCACGACGAAATCTTCCGACTCCAGCGCATCGAGGGCTCGGCGCACCCACTCGCGGGATTCGATGCCGCCGGTTTCCCAGCGGCACTCGGCTGCGGGCCGCGGCTCTGCCGAGGGCAGTGCCGACGGCGTCGTCTGGCAGCCGGCCAGCAAGGCCAGGCCGGGCATTATCCACCACAGACGCATGGAGGTTCTCCTGTGTCATTGGCCGCAATCTACTCAGCCCGGTCCACCTAGCAAGGTCGCTCTGATGCCTTGAGAGTCCCGGAAAGCCCAAGGGTTCCCGAGCGCTCGCTCTGTGGGCGCGACACGCGCGCAGCGCCTTGACAGCGACCATGGCCGAACCATCATGCATCTAGTCTATCGCAACCATGGACAGATATTGCTTAAGCGGCGTCCATCGAGGCTCTAGACTTGGCTGCAACACATTCGCACGCGACAAGGAGAACGCATATGAGCGACACCAATGCCATCGGCCTGCATCAAGGCAGCGCCAATCAGCTCGCCGAGAAGCTCAACATCCTGCTGGCGAACTATCAGGTCTTCTACATGAACGTGCGCGGCTATCACTGGAACGTGAAGGGTCCGCAGTTCTTCGAGCTGCACGCCAAGTTCGAAGAGTTTTATACCGACCTGTTGACCAAGGTCGACGAAGTGGCCGAGCGCATCCTGACCCTGGGGCACAAGCCGGTACACGCCTATAGCGACTATGTCTCGATGGCCCAGATCCGCGAGGACAAGGACGTGTACGACGGCGAGGCCTGCGTGCGTGGCATACTCAAGGGCTACCAGACCCTGATCGAGCTGCAGCGCGACCTGCTTTCCGCCGCCTCGGACGCCGACGACGAGGGCACCGCCGCCCAGGCCGGCGACTATATTCGCGAGCAGGAAAAGACCGTCTGGATGCTCAACGCCTACCTGGGCTGAGCGTCAGCCTGGCGGAGCCGGGCAGCGCTCGGCTCCCTGTGCCTCATGACCACACGCCGATAACCGGCTTGACGATTCGCAACATTCTCCCCCTTGTCCTCGATGCCATCCGCTACAACCCTTCAAGTGTACTCAGACGCGACTCGCCAACCACGCTGGCGGAGGAAGCCAGCAACACTGCTTGCAAGGAGGTAACTCATGAGCGAGAAGCTGAAAGGCAAGACCGTCGCCATCCTGGCCACCGACGGGTTCGAGGAATCGGAGCTCAGCGAACCCAAGGCGGCTCTCGAGCGCGAGGGGGCCACGGTCCATGTGATCGCACCGGACAAGGACAGCATCCGTGCCTGGGCGAAAACCGACTGGGGCCCCAACTACGACGTCGACCACCGCCTCGAGCAGGCCAACGCCGACGACTACGATGCGCTGGAATTGCCCGGCGGCCTGTTCAACCCCGACGCGCTGCGCCAGAACGAGCAAGCGTTGGCATTTACCCGGCACTTCTTCGAGGCGCAAAAGCCGGTCGCGGCGATCTGCCATGGCCCCTGGCTGCTGATCAATGCCGGCGTGGTCAAGGGTCGCCGCATGACCTCCTACCCTTCCGTGGAGCAGGACCTGCGCAACGCCGGAGCCGAATGGGTCGACCAGGAGGTCGTGGTCGACAGCGGGCTGGTCACCAGCCGCAAGCCCGACGATCTCGAGGCCTTCTGCAGCAAGCTGATCGAGGAGATCGCCGAGGGCAAGCACAGCCGCCAGCACGCCTGAGCCGCATGCCTACCGCCGCTCGCCCAGGCGAGCGGCGTACTCAAGAGGTCATGACGTCTCGTTACGCCGCGTCGCTGGCCAGATCTTCGACCAGCGCACGCAGCAACTCCCAGAACTCCTCCACCGAACTCAGCTCGACCCGCTCGTCGGGTGAATGCGCCCCGCGAATCGACGGGCCAAACGAGATCATCTCGAGGTCGGGGTACTTGCCGGCCAAGATGCCGCACTCCAGACCCGCGTGGATCACCTTGACCGCCGGCTCGCTGCCCACGTGCCGACGGTGCAGGCGACGAAAACGCGCCAGCAAGGCGCTGTCGGGCGCCGGCGTCCAGCCGGGATAGGCATTCTCGACCCGGGTCCGTGCGCCGATGAGGTCGAACAGGCCGCGGAAGCGGTCGGCAATGGCCTCCACCGCGCTATCCCGCAGCGAGCGCACCAGGGCGCAGAGGTGGAAGCGGCCCGCGTCGAGGCTCACCACGCCAAGGTTGTTGGAGGTTTCCACCACACCGGGTACCGTGCTGCTCATGCGCTCCACGCCGTAGGGCGCCACGTTGAGTGCCGCCAGCAGCATGTGGCTGGCGTGGGCATTGAGCGCCTGGTCGGGCGAAGCCTCTAGCGGCGTCATGGTCAGCGTCAGGTTCTCCTCGACCCCGGCCAGCTCACCGCGCAGCACCTGCTCCAGCGCCGCCACGCGGCTCTGGGCGGCCTTGACCTCATCGGCGGGCAGCATCAGGGTGGCAAAAGCCTCGCGCGGGATGGCGTTGCGCAGGGTGCCGCCACGATAGCTGACCAGGCGGATGTCGTAAGCTTCCAGCGCCCGCAGCACCCGGATCAGCAGGCGGTTGGCATTGCCGCGGCCGCGATGGATGTCGATGCCCGAGTGACCTCCGACCAGCCCAGTCAGGGAGAGCTGCACGACAACTTCGTCGGAATTCGGCTTCGCCGTGGGCAGTTGGGCCTCGACCACGACGTCAGCACCGCCGGCACAGCCGATGAACACTTCGCCGCGGTCTTCCGAGTCCAGGTTGAGCAGCACGCCTCCCTCGAGCCAGTTCTCGGCCAAGTGCAATGCGCCGCCCATCGAGGATTCCTCCTCGAGGGTGAACAGTGCCTCCAGCGGGCCGTGAACCAGCTCTTCGTCCTCCAGGATTGCCAGCGCCGCCGCCACGCCGAGGCCATTGTCGGCCCCCAGGGTGGTGTGCCGGGCCCGCAGCCAGCCATCGTCCACGTAGGTCTCGATCGGGTCGCGGGTAAAGTCGTGGGGATGGTCGGCGTTGGCCTGGGCCACCATGTCGAGATGTCCCTGCAGAATGACGCCTAGGGCGGCCTCGCGTCCGGGTGTGGCCGGCTTGCGAATGCACAGGTTGCCGAAGTCGTCGCGGTCGTGGGCAAGCCCGTGCCGCTCGGCCCACTGCTCGAGAATGGCCACCAGCTCGGCCTCGTGTCCCGAAGGCCGCGGCGTGTTGCACAGGGTGCGGAAGTGGCGCCACAGCGGCTGCGGCGTGAGTTGCTCGAGATGTTCGTTCATGATCCGTCTGCTTGGGGATAACCGGGCTACCTTACCCGGCCGCTGGCGCCGGGAAAAGCCCGCTCAGGACATGGTCGGGTCGCTATCGTGAAAGCGGGCCACGACACTGCGCAGACGATCCATGACCTGACGCCTACCCTTGGCACCGGACCGGGCCGCCAGCCAGGCCGTGTCGCGGCCCTGGAAAGCCCAGGCGGCCAGCCAGGCCAGCTCGCCATCGCGACATCCCGCCGCTGCCGCACGCTGCACCAGCTCCTGCAGGGCAGGGCGCACCAAGGCGGGTTCACGATGGCCATGGGCCACATCGAAGATATCGCTGCGCTCGCCATCGCTCAAGGGGCCGGGCGTCCCTTCGGCCAGCAGCGCCAGCGCCACCTGGGGGTCGAGCTCGGCAAGCTCGAAGGCCAGCAGGGCGGGCAACAGCCTTTGGAAGCGTTCCGTCAAGGTCTCGGCCAGCGCCTCCCCCCAAGGTGAGAGCGGGGCAACGACCATGACGGCGTACTCACCGGTGGAGGTCTCCCGCGACAGGCCCAGCCGCACGGCGCGAAAGCCCAGTGACTGCCAGAATGACAGCAGTCCCGGCTCGGCGCCGAAGCTGGCTCCCAGCAGGTCGATGCCGGCCTCGCGGGCGGCCTCGCGCTCATGCTCCAGCAGCCGTCGCCCCAGCCCCCGGCGGCGATGTTGCGGATTCACCGCAATGCGCTGCACGCGACGCAGGCGTGCCGTCAGCGCCTCGCGGGACCCGGCATGGGCAGCCAGCGATTGCGCCAGCAGATGACCGGGCAGGCGGCGCTCGCCCCGTGCCACCCGCTCGGACAACTCGGGTTCGAAGCCCCCTTCGTCGGCACACACCGCAACGGCCTGGACATGGGCGCCATCGGTCAGGGTCGTGATGTGGAGCCCCGCTTCGTCGAGCAGCCGCTGCAGGTCGGCCGGCGTGGTGCGGTAGTGTGCCTGCACCAGCAGGCCGAAGATCTCGCCCAGGGCGACCTCATCGACGGCAAGTGCCGGGCGCTGCCAGCGCACTGTCTCCAGTGTCGCTGCGGCCATGGGCGGGGGCGGTTCGGCATCCAGCAGCAGCAAGTCGCTGACCAGCCGTTCGAGTGGGTCGCCCTCGGCCCAGCGCACCGGCACTGCCAGGTGATATTCACGCCAGTCGGGGGTCTGCCGCTCGAGCCGTTCGCGAAAACGCAGGGCGAAACCGCGCCCGGAGCCCTCGTAGCCGTGCACGGTAGTGGCGAAGGCGATGCGCGGAAAGGCCGCCAGCCACTGCCCCAGCATGGCCGCGGGAAGGGCGGCGGCCTCATCCACCAGCAGCCAGCTGCCCGGGCCGCCGGCTTCGCCGCGCTCGATCCTGGCGCTCAGCTCGTCGGGAGCAATGAACGCCACGCGCCCGCCCCGGGCGTCGACGAAGCGATTGCCTTCACGCCGGCCAAGCCGGCACAGCACTTCCAGGCGCTCGAACAGTGCCGCGACCGCCTCGGGGCGCGGCGCCGTTACCCAGATTCGCTCCTGGCCCGCCTCCAGCAGGCGCGCGCAGGCAATACCGAGCGCCGCGCTCTTGCCGCGACCGCGGTCGGCAGTGAGTACCAGCGGGCGGCGACGACGCAGGCCGACCAGGCGTCTCACGGCCTCGGCCTGGTCGGACGTCAGGCAGTCCGGATCATCACTGATACGGCCCCAGCGGGGCCATGCGCCGCCAAGCTCGGGCAGTTGGGGAGGTGCGCCCGCTGGCCAGCGCACCACGCCGTCGGCCTGCGACAGCCGCCGACACAGGCGGGCCATGTAGCGGCTGGCAGCCGCATCAAGCGTCGGCGTCAGCAGTACCAGCAGGCCACCGGCACGCAGGGTGCCGCTGAGTGCACCGAAGGCATCCGCATCGAAGTCGGCCCTTGGGGAGGCGGCATCGAACACGATCAGATCGTGCTCGCCCCCCAGGCGCATCCCGGCCTTGGCGGGCGGCAGCCAAGCCTCATCGTATGCTGCCCCAGGCGACGTCGGCGACACCCAGCAAGGCATCCGCCAGTCATGCGCGTGCCACAAGGCGATAGCCTGGTGCCGGGATACCTCGGCAACCCCGGCCAGCCATATCAGACCACGCCAGCCGCTCAGCCCCATTTGGTCAGACCAATTCAGTATTCGTTGCTCTGCCGATACACTCACGCACCCTCCCTCTGCGACATTGCTGCGCCGACTGAAAATTCATTCTACAGCGGGCGCTGAAGCCACGGCACTGCGAGGCGCCCGGCCGGCCGGGCGCTTTCCGGCTTTCATGCCCATCTGGTCAGACTTTGGTCTATCGCCCCCCCTTGGCCTCGCACTCCTCCCTTCTTGCCGTTTTGTTGTCGATTTGCCTTTCAATACAGGCACATTTACTTGTCGCATTTCTTAATTAAACGTGCCTGATGACCGGCGCGCTCGGGCCCGAGCCGCTACCCTAGCCAAAGCAAGCTATCGATTCCGGCCGTGCCAGCATGCTAGCTTGACGATGTTTGCCGAACGGTCGCTTGGTGATCCCAGCGGCCGAGGGTACTTTCGGGTATACCTCCTCGGCACTTGGCTCTTCTATTGCGGCACTACAACAAGACCCACAAGGGAGCACGAGATGAAGATGAAGTCGAAATTCGCACTTTCCGGACTGGCTGCCGGTATCGCCCTGGCAGCCTTCGCCTCCACCGCCCAGGCTCAGGAACAGTGGACCATGACCACGACCTGGCCGGACAATCTGGACCTGATCGAGATCGACCGCCACTGGGCGGAGCTGGTCAACAAGCTCGCTGGCGACGAGCTGCAGATCGAGTTTCGCGCCGGCGGCACGTTGATGCCCGGCACCGAAGTGTTCGACGCCACCGAGACCGGCAGCATCGAGGCCGCAGGCGACTGGCCCGGCTACTGGGCGGGGCGCAGTTCGGCGTTTTCCCCCCTGGCCGCCACACCGAGCCTGTTCAACGGCTTGGACTATCTCAACTGGATCCAGCAGTGGGGCGGCTTCGAGCTCTACCAGGAAGTCTACGGCCAGTACAACATGGTCTACCTGCCCTACGGCATTACCAACAACGAGTCGGGTTTCATGGGGCGCACCCCCATCGAGAGCTTGGCCGATCTGGACGGCAAGCGCCTGCGTCTCTCCGGTCGCGACCAGGGCCGGGTACTCGAGCGCCTGGGCGGCTCCCAGGTCACCCTCTCCGGCGGTGAGATCTACCAGGCGGTGGAGCGCGGCGTGGTGGACGGCGCCGAGTTCTCGACTCCCGGGGTGGACTACAACGCCGGCTTCGCCGAGGTGGTCGAATACTGGGCAACGCCCGGCTGGCACCAGTCCGCCAGCGTATTCGGCGTGATGATCAACAAGGACGCCTGGGACGCCCTCTCCGAGGAGACTCAGGAGAAGCTGAAGATCGCCGCCGATGCCACCCTGGCCTGGTCGCTCGCCTGGTCCGAGCGTGAGTCGACCGAGGGCACCGTCAAGTTCCAGGAAGCCGGGGTGGAGATCTCCACCTATGGTGACGAGGATATGGCCCGCATCCAGGAAGTCGCCAACGAAGTGATCGTGGAAGGTGCCTGTGAAGACCCCATGCATGCCAAGGTCTACCACTCCATGGTCAGCTACCTGCAGCACTACGCCAACTGGCGGGATGTCTCGGTGCCCTACAACATGAGCCGAAGCTTCGACAACCTGCCGTCTCTGGAAGAGATCGAAGCCTGCATGTGAGGCTGCCCTACCCGCCCCGGCCGTTTGCGCCGGGGCGGTATTCGTTTCGACTTCGGAGACTTGTTCCATGAATGCGATTGCCAAGGCGATCGATACGCTGAACGAGGGGTTCGGGCGGATTATCGCGCCGCTGATCGCCATCGTTACCCTGGTGGTGCTCTACGACATCGCCCTGCGCCTGTTCACCGGGCGACCTAGTGATTGGGCCTTCGACATCACCAAGATGCTGTTCGGCGCCCACTTCATGCTGATGGCCGCCTACGCCCTGCGCCATCATGCCCACGTCGAGGTCGATGTGCTCAAGCGCCTGCTCTCGCGCAGGAAGCAGGCAGCACTCGAGCTGCTTGGCTATTTGATCTTCTTCGTACCCTTCATCTGGATGCTGCTGAGCCTGGGCTGGAGTTTCTTCATGCGTTCATTCAGTCGCGGTGAAACCACCTATGGCATCGTCTCGATTCCCGTCTATCCGGTGAAGGGTGTGATCGTGGTGGCCGCAGTGCTGATCCTGCTGCAGGCCATCGCCATCGTGATCCGCGCCATCCAGCAGTTGCGAGAGGAAGCCGCATGAGCCCGGAAATGCTGACTCTGGTGATGTTCGGCGGCTTGCTCGTCGGGCTGTTCATGGGCCATCCGCTGGCCTTCGTGCTGGGCGGCGTGGCCGTCATCGGCGCCTACCTGGGCCCCGGCCCTCGCGTGCTCGGCACCATCATCAACAATATCTACGGCAACGCCATGGACAATTACGTCCTGGTGGCCATTCCGCTGTTCGTGCTGATGGCGCGCTTCCTCAACGACTCGGGCGTCACCGAGAAGATGTTCGAGGCGATGCGCCTGCTGCTGGCCAATCTGCGCGGCGGCCTGGCGCTCACCGTGGTCATCGTCTCGGTACTGCTTGCCGCCACCACCGGTATCGTTGGCGCCTCCATCGCGGTGATGGGCATGATCGCGCTGGTGCCGATGCTCAAGTACGGCTACAACAAGGAACTCAGCACCGGCGTGATCATGGCCAGTGGCTGCCTCGGCATCCTGATCCCGCCGAGCATCATGCTGATCCTGATGGCCAGCTATTCACCGGTCTCGGTGGGCGCTCTGTTCGCCGGTGCGCTGGTGCCGGGGCTGCTGCTGGGTGCCATGTATGCCCTCTATGTGCTGGTGATCTGTTATCTCAAGCCCGCCTATGGCCCGCCGGTGCCCGCCGAGGAACGCGCCGAAACCAGCACCGGTGAGCTACTGCTGATGCTGGCCAAGTACGTACTGCCGCCGATGGCCCTGATCCTCGGCGTACTGGGCGCGCTGTTCACCGGCATTGCCACCGCCACCGAGGCCTCGGCCATCGGGGTGGGCATCGCCTTCGTGCTGTTCATGATCTTCGGCGACCGCAAGCTCTCCACCTGCTTTCGCACCCTGATCGATGCCAGCAAGACCACCACCATGGTAATGCTGGTGCTGGTCGGGGCGACCGCCTTCACCGGGGTGTTCTCCCGCGGCGGCGGCATGACGGTGATCAGCGAGCTGGTCATGGCCATGCCCGGCGGTACAATCGGCGCCTTGATCCTGATGCTGTTCCTTGTCTTCATCCTGGGCATGTTCCTCGACTGGACCGGTATCGTGCTGCTCAGCTTCCCGATCATGCTGCCGATCGTCGCCGACATGGGGGTCGACATGCTGTGGTTCGTGGTGATGGTGGCCGTGGTACTGCAGACCTCCTTCCTCACACCGCCGTTCGGCTATGCGCTGTTCTACCTCAAGGGGGTAGCACCGAAAGGGGTCGAGATCATCGACCTCTACAAGGCGGTGATTCCCTTCTGTGCGCTGATCGCGCTGGCCTGCCTGCTGATGGCCTTCTTCCCCGTGCTGGTGACGGGCCTGCCCTCGCTCATGCTCGGTTACTAGCTTACCGTCCACTCCGGCTTTGGCGCCCGTATCGCAAGATGCGGGCGCTTTTCCTTGATGCCGGTCAGTTGGCGCAAGCTGCAGCCGAACGCGGCAACTGGTATCATTTTCCGCCGTTACCGCCTCGCATTACCACGCTGCCTGCGCCGGCCAGTGAAGGAGTTCCCGCTTGTTCCGATCCGCCACCACCGGCCTTTCCTCCCTGTCTCGCCGCCTGAGCCCCTGGACCCTGCTGATGCTGGTCGTAGCGCTCGTCGTCGCCCTGCCGGTCATCGTGGTCCTGGCGCATATCGTGATGCCGACACAGGGTGTCTGGCAGCACTTGGCCAGCACGGTGCTGGGTCGTTACCTGGGGAATACCTTCTATCTCGCCGTCACGGTGGGGCTCGGCAGCATGGTGATCGGCACCGGTTCCGCCTGGCTGGTAGTGATGTGCCGCTTCCCGGGGCGGCGACTCTTCGAGTGGGCGCTGCTGCTGCCGCTGGCCGTGCCCACCTATGTGATCGCCTACGCCTATACTGACTTCCTGCAATACGCCGGCCCCTTGCAGAGCTGGCTGCGCGAACTCTTCGACTGGGGGCGCGGTGACTACTTCTTTCCCGATATCCGCTCGCTGGGCGGTGCCGCCACGCTGATTACCCTGGTGCTGTATCCCTACGTCTATCTGCTGGCCCGAGCAGCGTTCCTGGAGCAGTCGGTATGCGTGCTCGACGTTGGCCGCACGCTGGGCCGCGGTCCGTGGAACCTGTTCGCCAGCGTGGCCGTACCACTGGCACGCCCGGCCATCGTCGGCGGCGTCTCGCTGGTATTGATGGAGACCCTCAACGAGTTCGGCGCGGTACAGTTCTTCGGCGTCGACACCTTCACTACCGGCATCTACCGCACCTGGTTCGGCCTGGGAGAGCAGGTCGCTGCTGCCCAGCTCGCCGCCTGCCTGCTGCTGTTCGTCATCGCACTGGTACTGCTGGAGCGCTGGTCGCGCGGCAAGCGTCAGTATTTTCATACCACCAATCGCTACCAGCAGTTGCCCGAGTATCGACTGCACGGCTGGCGGGCGGCTGCAGCCTTCACGGCCTGCGCCCTGCCGGTGCTGATCGGCTTTCTGATTCCCAGTGGACTGCTGTTGCAGATGGCCGTTGCCAAGGGCGACGCCCTGTTCGGCACCCGCTTTCTCGACTTCGCCTGGAACAGCCTGATGCTGGCCGTCATCGCCGCGGCGATTGCGGTGGGCCTGGCGGTCATCCTGAGCTATGGAGTACGTCTTCACGATAGTCCGCTGACGCGCATCGCCACGCGGATCGCTGCGATGGGCTATGCGATTCCCGGCTCGGTGATCGCGGTAGGTATCCTGATTCCCTTCGCCTGGCTCGACAATACCATCAACACCTGGCTTCACGCCCACTACGGCAAGATCGTCGGGCTGATCTTCAGCGGCTCGGCGTTCATCCTGGTGTACGCCTATGTGGTGCGTTTCCTGGCGGTGTCGTTCAATACCGTGGAGGCTAGCCTGGGCAAGGTGACGCCGAGCATGGACGCCGCCTCGCGCACCCTGGGCCAGACGCCGGCCGGCACGCTCAAGCGCGTGCACACGCCGATCATGCGCGGCAGCCTGATCGCTGCGGGCATCTTGGTCTTCGTCGATGTGATGAAGGAACTGCCTGCGACCATCATCCTGCGCCCCTTCAATTTTGATACCCTGGCGGTCAGGGCCTACAGCTTGGCCTCGGACGAACGCCTCGCCGAGGCCTCGACGGCATCACTGGCCATCGTCGCCGTCGGCATCGTTCCGGTGATCCTGCTGAGCATGGCCATGCGCCGCTCGCGCCCCGGCTCAGGCAGTCATTGAGGGAAGACGAAGACCTGGGAGAGGTCGAGGTGGATATCCACTCGCTGCCCTTCGGCGGGCAGGAAGACGCCGGGCATCCTGGCATGCAGGTGGGCTTCGCTGCCATCCTCGCCGTGGGCACAGATGTGCAGCAGGCTGCTGCGCCCCAGCAGCTTGGCCATGACCACATGGCTGTAGCGGTGCTCCGGCGTCGGCTCGAAATGCTCGGTGATGCGCAGCGCCTCGGGACGGATCATTACCAGTGCCTGGCTCCCTTCGGGTAGCCAGCCGGCCTCCACCGGCCCTACCGGCGTCTGCACACGGCCGCTCCGCACTATACCGCTCAGCTCGTTCACCTCGCCGAAGAACGCCACGACGAAGGGATCGCAGGGCGCACAGTAGAGTTCCCTGGGCGTGCCCATCTGCACGATGCGCCCGTCGCGCATCAGGGCGATACGGTCGGCCATGAACATGGCTTCTTCGGGATCGTGGGTCACCAGCAGAGTGGCGGCGCCGACCTTCTTGAGCACATGCAGGGTATCGTCGCGGATGCGGTCGCGCAGGCGCGCGTCAAGGCTGGAAAAGGGCTCGTCGAGCAGCATCAGCTGCGGGGCCGGGGCCAGGGCGCGGGCCAGCGCAACGCGTTGCTGCTGCCCACCGGAAAGCATGTGCGGGTAGGATTCGGCATAGGCGGCCATGCCGAGCTGTTCGAGCAGGGTCAGGGCCCGCTCGCGGCGCTGCCGCGGTGGCTCGCCCTTCAACCCGAAGGTGACGTTCTCGATCACCGTGAGATGCGGAAACAGCGCCGAATCCTGAAACGCCAGGCCGACGTTGCGCTTCTCCGGCGGCACGTGGCGCCCCTTGGGTACGGCGATCTCGCCGCCGTTGAGAGTCACTCGCCCCTGCTGCAGCACCTCGAGCCCCGCCGCGATACGCAGCAGGGTTGTCTTGCCGCAGCCCGACGGCCCCAGCAGGCAGACGACCTCGCCAGGCGCCACATCCAGCTCGACACCTCGCACAGCAGCCAGACTGTCGAAGGTGTGATGTACCCCCTCCATGGTCAATGCCGTGGTCTGACGGTAGGGAGCGTGTCCGACTTCCATTGGCTGGGATTGGCTAGTCATAGAACGGGCGACATGATCCGAAGGGGAAATGGCTACCTCCATCCTACCCGAAATGTCCAGCAAATACGTTTGGAATTAACTCGCATTTGGCAGTTTTTTCGCATTGTCCTGCTCCCGGTCAGCTTCGCCGTAACCCGCACGCCAAGGCGTCGGGCGAGAGGCTTGACGGCTTGTTCACAAAGCGCTTCAATAGCGCTCAGCGTAATGCAACGTATTATCATTACTTCAACAAAAACCTGTTACGTCAGGCTCTCGAGGTGCAACCATCATGACCCACCGTCATCGTCTCGTCGCTCCGCTTGCCGCCGTACTGGCAAGCTCCGCGCTGGCTTCCACCGCCGTCGCCGAGGAAATCAACCTCTACTCGGCCCGCCACTACGACTCCGACGAAAAGCTCTACCAGGCCTTTACCGAGGAGACCGGCATCGAGGTCAACCTCCTCGAGGGCGACTCCGACCAGCTGATCGAGCGCATCCAGCGCGAAGGCGTGGCCAGCCCCGCCGACGTACTGATCACCGTGGATGCCGGTCGCCTGTGGCGTGCCGAGCAGGATGGCATCTTCCAAAGCGTCGAGTCCGACGTGCTCGCCGAGCGTCTGCCGGAAGCCATGCGCCACCCCGAGGGCAAGTGGTTCGGCTTCAGCCAGCGCGTGCGTGCAATCTTCTACAACCCCGAGAACGTCGATCCCAGCGAGATCATCTCCTACGAGGATCTGACCGATCCGCGCTGGGAAGGCGAGGTGTGTATCCGCTCCTCAAGCAACATCTACAACCAGTCGCTGCTGGCCTCGATGATCGAGCACCACGGTGAGGAAGGAGCCGAAGAGTGGGCCCAGGGCATCGTCAACAACATGGCGCGCGATCCCGAAGGCGGCGACACCGATCAGATCAAGGCAGTGGCAGCCGGTGAGTGCGACCTGGCCGTGGGCAACCACTACTACTACGTGCGCCTGCTCGAATCCGAAGAAGCCGCCGACCGCGAAGTGGCCGAGAAGGTCGGTATCCTGTTCCCCAACCAGGACGAGCGCGGCACTCACGTCAATGTCGGTGGCGCCGGCGTGGTCGAAGGCGCCCCCAACCGCGAGAACGCGGTTCGCTTCCTCGAGTTCCTGGCTTCCGACGAGGCCCAGGAGATCTTCGCCGCCGGCAACTACGAGTTCCCCGTGGTCGAGGGCGTGAAGATGAGCGAGACCCTGGAGTCCTGGGGCGAGTTCAAAAAGGATGGCCTCAACGTCAGCATCCTGGGCGAGAACAATCCGGAAGCGATCCGCATCTTCGATCGCGTCGGCTGGCGCTAAGCCTAACCCGGCATGAGCAAACGCCCGCGGCCATGGCCGCGGGCGTTTGCGTTTACACCTTCCCCTTCGCGCTTGAAACAGCGCCATCATCCTTGGGCTCGATTCCCAGCAGCGCCTCGCTCAACTCCTGTGCCAGTACCGCCACCGCCAACGGCAGCGAGCGCTCTGCAGCGCTGCACAGCACCAGCCGGGCCTTGGCGATGTTTCGATCCTGCAGCGGCTTGAACACCAGCTCGCCATGCTCCAGTTCGCGGGCGATATCGAGCTTGTTGAGGAAGGCGACTCCCAACCCTGCCCGCGCCAGCGACTTGATCGTCAGGATTCGATTGCAGCCGGCCAGTGGTGCGAGGTCGATATCCGAATTGGCTAGCGTTCGCTCCAGGGTCGAGCCGTGGAACATCTCGGCGCTGGGCAGAATCGCCGGGTAGTGACGACAGTCACGCAAGCGTACCGTCTCCTTCTCGGCCAGCGGATGCGATGGCGCCACCACCGCACCGAAGCCCAGCTCGACCGCCTGTTCGAAGCGAATCCGCCGTGTCACCGGCGGGTTCATGCAGATGCCGATATCGGCCTCGCCGGTGGCGACCTGCTCCAGGATCGTCTCGGTCAGGCCAGTGGTCAGCACGAAACGCACCCTGGGAAATCGCTCTCTGAAGCCGCCCAACACGGTCGGTAACACCTGATCGGTCAGCGACTCGATAGTGGCGATGCGAACCTCGGCACAGCCGGTACCTCGAATGTCGCCCAAGGTCTCCAGCATCTGGCGCTCGTCGCGCTGCCACTGACGAATCTGGTAGAGCATCAGCTCTCCGGCAGGCGACAGCCGTAGCCCACGCGGCAAACGCTCGAACAGCGGTACGCCGAGTTCGTCCTCGAGCTTGAGAATCTGTCGATTGATCGCCGAAGCGGCGACGTGCAGCCGTTCCGCCGCCTTGCGCAGCGACCCCTGGCGGGCGACTTCCTCGAAATAGCGCAGGGAGGTCAGCAGTAACTGCATGGCTTGTCATCCAGAGCGAGACAAATCGTTGCCTTTTCGGCAACAGAATGAGCGAAACTTTATTATGGACCGGGACAGTCGAGCGGCGCTAGCTTGCGTAGAGCAGCGACAACAATTACAGAGGAAGCTAGCCATGAGAACGACACACGATCCCACCGAGCCTAATACGTCCGCGGTCGAGCCCGTCGACGAAAAACTGCCCTTGCACTCGATGATGCTCTACGGCTTCCAACACGTACTGGTGATGGCCGCTGCGCCGATCACCGCCGTGTTCCTGGTAGGCCAGGCGATGGGCTTCGGCAGCGACGTCATGGTGGCGTTGATGAGCGCAACCTTCCTGGCCTGCGGCCTGGGCACGCTGCTGCAGTCCTTCGGCCCCTTCGGTATCGGCGCGCGCCTGCCTTTCGTTCAGGTGCCGGGCGGTGCGCCGATCGTGATCTTCCTGGCCATCGCCCAGGCCACCGACATTCAAACGGCCACCGGTGCGGTCATCCTCACCGGGCTGTTCTACTTTCTCGCCTTGCCGTTCTTCACCAAGGTGCTGAGATTCTTTCCGCCTATCGTGATCGGCACCATGCTGCTGTTGGTCGCGGTCAACCTGGTGCGAATCTTCGGCGGGCTGATCACCGGCAAGCCGGATTCGCCGGATTTCGCCAATTTGACCAGCATCGCCCTGGCGCTGCTGACCATGGGCTGCATTGTGCTCTTCGCCCGCGTGTTCACCGGCGTGCTGCAGCGCATCGCCGTGATGCTGGGACTGATCGCCGGCGCAGTGGTGGCCACGCTGCTCGGCGTGATGAGCTTCGACAGCGTGTTCTCCGGCCCGGTAGTTGCCTTTCCGTCGCTGTTCCCCTTCGGCATGCCCAAGTTCGACATCTTCGCCTCGCTGCCGCTGATCATCTTCAGCGTGGTGTCGATGACCGAAGCCACCGGCCAGACCATGGCCACCGCCGAGATCGTCGAGAAGAAGGGCGATCCGCGCGCCCTGGTGCCGCGCAACATTCGCGCCGATGCACTGGGTTCCCTGATCGGCGGCTGTTTCGGTACCTCGCTGATCATCACCAGCGGCGAGAACATCGGCATCGTCCGAGCCACCGGCGTGCGTTCGCGCTACGTGACCGTAGCGGCCGGTATCATTCTGGTGGTCCTGGCACTGCTCGCCCCGCTCGGCCGGCTGGCCGCCACCCTGCCCACCGCAGTGGTCGCCGGTACCGCGGTGATCGTGTTCGCGATCATCGGCGTGATGGGCATCAACATCCTGCGCAAGGTTGATTTCAACGAGCACGGCAACATGTTCACACTGGCCGCGGCGCTGGCCATGGGCCTGATTCCCATCGTCGTGCCCGGCTTCTACAGCGCCTTTCCGCAGCATCTTCAGATCATCCTCGGCAACGGCCTGGCCATGGGCACGCTGACTGCGGTGCTGGTCAACATCCTGTTTCACCACCTTGGCCATTCCCGTGCTGACGCGCCGGCGACCCAAGGGGCCGAACTGTCCAGCGATCCCCTCAAAAGCAAGTAAGCAAGGAAACCTCATGTACAGCCAGTCACAGGCCCGCGACACCGTGGGCCAGGGGAAGCTTGTCCCCGAGACTTTCGATGCCGACGCCCTTCTGCTGCTCCCCGAGGAGGTACTGCTCGGGAGCGGCTGCGCCAAGGGCCAGGCGGTTCTCGTCGCGGACGGCAAGTTCGCCGAGATCGGCGAGCGGGCAGCAGTGCTTGCCCGCCACCCCGAACTGACGCCGATCGAGCTGCCGGGCAAGCTGCTCATGCCCGGCTTTATCGACACCCACCATCATCTGACCCAGTCGCTGGGAAAGTCGCTGGTGTTCGGCGAGCCCTCCGAGATCTTCAAGCGCATCTGGGTCCCGCTCGAGGCCAGCCTCGACGAAAGGTTGCTGCACCTCTCGGCCAAGCTCGCCGCGCTGGAGGCGCTGCGCGGCGGTTTCACCACCGCGGTGGACGCCGGCACCCGCGCCTCGGCGGAGATCGGCAGCATCGCCCAGGCCGCCGAGGAGACCGGCCTGCGCTGCGTGCTGGGCTTCATCTGCAACGACCTGGGCGGCAAGGACACGATCAAGGACGGTGCTGTGATCCGTCGCGAGGCCGAGAGACATTTGGCCCGCTGGGCCGGGCATGCGCTGGTTGCGCCTTCGCTGGCAGTATCGATTCCCGAGGTGGCCAGCGATGACATGCTGCGCGACGCGGCCGCACTCTGCGCCGAGGGTAGCGCCATCTTCCAGACCCACGTCAACGAGCACCTCCAGGCGGTGGAGCGCTCGCTGATCGCGCGGCGTCAACGCCCACTGGAGCATCTGCACATGGTGGGTGCGCTGGGGCCGCAAACGCTGGTCGCCCACGCCACCCTGGTCACGCCAGCGGAGCTCAACCTGCTGCGCGATACCGGTACCGCAGTGGCCTTCAATCCGGTTGCCAGCTCGTGGAAGGGCAACGCCGTTGCGCCGGCACTGCAGATGGCCGCGCTGGGCATCCGCTTCGGCCTGGGCACCGACGGCACGCGCAGCGACGCTTTCCGCCTGATGGATGCCGCCGAGACCAGCCAGCGCCTGACCGTCGGTCTGGCGACCGGGGATTCGTCCTGTGGTGGCGGCTGGCTGTGGCTCGATCACGCCACCCGTGCCAGCGCCGATGCGGCGGGACTCAAGGGGCTGACCGGCGAGGTCGCCCCGGGCCTGGCCGCCGACTTCCTGCTCGTCGACCTCGACGTGCCGGAGATGACACCCTCCTGGGATCGTCCGTGGGAATTGGTGCGCTACGCCAATCGCGACCAGATAGACGCCGTGTTCACCAACGGCCGGCTGCGCCTGTGGCAGGGCTGGCCGGTGGACTGGGATGCTCGCGCGCTGCTGCGCGAGGTGCGCGAGGCGGCCGGCGCCGCAGTGGAACGCGCACCGATCTACCGAGTGCACCCGCCGTCGGCGGCGCACCGGGCAATGGTCAATGGAAATCAGGAAATCGGCGTCGGGATGACCGCGGGAGCGGCTCGCGCGTCATGAACGAGATCGCCGTCTTCGTCATCATTGCCGCCGCCACCGGTATCGCCGCCTTCGTACAGGGCGCGATCGGTATCGGCTTCGCGCTGATCGTCGCTCCTGTGCTGGGCTTTCTGCGCCCGGACCTGCTGCCTATCGCCCTGCTGATCCTGATGTTGCCGCTCAATCTTTATGTCGGCCTGCGCGAGCGCGAGGCAATCGACTGGAAGGGTGTCGGCTGGATCAGCCTGGGTCGCCTGCCCGGCACCTTCCTAGGCCTGTGGATCCTGGTCATCCTGAGCGCCGACGGTCTCAACCAGGTGGTCGGCGCCTCGACGGTCATCGCCGTGCTCGCCGCCCTGTTCGCCCCGGTGTTCCGACCGCAGCGTAGCGCTTGCGCTACCGTCGGCGTCATCACCGGCATCACCGAGACCGCCACCGGTGTCGGCGGCCCGCCCCTGGCGCTGCTCTACCAGCATCGCCCCGGGCCGGAACTGCGCTCGACCATTGCCTGCTGCTTCCTGGTCGGCGAGATCATCTCGCTGATCATTCTGGCCGCAGCGGGCAAGTTTCACCTCGACCAGTTGCTCTGGGCGCTCTACCTGCTGCCGCCGCTGGTCCTCGGTAGCGTCGCCAGTCGCGTGACACACCACCGCATAGACGCCAGGCGCCTGCGCCAGGGCGTGCTGCTGTTCGCGCTGGTGTCGGGCGTCATCCTGATGATCCCCTTCTAGCGCCCGCTAGTGCGCCTCGTCCCAGTTGACGCCACTCTCGGCCTCGACGATCAGCGGCACGCTGAGCTCGGCGGCGGCCTGCATGCGCGACTTCACCTCGCCGATGAATTCGTCCACCTGGCTCTCGCCGACCTCGAACACCAGCTCGTCGTGGACCTGCATCACCATGCAGGCGTCGAAGCCGCTGCCCTGCAGCCAGCCATCGACCTCGATCATGGCGCGCTTGATGATGTCCGCCGCGGTGCCCTGCATCGGCGCGTTGATCGCGGTGCGCTCGGCGGCCTGGCGCCGGGCGTGGTTCTGGGCGCGAATCTCGGGCAGGTAGAGCCGGCGGCCGAAGACGGTCTCGACGAAGCCGTCCTCGGCGGCCTGGGCGCGGATGCGGTCCATGTAGCGGGCGACTCCCGGGTAGCGGTCGAAGTAGCGGTCGATGTAGGTCTGCGCCTGGCTGCGCTCGATGCGCAGCTGTTTGCCCAGACCCCAGGCGCTCATGCCGTAGATCAGCCCGAAGTTGATCGCCTTGGCACTGCGCCGCTGCTCGCCCGAGACCTTCTCCAGCGCCACGCCGAAGACTTCGGCGGCGGTGGCGGTGTGGATGTCGCGCCCCTCGGCGAAGGCCGAGAGCAGCCCCTGGTCCCCGGAGAGGTGGGCCATGATGCGCAGCTCGATCTGCGAGTAGTCGGCGGCGACGATGCGATAGCCGGGCCGGGCAATGAACGCCTGGCGTATCCTGCGCCCCTCCTCGGTACGGATGGGAATGTTCTGCAGGTTGGGGTCGGACGACGACAGGCGCCCGGTGGCGGCGACCGCCTGGTGGTAGCTGGTGTGCAGTCTCCCGGTGCGCTTGTTGACCAGCCGCGGCAGCTTGTCGGTATAGGTCGACTTGAGCTTGGCCAGGCCGCGATGCTCCATGATCACCTTGGGCAGTGGGTAGTCCAGCGCCAGCTCCTCGAGCACTGCCTCGGCGGTGGAGGGCGCGCCCTTGGGCGTCTTCTTGATCACCGGAATCTTCTGCTCGTCGAACAGGATTTCACCGAGCTGCTTGGGCGAACCGAGATTGAACTCGCGCCCGGCCAGCTCGAAGGCGCGCGTCTCGAGTTCCTGGATGCGCCCCTCGAGCTCCTGGCTCTGGGCGTGCAGCCGCGCGGCGTCGATCGCCACTCCGGTGCGTTCGATGCGCGACAGCACCGGGATCAGCGGGCGCTCGATGGTGTCGAGCACTTCGGCCAGGCGACCTTCCGCCTCGATGCGCGGACGCAGTTCGCAGTGCAGCCGCAGGGTGATGTCGACGTCCTCGCAGGCGTAGGGCACGGCCTGCTCGAAGTCGATCTGGTTGAAGGTGAGCTGCTTGGCGCCCTTGCCGGCGATCTCCTCGAAGCTCACCGTCTTCTGGCCGAGGTACTTCAGCGCCAGCGAGTCCATGTCGTGACGGGTGGCGGTGGAGTTGAGCACGTAGGATTCGAGCATGGTATCGGTCAGCGGCCCGCGCACCTGAATGTCGTAGTTGGCCAGCACCGAGATGTCATATTTCAGATTCTGGCCGATCTTGCCGCGACAGGGATCTTCCAGCAGCGGCTTCAGTGACGCCAGCACGCCGGCCCGGTCGAGCTGGTCGGGCACGTCGATATAATCATGGGCGAGCGGCACATAAGCCGCCTCGCCGGGATTCAGCGCCAGCCCCACGCCGACGATTTCGGCGTCCATGTAGTTGAGGCTGTTGGTCTCGAGGTCGAAGCAGAAGGCCTCGCAGGCATCGAGTCGGGCCAGCCACTCGTCGAGTTCGGCCTGGGTCAGGATCAGGTGGTTCTGGCACGCCGCCACGCTGGCCGGCGGTGCGTCGGGGTCGAGATTGCCCGCCGCTGCCGCCCCCGCCACCCCTGCGCCACGCTCGACGTCGTCGACCCCCTCGTCCTTGCCGGCCAGCAGCTCGGAGAGCCAGGCCTTGAATTCGAGTTCGGTATAGAGCCGCTTGAGCGCCTCGCGGTCGGGATGAGCGATGTCGAGGTCGTCGAGCCCCACCGGCAGTTCGCAGTCGGTCTTGATGGTGGCCAACTGGTACGAGAGGTAGGCCATCTCGCGGTGCTCGTCGAGCTTCTTGGACAAGGTCTTGGCGCCGCGGAAGTCGAGCGTCCTGACCTTGTCCAGATCGGCATAGATGGCATCCAGCCCTCCGCCCACACCCTGCAGCAGGCCCAGCGCGGTCTTCTCGCCCACTCCCGGTACCCCGGG
Organism: Billgrantia bachuensis; assembly: GCF_011742165.1. Classification (GTDB taxonomy): domain Bacteria; phylum Pseudomonadota; class Gammaproteobacteria; order Pseudomonadales; family Halomonadaceae; genus Halomonas; species Halomonas bachuensis. Next base: position 1,701 of record NZ_JAAQTO010000049.1, on the reverse strand, counting down.
AATGTTGTCCACCTTGTCGCCCATCAGCGCCAGGAAGTCGATGATCAGCTCCGGCGGCAGGCCGAACTTGTCCTTGACGCCGGCAACGTCCAGAGTCTCGTCCTTCATGGTATTGACCAGGGTGATGTGGCCATTGACCAGTTGCGCCATGTCCTTGTCACCGGTGGAAATCACCGCATCGCGCCCGGCCTCGGTGGCGAGCCGGGCCAGCGTGCCGATGACGTCGTCGGCCTCGACGCCCTCGACGCACAGCAGCGGCAATCCCAGCGCGCGTACGCAGGCGTAGAGCGGTTCCACCTGGCTACGCAGGTCGTCGGGCATCGGCGGGCGCTGCGCCTTGTACTCCTCGAAAAGCTCGTCGCGGAAGGTCTTGCCCTTGGCGTCGAACACCACCGCCATGGGGCTGTCGGGATAGTCCTTGATCAGCCGCTTGAGCATGTTGAGCACGCCCTTGATGGCGCCGGTGGGCTGGCCCGTGGAGGTAGTCAGCGGCGGCAAGGCGTGGAAGGCGCGGTAGAGATAGGAGGAACCGTCGACGAGAACGATGGGCGTGTCGGCCATGTATCGGCATCCGTTGGGTCTGTGCAGGAAAATGTGATTCTGATCAGCCATGATACGCATTGCACGCCGCTTTTGCCGCCATCGTTGGGATCACGCTGTCCAACGTCATACACTGGAGTCAGCGGCAGCGATCGTCGCATGCGCACTTGGGAGGCATCATGAACGTTTCTCCTCGTTTCCTGGCAGTAGCACTGCTTTCCCTCGGCCTCGGCCTGGCGGCGGCCGCGCCCGCCTTGGCCCAATCCTCCGCCGATGTCGAGCCCGACATCACCATCCGCCAGGAGGAAGATCGCACCATTCACGAGTACCGCGTCAACGGCCAGCTGTATGCCATCGAGGTCCGCCCGCGCCAAGGCGCCAGCTATTTCCTGGTCGACCACGACGGCGACGGTAACTTCGAGCGCGAGGAGGGCGACCGCGTCGCCGTGCCCCAGTGGGTACTGATTCGCTTCTAGCCATCGCACCGGGATTGATCGCTGGTGAACGCCGGAACGTGTCCAGCAGACGTGCATCGAAGTGCCAAGACGCTACAATAGGCGGCTTGGCAACCTGGGCGAGAGACACATGGCCGTATTCACCCCGTTGAGCGACGCACAGGTCGCGGAGTTTCTCAGGCGTTTCGACGTCGGCAACCTGGTCTCCCTGGAGGGAGTCGCCGGGGGCACCGAGAACACCACCTTCTTCGTCACTACCGACCGCCGCGAGCTGGTGCTGACGCTGTTCGAGCAGGGCGAGCACGAGGAGCTGCCGTTCTTCGTCGAACTGCTCGACTATCTCGACGAGCATCGCCTGCCGGTGCCGGGACCGGTGCACGATCGCGAGGGCATCGCCCTGCACAGCCTGGCCGGCAAGCCCTCGCTGCTGTTTCCCCGGCTGCCCGGACGCCACCCCATGGCGCCCAGCCTGACGCAGTGTCAGGCTTTGGGTGACGCGCTGGGGCGCATGCACGCGGTATCCCAGCATTTTCCCGGCCATCGCCCCAACCCACGCGATCTCAACTGGCTCGTGGCCATGCACCACAGAGTACTGGGCTACCTCTCGCCCGAGGATCAAGCCCTGATGAAGGACGAAGTGGAAATCTACCAGGGCGTCTTCGGCGCTGCCTCCGAGCTGCCCCATGGCGCACTGCACGGGGACCTG
>NZ_JAAQTO010000048.1 GCF_011742165.1 Billgrantia bachuensis | reverse complement strand
CGCGACAACACCCTGTTCGAGGGCGACCGTCTGGGGGGCATCATCGATTTCTACAATGGCTGTACCGGTGATTTGCTGTTCGATCTGGCCATCGTGATCAACGACTGGGCATCGGGCCCCGAGGGACAGTTGGACCGCGAACGCCACGATGCCATCCTGCGCGCCTACCAGGCCCGCCGCCCGCTGACCGCAGACGAGCGCGAGGTGTGGCCGACGATGCTGCGCATGACAGCCCTGCGCTACTGGCTCTCGCGCCTGCTGGTGGTCTATGTTGACCCGCCGGCCCACGACCTGACGCCGCACGACCCGGCGCAGTTCCATACCATTCTCACGGCACGCCTGAAACATGGCGCTCTGCCCCTGCCTGAAGCGAGCAATACATGAGCCTATCCATGGGAGCTGCCTCCGGCCCCGCCCAGCGGGCGCGCCGTACCTGGAACATCGACCAGTGGGGCAGCGGCTACTTCGACGTCGACGACAGCGGCCACGCCCTGGTGCGCCCGCTCGGTAGCGAGGCCGAAGGTCCTGCCTTGCCGCTGGCCCCGCTGGTGGATCAGCTGCGCGAGGCCGGCCTGCGTCTGCCGGTGCTGGTACGCTTCAGCGATATTCTGCACGACCGCGTCGAGCAGCTTTGCGAGGCCTTCGACCTGGCCATGACCGAGGAGGAGTACATCGGCGGCTACACCGCCGTCTACCCGATCAAGGTCAACCAGCAGCGCCGCGTGGTCGAGGAGATTCTCGCCACCCGCGAGCGCGGCCACGGCCGGGTCGGTCTCGAGGCCGGCAGCAAGCCGGAGCTGCTGGCCGTGCTGGCGCTCTCCGCCGATGGTCCTTCGCTGATCGTGTGCAACGGCTACAAGGACCGCGAATACATCCGCCTGGCGCTGATGGGCGAAAAGCTCGGCCACCGCGTCTACCTGGTGGTGGAGAAGTTCTCCGAGCTGCCGCTGATCCTGGAGGAGGCCGAGAGTCTCGGCGTCACCCCGCGCATCGGCCTGCGTGCGCGCCTGGCCTCGGTGGGCATGGGCAAGTGGCAGGACACTGGCGGCGAGAAGTCCAAGTTCGGCCTTACCGCCGCGCAGATGCTGGCCGTGGTGGAGCGTCTGCGCGAGGCCGGTTCGCTGGCCAGCCTGCAACTGGTGCACTTCCACCTGGGTTCGCAGATCGCCAACATCCGCGACATCCAATTCGGCCTTCGCGAGTGCGCACGCTTCTACCAGAGCCTGCTGGCGCTGGGTGCGCCGATCGACACCGTCGACGTCGGCGGCGGGCTGGGCATCGACTACGAGGGCACGCGCTCGCGCAGCTTCTGCTCGATCAACTACTCCATGCGCGAGTATGCGCGCAACGTGGTCAGCGCCTTCGCTCAGGCCTGCGCCGAGGCGGAGATCCCCCACCCCCACCTGATCAGCGAATCGGGACGCGCCCTCACCGCCCATCATGCCGTATTGATCGCCAACGTGATCGGCGAGGAGCGGGTCAACGACGAGGCCCCCGAGCGTCTGGCCGAGGATGACCCTCAGCTCGACGAGCTGTGGCGGGTTCACGACCTGCTGGGCGACTCGGTGGAGCCGCGCGAGCTGGTGGAGGCCTGGCACGACCTGCTCCAGGCAATGAGCGAGATGCATGATCGCTTCATCATGGGGTTGGCCGACATCACCGTGCGCGCCGAGGCAGAGGGCGTCTACTTCGCCGCCTGTGCCCGCCTGCGCGAACGCCTCGACAGCCGCAACCGCGCCCACCGCGAGATCATCGACGAACTCGCCGAGAAGCTCGCCGACAAGCTGTTCGTCAACTTCTCGCTGTTCCAGTCGGTCCCCGACGTCTGGGGCATCGACCAGATCTTCCCGGTGCTGCCGCTGACCGGACTCAACCGTGAGCCCACTCGCCGCGGCGTGATCCAGGACATCACCTGCGACAGCGATGGCCGCATCGACGGCTACGTCGACGGCCAGGGCGTGGAGACCACCCTGCCGCTGCCGGAGTGGCGCGAAGACGAGGAGCGCCTGCTGGGCTTCTTCCTGGTCGGTGCCTACCAGGAGATTCTTGGCGACCTGCACAATCTGTTCGGCGATACCGACTCCGTCGATGCCGCTCTCGACGAGAATGGCGACTGGGTACTGAGCCACGCCCAGCAGGGCGACCGGGTTTCCGACGTGCTCGCCTACGTCAACTTCGACGCCAAGGTGCTGCGCGACCGACTCGCCGGCCAGCTGCAGGAGAGCGGCCTCTCCGCCGAGGAGCAGGCACACTTTCTCGACGACCTCTCTGCCGGTCTGCAGGGCTATACCTACCTGGAGTGAGCGGCACGCTCGCAGCATGGCGAAACGCCCCCTCGGCCAGGCCGAGGGGGCGTTTTGCTGGGATCGAAGGTCGGTTGGGGCGCTACTCCGCCACTCGGCCGCTGACCTCCAGCCCGCCGGTCAGGGTCAGACGCAGGGTAGCACCACGCTGCAGCTCACCGACGCCCGCAGGCGTGCCGGTCAGCACCACGTCGCCGGGTTCGAGGGTGAAGTGACGGCTCATTTCGGCGACCAGGGTGGGGATCGAGAACAGCATGTCGGCACCTTCGCCGTGCTGACGTAGTTCGCCGTTGATCTCCAGCTCGAAGCTCAAGGCGCTCCAGTTCGGCACTCGATCGAGGGGCAGGAAATCGGTCAATGGACAGGCGCCGTCGAAGGCTTTGGCCACCTCCCAGGGATGGCCCTTCTCCTTTAGGCGCGCCTGCAAGTCGCGCAGGGTCAGGTCGAGGGCAAGGCCGATGCCGACAATGGCTCGCTCGGCCTCGCCGGGAGTTGCGTGGCTGAGCCGTTCGCCGATCAGCAGCGCCAGCTCGGCCTCGTAGTGCACTTCGCCACGCGAGAACGGGGCTTCGATGGGCGCATCGAAGCTGGCCGCACTGGTCGCCGGCTTGATGAACAGCAGCGGCTCGCTGGGTATCGGGTTGTTCAGTTCCTTGGCGTGATCGGCGTAGTTGCGACCGACGCAGACGATCTTGCCAAGCGGGTGGGAAAACGCCTGGCCATCGGTGAAACGGGGGACAAAGCGCATGGCGGGTCTTCTCCTTCTCGTTAGGCGTCCGCATCTCGGCGACAAGCCTAATAGTCTACCTCACCACACGCTCTGTTCCATCCAGTCGTCCGCAGCCCAACGACGAGATCAGCCTTGCGGCGCCCACGTCTCGTCCGGCTTATGGGCCAGGAAGCTGGGACGCCGACGGCGTGCGGCGAAGGGCTCCACACAAGCATTGTCACGCCGGTTGTAGACGAAGAAGACATTGCTGCGCGGATCCGGCGACATGTTGGCGTTGGAGCCGTGCAACGTGTTGCAGTCGAACAACAACAGGCCGCCCGCGGCGCCTTTCGGCGCCTCGATGCCATGGCGCGCGACCAGCTCACGCAGCGCCTCACGTCCGGGCACGCCGAACTCCTGGCGCTTCAGCGACTGACGGTGATGATCGTCCGGCGTCTCGCCCAGGCACGGCACGAAGACCCTGTGCGAGCCGGGAATCAGCATCAGCGGGCCATTGAACTCATGGTTGTCGGTCAGCACGATCGAGGCGCTGACGGCGTGCATGGCCGGCATGCCATCCTCGGCGTGCCAGGTCTCGAAGTCGGAGTGCCAACTGAAGCCCTTGCCCTCGAAGCCCGGCTTGTAGTTGATCCTCGACTGATGCACGTAGGCGTCGCCGCCGAGAATCTGGCGCACCCGGCCCACCAAGCGTTCGTCACGTGCCAGGGCGGCGAAGCGCTCGGACAGGTAATGCACCGCAAACAGCGAGCGGATCTCCTGGCTGTCGGGCTCGGTGATGCTGAAGTCGCGACCGCGGAAGTCGTCGCGATTGAGCAGCTCGCTCAGTTCCCGACGCAGCTCGTCGAGCTCCTCACCGCTGACGAAATCGGGCTCGAACAGGAAGCCCTTGCGCTCGAACTCATCGAGTTGCGCCTGGCTCAACGGTCCCTCGTCGGTGCTACCACGCACCACGCCCTCCTGGCGCTCCAGCCAGAGCGTGTCGAGCGGCTTGGCGAGCCGGGTAGGATAGGAGTCGCGCATGCGATCGAGCACGCTGTCGACCTGGGCAGCCATGGTGTCGGTAACGGCGTAATCTGTAGCCTGTTTCAGCTTACGGTTGGACGAAGTCTGTACTGTCATCCAATCACCTCCTGTGTATCCGTGATCAGTTTCAGTCCCAACTCGTGCAACGGCGTGCAGCCGTGGAGGGGAAGGCCTCAGGGAGACCTTTGCAGCGTTGATGTGGTGGCGATGCGCTGCGCTTTCAAGAGTGCTGCGTTCGACATGGCATCGGCCTGGCTCGCCTTGTTACATTAGTGCCTCCATTGAGCTCTGGTTCGTCACCACCTCGCTCCGCTCCCTGTTTCATCAGCCAGGAGACCCTGCCATGCCGCAGACACCGCCAACGCCTCCTCAAGGCAGCTGGGAGCGGCGTTTCGAACGCTTGCTATGGAGCAGCCGCTTCCTCGTACTGCTTGCCGTCATCCCCAGCCTGGCGGCTGCCCTGGCGCTTTTCATCATCGGCACCATGGACATCCTCAAGCTGGTTCTCGCCACTGCCGGGTATTATCTCGTCGGGGCCGGGCCAGACATCCACGACACCGTCGTGCCCAGCGTGGTCATGGCCGTGGACATCTACCTGGTGGCAATCGTGCTGCTGATCTTCGGCCTCGGCGTCTACCGGCTGTTCGTTTCACCCATCGAGCAGGCCGAAGAGCACGCCACGGGACACCCCTTCAACGTCCAGTCCTTCGATCAGCTCAAGGACAAGATCGCCCGAGTCGTCATCCTCGCGGTGATCATCGAATTTTTCCGCGCCGTCGTGGATATTCGCTTCCAGACGCCCCTGGAGGCCATCTATCTGGCGCTGTCAGTGCTGGCACTGGCAGGCGCTCTCTACCTGATGAACCTTGCCCAGAAGCATTGAGCCGAGGATAGGCTACCTTGAGGGCTGCCACTGAGAGATTGAGGAGTACCGGACATGACCTCGAGCTACGCAAGGACCGCGACGCGTTTATCGGAGGAAGAGCAGCCCCGGCAACCGCCCCGCCCGGATGAAGGTCCGGGGGAGCCTGATCCTCCACCGGACGAGCATCAGCCCCAGCAGCCCCCTCGTCCCGAAGATGAGCCAAACAAGAAACGGCCTCGTGATGTCCCGCCGTTTCCCAAGCCGCCGATCCCTCCCGGCTGAGCGAGCAGCGAAGCGAAGGGGTTCCGGGCTTTCGGCCTGCCGAGTCGGCGTAGCACTTGCGCTGGAAACGAAAAAACCGCCCATCGAGGCGGTTCTAAATGTCTGCAAGTCGCGGACTTTCCGAATCGCATCCTGTGTCAGGATGGTGCCGGCACCAGGAGTCGAACCCGGGACCTACTGATTACAAGTCAGTTGCTCTACCAACTGAGCTATGCCGGCTCGGGACCGATCCAGGCGAATTGCAGATCGGATAGGGTTGGCGTGGCTGGGGTACCAGGATTCGAACCTGGGAATGCCGATACCAAAAACCGGTGCCTTACCACTTGGCGATACCCCAGCAGATTGGTGGCCAGAGACGGAATCGAACCGCCGACACGGGGATTTTCAATCCCCTGCTCTACCGACTGAGCTATCTGGCCGCTGCCAACGGTGCGTATTAAACAAGATCAGCCTTGCAGCGTCAAGCCTTTCGTTTCATGCAGATGCCGCGGCCCAGCCGGTGCCGTTCGGGCTAGCGCTCGGGCGGTACGTAGCCCTCCGCCTGGTCGGTTTCGCGATTGTCGAGGAAGAGCTCCATCTGCTCGTTGAGGTAGGCGCGGGCCTCGGGATCGAGCATGTTGAGGTGCTTCTCGTTGATCAGTCGGGTCTGCAGCGCCTGCCACTCCTCCCAGGCGCGCTTCGACACGCTGGCCTGGATATCCTGGCCTTTCTTCCCCGGCAGCGGCGGGAACGGCAGCGCTTCTAGCTCTTGCTGGTACTTGCGACAGAAAACGGTCTGGCTCATGTGATCTCCTGATTTAGTAGATGGCCGGGCGCTCAAGCCCCCTCAGGTGCAGCCAGGGCAAACGGAGCGAGCGAGACCAGCAGCGATTTCACCGGCGCCGCCAGACCGATGCGCCCGGGATTGCCTGGATCGTACCAGCATCGTGCCTCGCCGACCGAATCCAGCCCGCCGACCCGCGCCGGTTGCGGCGTGATCTCTAGCCTGAAGTGGCTGAAGGTGTGGCTGAAGGCCGGCCAGTGCGGCTGGAGCGCCGCCCCGGGTACGTGCGCGTCGAGCCAGGCACGCAGCGCTGCCAGGTCGTCGAACTGAGGCAGGCCCCACAGGCCGCCCCACAGCCCACTGGCCGGGCGTTGTTCGAGCAGCACCCGGCCCTCGCTATCCTGCAACACCAGCATCAGCGTGGTGCGTGTCGGCAATGCCTTCTTGGGCTTGGATTCGGGAAAGCGGCGCGGCTCGCCGCGAGCGTGGGCCACGCAGACGTCGACGAATGGGCAGCGACTGCACTCGGGCGTTCCACGCCGGCACAGGGTGGCGCCGAGGTCCATCATCGCCTGGGTGTGGTCGGCTACGCGATGTTCGGGCGTGTAATGCTCAGCCAGCGCCCACAGCCTGCGCTCCACCGCTGGCCGCCCCGGCCAGCCTTCCACGGCGTGCAACCGCGACAGGCTGCGCTTGACGTTGCCATCCAGGATCACCGCCCGCTGGTCGGTGCTCTGGGCTATGATCGCCCCGGCGGTTGAACGGCCGATGCCGGGCAACCCTGCCAGGGCGTCGAGGCTTGCCACCGGCAGTTCGCCGCCGTGCTCGGCCATTACCCGCTGCGCCGCCTTGTGCAGGTTGCGCCCGCGGGCGTAGTAGCCGAGTCCGGTCCACAGATGCAGCACCTCGTCCTGAGAGGCCTCGGCGAGCTCGGCAAGCGTAGGGAAGCGGCCCATGAAGCGCTCGAAATAGGGAATCACGGTCGCTACCTGGGTCTGCTGCAGCATGATTTCGGAAACCCAGACTCGGTAGGGTGTACGCTCGCGCTGCCAGGGCAGGTCGTGGCGACCATGACGATCGAACCAGTCCAGCAGGCGGCGCTGGAATTCGGCGGCTTCAAGAACCGGCTCAGGCATTTCGCGCATGAACCACCTTCACGCAGACGTGACACAAAAAAGCGCCGACTGTGAGTCGGCGCAGAGACTGGCTTGTTGGGTCATCAATTCAACAGACCACGCAGAGTGTCGCGAAGTTCCCGACCGGCTCCTTCGCCCAGACGCTCTTCGAGCTTCTCGAGGGGGCGCTCAAGGCGCTCTTCCAGCTCATCGCCGGCGCGCCGGGAGGCTTCGTCGCGCAGCAGCTCGGCCAGCGTCGCCTGAAACGCCTCTCGATCGAAGCGACACCATTCACCACTGTCGCCGGACAGCTCACCGCTACAGCGCACCGGCAGCGGCACGCGCTCCAGACGCTGATTGACCGGGCAGGCGGCATCCGCACCATCGACGAAGCGAGCAGCGGTACGCAGGTCGAAACGCTCGCTGCCCAGGTCCAGCTCGCCGGTGCCGCCCAGCTCGATGCCGGGAACCAGGACCAGGATATCTTCACTGCGGGCAACGCCATCGGTGATGCGCAGGCTCGCTTCGGCGCGTTCGAAGCGCGTATCGGCACTCCAGTCGCGGCTCGTCTCGCGCCCCTCGATCGCAGCCGCCAAGGAGCACAGTTCTCGTGACACATTGACGTCGAGTATGGCTCCCTCGTCGATCTGTCCCGCCAAACGTCCGTTGAGATTGCGCTTGAGCGTCGGCCAACTGTTGCCGCGCGTCTCGAGTTCGCCGCCGAGCGTGAGCCGACCACGTAGAGGCGCTGGGCTGTCGTCCCCGCTCAGCGCCTGAAGCAGCGGCTCCAGGCGTACCCGCTCAAGGCTGGGGTTGAGCTGCCAGCGAATCGGCTCGCGGGTCAGGTCGAGAGCTCCGCTGGCGCTCAGCTCGCCATCATAGAAGACCGAGCGGAAGCGTTCGAGGCGCTGCCGGCCATCCCCGCCGGACATGGCCACCCCCACCTCGGTGAAGTCGAGCCCCGACAGACGCAACTGCGCCAGGTCCAGCGCCCCATTCAAGTTCAGTTGGGCCAGCCACTCGGCGGGCACCAACTCGGCCGTGTCGTCGGCATGGGCCTTGTCGATGGCCAAAAAATCATCCCACGCGGCATTCTGGTCGACGGTCTCGGCCGGCGGTAGGTAGCGGTCCAGGTCGAGACGGTCGCCCTGCAGCTCGAAGTTGAGCAGATTGCCGTCGAAGCCGGCGTTCAGCTTGCCGGTGAAAGTACTGCCATCGAGCACCATGGTCAGGCCCGCCAGCTCGATATGCTCCAGATCGCCTTGCACCGGGCTGGTCAAGGCCACGTCGGAGAGTGCCTGCGGGTCCGCCATCTGGGGCATCTTGCCCAGGCGTGACAGCCATGGACGCAGCGAGAAGGGCGCGATGCTGATCTGGCCGCTATAGGTAGGCGACTGTTCGAGGTCGGCGAGGTTCAGATGCCCGCTCAGGCGCAGATCATCAGGCCCGGTCAACTGCAAGTCGCGCAGCTGTGCCGTGTTCTCGGCCAGATCGGCATCCACGGCCATGGCCAGCGCCAAGGGCACGGGGCTCTCACCCAGAGCCGGGTGTTGCAACCCGGCATCGAGCCGGCCCTCCTGCAGCTGCAGCCGCTGCTGCGATAGATCCAGGGTGAGCTGTTGTCCGCTCAGGTCGATCTGCTGCCTGCCCTCGATGCCTGCCAGCTGGCTTGCGGAACTGAGTTTCAGCCCCTCCAGCACGTAGCGGCGCTCGGCAAGGGCCAGCCGCATTCTCCCCTCGAAAGAAATATCGCTCGCCAAGGCCGGGCTACGCTCCAGTTCCCGCCAGTCGAGAGAGGGATACGATCTCAGCTTGAAGGAGGATTTGAATGGAAAGGCGCGCTGGGGATTGACGTTGGTGCCAGAAAGGTTGATCTCCTCGATCAGCCACTCCGTTCCCGACGCCAGATCGCGGTAGGTCGCCGCGCCATTGCGCACCTGCACGCTGGCGACGTTGAGCGCCACGGCCAGATTGCCGCTCTCCCGATTGGGCCCGGCGCTGGCCGGTGCCAGCGCAGACTCGGCGCCTTCGCGGCCCTCATCGAGGCGCTGCAACAGGGTTTCCCAGTTTCCACGCCCCTCCTCGTCGCGAGCCAGGCGCAGCTGCATCCCGTCGAGTGTCAGCCCTTCGATGGCGATCTCACCGCGCAGCAATGGTGCAAAGGCAAGGCTGACCTCGGCATGGGCGAAGGCGAGGAAGGGCAGATCTTCGGCGCTCTGCTCCGGAAGGCGGCCTTCGGCTTGCTCCACGCTCACGCCCAGGCGCGGGTAGAACGACCAGGAGAGCGGGCCGTCCAGGGTCAGCTCCAATCCACTCTGCTCGCGCACCACCTCGACCAGGCGTGGCTTGAAGTCCTCCGGGTCGAGAAAGGTCGTGACGTAGACCACGGCCGCCGCCACCACGACACCGAGTACCCCGATGGCAGCCAGCAGCATCTGCAACAGTCGCTTCATGTGTTACCGCCTCCTTGCAGCGGTGGAGCTAATACGAAATAGTCGCCAGTGACATCCAGGCGATACCCCAGGCGCGTCAGCAGAACCTGGTCGGCGACAGGAAGCTGCGAGGAGAGCGTGCGCAGCTCCTTACCCGCGGTGCGTGCCGCATCGCTGACCAGAGTCAGCAGCCGCGAGCCGACGCCGCGCCGTCGGGTGGTCTTGCGCACACACAGCTCCGAAAGCCACCAGGCCTGATCGTCGATCCTTATTGCCAGCGCCCCTAGCAGGCGATCGTTGAAGCGTGCGCAGCCAAAGAAGTGCCCGGCTTCGAGGTGCTTGCGAAGAAAGGAATCCACTGGCATGGCGAGGCGCTCGGCCGGTGCATCGGCATAAATCCGCTGCAGATCGTGTCGCACCTGTGGGTCGGACGCCCAGACGGCCTTGTCTACGAGATGAAGCGTTACCGGCATGGCGGTCTCCGTGGGCTGCGGCATGGAGCCGCCGCTGTGAATGGGCGCATTGTAGCGGATGGGGGGGACGATTCTCTATAATGGTCGACCCACATGACGGCAAGCGCAGCGACTTGCCCGCCCGGAAGCCGCCTGCGGCCATGCCGGGCCCACACCACGCGACGCGCACCAGCGCCAGAGAGAGTCCGACATGTCCGAGCGAATCGCCACGGTTACCCGTGATACCAAGGAGACCCAGATCACGGTCACCGTGAACCTCGACGGCGAGGGGCGGCTGAACTGCGAGACCGGCGTTCCCTTCCTCGACCACATGCTGGACCAGGTGGCACGCCATGGCCTGATCGACTTGGACATCAAGGCGGTGGGCGACCTGCACATCGACGATCATCACACCGTCGAGGATCTCGGAATCACCCTCGGCCAGGCCTTCGAGCAAGCCATCGGCGACAAACGTGGCATCCATCGCTACGGTCACGCCTACGTGCCGCTGGACGAGGCGCTGTCTCGTGTCGTGATAGACTTTTCCGGTCGCCCGGGGTTGTTCATGAATGTCGAGTTCACCCGCGCCACCATCGGCCGCCTCGATACCCAGCTGTTCTGGGAATTCTTCCAGGGCTTCGTCAACCATGCTCGTGTCACACTGCATGTCGACAACCTGAAGGGCTTCAATGCCCACCATCAGGCGGAAACCATCTTCAAGGCCTTCGGCCGTGCACTGCGCATGGCCGTGGAGCCCGATCCGCGCATGGCCGGTCAGATGCCGTCCACCAAGGGCTGCCTGTAACGCCTTCGACCGAACCTGAGAGGAGCCGCCATGACCATTGCCGTCATCGACTACGGAATGGGCAATCTGCACTCGGTTGCCAAGGCGCTGGAGCATGTGACCCATGAACATGTGGTCATCACTCGCGACCCGCGCCGCATCCAGGGCGCTACCCGCCTGGTCCTGCCCGGCCAGGGGGCGATCCGCGACTGCATGGGCGAACTCGAGAAGACCGAGCTGCGCGGGCTGGTTCAGGAGTTGCTGGCCAGACAGAGCAAGCCGCTGCTGGGCATCTGTGTCGGCCAGCAGATGCTGCTCGACCACAGCGAGGAGAGCGGCGGCATCCCCTGCCTGGGCTTTCTGGCCGGCGAAGTGAAGCGCTTTCCCACCGACATGGTCGACGACCACGAGCAGCGCCTCAAGGTGCCCCACATGGGCTGGAACCTGGTCCACCAGCACCACGAGCACCCGCTCTGGAAAGGTATCGATCAGGATGAGCACTTCTACTTCGTGCACAGCTACTACGTTGCGGCGGAAGACGACGCCTGCGTGTTCGGCACCACCCGCTACGGACGCATCGATGCTCACGTGGCCGTGGGCCGCGATGCCACCTTCGCCGTGCAGTTCCATCCGGAGAAGAGCTCCCGAGCCGGACTCAAGCTGCTGGAAAACTTCGTCACCTGGGCACCCTGACGCGGCACCAGCCACTGCGGCGCGTCGATCGCACGCTGCTGGCCAGGCCGCCCGACAACACGGTGCCCCGTGCGCACCAGAGAGGAAACGACATGCTGGTAATACCCGCCATCGATCTCAAGGACGGCCAATGCGTCCGCCTCAAGCAGGGGCGAATGGACGATGCCACCACCTACGGTGACGATCCGGTGGCCATGGCCGCCCGCTGGGTCGAGGCCGGTGCGCGCCGGCTGCATCTGGTCGACCTCAACGGTGCCTTCGAAGGCAAGCCGATCAATGGCGAGGCGGTGACCGCCATTGCCCGGCGCTGGCCGACGCTTCCCATCCAGATCGGTGGGGGCATCCGCAGCGCCGAGACCATCGAGCATTATCTCGCCGCTGGCGTCTCCTACGTGATCATCGGCACCAAGGCGGTCAAGGAGCCGGATTTCGTCGGCGAGATGTGCCGCGCCTTTCCCGGCCACGTGATCGTCGGCCTCGATGCCCGTGACGGCTTCGTCGCCACCGACGGCTGGGCCGAGGTCTCTCAGGTGAAGGCGGTGGACCTTGCCAAACGCTTCGCCGATGACGGCGTCTCCAGCATCGTCTATACCGACATCGCCCGCGACGGCATGATGAACGGCGTCAACGTCGAAGCCACGGCGGCTCTCGCCCGCCAGGGCGGCCTGCCGGTGATTGCCTCGGGCGGGGTGACCAATCTCGATGATCTGCGCGCGCTGGTGGCAGCGGGCGAGCCGGGTATCCTAGGCGCCATCACCGGCCGCGCCATCTACGAAGGCAGCCTCGACGTGGCCGAAGGCCAGAAGCTGTGCGATCAACTGACTGCAGGGCTCGATCGAGCCGGGAGCTGAATCATGGGACTGGCCAAGCGCATCATCCCCTGTCTCGACGTCGACGCCGGCCGGGTGGTCAAGGGCGTCAACTTCATCGGCATCCGCGACGCCGGCGACCCGGTAGAGATCGCCCAGCGCTACAACCTGCAGGGCGCCGACGAGATCACCTTTCTCGATATCACCGCCAGCCATGAGGATCGCGAAACCACGGTCGAGATGGTCGAGCGCATCGCCGGCGAGGTGTTCATTCCGCTGACCGTGGGCGGCGGCATACGCACCTGCGACGATATCCGCACCATGCTCAACGCCGGCGCCGATAAGGTTTCGATCAATACCGCCGCGGTGACGAACCCCGACTTCGTTCGCGAGGCCGCCGAGCGCTTCGGCAGCCAGTGCATCGTCGTGGCCATCGATGCCAAACGCGTCTCGGCCGAGGGGGAGGCCCCTCGCTGGGAGATCTTCACCCATGGCGGGCGACGCCCCACCGGGCTGGACGCCGTCGAGTGGGCGAAGAGGATGGTGGAATACGGTGCCGGCGAGCTGCTGCTGACCAGCATGGATCGCGACGGGACCAAGGCCGGTTTCGATCTCGGCGTGACCCGTGCGATCAGCGACGCCGTGACGGTGCCGGTGATCGCCTCGGGCGGCGTCGGCAATCTCGACCATCTGGTGGACGGCGTGATAGAAGGTGGCGCCGACGCGGTACTCGCCGCCAGCATCTTCCACTTCAGCGAGTACACCATTCCCGAGGCCAAGCGCTACATGGCCGAACGCGGCATCGAGATGCGTCTGTAACAGAGACCAGGGAGAGTGAATCTTGCGGGTTTCCTGGAAGGACGCCATGCATCGGAGCTTCATCGCTCTCGCCGCATTCATGTTGGCAATACCAGCGCTGCGGGCCGAACAGAACCCGATCTGGCCACCGCTGCTCGAGCTCGATCACGGGCTGCTGCAGACCAGTCTCTACACGCGCCACTTCGATCCCGAGCCCGATCACAACAACCGGCAAGACCTGATCGGACTCGAGCTGCACAACCCGCAGCGCTGGCTAGCCGGCGGCGCCCGCTTCCTCAACTCCTTCGATCAGGAAGCCGTCTACCTCTATGCCGGCCGTGAGTTCCCGTTATGGGAGCCGCACGACAACATCACCGTACGCGCCAAGCTGACCGCTGGCCTGCTGCACGGCTACCGTGGCGAACATCAGGACAACATTCCCTTCAACCGCCATGGCACGGCGCCGGCCGCCCTGCCCAGCCTGGGCCTGCAATGGGGACGCTTCGAGACCGACCTGATCGCCTTCGGTACTGCCGGCGCCATGGTCATCGGAGGCGTCCGCTTCTAGGCGGCGGCCACCTAGCGCCTACCCCGCCTCGAGCCCGAGGTTGCTCACCCCATCGTTACGTCCTAGCCGCCGCAGCGCCTTGAGTGCGTCGCGGTCGAGGGGCTTTTCTGCCGCTTCCAGCACTGCATCCTGAAAGTCGTTCTCGTCCGCCATGAGCGGATGTTCCCGCACCAGCTTCGAAAGCCTGCTGGCATCCTCCTCGCTCTCGGTCATTTCAATGAAGGCCCGCACGCCGCTCTTGGAGATACGACTGACCTCGAGCACGGCATCTGGAGCTTCGCCACGCAGCGTATCGAGCAGCGAAGCCAAGGCGACCACCACTTCCACGGCACGGCGGGCACCGAAGCTGTCGTCGTCGGCCGGCGGCTCGAGCTCGGCGAGCTTCTCGGCCTGGCGCTCGAAGTCGATACGCGCCTCGCGTACGCTGAGCTGCTCCCATACCAGGTCGAGAATTGCTCTCACCCCGGCCGGGTTTCCGGCCCCTGTCATCTGTGCATAGAGCGCATAGTTGGGTAACAACCGTTCGCACAGCGCCGCCATGAAGGCCTGTCGTTGATGCGCCGCAAGCGCCTGGAGCCGCTGGTGGAAGCCCCCTGTTGGCTGACTCATGGATACTCCTGGTGAAATGACGGTCAGATGAACATCATGGGAAAGTCGTCGGCTCATGGCCACAGCGCTTCCGGCGCCACTCGCCCTCGCGCATCGAAGAACACCCCCTCGGCTATCAACCGCTGGCGCTGTTCCATGCTGCCGGGATGGTCGGCCACCCGGCGCGATGCAGTGATGACACGAAACCAGGGCAGGCTATGGTCGTCGGGAAGCTCGCGCAGCGCCCGCGCGACCAGCCGCGGTGTGCCACCCTCGGTCATGGCGGCGATACGGCCATAGGTGGTTACCCGCCCCGGCGGTATCGCGGCCAGGACGGTCAGGATCTGTTCCCGCAGTGCCGGTTTCATGTACGCTGCCGCTCCCCTTTCCGTATCACCCTGAATGGCGAGGTTGCCATGCACTTTCACCTTCTCCAGCACAGCCCGTACCACGGCCCGGGGCGGATCGCCGACTGGCTGACCAGCATGGGACACAGCCATACCGTCTTCCATCTCCATGCGGGCGAAGCGCCCCCCAGCCTGGCCGACGGCGATGCATTGATCCTGCTCGATGGTCCCATGGGCATCCTCGACGATGAACGCTACCCCTGGCTCAAGCGCGAGCGCAAGCTGATTGCCAAAGCCCTGGACGGCAACAAGCCGCTACTCGGCATCGGCATGGGCGCCAGGTTGGTTGCCGCCGAGCTTGGCGCCACGGTGGGCCGCGGCACTTTTGCCGAGGTTGGCTGGCACGAGATAACCCTGGCATCCGAGAGCCCCTTCGACCTGCCGGAGCGCTTCACCGCCTTCATGTGGCATCGCGATGTGTTCGCCCTGCCCGACGACGCCCTGCCACTGGGCGGCAGCCCCGGCAGTCCGGTACAAGGCTTTGCCTGGGATGCCGGACGGGCGCTGGGACTGCTGTGTCATCTCGAAATCACACGAGCCGGCGTGGACGAACTGCTGGCCAACAGCGAGAGGCCGGAAGGCAGTGAGAGCAGCCCCCATGCCCAGCCCGCCGAGAGCATTCTGGCCGACGCCAGGCGCTTCGACCACCTGGCGCCGCTGCTCGACCGCCTGCTCAGCCAGTGGATACGCAGCGCGCCGGCATGAGGAGTTTCAGGCCAGTTGAGGTTGCCCGGCGGGCTGCTGCGCAGCCTCCTGCGACCACGCTCTTGCTGCTTCCAGGCAGCTGTCCCAGTCACCGACGTGCAGGAAGCGCCCAGGATCACGCTTTTCCAGTTGATGACGATACATGGGGTCGTAGTACTCGGTGAGCAACGGTGCGAGCCAGGCTTCATGGGCCTGGCGATTGCCTCGCTCGTGTTCGCGGAAGGCGAGCTGCTGCAGCCGCTGAAGACGAGCCAGCCGGGCATGGCCCAGGCGCTTCTTCAATCGCGCCAGCGCACTCGAGAGCTGTTTGCGCATCAGCGTCCAGCCCAGCCACGCGCCGAACTGTTGGTGATAGATCGTCCAGAGATCGTCGATATAGTCCTTGTGGATCTGCGCCAGACGCCAGTCGAGAGGCATCTCCACCCGAACCCGAGGAGCACGCTCCATCGCCCGCCAGAAGGTGAGCGGCACATTGGCCGCACCGATATGGCGCGACTCGTCCTCCACCACAAGCGGGCCGGATAGCTCCAGTAGACGCAAGCCCATGGCATGCTCGAAATCGATCTGGCTGGGTGCCGGCAGCGGATGTCTGCCGAAGGCCGAGCCCTTGTGGCGGGCGCAGCCCTCAAGGTCGAGCCCGTTGGGCAGTGCCTGGATCAGCGCCGTCTTGGCGCAGCCGGTCAGCCCACCGACCACCAGCAGCGGTTGCCCGGCCGTCATGTCGATGTGCTGGCACAGCGCTTGGCGCATCGCCTTCCAGCCGCCGCGGATGCGCGGTCGTTCAATACCGCTCTCGGCCAGCCACTGCTGGGCGATCTGCGAGCGCAGCCCGCCGCGATAGCAGTAGATCACCGCATCGGGGTGCGCTTCGATCATACTCCGCCAAGCACCGATGCGTGACGCCCTGATCCCCCCGCTGACCAGCCGTTGTCCCAGCTCGATGGCAGCCTGCTGGCCGTGATGCTTGTATTCGATGCCCACCAGGCGACGCTCTTCGTCATCCATCAGCGGCAGGTTGGTCGCCCCGGGCAGGCCGCCCTGAGCGAACTCCACCGGCGCTCGCACGTCGATCAGCGGTTGCCCCTGGCGTAGCAGGGAGAGGTCGGGCTCGATCAGGGGCAGATTCACCCGCGCACCTCGATCAGGGCCTGACCTTCGGCCTTGATCACTTCACCGAACGGTACCAGTTCGATGCCATGCTCACGGCCGATGCGCTCGACATCGTCCTCCCAGGAGGGGTGCACCGAGAGCAGCAGTCCGCCGGAGGTCTGCGGATCGCATAGCCAATGCCAGTGCGGTTCGTCCATGTCCTTGAGCGCCGCCCCCAGAGCGTTGCGGTTGCGATGGGTTCCGCCGGGCACCGCGCCTCGGCGCCGATAGGCTTCGGCCTCGGCCAGCCGCGGCAGGCGGCGGAAGTCGATGCGTGCGGCCACGCCGCTGGCCTGGCACACCTCGGTGAGATGGCCCGCCAGGCCGAAGCCGGTGACGTCGGTCATGGCATGGACCCCCTTGACCTTGGCCAGCGCCATACCGATCTGGTTGGGCTTGAGCATGGTCTCGCGGGCCAAGTTCTGATGGCCGGACTCGAGCAGCCCCTGTTTTTCAGCCGTCGTCAGGAAACCGACGCCCAGCGGCTTGGTCAGGAACAGCAGGTCGCCTGCCTGGGCGCCCTTGTTGAGCTTGAGGTGTTCGAGATCGACCAGGCCGTTGACCGCCAGGCCGAAGATCGGCTCCGGCGCGTCGATGGAGTGTCCACCGGCCAGTGCCAGACCCAGCTCACGGCACACGCCTTGGGCACCGGCTACCACGTCGCCGGCAATCTCCGGCCCCAATTTATCCAGCGGCCAACCAAGGATGCCCAGCGCCAGTACCGGTCTGCCGCCCATGGCGTAGACGTCACTGATGGCATTGGTGGCGGCGATACGGCCGAAGTCGAAGGGATCGTCGACGATCGGCATGAAGAAGTCGGTAGTGGCGATCATGCCGCGGCCATCACCCAGGTCGTACACGGCCGCATCCTCGCGGCCCTGGTTGCCCACGATCAGACGCGAATGGGTTGCCCCAGGGCCGGCTTTGGCCAGGATACTGTCGAGTACGTCAGGGGCAATCTTGCAGCCACAGCCGGCACCATGGCTGTATTGAGTCAGGCGAATCGCGCTCATCTCGTTCTCCTTGGCAGTTCAGTCGTCATTCTACCGCAGTGGGACGTCCATGCCTTACAGCGCCTCGAGGGCATCGGCCAGCTTGTCCACGGCCACGACCTCCATGCCGTCGGGCGCTCGCTTGGGCGCATTGGCCCGCGGCACGATAGCCCGGGTGAAGCCGTGCTTGGCCGCCTCGACGATGCGCTCCTGGCCACTGGGCACGGGGCGGATTTCACCGGAAAGCCCGACCTCGCCGAAGGCCACCAGCTCCCGCGGCAGGGGACGGTTCTGCAAGCTCGACACCACGGCGAGTAGCACGGCCAGGTCGGCACTGGTCTCGAGCACCTTGACCCCACCGACGACGTTGAGGAATACATCCTGGTCACCGGTGAACAGCCCGCCGTGGCGATGCAGCACCGCCAGCAGCATGGCCAGGCGATTCTGGTCGAGGCCCACCGCGACCCGCCGCGGATTGCCCAGCGCCGACTCGTCGAGCAGTGCCTGTACCTCCACCAGCAGCGGGCGCGTCCCCTCCCAGACCACCATCACTAGGCTACCCGATGCCTGTTCCTCGCTGCGAGAGAGGAAGATGGCGCTGGGGTTCTTCACCTCCTTGAGGCCGTGCTCGAGCATGGCGAACACGCCGAGTTCATTGACCGCGCCGAAGCGATTTTTCTGCCCGCGCAGGGTGCGGAAGCGTGAGTCGGCACCACCCTCGAGCAGCAGCGAAGCATCGATCATATGCTCCAGTACCTTGGGTCCGGCCAAGGTGCCGTCCTTAGTCACGTGGCCCACCAGCAGCAGCACCGTATTTGACTGCTTGGCAAAGCGCGTCAGCACCGCAGCGGACTCACGCACCTGTGCCACGCCGCCGGGCGCCGAGGCGATGTCCTCCAGATGCATGGTCTGGATCGAGTCGATGATCAGTATCTCGGGTCGCTCACGCTCGGCCACGGCGAGCACCGTCTCGACGCTGGTCTCGGCCAGCATCTTGAGGCCCTGGGTGGGCAACTGCAGGCGATGCGCCCGCATTGCCACTTGAGAGAGCGACTCTTCCCCGGTGACGTACAGGACCTTGCGCGCCTGGGCCAGCTTGCAGGCGGTTTGCAGCAGCAGGGTCGATTTTCCCGCCCCCGGGTTCCCCCCGAGCAGCACCGCCGAGCCCGGTACCAGGCCGCCACCCAACACGCGATCGAACTCACCGAAGGTAGAGGAGAGCCGTGGCACCGTGGTGAGGTCGACACTGCCCAGGTCCACGACCTCTCTCGACAGGCTACCGGCATAGCCCGCGCGCCCGGCGCCGCTCGCAGATGCTGCTCCCGGACGGGATGCGCTCAACCGCACCTCGCTGAGGGTGTTCCACTCCAGGCAGCTCGAACACTGTCCCTGCCACTTGCGATACTCCGCCCCGCACTCGGTACAGACAAAGGCACTCTTCGCTTTGGCCATGCTGGCCTCTCTACGGCATCGGTTCGGCCCATTCTAACAGGCCAGCCAAACGCGCGAAGGCGGCCCGCAGGCCGCCTTCGCTACAGTCGGAACCAGACGTTACTGGCGCTGCAGCTGCAGGGCTTCGTTGTTCTGGAAGCGACGACGCTGAGGGTCGATCAGTTCCAGCGTCTGGTCATCGACGCGCAGGAAATAGTAGATCTGCCCTTCGCCATCCGGTGTCAGCTCGTACACGGTGGCATCGGGATCGACTGCCGTACCGCTGAGTACCTCCCAGTTGCCTGAATACTCTTCATCGGGCGGCTCCTGAGGATGCTCCTGGTAGCTGGCACGCAGGTCGAAGGTACGTTCCTCGAGCGCAGCCTGCTCGTCACCTCGCAGCGTCACGTTCAGATCGATGCCCGCACAGTTGCGGCAAGGCAGGGTGCCTTGATAAACCACTTCGGCATCGTCCATTGCCATGTCGGCACGGTCATCAGCCGGGCCGGCCGCACAACCGGCCAGGAAGGCCAGCATAGCCGAGCCAGCCAGCAGGGTCCTTACTTGCATTTGTTCACTCCTAACCTATGGGTTTGTCGCCATGTACCGTGTGTCAGCGTATGTCACAGCATAACCCCTTCGGACGCTGGCAGACAGTCTCGACTGCGCCTGCCTGTCGTGCCGCCTTCAGGCTGCCCCCGGCTGCACGTACGTGAACACCAGAGCCAGTACGACAGGCAACACGATCAGACTGCCCAGGTTGCCGATCAGCACCAGGGAAGCCACCTTGTGAGGCTCCTGGCGATACTGCTCGGCTACCAGATAGTTGAGCACGGCAGGAGGCAGCGCGGCAAATACCCACAGTGCCGCCGCCTGCAGCCCCGTCAGGTCGAGCCACAGGATCATCGGCACGGCCAGCAGCAGACCAGAGAGCGGGCATAGCACGGCGCCAAGCAGGCCAGTCTTCCAGTCGCCAAAGTCGATGTCGAGCATGCGCACGCCGAGTGCAAACAGCATCAGCGGAATACACACGCCTCCCAGCATATGCAGTGCCTCGAGCAGCCAGCCGGGTAGCGGTACGCCTCCCAGGTTGACGCCCAGGCCCGCCAAGCTTGCCAACACGATCGGCATGCGCAGCAGCCGCCACAGCGGCGTATGCGGGCTCAACATATAGAGGCCGACCGAGAAGTGCAGCAGCATTTCGACGATGAACACGACCACCGCGGCGGGCAGAGCCGCCTCGCCGAAGGCCAGCACCAGTAGCGGTATGCCCATGTTGCCGGAATTGTTGAACATCATCGGCGGCAGAAAGGTCTTGGGCTCGAGCTTGAGCAACTTGACCAAAGGCCACAACACCACACCGGATCCCAGCACCACGACGGCAGCTCCAAGTGCCAGGCCGGCATACTCCGCCAGCGGCGCCTGTCGATCTGCCAGTACGGCGAACACCAGCATGGGCACAAAGATTTCCATGTTGAGTGTGTTCAGGCTGCGGATGTCGGGCGTGCGAAAGCGTCCATAGAGGGTCCCACAGCCGGCAATCAGGAATACCGGCAGCAGAGTGGCAATGATCTGGGCGGTCATGAACGGGTTCCGTTATTCACGCGAAAGCGCCTAGGCTAGCACGCCGCCGGCTTGCGCGGTCAGCCCGCACCGGTCAACATGGCCTAAAGTCTGTCCTTGCGAGAAACGAGACCTCATGAGCCAGTTCTGGAGCCCGGCGGTGCGCGAGTTGACGCCCTACGTACCGGGAGAGCAACCGCGCGAGAAGTTGATCAAGCTGAACACCAACGAGAATCCCTATCCGCCCGCACCCGGCGTGGAAGCGGCGTTGCGCGAATACCCGGTCGATCACCTGCGCCTCTATCCCGACCCGCAGTCTCTGGCCCTGCGCGAGGCGCTTGCCCGGGAACACGGCGTCGAGGTAGGACAGGTCTTCGTCGGCAACGGCTCCGACGAAGTGCTGGCACTGGCCTTCCAGGCCTTTTTCTGCCATGACCGTCCACTCGAGATGCCGGATATCACCTACAGCTTCTATCCGGTCTATTGCAAGCTGTACGCCATCGAGAGACGCAGCCTACCGCTGGACGGCGAGTGGCAAGTCGACCTCGATGCCTTTACCAACGACAGCGGCGGCGCCATCTTCGCCAACCCCAACGCGCCCACAGCACATGGGCACTCTCGCAATGCCATAGCCAACCTGCTCGAGCGCTTGACTGATCAGGTGGTACTGGTCGACGAGGCCTATGTCGACTTCGGCGGTGAGAGCGTCGTACCGCTGATCGAGCGTTTCCCCAACCTGCTGGTGACCGGCACTTTCTCGAAATCGCGCAGCCTGGCCGGCCTGCGCCTGGGCTATGCCATCGGCTCTCGCGAGCTGATCGAAGGACTCGAGCGGGTCAAGGACTCGTTCAACTCCTACCCCATCGACAGCCTGGCCAGTGCGCTCGCCATCGCCTCGCTGGCAGACAAGCCGCATTTCGATGCCTGCCGGGAGCGCGTCATCACCACGCGTGAGCGCACCGTACGGCGACTCACGGAACTCGGCTTCGACGTGCTGCCCTCGCAGGCCAACTTCATCCTGGCCCGCCACCCCCATCACGATGCCGCCCAACTGTTCGTCGGCCTGCGTGAACGCGGCATTCTGGTGCGCCACTTCAACACCGAGTCACTGCGCGACTTCCTGCGCATCTCGATCGGTACCGACGACGAGATGGACAGCCTGATCGAGGCCTTCGAACTCCTCTGCCGCTGATTCTGTCACGGGCGCCGCTTGGCGCCCGTCTCATTCGAGGTCACCCAATGCCCACGGCTCCCCTCCCTCTGTCGGGCGTTCATCACATCGCGCTGATCACCGCCGACTACCCCCGCGCCAAGCGTTTCTATCTCGACGTGCTGGGCGCAGAAGTGCTCAATGAGACCTATCGCGAAGAGCGCGACAGCCACAAGCTGGACCTGCGTCTCCCCGGCGGTATCCAGTTGGAACTCTTTTCGTTCCCCTCTCCCCCGGCACGTCTCAGCTACCCCGAGGCCTGTGGCTGGCGCCACCTTGCCCTGGCCACCACCGATCTGGACGCTTGCGTGAAGGTGCTCGAGGAACGCGGTGCACGGCCCGAGCTTATTCGCACCGATGCGCTAACGGGATCCCGCTTCACCTTCCTGAGCGACCCGGACGGCACTCCCATTGAGCTGTACGAAGAGAAATGACAGGCAAAGAAAAACCCCGAGCGCTTTGGCACTCGGGGCTTTGGGTAGGCCTGAACGACGAAAACCCAGCCTCTCTCGAAGCTGGGTGTCTGAAGAAGTGCCTGACGATGTTCGGGCCGGCCATCCGGCGGGCGGCGCTCCGCTACTCTCGCATGGGGGCGAGAGCGCCCGGCCCTTAGCGGCACCGCCGCGGGGTGCTCGAACGCCCCGAGCCGGCGAGGGGCCGGTCCGCGAAGCGGCCCCACTGATAAAAAGCGGGTCTCCCCATGCCATGAAAAAACCCCGAGCACTGTCGTACTCGGGGTTTTGGGATAGATGCCTGACGATGACCTACTCTCGCATGGGGAGACCCCACACTACCATCGGCGCTGAGCGGTTTCACTGCTGAGTTCG
>NZ_JAAQTO010000047.1 GCF_011742165.1 Billgrantia bachuensis | reverse complement strand
ACAAGGACGAGGAGGCGCCGATCTTCCAGGTGGCCGATTACGGCCTGGTGGGCGACCTGTTCGAGATCCTGCCGGAGCTGGAAAACAAGTTGTAACTCCCCTCAACGCCGCGGAATGCCGATACGCCGACCGGCGGCCTGTGGCCAGGCGTCGGCTTCGGCCCGCGGCAGGGCCTCGATGGCGTCGACCACGGCGGGCGGGAACGGGGCGGGCCGGTTCTGGTGCGTATCGATGCCCATCAGCATCTGCTCGCTGGTAGCCAGCAGCTCGCCGTTGGCGTCATGCATGGTGAAGAACAGGTGCAGTCGCTTGGCGTCGCGATCGAGCAGCAGCACGTCGACGGTCAATGCCTGCCCCTGGTGGGCCTCGCGCCGGTAGCAGAGGTGCGTCTCCAAGGTAAAAAGCGTGTACCCCAGATTCTCGCGGCCACCTTCATCGAGCCCAATCCGTTCCATCAGCGTATCCACCGCCAGCGAGAAGACTCTGGCGTATTCGGCATCGTTCATATGGCCGTTGTAGTCGACCCACTCCGGGGCGACCCGGGTCGTCAGTAGCTGCATTGGTTCCTCTGCTCGAATGGCTCCCATAGCGGGAAACGCAACTGTCCACCATCGATATGGTGCTGAAAAGCTTATTGAGGTAATTATGGCTGCCTTGGTTAAGGTAGGGGAGACCCTCCCGGGGCGATACCCCATTAACGTTTTGAGAATGGAAATAACATGATGCCATCGCTGCTCCTCTCCCTTGGCATGAGCATGGGCTCGGCCATGAGGCCCCGATGCTGATGCTGGAACTGCTCTCGCCCCTCTCGGCTGGGGTCAACCTGGGTCTGGTGCTGCTCTCGGTGCTGACCTCGGCGCTCTCGGCGGCAGCCGGCATCGGTGGGGGCACCCTGCTGATCATCGCCATGGCCCAGGTGATGCCGGCCACGGCGCTGATACCGGTGCACGGCATGGTGCAGCTCGGCTCCAACGGCGGCCGCGCGCTGATGACCTGGCGCCACATTCGCCGCGACATCGTCGTGGCCTTCCTGCCTGGGGTGTTGGTCGGTGCCCTGGTGGCGGCCTGGCTGCTGATTCGCCTGCCCCATGGCGTGCTGGAGCTGTGCATCGCCGCCTTCGTGCTTTACTCCTGCTGGGGCCCGGGCCTGCCCCAGCGGGCGGTGGGGCGCACCGGCACCGTGATCGCCGGTGCCGTCACCACCCTGCTGTCCAGCCTGGTAGGTGCCAGTGGCCCCATGGTGGCCTCGTTCATCAAGCTCGGCATGAACGAACGGCTGCCGCGGGTGGCCACCTTCGCCACTTGCATGACGCTGCAGCACACCACCAAGGCGTTCATCTTCGGCTTCGCCGGGTTCGTCTTTCGCGACTGGCTGGGGCTGATGCTGGTGATGGTGATGGCGGGCTTTCTCGGGACCTGGCTGGGACTTCGTCTGTTGAACCGGGTCACCGACCATCGTTTCGACTTCCTCTTCAAATGGGTGCTGACGCTGCTGGCGCTGCGCTTGATCTGGCTGGGCGCAGAACGCCTGTTGGGGTTAGGCTGAGAGAACAAGGGCTGGCTTATTCGGAAAGGAGTCTGTCATGAAGCGCTTCATGTCCTCTCTGCTACTGACCCTGCTGCTGGCTGGCTGTGCCGGCATGGGTGATCCACGGGATAGCGCCACCGAGCTGGTGCCCGGTCACGCTCACGAAGTCATGACACCCGGGCATCGCTACTTCACCTTTACCCTGGACGCGCCCGCCCGCGTGGTGCTGGAGAGCCATACCTTCCCCGGCGATGCGGGCTCCGTGGCGCCCGCCGGCCAGTTGCTCGATGCCGATGGGCAGCTCGTGGTGCGTGACTGGAACAGCGGGCGTAACAGCAACTTCAGGATCGAGCGCCAGCTCGAGGCGGGCACCTGGTACCTGCGGGTGACCACACCGCATACGAGCCCTGGTTCCTTGGGCATGATGGAGCGCGACTACCGTTATTCAGTGACGCTGAAGGTCGACAGGCGTCGCTGATCACGAAGGTCAGCCTGGCAGGGGCGCGGTGCGTGTGGAGTGGCCTTTGCTGAGGGGCTAGGGGAAACGCTATCGGCGCTCTGCTCCTCAGCGGCCGAGATCCACTCGTCTGGAACAGCTTTGCGCAGGAAGGCGAGCAGCGCATTCAAACGTCGCGAGCGCGAACCATAGGGGTAGAGCAGGGTCACCGGTACCGGCGGCGCGCTCCACTCCGGCAGGCAGCGCACCAGCGAACCCGGGTGAGCGCGCTCGCGCGCCGCGGCCATCCAGTCGGGTATGATGCCGAGCCCATGAGCGCGGGCAATGGCATCGCCATGCAGCGTCTGCTGGTCGACGCGAAAGCGCGAATCGGGCGGTTGGAAGCGAAACTCGCCTTGCTGCGGATGCGTGAACGTCAGCCCCTGTTCGGTTTCGCCCAGCAGGTCGATCCAGGCATGTTGGGATAGCTCGTGGGGGTGGAGAGGCTCGCCGTGACGCGCGAGATAGTCAGGGTGGCCGTACAGGCCACGGCCGAGCCAGCCGAGCACTTCCTGGCGTAATTCGCTGCCGTGCACTTCTCCCAGCCAGAGGGTGGCAGCCTGGCTTTCAGCCGCCAGGGGCGGGGCGGTGCAGGTCTGCAGCGTCAACCGTACACCGGGATGACGATCCATGAATTCTGCCAGTCGCGACGCCAGCCAGCTGCGTGCCAGGGCACTGTGCGTGGCCACCTGCACCTCTCCGCTGATTTCCTCGCTCAGCTCCTCGAGTGCCAGCCGGCTCTGTTCGGCGAGTTCAAGCATCTGCCGACAATAGACATGGAACATCTGGCCCGCTTCGGTCGGCAGCAGCCGGTTGGACTGGCGGCGTAGCAGGGTTTGGCCCAATTGCCGCTCGAGCTGGGAGATGCGCCGGCTCAGAGTCGACTTTGCCAACCCCAGCTTGCGTGCACTGAGTGTCAGACTGCCGAGCGTCATGACGGCATCGAAAGCGGCTAGTTCGTCGAATTCGTGCATGGTGGCAACCGTGGAGGAGGGAGATGGAGCATTGTGCCAGCAAGCCAAACAAATGAAAATCATTGCGCTTTACAGGCAGGACTGCCAAGGAAAACGCCCCGGGGAACCGGGGCGAAGACATTGAAACAGCGGCCTGGCTCGAAGTCAGAAGTCAACGGTCAACCCCAAGGTGACCTGGCGCCCGTCCAGTACCACGCCGTACTCGTCATTGGTGATCTCTCGATTGGCAATGTTGTAAACGCCTGCCTTCACCCGGGCGCTGTCGTTCAAGGCGTAAACCAGGCCGGCATCGATCAAGCCGTAGCCGGGCGTGCCGTTCTCCATAGCGGTGCGGCTGAGGAACTCGCTGGTCTCGCTGCGATAGTTACCCTGCAGCCACAGGTTCAACCGCTCGCTGGTCTGCCAGTCCAACGCCAGGTTGACCATGTGCTCGGGAATCTTGTTGAGCGGCTCTCCCTGGAACTCGCCGGTCTTCTGCTCGGAGTCGGTATAGGTGTAGCTGGAGCTGAGGCCCACCGTCGAGGTGATGTCGTAATCCAGGGTCAGCTCGACCCCCTGCATCTCGGCTTCGTCGATGTTCGTCCGGGTACGGATGAACAGATAGTCATTGCCGGCGTAGGGACATTGCCAGGTGGATGGGTCGTTGGCATTGCCGCCCGGCTCACACAACGGCTCTTCGGCGATCTTGTCGTCGAACTGGGTATGGAACAGCGTGGCGCTGGCCGTGACGTCTCGTGCGGCGCTGCTGAATACCAGGCCCAGCTCGTAGTTGGTGCTGGTTTCCGGGGCGAGGCTTTCGTTGCCAATGATCAGGGCGCGGGGGTGCGGTGCCGGCGAGTTGGGGCCACCGGTGCCGCGACCGAAGCCCTCGCTGGCATCTGCCAGGCTCGGCTGCTTGTAGCCGGTGGAAACGCCGCCCTTCAGGGTCCACTGCGGGTCGAGGCGGTAGTTCGCATAGACGCGCGGCGAGAGATGGCCGCCGAATAGCTCGTCATCGTCGTAGCGAACGCCGGTCGTGAGGTTCAGCCGGTCGGTGACGTGCCACTCCATCTCGGCGAAGGCGGCACCCAGCCAGCGCTCTACACTGCGTTCAGCGCCAGGGACGCCGGCGGTGAACAAGCCGTTGGTTTCGTCGACCAGCTCTTCCTGCTTGTACTGCCCGCCGACGGTGAGGACATGGTTGCCCCAGAAGTAGGTGGCCTGAGTATTGAAGGTGGTCATCTCCTCCTTCTTCTCGTCGGCCTGAACGCGCTCGGAGATGTCCTGTTGCACATAGCTGTCGACGATCAGGTTGCCGTAGGTACCCCGGTGCCCCAGGGTGTAGACATCCTTGTCGTAGCGCGTCGTGCTGGAGACCGTGGGGTTGCCACGGGCATCGACCAGCGGAATGCTGATGCCGGGGTTGTGGGTGTACTCCTTGGTCGATGAGATATAGCCTAGGGTGAACTCGTTCTCCTCGTTGGGTGTGAGATAGAACTTGACGCCGCCCTGGCGAGTATCGCTGTCCGGCGTGCTTTCCGCGTTATCGTCCCCACCGATGTGGTCGCTCTCTTCTAGGCCGACCCAACTGCCATGGACCTGCACCCCCAGCAGACCCTGAATGAGAGGGCCGCTGATGGCGAAGCTGACCTGTTGACCGTCGTTGTTAACGTCATTCAAGGAGTGGGTGTACTCGGTGGTCACCGAGCCCGACCACTCGTCGGTAGCCTTCTTGGTGATGATGTTGACGACCCCACCCATGGCACTCGAGCCGTAGAGGGACGACATCGGTCCACGAATCACCTCGACGCGCTCGATCATCGAGATGGGTGGCAGGCCGATCTGCTTGCCGCCGTCGCTGCCGTTGGTGTTGACGGAGCGGCCTGCGGAGATGGGGCGCCCGTCGACCAGATAGAGGGTATAGCTGTCGTCCATGCCGCGGATGCTGATGTCTTGCGCGTCGCCTCCGCCCGTGACATAGACCCCTGGAATGTTATCCATGGCGTCGACGATGCTGGTGTAAGAGCGCCTGTTCAGTTCCTCCCCGCTGATCACCGAGATGCTGGCCGGGGCATCGGATAGCACCTGCTCATAGCCTGCGGCAGTGACGACGACCGTCTCCAACTGATCTGAATCCTGCGCCAGCGCACTGGCAGTGACGCACGCCGCGGCAACGCCCAGCGCCTGCGACAGGGCGGTGCGCATGAAAGGCAGGGTGGGGGAGGTGTGCATCTACTCGTCTCCTTGCTCATGGTGGCCATGACCTTGCTGGCCCATGGTATGTAGGGAGGCGGCTGCCGTATTGATGGCCGTGCCGCCGCGAAGCCGGGGCGAGCTCTTTTGAGTAGCTGGCTAACTTCAATTCAGCAAATGATAAGGATTTGCATTATCTTTGTGAATTAATGTGTGCGGAATGATGCGTTGCAGAACATGCAACCTTTTTTCCGGGACGATTCGATGCGGCAGTTCTGAAGCCTGCAACGCACTGTTGCGACAGGTGTCGCCTGGATCGTGCTAGCGTCGTCGCTCCGTTGTGATTGGTTCTCATTTTTAACGGAGGTCCGATGATGGTTCGCAAATGGTGGATACCGGCACTCTCCCTGGCACTGACTACGCTGCCATTGGCAACCCAGGCCGAAGCGCCTGGAAGCAAGCCAACTGTTGCCAGCTTCGATTGGGGGAGCGTGGATACGCTGGAGGCGCTGGGGCTGGAGGAGCAACTCGTCGGCCTGCCGCACCAATCGGCCCCTTCCTACGTGGCGCATCTGCTGCAAGGCCGCCCGGACGTGGGGAGTCTCAAGGAGCCTGACGCCGGAGCGCTGGCCGACATCGCTCCTGACCTGATCCTGGTGACCGGGCGCCAGGGAGATGCCGGCCTGGCACTCGACGGGGTCGCAGAGGTGATGGATGTGTCCCTGGGCGAGGGAGAATTCCTTCACGCTTTCAGCGACAGGGTGCTGCGCCTTGCCGAACGCTTCGATGCCGTGCCGCGGGCCGAAGCGGCCTTGGAGGAGCTTCGCATCTACATCGAGGAGGCACGCGGTTCGCTGCCCCAGGGCGCCTCGGTCCTGGTGGTGACACACAGCGATGGCAACTACTCCCTGCGCCAGGAGCCGGTGGTAAGCGAGCTGCTCCAACTGAGCGCGCCGACAGTACCCAAGGGTGTGGAGACTCAGGAGAGGGGCAGCCGCACCTTCATCCCGTTGACGCCCGCTAACATGGTGCGCATGAACCCGGATGCGGTGCTGGTGGTGGACCGCAGCGCGGCCATTGGCCAGGTGCCGCTGGATGTCGATGCGCTCAAGCGATCATTGGCCGACGAGGGTGGTGCGGATATTGTCGTCGAGTTGCTGTCTCCCGGACTCTGGTATCTCTCAGGTGCCGGACTGGTTAGCGTGCGAGCCCAAGTCGATGAGGTCGCGACGGCACTCGGCCGGCACTGACTCGCCTTTGTCGGAGCTGCCACATGGCCAGCCAGGCATGGTTTCTGATTTTCGAACGTCCTGTTGTCGGTTTCGGACGCTGCAATCTCTCATGAGATTAATTATCATTAAAGTTTGACTCGCGTCGTCACCACCGGCGGCGCTGGCTGGATCGAGGAGAGTCCATGTTCCTGACCAAGACCTGCAGGCTGGCGGTCGCCAGCCTGGTGGCCCTGCTCGCTTTCGTGGCCGTACCGGCCCAGGCGACCAGTGTGACGACCGCCTACGGTGAAATCGAAGTGCCCGACGCTCCCGAGCGCGTAGTGACCCTCCATGAGGGTGCCTTGGATACCGCCCTGGCGATCGGCATTGCACCACTCGGTGCGGTGACGACTCGTGGCGGTGACGGCGTGGCCCGCTACATCGAGGCGCATCTCGGCGACGACCGACCTGCCATTGTCGGTGTGGTACGCGAGATCAATCTCGAGGCCGTGCTGGCACTCGAACCGGACCTGATCCTGGCGCCGCCACGGCTGCCCGAGGCGCAGTACCGGCTGCTCTCGCGCATGGCACCGACCGTGGTGCCGTTGACACAGGGTTTCGATCCCGATGCCTGGCGTAGCGAGACGCGCTTGTTTGCCCAGGCCCTGGGACGCGAGGCGGAGGGCGAGGCTGCATTGGAAGAGGTGGATGCCCGCGCCGCTGAGTTGGCCGAGCGAATCGCCGCCGCCGAGGCGTCCAGCGCCGTGCTGGTGCGCTGGATGCCCCAGGGGCCCATGGTCATGTCGGATCAGCTTTTCTCCACCGGCCTGCTGCATGCCGCCGGCCTGGCGATCCACGATGCCGGCCTGGTGCAAGAAGGCAAGCCTCACAGCGACACCCTGAGCCTCGAGAACCTCTCCCGCGTCGATGCCGACTGGCTGTTCCTGGCCACGCTCAACGAGGAGGGAGACGAAGCCCTCGAGGCCGCCAAGGCGTCGCCCGCTTTCTCCCGCCTCGACGTGGTCGACCGCGACCGGGTGGTGCCGGTAGATGGCCAGCTGTGGACGAGTGCCACCGGCCCGCTGGCGGCCCAGGCCATACTCGACGAACTCGACGCCGCGCTGTCGCCTTGATGGCTGCGGAACCCCATGCAGGCCTCGCCTCGGCCCGCCGGCTTCCAAGGACGCTAGCGGGCCTGTTGATGCTACTGGTCCTGGTTTGTGTGGTCAGCCTGTTGCTGGGCGCCGGCGATGTCGGCCCGGACCGGGCCTTGGCCGTATTGATGGGGCAGGGCGATGCCGAGGCCCGGTTCGTGCTCGGCTCACTGCGTCTGCCTCGCACCCTGGTCGGCCTGGTGGTGGGGGTGTCGCTTGGCGTGGCGGGTGCTCTGCTGCAGGCGGTGACCCGCAACCCCCTGGCCGAGCCGGGGCTGCTCGGGGTCAGTGCCGGCGCCGCCTTTGCCGTCGCGCTGGCGCTGGTGCTGGGTGCCACGGCGACGACGATGCGGGTCGGTGTGGCGCAGCTCGGTGCCATGGCGGGCTGTCTTTGTGTGCTTGGCGTGGCCAGGGTGAGTGGCGCCCGAAACGACCCGGTGCGGCTGGTGCTGGCCGGCGCCGCGCTGACGGGTCTGCTGCTCTCGCTCACCTCGCTGTTGCTTCTGTTCGATCAGCGCGCCGCCGACGAGATCCGCTTCTGGATCGTGGGCAGCCTGGCCGGGCGTCGGCTCGAGCATTTGCTCGCCATCCTGCCCAGCTTGCTGATAGCGGGAGGATTGACTCTTGTCGTGGCACGCCCCTTGGCAGCAATGGCGCTGGGTGAAAGGGTCGCCAGCGGGTTGGGGCATCGCCCGGGGCTGATCCGGCTACTGATCATCATGGCCGTGGCGCTGCTGGTAGGTGCCGCCACCGCCACCGCAGGCCCCATCGCCTTCATCGGCCTGGTGGTGCCGTTCGCGGCCCGCGCCCTGGCCGGGCCCGATATTCGCCGCACCCTGTGGCTGTGTTTGCCGCTGGGTCCGTTGATGGTGATCGTGGCGGATATCATCTCGCGCTTGCTGGTCGCGCCTTCGGAGCTGCCACTGGGCGTTCTCACGGCCCTATGCGGCGCACCGGTGCTGGTCACCGTGGTGCGGGCACGCCGTATGCCGACCCTATGATTGGCGAGAGAAGGGGAGTCAACTTTCATGCTCTGTAATGCGCCAGCCGAAAGCAAACTTCGACAGCGGACCGCTGACACGCAATGCATCGACGCGACTACCATAACAGCGCCGGCAGGACATTGGCGCCTGGCCTGGCGCACGCCCGGCAGCGCCGAACCGTATAGCCTGTTGGTCGACAGGCAAGCGCTTGCGGCCGTACTGCTACTGCTGGTGGCTTTAATCGCGGCGTCGCTTGCCTACCTGGCCCTGGGCAGCAGTCCCTTGCCGCTTCCGGCAGTTTTGCCGGCGCTGGTGGGCCGAGGAGACATGATGGTGGTGTTCCTGGTACAGGAACTTCGCCTGCCGCGGCTGGCTGCGGCCTGGCTGACCGGTGCCGCCTTCGGAGTAGCGGGCTGCCTCATGCAGACTCTCGCCCGCAATCGCCTGGCTACGCCCGGCATCATCGGTATCGACAACGGTGCCACCGCCTTCGCCGTGGCCTCAGTAGTGGGGCTTGGGGTCTCCCTGGCGCCGCCCGCCATGGCCTTGGTGGGGGCTGCCACCGCGGCGGCCCTGACCTTTGGCCTGGCTGCGGGCGGCGGTACTCGCGGCTACCGCTTCATCGTCGCCGGTATCGGCGTCGGTGCGGTGTTCGGCGCCATTACCCAACTGCTGTTGGCCCAGGTTCATATCGATACTGCCAATGCCGCCTACCCTTGGACCGTCGGCTCGCTCAACTCCCGCCCGGCCGGTGCCGTCATGCTGCTTGGCATCGGGCTGGCATTCGGCCTTGCCGCCGCGCTATGGCTCACGCGTGCGCTAGCCCTGATGCGCTTTTCCGATGCCGTGGCGTCCGGCCTCGGCCTACGTATTACTCAGCGGCGTTGGCAGGTTCTTGGCGTCTCCGTGTTGCTGACGGGGCTGGCGGTTGCCGCGGCCGGTCCGGTGGGGCTGGTCGGCCTGATCGGCCCGGAGATTGCCCGTTCGCTCTCCTCGCCGCGGGGAGTGCCGATCATGGCCTCGGCGCTGTCCGGTGCGCTGGTGATGGTGCTGGCCGACCTGGCTGGGAGGATGCTGCTCTCACCCATCGAGATCCCGGTGGGCATCGTCACTGCCGTGGTGGGCGGCCCCTGGCTCTTATGGATATTGCTGCGACCGGCTTCGAGGAATCTGGCATGACCCGATACGAACTTGCCACCCGCGACCTGACCCTGCGCTATGGCCGCACGGCGGTCATCGACCGGCTCGAGTTTTCCCTCCCGGTGGGGCGGGTTACGGCCATCGTCGGGCCCAACGGCTGCGGCAAATCCACCCTGCTGGCTGGGCTCTCCCGGCTGCATGTTCCCAGCCAAGGGGCGGTGCTACTCGATGGCAAGGACATCCAGCAGCTGCCCGCCCGCGAGTTGGCCCGGCGCCTGGCACTGCTGCCCCAGGAGGCCACCGCCCCGGAGGGGCTGACCGTGGCCGAGCTGGTGCGCTTCGGCCGCCAGCCGCACCAGGGCTGGCTGCGGCAGTGGTCGGCGGAAGACCAGCACGTGGTGCGAGAAGCCCTGGCCGCGGCGGACCTCACCGGATTGGCCGAACGTCCTCTGGATACCCTATCCGGAGGACAACGCCAGCGGGCCTGGGTCGCCATGACCATTGCCCAGCAAACGCCGCTATTGCTGCTCGACGAACCCACCTCGGCGCTCGACCTGGGCCACCAGATCGAAGTCTTTGAATTGGTACGAAGGCTTGCCGCCGATGGCCGTACCGTGGTGATGGTACTGCACGACCTGGCCAGCGCCTGCCGCTATGCCGACCACCTGCTGGCGCTGCACAACGGCCAACTGGTAGCCGCCGGCCCGCCCGGTGAGGTGGTCACCACCGACCTAGTGCGACACCTCTATGGCATCGACTGCACGCTTATCACCGACCCCGCCACCGGCGGCCTATTGCTGTCCAACGTACGGCGGGCCGTGCCAGACACCTGAACTGATTCGCCCTGGCTCAGTGCGATATTGGATTATGCGATATTGGTTATTAGTAATAATTAAATGAATGCGACCTAACCTGCCGCTACCTTGGAACAACTCAGGCGCGTAGACGTCATCGAGGCACTTTTTCATACTATGGAGGAGAGAAGCGGATGGGGGCATGACCGTTCGTGTCCTTCGCCTCACTCATGCATATGCCCCCACCCGACAAGCGGGCGGGGGCGTCAGGCACTCGGCCATTACGCCTCGGACGGGGCGCGCCAGTCGTCGGAACCGGAGGTGCCGGCGACGGTGTGCTCCCAGTCGATCTTGCGGTAGGCCAGCGAGACATCCATCAGCTGGGTGAACTCGGCCTTGGTGGCATCCTGGGCATGCGGCATGCGCAGGTTGATGTCGACGATGGTGGCGTCGGTCAGGGTGGTGGTGAAGAAGTGCTCCTGCTTGCCCTCGACCGAAGTGCGGTACCACTTCAGCTCGACGTTGGGCAGCATCTCGCCGGAAGCCAGGGCGTTGTACATCAGCGGCACGGATTTGTTCAGCGCAACGGTGAAGACGAACGGCTTGTGGGCGCGCTGGCCGGAGGGCTGGCCGGACTGCGGGTCGGTGGGTACGGTCACGACGTGCTTGAACTCCTGGACCAGCATCTCGTCTTCGTGGCCTTCCACGTAGATGTTGCCGACGGAATCCGGAGTGAAGGCACCCGCGGTGATGTTGCCCTGGGTCTGGCCTTCGATGCTGATATAGCAGGGAGTTGGCATGGTCTGCTCCTTGACGATGTGAATGTATGTCCCGATGGACAGTCCAGTTAGAGCAGAAAGCATGCCTGAAACGGAAAAACGCAGCGCAGTTAGCAGGATAGGTGTTTCTTCCCTCAGGCACCTAATTAAAATTAGGCAAGAAGTTGCCTAGGGCAGGCAACTTCTTGCCCGTTGCGCAAGAAGTTGCCTAAGAATAGTTCGCTTCGTGTTCATGGTATTTCCGCCTGCAGGGGTCTCGAATTGAAAGAATGCTGCGAATATTATTTGTTATGTTATAACATCTAATTTGAGGAGAGAGTTCCCATGCAGGCCGATCCCCGGGCGCAGCGACTGCTGGCCATGCCTGAAGAGGCATACATGAATGATGAGCAGTTGGCCTTCTTCCAGGCTCGCCTGCTGGCCGAGCAGGCCGAGGTGGAGGCGCACCTTGACGAGGTGCGCAAGGCCGTGGCCGACAACGAACGCAGTGGCGACGAGCTCGATCGCGCCGCCGTAGAGGAGGAACTGCGGCTGTTGCTGCGTCAGGCCGACCGTGAGACGCGCCTGCTGCGCAAGATTGCCCAGGCGCTACGGTGTATCGAGGCGGGCGATTACGGCTACTGCGCCGAAACCGGGCAACCCATCGGCCTGGCGCGGCTGATGCTGCGGCCAACCGCAGAGCTGTGCCTGGAGGCCAAGGAGCGCCAGGAGAAGCGCGAACACCACTACAGCAAGCTACGAGGAGACCAGTGATGCCCCACAATGCCTTGCCCGTTACCGTACTGTCCGGCTTTCTCGGGGCCGGCAAGACCACCCTGCTCAACCATATCCTGGCCAACCGGGAGGGGCGTCGGGTGGCGGTGATCGTCAACGACATGAGCGAGGTGAACATCGATGCCGCCCTGGTGCGGGGCGGTCCAGGCAGCCAGGAGGGCGAAGTTGCCCTCAATCGGGCCGAGGAACGCCTGGTGGAGATGAGCAACGGCTGTATCTGCTGCACCTTGCGCGAGGATCTGCTGATCGAGGTGAACCGGCTGGCCCAGGAAGGGCGCTTCGACTATCTGGTGATCGAATCCACTGGCATTTCCGAACCGCTGCCGGTGGCGGAAACTTTTACCTTCGAGGACGAGCAGGGGCAGAGCCTCTCCAATGTCGCCCGGCTGGATACCCTGGTCACGGTGGTCGATGGCGCCAATTTCCTCGAACAGTACCACGAGGCGAAATCGCTGGCCGAAGCGGGTGAGAGCCTTGGCGAGGAGGATCTGCGCAACGTGGCCGACCTGCTGGTCGACCAGATCGAGTTCTGTGACGTGCTGTTGGTCAGCAAGACCGATCTGATCGACGAGGCGCAGTTGGCCGAGGTCAAAGCCGTGCTGCGAACGCTCAATCCCGATGCCGAGTTGATCCCCATGGCCAATGGCCAGGTGGCGCTCGACGCGGTGCTCGATACCGGCCGCTTCAGTTTCGAGCGAGCACGGCTCGCACCAGGGTGGCTCAAGGAGCTGCGAGGCGAGCATGTGCCCGAGACCGAGGAATACGGCATTTCGAGCTTCGTCTATCGCGCCAGGCGCCCCTTTCATCCACAGAAGTTTCACGAGCTGTTGCATGGCGACTGGTTCGGCGGCAAGCTACTGCGCTCGAAGGGCTTCTTCTGGCTTGCAACGCGGCCGGAGTTCGCTGGGCAGTGGAGCCAGGCGGGCGGTATTGCCCACTATGGCTTCGCCGGCATGTTCTGGAAGGCAGTTCCCGAGTCGCGCTGGCCCACGGATCCTGAGAGCCGCGGATACATCATGGAGCAGTGGGAAGAGCCCTTTGGCGACATGCGCCAGGAGCTGGTTTTCATCGGGCAGAACCTCAACGAGGCGAGGATACGCGAGGCGTTGGATGCCTGCCTGATCGGCGATGCCGAACTGGCGGATGGCCCTCAGGCCTGGGGTTCGCTGTCCGATCCCTTTCCGGTCTGGGAGTTGCCTGGCTGAGTTGGAAAGCCAGCAATCGTTATTCCAGATAGTTAATAAATAAAAGCTTGATGGAAGCAGCCGGTATAACGATGAAAAAACTCGCTATTCCGGCTGTAAACCGCTCCGTTAGCGGCCATACTGGATCTAGGTCCGCTTCAGAATCGGGCCACAGGGAATCACAAGGGAACCAGAGGTCTTCGTCATGCGCTCCTACAACCGACACAACCTCGGTGTGGCTATCTTTCTTTTGTTCTGTATCCAACTGTTACTGGTCAGTACGGCGCAGGCCAACCCCCGCTATGCGGCCATTGTCATCGATGTCGAGAGTGGCGACGTGCTGCACGCCGAGAATGCGGACGCCACGCGCTATCCCGCCTCGTTGACCAAGATGATGACGCTCTACATGCTGTTCGAAGCGCTCGAGAACGGCAGCATGCATATGAATCAGCCGCTACCGGTATCGTCCCATGCCGCTTCCATGCCCGCTTCCAAGCTGTGGCTCTCGGCGGGTAGCACCATCGCGGTGGAGGACGCCATCAAGGCGCTGGTGGTGCGTTCCGCCAACGACGTTGCGGTGGTGGTGGCCGAGGCGCTGGGCAACACCGAATCCAACTTCGGGCGCATGATGACCCAGCGTGCCAACGAGCTGGGCATGACCAGTACCGTTTTCCGCAACGCTTCCGGCCTGCCGGACAACGCCCAGGTTACCACGGCACGTGACATGGCCACCCTGTCGATCCGGGTGATGCAGGATTTCCCGCAGTATTATCACTACTTCTCGACCCAGAGCTTCACCTACCGCGGTACCACGCATACCAGCCACAATCGGCTGGTGCGCAACTACCCCGGCGCCGACGGCCTCAAGACCGGCTTCATTCGCGCTTCCGGCTTCAACGTGGCGACTTCGGCGATCCGCGACAACCGCCGAATCGTCTCGGTAGTGATGGGTGGGTTCACTGCGGCTTCGCGCGATACCCACATGAGTGACCTGCTCGATCGCGGTTTCGCCCGGCTCTCCATGCTGCAGCGCGGCGACTGGATTGCCCGGGCCGATGTGTTGGGCGATCGCATGGAGCTGCCTGAGAGCCCGCCACCCTCGGCCCAGCAGTTGGCGGCCGCTCCGGAGACGAGTAGCGGCCAGATGGCCGCCGGCTTGGAGCGCCAGCTCTCCTTCCAGTCCGAAATGGACATCGAAATGGGCTCCGCCGACGATCCGATTCGCGCCCTGATCGCCCAGGCCGATTCCCCTCGCGCCTCCAGCGGCAGTGGTGGCAGTTGGGCCGTGCAGGTCGGTGCCTTCAACGACGCCGATCAGGCGCGCCACCTGGCAACGCGTGCCGCCGACCAGTTGGCCAGCCTGTTGCACGACGTGCGTGTGTCCGTGGCGCAATCGGACGGCGAGCGGCGTGTGTTTCGTGCTCGCCTGGTCGACCTGCAGGAGAGCGATGCGCATTCGGCTTGCAACAGCCTGCGTGCCCAAGGCATGGACTGCATGGTGGTCGCCCATAACTGAGCGATGCTTGACCGTAAGAACGACGCCCCGCACATGCGGGGCGTCGTTCGTTTGGGCTCGTTCGAAAGGACCCTGGCGCTTCAAGCCATGACCGGGTCGAGCTCCCGTTTTGCCACGCTGGGAGTGGCCTCGAGGGAGATCCGCTTGTCGCAGATCCGCTCGATCAGCGCCGGATCGTGACTCACCAGCATCACCCCGCAATGCCGCTCGCGGGCCAGCTCCACCAGCAGCTCCAACGTCTGCCGCTGGGTGATGGGGTCGAGCCGCGAAGTGGGCTCGTCGGCGAACAGGAAGCACGGCTCGAGCAGCAGGACGCGCAGGATGGCGAAGCGCTGCAGCTCGCCGCCCGAGATCTCGCCGGGGCGACGCCCCAGCAGATTCTCGTCGAGCCCCAGACGCGCCATCAGTGGCGGGATAGCGGCGCGATCCAACCGATGGCGGCGCACCAGGTCGTCGAGCAGGCGGGAGAGCCGCCAGTGCGGCGAGAAAGCCGCCGGCGGATCCTGATAGAGCTTCTGGAAACCGAGCGTATGACCCTGTGCCCGGTCGATCTCGCCGTTATCGGCACGCGTCACACCCAGCAGCATGTCGCCCAGGGTACTCTTGCCGCAGCCGGACGGGCCGACCACGCCGACGATCTCGCCGGGGACGATCGTGAGCGAAAGGTCGCGGAACAGCTCGCGACCGCCGCGAGTCTTGGCCAGGCCGCTGGCGCTTATGACCGGTGCCTGGCGCTCGCCCAACGGCTTCGGGAGTGGCCAGCGGCTGGGCTCGGCAGCCAGCAGCCGTTGGCCGTACTCGCTCTGCGGGTCGGTGAGTACTTGCTGGGCCGGGCCGCGCTCGACCACCTGGCCCTGGCGCAGGATGACTACCTCGCCACCCAGCCGGCGGGCCACGTCGATATCGTGGGTAATGGTGAGCAAGGCGCCGGCGGCCTCGGGCGTGCGCGCCAGCAGTTCGACCACCGCGTCCCGGCGCGGCGCATCGAGCCCCTTGGTGGGCTCGTCGGCGATCACGATGGGGGCGCCGCCGGCACTGGCGGCGGCAAAGGCCACGCGCTGCGCCATGCCGCCGGAGAGTTCGCCGGGCAGTTTGCTGCCGGCCTCGGCCAGGCCCAGCTCGGTCAGGTCGGACCAGGCGGCCTGGAAGGCGGCGCGGCGGTCGCGCCCAGCCACGTGGCGGTGGCTCTCGGCAACCTGGGAGACGGCGCGCATGGTCGGGTCCAGTGCATGCCAGGGCTCCTGGGGCAGCAGCGCCAGGCGGCGGCCCCACAATGCGCGGCGCGACGTGCTGTCGGCGGCATCGAACGCCTCGCCATCGATGACGAGCCGGCCCTGGGCGCAGAGCCCCTTCGGCAGCGTGCCCATGATGGCCTGGGCGATCAGGCTCTTGCCCGAGCCGGTTTCGCCGAGCAGGGTCAGGCGGTCACCGGGGCCGAGCGAACAGGAGAAAGGCGCAATCGTGACACCCTCGCCCCGGATCGTCAGGTCCCTGGCTTGAAGCAAGTCAGTACTCATCTGGGATCCCTTCCTGCCAGCAGGTTCAGGCTCAACACCAGCACGAACAGCACCACGATCGGCTGGGCCATGGCCCAGGGCGCCTCGTGGTAGTAGGGCAGCAGCTCGATCATCATCAGCCCCAGCTCGGCGGTGGGCGGGCGCAGGCCGACGCTGACGAAGCCCAGCGCGGCCATGGCGAGTATCGCGCTGGCGGCGCCGAAGGCGGCCAGGGTCAGCACCTGCGGTGCGAGCTCCGGCCACAGGTGGCGTCGGAACAGATAGAGCGGGCCGAAGCCGAGCAGCCGGCTTGCCTCGAGCTGGGGAGTCGTTACCAATATCCGCGTGCGAGCCCTGACCACGCGGAAGTACTCGATCCACAGCACCAGTGAAATGCCGACGTAGAGCGCCCAGAAGTTGCCCGGGGCAATGGCTACCAGCAGCAGCACCAGCAGCAGGCCGGGCAGGGCCAGGCAGGCATCGGCCAGGCTGCCCAGCACGCGGTCGAGCCAGCCACCGCGCCAGCCGGCGATGACGCCGAGGACCAAGCCCGGCACGGCGGCGCTGACTACGCTGAGCAGGGCCATGCCGAACGAGAGTTGCACGGCGGACGCCAGCCGGGCCAGCAGGCTGCGGCCCAGGTGGTCGGTCCCCAGCGGTTCGGCAAGCGACGGCAGCTGCAGGATGCGGGTGAGCTGCTGGCGCGCGGGGTCGGCATCGGAGAGCCAGGGCACCAGCCAGGCAAAGGCGAGCAGCAGGACGAGCAGTGCGGCGCCGAGCCGCTGCCGGCCGCTGAGCGCAGGCAGCATCCAACGGCGGGCGGGAGTCATGGCTAGCGTGTTCATGCGCTGCGCCTCCTGGGGTCGAGCCAATGGCAGAGCAGGTCCACCACGGTATTCAGGGCGACGAACATCAGTCCCATGATCAGGGCGGTGCCCTGGATCATCGGCACGTCGCGGGCGACGATGGCGTGTACCAGGGCGTGGCCGATGCCGGGCCAGGCGAACAGCGTCTCGACGATTACCACGCCTTCGATCAGGTAGACGAACTGCACGCCGAGATAGGCGACCACCGGCACCGCGGCGTTGCGCAGGCCGTGGCGCAGGAAGCTCAGACGCTCGCCCAGGCCCTTGGTGCGCGAGAAGGCGTAGTAGGCCGACTGCGATACGTCGGCCATGGCGTTGCGCGCCACCCGGCTGGAGATGGCGGCCAGTGCCAGCGCCAGGGTCAGTGCCGGAAGCACGCCATGGGCGCTGCGGCCATGGCCGGCGGCGGGCAACCAGCCGAGCGACACCGAGAAGATCAGGATCAGCAGCAGGCCCACGGCGAAAGGCGGCAGGGCGCGCAGTATGCTGGCCACCACTTCGCTCACGCGATCCAGCCAACCGTTTGGCTTGAGCCCGGCGATCAGCCCCAGCGGCGGACCCAGCAGCAGCGAGAGCAGCACGGCCATCGCTGCCAGGCCCAGCGAGTGGCCGAGCTGATGCCACAGTTCGGCCATGACCGGTTCGCCGCTGACCAGTGAGCGGCCCAGATCGAACTGCAGCAGATCCCACAGCCAGCCGAAGTAGGCGCCCAGCGCCGGCTGGTCCAGCGCCAGCTCGGTGCGTACCGCCTCGGCGGCGCTGGTATTGACCATGTCGTGGCCGTAGCGCCCGGCGGCGATGCGGTAGGCCATGTCGCCGGGCAGCGAGCGGGTCAGCACGAAGGTCAGGGTACCGACCATCCATGCCACCAGCCCGGCCTGGAACAGGCGCTGCAGCAGCAGACCGCCCAGGCCTGCCGTCCAGCGCGGGGTCGTCCGTGATGCCAGCGCTTGGCTCATTCGCTCCACCTCAGCTCGTCGATGCGGTAGCTGCGCTCCAGCGGATCGATGGAGAAGCCTTCCAGCTCGGCATTGACCGAGGCGGTCTGCTGGTACCAGGCCACGGGCACGACCGGCATTGCCTCGTTCAGGCGACGTGCCACCTGACCCGCGAGTTCGATACGGGACTCGTTGTCGGCTTCCTGGCGCAGGGTGTCGAGCCAGCCGGCCAGGTCGTCGTCACGCCAGCCCATGGCGCCCCAGTCGCCGCCCATGGACTCGGGGTCGGCGCCGAAGTCGTCGAGCAGGGTGCCGAGCGGGTCGGGCACCAGGCCATAGTTGCGTGCCATCAGGCCCAGCTCCAGGCTGCCGTCGCGGTGGCCGGAAGGGATCTCGCTGGCGTTGCCTACGGCGACTTCCAGCGCAACGCCGATCTCGCGCCACTGGTCCTGCAGGGCAGTGGCTACCAGCGGCAGCTCGGGGCGGTCGGAGAAAGTGCGCAGGGTCAATTCGAAGGGTTCGCCGTCGCGCTCGAGCACGCCGCTGCCGTTGGCTTCCCAGCCCAGCTCGGCGAGCAGCTCGCGGGCCCGCTCCACATCTTGCGCCTCGCTGGCGTCGAGGCCGAGGTGCCAAGGCCCGAGACTGGCGGGGAACAGCTCGGCGGCAGCGGCTTCTGGATCACGCAGCAGGCCCGCGGCAATGCCTTCACGGTCGATGGCCAGGCTCAGCGCCTGTCGGGCATGCTCGTCCTCGAGCAGCGGATGAGCGGCATTGACCTTGAACACGATGGTGCGCGGCAGCGGTTCGGCATGCAGTGCCAGGCGGTCGTGTCGCTCCAGCCGCGCGCGGCTGGCCGGGTCGAGGGTGAACACCACATCGGCATCGCCGCTTTCGGCCATCAACGCGCGGGTTTCGCCGCGACCCACCGCCAGGTAGTTGGCGCTGTCGATGGCGGGCACCTCGCCCCAATAGCCGTCGAAGCGCTCCACGTCGAGCCGCTGCGGGGGCGCCACGCTCACCACCCGGTAGGGGCCGGTGCCGATCACCTCGGTGACCCGCCCCTCGTCATCAAAGGCGCCCGGGGCGAGGATCAGAGTGGTGGAGTGGGCCAGCAGGGCCGGCAGCGGTGCGAAGGGGCTTTCGAGCTGAATCACCACCTCGTTGCCGTCGGCCTCGATGCTGGTGACGGGCGCCGAATCGAGAATGCCCGGCTTGGCAAGGGCATGCTGTAGGCTCGTGGCTGCGGCTTCCGCCGTCAGCGGGCTGCCGTCGTGAAAGGTGACGTCTTCGCGCAGGGCGAAGCGCCAGGTCAGGCCATCTTCGCTGGGCTGCCAGGACGCCGCCAGCCCCGGTGCGGGCTGGCCGTCGGCATCGGTGTCGACGAGCGTCTCGGCGACGCGCATGCGGGCGTAGACATAGCCCGAGGTCGACGGGTCGGTGCCGGTGATCTCCCAGGGGGCGACTACCGAGAGCGGGCGGTCGGCGGCTGCTGCCAGGGGCAGCAGGGAGAGACCAAACAGACCAAACAGCAGGGAACGCTGGGGTAGGGATCGTGAGGGACGCGGCATTACAGGATCTTCCTTGCAGAATTTGGTGAAGACGAACGATGGGTGTGCCTGAAAAAGAGACTATATAACATAACATGTAAAGGACATGGCAAATCATCCATCCGTCGATGCGTCGAGAAGGCGTCGGCCATGCTCGGCTCTGTCGCGACAGGATCAGGCAACGATTCGCCATTAATGGACTAATCCTCATGAAAGCGGCCTTTCTATACTCAGGCGTAGCCTCGAGTATCGAGGCGGCAGTGACGTGGTGCATTGCCACCCAGCGTCGCTGCCTATAACCAAAAAAGCATGAGGAATCCCATGGCGACCCTGACCATCAATGGTGAATCCCATCAGTTTGACGTTCCCGATGACATACCGCTGCTCTGGGCCTTGCGGGATGTCGCGAACCTGACCGGGACCAAATACGGCTGCGGCATGTCCCTGTGCGGGGCCTGTACCGTGCACCTCGACGGGCAAGCGATCCGCTCGTGCGTCACGCCCGTTTCCGCCGCCGCCGGCAAGGAGGTAACGACCATCGAGGCGATCGGCGAGGATCGCGTCGGCAAGGTCGTGCGGGAGGCGTGGCGCCAGCACGACGTGGTGCAGTGCGGGTATTGCCAGTCCGGCCAGATCATGTCAGCCGTGGCCCTGCTACGCGACAATGCCGAACCCAGCGATGACGATATCGATTCCGCGATGAGCGGCAATATCTGCCGCTGTGCGACCTACGTTCGCATTCGCGCCGCGATCCATGACGCCGCCGAGAACCTGGCCTAAGGAGTGTTGTGATGGGAATTCTCAAGCATGTGCCGGCGCCCGCGCAGGCAGCCGGGGGTGTCGTCAACGTCAGCCGGCGTCGTTTCCTGCAAGGGTCCGCCGGCCTAGTGCTGGGGCTCTACCTGGCGCCGCTGGTCCTGAATGGCAGCCGGGCCGACGCGCAAGAAGGCGCGGAGGCCGACTTCGAGCCCAACGCCTTCGTGCGGATTGCCGCTGACGGTACCGTCATCGTCCTGGCCAAGCATCTGGAGATGGGGCAGGGCACCTATACCGGGCTCGCCACCCTGGTGGCCGAGGAGCTGGACGCGGACTGGAGCCGAGTGAGAGTGGAAGGTGCCCCCGCGGATACCGAGCGCTACAAGAACCTGGCCTTTGGCCTGCAG
Source organism: Billgrantia bachuensis (assembly GCF_011742165.1). Lineage (GTDB taxonomy): Bacteria > Pseudomonadota > Gammaproteobacteria > Pseudomonadales > Halomonadaceae > Halomonas > Halomonas bachuensis. Next base: position 60,852 of record NZ_JAAQTO010000047.1, on the reverse strand, counting down.
GGCACCGGGGGCAGCACGGCCATCGCCAACTCCTACGAACAGATGCGCACGGCCGGTGCCACGGCCCGCGCCATGCTGGTGGCGGCGGCCGCCGAACGGTGGGGCGTCTCGGCCGAGGAGATCGGCGTCAGCCAGGGCGTGGTGCGGCATGAAGCATCGGGACGCGAGGCGGGCTTCGGCGAGCTTGCCGAGGCCGCCGCCGAACTGCCGGTACCGCAGGAGGTGACGCTCAAGGATCCCGAGGATTTCACCCTGATCGGGTCGTTGAACACGCCGCGCACGGACAGTGCCGGCAAGACCGACGGCAGCGCCGTCTTTACCCAGGACTTCACCCTCCCCGGCATGCTGATAGCGGTGGCGGCGCATCCGCGTCGCTTCGGTGCCCGCGTGACGAGCTTCGACGACACCAAGGCCAGGGAGGTGCCCGGCGTGGTCGATGTGGTGCAGTTTGCCGGCGGCCCACATCGCTTCGAGGGCGTGGCGGTGCTGGCGGAAAACACCTGGGCGGCGAGCCGCGGGCGCGATGCGCTGGAGATAGAGTGGGACGACAGCCAGGCCTTCTCGCTCGGCAGCGACGAGATCATGGCGCGCTATCGCGAACTGGCCGGGCAGGAAGGGGCGATGGCAACCCAAAACGGCGATGTGGCCGCTGCGCTTGCCGAGCCGGCAACCCTGATCGAAGCCGATTACGAGTTTCCCTACCTCGCGCACGCGGCCATGGAACCGATGAACTGCCTGGTCGAGCTGGGCGACGAGCGTTGCGATATCTGGAACGGCGAACAGTGGCAATCGATGGACCAGCAGTTGGTGGCACAGCTGCTGGGCATCGCCCCGGAGAACGTCAGCCTGACCCAGCTGTATGCCGGCGGCAGCTTCGGGCGGCGTGCCAACCCGCACTCTGATTTCGTGCTGGAGGCGGTCTCGATCGCCATGGCCGCGCGGGAGCAGGGTATCGAGGCGCCGGTCAAGCTGGTCTGGATGCGTGAGGATGATACCCGCGGCGGTTATTACCGGCCGATGAACTTCCACCGCGGGCGACTGGCACTCGATGCCGACGGCCAGTTGGTCGCCTGGCATCAACGCCTGGTCGGCCAGTCGATCATGATGGGCACCGCCATGGAGTCCTTCATGGTGGAGAACGGGGTAGACGCGACCTCGGTCGAAGGCGTGGCGAACCTCGCCTACGATGTGCCCAATCTGCAGGTGGAGCTGCATACACCGGAGGATATCGGCGTGCCAATCCAGTGGTGGCGCTCGGTGGGGCATACGCATACTGCGTTCTCGACGGAGTGCCTGATCGATGAGGCGGCGGTGGCTGCCGAGCAGGATCCCGTGGCGTTCCGCCGCGCGCTGCTGAGCAAGCATCCTCGCCACCGCGGCGTACTGGACCTGGTGGCGGAGAAGGCCGGCTGGGACCAGCCGCTCGAGCCCGGTAGCGATGGGCAGCGGCGCGGCCGAGGAGTCGCCGTGCACGAGTCCTTCAGCTCCTTCGTTGCGCAGGTCGCCGAGGTCACGGTCGAGGAGGACGGCAGCTATCGTGTCGACCGGGTCGTGTGTGCGGTGGATTGTGGGGTCGCCGTCAATCCGGACGTGATCGTGGCGCAAATGGAGGGCGGGATCGGCTTCGCTCTGGCGGCCGCGCTGCATGGCGAGATCACCCTGGAAGAGGGGGTCGTGCAGCAATCCAACTTCAACGACTATGAAGTGTTGCGCATCAATGAGATGCCGACGGTAGAGGTGCACATCGTGCCGTCGACCGAAGCTCCTACCGGGGTTGGCGAACCGGGTGTACCACCGCTTGCCCCGGCCGTGGCCAATGCGCTCTTCGATGCGAGCGGCGAGCGGTTGCGCAAGATGCCGTTCCCCCGACGACTCCCGGTCTAGCCCCATGCAACATCTCGACCTCGAAGTGATTGAGAGCGGCTTGCGCTGGAGGCGTGCTGGCGAAACCGTGTGGCTGTGCACGGTACTGGCGACCTATGGCTCGTCTCCCCGTGCACCGGGGTCGCTGCTGGTGGCGCGTCGGGACGGGCGTCATGCCGGCTCGCTCTCGGGAGGCTGTGTCGAGGAGGACTTCCTGTCGCGGCTTGAGGCCGGCGATTTCCGAGCGCCCTGGCAGGTGATTCGTTACGGCGAATCGCCGAACGATCAGCAGCGCCTGAAGTTGCCCTGTGGTGGCATCCTCGAGGTGCTGATCGAGCGCCTGCCGGCAATGCCGGGCACATGGCAGCACCTGGCCGCGCTGCAGGAGGCGCTGCATGGCCAGCAGCGTTTGATTCGCATGGTCGACCTGACCACGGGCGAGGCCGACCTGTTGACCGAGGCCCCGCCGCGTGACAGCCGCGATCAGGAGCGGCCTCGCGTCGAGCGCCAGGGCGAACGTGTGCGAATCCGCATAGGCCCGTCGCTGAGGCTGGTCATCGCGGGCGTGTCGCCGGTCTCGGTCGCGTGCGCCGAGTTCGCCCGCACACTGGGCTTCGAGGTCGTGGTCTGCGACCCGCGCGAGGAGGAGATCGGGGGCTTCCCGGTCGCGGGTGTCGAGCTACGCCCGGTGCTGCCGTCGAGGTATCTCGCCAGCGAAGGCTGCCACGCTTCGACGGCGGTGGTGGCGCTGACCCACGATCCGCGTATCGATGACCTGGCCATGATCGAAGCGGTGCGCACGCCGGCCTTCTATATCGGCGCGATGGGCTCGCGCCGGACCTCCGCGGCACGCGCCGAACGCCTGTTGCGCTCGGGTGGGCTCAGCAGCGAGGAGATCGCGCGCATCCATATGCCGATCGGCCTCGATATCGGCAGCAAGACGCCCGCCGAGATCGCCCTGGCGGTCATGGCCGATATCGTACGCGTCTACCATGGCAAGCCGCGCTAGCGGCTCCGAGTTCTACCACGCGGGGCTGGCCAGCAGGTTCCCTGTGAGCACTTCTCGCTGCTGGGCAATTTCCTGGTTGGGCGGCGCGCCGAACAGGCGACGATATTCGCGACTGAATTGAGACGGGCTGTTGTAGCCGACCCGATGGCTGGCCGTCGAAGCGTTTACCCCTTCGCTCAGCATCAGCCGGCGTGCCTCGTGCAGGCGCAGTTGCTTCTGGAACTGCAGCGGCGACATCGAGGTCAGGTCCTTGAAGCGATGATGGAGGGTGGACGGGCTCATATGCACCGTCGCGGCCAGGTCCTCGATGCGCAGTGGCTCGGCGTAGCGCGTCTTGAGCAGCTGGATGACCTCGACGATGGACCTGCTCTGCCCATTGATGCCCGCGAGATCGCGCAAGCGGTGTCCCAATTCGCCGCACAGTACCCGGTAATGAATCTCGCGCAGTATCAGCGGTGCCAGCGCGGGAATGTCGTGAGGCGTATCCAGCAGGCGCACCAGGCGCAGCACCGCATCGGTCATCGAGTCGGACATGCGCGCGACGAACAGGCCGCGGCGCTCTTCGCTGTCGTTTGCCGGCTCGCCCGGATCGTGCTCCAGGAGCAGCTCACCGAGCATGGCGAGATCGATGTCGAGCCGCGCACACAGGTAGGGTACCTGCGGGCTGGCCTCGATGATCTGACCAGTGACCGGCAGGGCGAGGGAAACGACCAGGTAGTGCAGCGGGTCGTAGATGAACGGCTGACCGGCCAGTTCCATGCGCTTGCGGCCCTGTATCGCCACGAATAGGCTGGGCTCGGTGACGCATGGCATGGGGGCCGTCGTCTCGCTGACGCGAATCAGCGTCAGCGGCGCGATGGCGGAGCGGAAGAAGCCATCCTCGGGCGCCAGGCGCAGCGCCCTGCGGGTCAATTCCGACTGATGCAAGCGTTCGGCTGGGCCGCTCTCCAGGCTTCTCTCCAGGCAAGTATCCAGGTCGTGAACCGAATGATCCGTCATGGTCGTGTTCCCTCCAGGCACAGTTTGTACCTTACTCCTTCCCTTCAACCCTGTGCCAGGCCTGGTGCTGGTCGCTCCTGAAACTCAGCGGGAGCGTTATTGCCATGGCCCGGGCCCCCTGAGTCCGCTATGTTAGGGTGTCGATTTCTTGCACCGATAAGGTGCAGGCCAGCAGGGAGGTAGGTATGTCGCCGTCGTTGCGGGGCATTTTGTACATGTGTGCCGGTGTGCTGTGCCTCGCCATCGGCGACGCCATCGCCAAGTGGCTGGGCGAGGTGCATTCGCCGCTGCAGATCATCTTCTTCCGTACCCTGGTCTCGCTGCCGCTGATCGCGCTGCTGGCCCACTTCGGTGGAGGGCTCACCAAGCTGCGAACCCGTCGCCCCGTGGTGCATCTGGTACGTGGCCTGATCTACACCGGCACCATGTTCTTCTTCGTGCTCGGCCTGACGCTGCTGCCCCTGGCCGAGGCCACGGCGATCGCCTTCGTCGCCCCGCTGTTCGTCACGCTGCTGTCGGTACCGCTGCTGGGCGAGAAGATCGATCCCCCGGTGCTGGCGGCGTCCGTGCTGGGCTTCGTGGGGGTACTGGTGGTGGTGCGCCCCGGCGGCGACGCCTTTCATCCCGGGGCGCTGTCGCTGTTGGCGGCGGCCGTCTTCTATGCGCTGATGATGATCACTGCGCGGCGTTACGGTGCACGCGAGCATCTCTGGGCGATGGTCTTCTACATGACGCTGGTACCGATGCTGCTGACCGCCGTGACGCTGCCGTGGGTATGGCAAAACCCCCACCCCTGGCATTGGTTGGGTTTCCTCGGGGCGGGAATCATCGGGGTTGGGGCCACGGCTTTCATCACCCTAGCCTTTCGTCATGCGCCGGCGGCCATCGCAGCGCCTTTCGACTACACCGCCATGCTGTGGGCGGTGCTGCTGGGCTGGTGGTTCTGGGGCGAGATGCCCGACGTATGGGTCTTCGTCGGCAGTACGCTGATCATCGGCAGCGGCCTGGCGATCGCCTATCACGATCGTCGGACGACCCTGAAGCGCCGCCCGACCTCCTAGTTTTCTTACTAAGCCTAATCATGCCTGAGCGTTGAGCCGCCAGCGCCGCCAATGGCGGGCCACCAGCCCATGCCTGGGGGCGGCCAGCAGGGCGACGAGGAACAGGCTCGAGGCCACCAGCACGATGGTGCCGCCCGAGGCGACATCCAGCGACACCGAGAGCATCAGCCCCACCACGGCGGAGGTCACGCCGACGGCAACCGAAATGGCCAGCATGGTGGTGAAGCGGTCGGTGAGCAGGTGCGCCGTGGCGCCGGGGGTGATCAGCATCGCCACCACCAGGATGATGCCCACTGTTTCAAGGCTGGCGACGATGGTCAGCGTCAGCAGCATGATCAGCCCGTAGTGGATGGCGCCGGTATTGAACCCCAGCGCCTGGGCCTGCTGTGGGTCGAAGGTATAGAGCAGCAGCGGGCGATAGGCCAGCCAGATCGCCAGCAGTGCCACCAGGCTGGCCAGTAGGGTCAGCAGCAGCGCCGAGGTCTTCACGCCCAGCACGTTGCCGAACAGGATATGCATCAGGTGGGTGCTGGTGGCGATCTTGCTGATGATCACGATGCCCAGCGCAAAAGCGGCCGTAAACATCAGCCCCATGGCCGCATCCGACTTGATGCGGGTATGGCGCTCGATGGCACCGATGCCCAGCGAGGTCAGCGCACCGGTGACGAAAGCGCCGATGAAGAACGGCCAGCCCAGCAGGTAGGCGACGGCCACGCCGGGCAGCACCGCATGGGAGATGGCATCACCCAGCAGCGACCAGCGCTTGAGCACCACATAGCAGGAGAGTAGCCCGCAGATCGCTCCCACCAGTACCGAGGTGAGCAGGGCGCGCTGCATGAAGCGGTATTCGAAGGGGGCGGCCAGGTTCTCCGGCAGCAGGTTGACCGCCATCATCAGCAGCGCGGTCAGGGCATCGATCACGCCCAAAGCGAAAGGCTCAAGCTGCGACACGGGTGCCTCCATGCCTGGCTTCGGGCGCTCCTACCGCCAGGCGTGCCAGCATGGCGTCGCTGAGCATCTCGTCCGGCGTGCCCATGCCGACCAGCGTACGGTTGATCAGTAGCACATTGTCGGCATGGACGCGTGCGCTCGGCATGTCATGGGTCACCATGATGACGGTGCGCCCGGCGCTGCGCTCGCGTTCGAGGGTGGCGAGAATCAACGCCTCGCTGGGCGGGTCCACGCCCGCCAGAGGCTCGTCGAGCAGCAGAATCCTGGCCTGCTGGGCCAGGGCGCGCGCCAGCATCACGCGCTTCTTCTGCCCGCCGGACAGCGCCCCGATGGGGCGTGCAGCGTAATCCGCCATGTCCACGGCCTCCAGGGCGGCCTCAACGGCCTGCCGATGGCTGGGGTTGGCCCAGTGCCGGGGCACCAGGCGCTGCCACAGCGGGTCATGGCGCATCAGGCCGTAGCGGCCGGTCAGCACCGTGTCGCGTACCGAAATAGGGAAGTCCCACTCCATGTGCTCCTGCTGGGCCATGTAGGCGATGTTGCCGGCCCGGCGCTGAGAGGCGGGGCTCTTGCCGAGAATCCGCAGTTCGCCACGCAGCGGCGCAAGGCTGCCGATCACCAGGTTGAGCAGGCTCGACTTGCCGGCGCCGTTGGGGCCGACAATGGCCGTCCACTGCCCTTGGGGCAGCGACAGGGTGATGTCCTCGAGCACGGTCTGCTGGTGGTAGGCCGCGCAGAGCCGACGCGCCTGCAACGCCGGAACGGGGTCAATCATGTTCACCTCCCAGGTTGTCGAGCAGTAGCTGGACGTTGTGACGCAGCATGCCGGCATAGTCCGGTGCCTCACCGTCCGGCTCGCTGAGGGAATCGACGTAGAGCGGGCCGGCGATCTCAACCTGGGTCTCGCTGGCAACGCTGCGCACGTGGCGATCGGAAATGGTGCTCTCCCAGAAGATGGCGGCCGGCTGGCGCTCCTCGATCTTGTCGACGATGCGCATGACCTGATTCGGCGAGCCCTCCTGCTCGGCATTGTTGCCCCAGATGCCGTCGTGCTCGAAACCGAAGGCGTCGGCGAAGTAGAGGAAGGCCGCTTCGCTGGTGATGAGCAGGCGCTGCTCCTGGGGAAGGTCGGCGAGGGTCTGAGTAAGTTCGTCGTGCAGGGCGTGCAGCGACTCCTCCAGCGCCTCGGCGCGCTCCTGGAAAGCCTCGGCAGCGTCCGGCCTGGCCTCGGCAAGGGTTTCGGCGATCACCCGGGCGTATTCGGCAGCGGCGCGCGGGTCCATCCACATGTGCGGGTCGGACTCGCCGGCGAAGTCGCCGGTGGCGATCGGCTGGGTGGCGTAGCCGCTCTCTTCGGCCAGGGCGACCAGCGGCACGCCGTCACCCACCGTGGATTCGACCTGGCCGATCCACTGCTCGAGGCCATAGCCGTTGTAGAACACTACATCGGCCTTCTCGAGCGCGATGAAGTTGCTCGGCACCAGCTCCCACTCGTGCACTTCCGCGCCGACGGGGGTCAGTATCTCCACCTCGGCGTCATCGCCCGCGACCTCGCGCACCAGGTCCCCCAGCACGGAAAAGGTGGCCGCCACCCTGAGCGGAGACTCCTCGGCATGGGTGATGGTCGGCAGGGCTAGCGCGAGGGCGCTGAGCAGCATCAGTCCCTTGGGAACCGGCATCGGTCACTCTCCTCTGACGTCAGGGCCGTTGTATGTAGGTTGTTTCGTTACAGTGAGTTTCTAAGTGCACAGCTAGTATTTTAGCCAAGGTTAACTTGTAGGGTAGTAGGAAATCTCTATCGGTGCACGGTTGCTGCCCTATGAGCACTTTGGCTATATTGGCGCGATGACCGATTCCCCGAACGAAGTAACGCCGGATCGCCTTAGCCAGGCGGATGCCCTGCCGCCCAGCGACCAGCATGCGCAGCAGTACGCTGCCGTGCGCAATGCCCATGAAACCGAGCTTCTCGAGGACTACGTGGAGCTGATCGCCGACCTGTTGGAGCATCAGGGCGAGGCGCGCTCGACGGATATCGCCGCCCGCATGGGGGTCAGCCAGGCCACGGTGTCGAAAACGGTGACCCGGCTGAAGTCACTGGGGTTGGTCTCCAGCAAGCCCTATCGCTCGCTGTTCCTGACCGAGAAAGGGGAAGCGATGGCGGCCATGTCGAACCAGCGACACGCCATCGTGTTGCAGTTCCTGCGTGCCCTCGGCGTCAGCGACCGTATCGCGCGCATCGATGCCGAAGGCATGGAGCACCACGTCAGCCAGGAAACCCTGGACATCATGCAGCGCTTTACGCGTGAGCAGGAGAGCCGCAGCTCCTGAGTGCCGGTTCTTCCGCCACGCGTCTGTCCGCCATTCCCATGTCTTTCAATCCTCGAAGAACGCCCGGGCGGCGGCTTCCGGATCCGGCTGGCCGCAGATCCCCGATACCACCGCCGGCCCCTTCGCTCCGGTCGCGCGTACCCGGCGCGCATGCTCGGCCTTGAGACCGCCGATGGCCACCGCCGGCAGGGGGCTGGCCGCCACCAATGATGCCAGGCCATCGAAGCCCAGCGGCGTGGCGTGGTTGCGCTTGGTCGAGGTGGCGAACACCGGGCCCAGGCCGAGGTAGTCCAGCGCATCCGGGTCGAGTCGGGCGAGCTGGTCGTGGTTCTGCACCGAGAGGCCGAGAATCGCGCCCTCGCCCAGCTCGGCCCGGGCCGCGGCCACGTCGCCGTCGTCCTGGCCGATATGCAGCCCATCGGCGCCGCTCGCCACCGCCACCGCCAGGCGATCGTTGATGATCAGTGGCACGCCGCTGCCGGCCAGCGCCGCCTTGAGGCGCCGCGCCTGGTCGATCAGTTCGTCGTCTGAGGCCTGCTTGTCGCGCAGCTGCACGATAGTCACACCGCCGCGCACCGCGGCCACCACGGTTTCCACCAGGCCATGGCGGACGCAGAGTTCAGGGTCGGTTACCAGATAGAGGGAAAGATCTAGGCGCATGTATCTCACCGCAAGGGAATGGATCATGCCCCGATCATACCCGCCACTAGACGCGTCGTCAGGGCGCTAGGCCGGCGGCGCCCAGAAAGCGCTCCTGCCAGTAGTCGATATGCAGCGGCACACTGGTGACCTTGCGGCCACTGCCGGGGGCATGAATCATCTGGCCGTTGCCGCGATAGATACCCACATGGGTGGCCTTGCGCCGGTCGCCGAAGAACAGCAGATCGCCGGGCTGGGCCTGCTTCACGGTGGGCAGGGCGCGGTACTGCGCGTCGGCGGTGCGCGGCACCCGGATGCCCGCCGCGCCGTAGGCCATCTCCACCAGCCCCGAGCAGTCGAGCCCCGCCGGGGTATTGCCGCCATAGCGATAGGGCGTGCCCAGCGCACTCTTCGCACTGGCCAGGATCAGTGCCCGCTCGATGGAGAGGCCCTCCGAGCCGGGGCCTGGATCATGGGTCGCCAGGTCGCGGCTGGCGCAGCCGGCCATCAGCGTCAGCGCCAACAGGCCAACCAAGCGGCACAGCCAACGCCCGGCGGCGTAATGCCTTGGCCTCGGTGCAGTGAGGGGTGAGGTCGGCATCGGCGGTCCTCGTGAATCGATACTTTCCCTACTTTAGCGTGAACCGGAGGGGCATGGCAGCCGCTCGCGGCTGGAAAAACGTCGAAGCGGTAAGCATCATCGTCGCTACCGAATGCATCGCAAAGGAGAGAGTCATGAGCTTCAAGGGAGAGCAGCACCCCGGCGTGAAGGCGCCAACGGCGGAATCGCAGGGCTTTCGCCTCAACCACACCATGCTGCGGGTCAAGGACCCGGAGAAGGCGCTGGCCTTCTATACCCGAGTGTTCGGCATGCAGGTCCTGCGCCGGCTCGATTTCGAAGAGCTGGGCTTCTCGCTCTATTTCCTGGCCAAGCTGGGTGCGAGCGAGCAGGCGCCCGAGGACGAGGGCGAGCGCACGGTCTGGACCTTCCGCCAGAAGGGACTGCTGGAGCTGACCCACAACTGGGGCACCGAGAGCCAGGACGACTTCGCCTACCATGACGGCAACGCCGAGCCCCAGGGCTTCGGCCACATCTGCTTCTCGGTGCCGGACCTCGAGGCCGCCGAGGCGTGGTTCGACGCCAACGACGTCACCTTCGTCAAGCGCTCCGACCAGGGCAAGATGAAGAACGTGGTGTTCGTCAAGGACGTGGACGGCTACTGGATCGAGGTGGTCCAGGCCGACCGCCTGGCACAATTGGGCGACTGACCGCCGGGCGTCCTCAGGCGAAGGCGTAGAGGTCCATCGCCAGCACGCCGTGCTCCACGCTGTGGTGAAGGCGGCTGGCCTCGCCGCCCGCGCCCAGCGCCACCAGCAGCGGCTGGAAGTGCTCGGGCGTGGGGTGGTTGCGCCGCGCCTGCGGGGCGGTTTCCCACTTGAGCAGGGCGCTGCGCTCACCGTTCGTCAGCTTCTCGTGTATCCAGTCGCTGAACTCGCCGACCCAGGCCGGCATCGGCGTGCCCTCTGCCTGCATCTCGGCGAGGTTATGCGTCAGGCTGCCCGAGCCAACGATCAGCACGCCCTCTTCACGCAGCTTCGACAGCTTCTCCCCCAGCTCTATCAAGGCCTGGTTCGACCAGGTAACCGGCAGCGACAGCGACACCACCGGCACGTCGGCGGCGGGAAACATCAGCGACAGCGGCACCCAGGCGCCGTGGTCCAGGCCACGCTCCATCGGCACGGCGTTGAGCTGGCGGGCCAGACGCAATGCCAGCTCAGGCTCGCCCGGTGCCGGGTACTGGCACTCGAAAAGCGCGCGGGGGAAGCCGCCGAAGTCGTGGATGGTCTCGGGGTGTGCGCTGGTGCTCACCAGCAGGCGCTCGTTGGCCCAGTGGGCCGAGACCACGACGATGGCCTTGGGCGAGAGCGTTCGGCCGAGCTGGCGCAGGAAGTCGTGTGCCGGCCCCGGGGTGAGGGCCAGCATGGGCGAGCCGTGGGAAATGAACAGGCTGGGCGACATGGCGATGCTCCTCGACGTATGGCGCCGCGGGGCGACGCCATCTTGTGAATGATAGGGGGCGGAGGACGGCGGGGCGAATGCCGCTCAGGCGAAGCGACGGCTGAGCACGAGGCTACCGCTACCCAGGCCGGCCTGCACCAGCAGGGTCACGGCCCAGAACACCGGGTACTCCCAGCCGCCGCCCGGGTTGGAGAAGACCCAGCCGTTGCCGGCATGCACCCAGGCGGCGCCGAGCAGTACCGGAATCAATGCCAGGCTCACCCAGCGGGTGTAGACACCGAGCAGCAGGGCCAGGCCGCCGCCGACTTCGGCCAGGATGGTCAGGTAGGCGATGAAGCCGGGCAGGCCGATCGACTCGAAGTAGCCGACGGTGCCGGGCACGGTGAAGACAAAGACCTTGAGCAGGCCGTGGGCCAGGGCCATGACGCCGAGCGACACGCGCAGCAGGGCGGTGGCATGGGCCTGGAGGGATTGGCTCTGTGAGGCGCTGGCCAGCGCGGGGCTGGCTTGAGTGGCTTGTGTTTGCATGGGAAGGGCTCCGTTGTTGTCAGGGATGCCTTCACTCTACGCCGCGCGCGTGCCGAGATAATCGTCGCCCGACGAACAACATCATTGCGTGAGAGGCGACAATCCCATCTCCCGCTCCCATTCGGGAGGATCCCCCCAGGCCTCGGCCAGGAAGTCGAGCAGGCGTTCGACCTTGGCCGGCAGGTGGCGCCGCGCGGGGTAGACGCCGTGAATGCCGATGGTCACGCTGGCTTCTTCGATCAGCAACGGCACCAGGCGCCCGCTCCTGATGCTTTCGTGGATCAGGAAGCTCGGCTGGTGGGCGATGCCCAGCCCGGCCTCGGCGGCCTGGGTCAGCACGTCGCCGTTGTTGCTCTCCAGCGGGCCATTGACCGTCAGGCGCTGACTGCCGAACTGCCAGTCGGTGCCGCTGGCCGTGCGATAGCGCAGGCAGCGGTGCTCGGCCAGTTCGGCCAGTGTGCGCGGCTCGCCGAAGCGTGCCAGGTACTCGGGCGAGGCGCACGGTATCATGCGGCAGCGCGCCAGGCGACGTGCCACCAGGCTGGAATCGGGCAGGCTGCCGATGCGGATCGCCAGGTCGTAGCCTTCCTCCAATAGGTCCACCCGCCGATCGTTGAGGTCGAGGCGTACCTCCAGGGCAGGATGCTCGAGCATGAAGCGGGCAATGACAGGGGAGAGAAAGCGCATGCCGAAGGACATCGGGCCGTTGACCCGCAGCCGGCCGCACACCTCGGTGCTGCCGGCGCCCAGCTCGGCTTCGGCCTCTTCCAGCGCCTGCAGGATGCCCTGGGCACGAGCCAGGTAGCTCTCGCCAGCCTCGGTGAGATGCAGGCGCCGGGTGGTACGCTGCAACAGACGCACGCCCAGGTGGCTCTCGAGCTCCATGATCAGCCGCGAAATCCGCGTGCGCGACAGGTCCAGCGTCTCCGCCGCTCGGGTATAGCTGCCGAGTTCGGCGACGCGCACGTAGGCGGTCATGGCGTCCAGCAGGTTCATGGTCCCTCCTCGCGCAGCGTCAGTAACCCGTCATTTCCAGATAGCCGATGCCCTTATCTTCACCGCTATCGGCATCGCGTGCGACCACTTCACCCTCCCAGTAGGGCACGCTGGTATCCATCCAGCGCTCGGCATGGGGCGCCTCGACGACCAAATCGAGTCCGGCGCCGGGAACCTCCAGGCGCCAGCGGTTGGGTATTTCACGCCCCGCCACGCGTCGGGTGCCGAGCGGTGTCATGCCGATTGCGTCCGGCGCCAGTGCGGTGGGCTCGCCTTCGGGTGAGATCCAGGTGCCCGAGCGGTAGTTGCCACCGTCCTCGCCGCCGCCGCGCAGTTGGAAGGCCATCAGCTTGTGACCGCTCTCCAGATGCAGCGAGAACCAGTCCCAGCCCTGCTGGCGTTCGTCGAGCAGTTGGCTGCTCCATTCGCGATCGAGCCAGCCGCGCCCGCTCACCATGCGCGTCTCGCCATCCAGCGTCACCTCGCCTTCGATGCGCCAGAACGGCTGGCTGTAGTAGAACGAGCCTTGGCCGTCGGCGGCCTTCTGGCTGAAGCCGGCCTCGCCGTGCAGTACCAGCGGCCCCTCGGCGGTCAGCGTCAGGTCATAACCGAAGCCACCGTGTTCGTCGTCCTGGTGAGCTGTCAGCTGCAGCTCGGCGAAGGTGTCGGTCTTGCTTGCTTCGCCTGATGTTTCGTCAGATGTTTCTTCATGGCTGGCCAGCTGCCAGTGGTCGATCCAGGCCGCGAACGGCTCGGCGACCACTCCCGCCTGGCTACTGTCGCTGGCGCTATGGCTGCGAGCGAAGCGCTCGGCCACCCGATGGGTATCGCCCCGGGAGACCGCCATGTGTGCCATCCACAGCTGATCGGAGGCCCATGGAGTAGGCTCGGGTTGCTGGTCAGGAGGAGTGAGCGCCTGGCGGAATAGGGTCCACTGCAGACCCAGCGGCTCGCCGTGTTCGTCCTCGAGGTTGGCGGTGAGGTACCACCATTCGATGCGATAGTCCGGGTGGGCGGCGTGATCCTCGGGGAAGCGCAGTGTAATGTCCGGGCCGGCCTGGGCGAAGCTGCCGGCCGCCTCGCCCAGGCCGGCGAAGCCGGCGGGTTCGCCGGATGGCGTTTCCTCGCCGCAGCCGGCCAACGTCAGCAGCAGGAGCGCGACAGCCAACCAAGGCCTCATGTGCCGCCCTCCTCGGCCAGCAGGGCGCGGGGCGGCGTGCGCCACAGGCGGGCCGCGGGTAGCGCCGCGGCAAGCAGCGCCACTGCGCCGGCGGTCGTCAGGGTCAGGCCGATGTCGCCGGGAAAGACGTGCAGCGGCAGGCGCCAGCCGAAGGCGGCGACATTGATCACCGCCACCAGCCCCAGCGCGAGCAGGCTGCCCAGCGGCACGGCGAGAGCGCCGACGGCCAGCGCCATACCGCCGAGCTGTGCCAGCTGTACCGTCACCAGCCGGGCGCGCGGCACGCCTAGCGCCCATAACGGGGCGAGCTGGCGACGGCGCTCCCGCGCCTGGGCCAGCAGGCTCGCGAGCAGGGCCAGGGCGGCCACGGCCAGGGTCAGCACACTGAGCGCCCGGGTGATGGTAAAGGTGCGTTCGAAGATCTCGACGGAGACCCGCTTCACCTCTCGCTGATCCACCAGCGCGTCGCTGCCTAGTTCGAAACGCTGGCGCAGCGCGTCGCGCAACCCGACCTCGTCGGCACCCAGGGTGAGTACGATGCCGATCGAGCTGGGCGTGGCGGCGAAGCGTTCGGCCAACTGCGGCGTGGCCAGCAGCACCTCGCCGCGGGTGTTGCCGTAGTCGGGGTAGATGGCTGCAATCGTCAGCGTTTCCCGACCGCTCGGGGCCGTCAGCGTCAGGCGGTCGCCCGGTGCCAGGTTCTGGTCGATGGCCAACTGCTCGTTGACGAACGCCTCGCCCGCGGCGAACGACTGCCAGGCGGCGTCGCGACCGGCCTGGGTCGAGAGCAGCGGCCAGCTCGGGATCAGCATCTCGCCGGGGGTGATGCCGTAGAGGCCGACCGGGAGCTGCGGCACGCGCAATCCGTCGGGGCTCTCGATCTCGAGCAGGGTGGCCTCGGCATGGCGGGTCGGCAGCAGTTCGGCGACCTCGGGACGCTCGGCCAGCCAGGACTGTACCGCATCGAACTGCTCGGGGGCCGGGCGCAGGTAGTAGTCCGCCACCAGGCGCTGGTCGAGCCAGTCGAGGAAGGTGAGGCGAAAACCGCCCACCATGCTGCTCACGCCCAGGTTGGCGGAGAGCGCGATCAGCAGCGCCATCATCGCCAATGCCAGCTGCGGCAGCTGCAGCTGCAGGTCGGCCAGCGCCCACTGCCCCAGTGGCCGGCGCCGTACCAGCTGGCCGAGCCCGGCCAGGATCAGGGCGATCGTCGGGGGCAGCAGCAGGGCACTGGCCAGCAGCAGCGCGGCAATCAGGCCGAAGCCGGCCAGCAGCCCTTCGCCGGGCGGCTGACGTACTATCCACGCCCACAGCACGAGCCCGACTGCCGCAACGCCGCCTCCTGCCAGGCTCATGCCGCGCAGCTGGCGGTAGAAGCCGGCGCGCCAGGCCTGGGCCTGGCCCAGGCCCAGCACGCTCAGCCTGGCGGCTCGCCACAGTACACCGCTACCGGCCAATAACAGCCCGCCCAGGGTGACGCCGAGCCCGCCGAACCAGTAGTGCCAAGGCAGGTTGAGCGTGACCGCTACATCGGCGCCATACAGGCTGCCCAGGGTGGCGGCCACGTCGGGCAGCAGCACACGGGCCAGCCACACGCCGCTGACGATGCCGGCCAGGGCGCCGATGACACCCAGCAGCACAAGTTCCAGCGCGAGCAGCCCGACCAGGCCGCGCCCCGACACGCCGAGCGCGCGCAGCGTGCGCAGCATGCCCAGGCGCTGCTCCAGCGCCAGGCCCAATGCCGCCTGAACGATGAACAGCCCCACCACCAGTGCAAGCAGCGCCATGGCGGTGAGATTGAGGTGGAAGCTCTCGGTGAGCTGGCCGGGCGAGACCAGCGTCGCCGCCCGGGTCAGCACCAGCCCCTCGGGGGCGCGTTCGAGCACTTCGGGAGCAGTAACCAATCGCGACAGCTGCTCGCCGCTGTCGAGCAGCACCGCGGCGGCGGCGATGTCCATCACCAGGGTGCCCGGGGGCAGCATGGGGGAGAGCACCAGCGGCGGCAGCCGGCCTGCGGCCAGGCGCGGCTCGGCGCCGGGGGCCTCGCGGGCGTTCACGCCCAGCGCAGGCAGGGTATCCGGGGCGATGCGGGTCTGCCACGGCGGGGTGAGAAAGTCGGTCAGCTCGCCCTGGCTCGAGGCGGCGGCGAAGGCACTGTCGCCGGGCAGGGTGAAGGGGTCGATACCGATCACGCGCAGCTCGGTGCCGTCGGGCGCTTCCAGCGTGCCTTCGAGCAGTGGCGAGACGGGCAGGCCGGCGCGGCGCAGGCGCACGAAATCCTCACGGGTCAGTGGCTCGCCGTCGCGGTATTCCAGGCGGTCGAGCCCGGTGCTGAACAGCGCCTCGGCGCGGGCGTAGCTGTCGCGGGCCGAGGCATTGATCGCCTGTACGCCGCTCCACAGCGCACCGGCCACCCACAGCCCCAGCAGCAGCATGGCGAGCTGGCCGGGGTGGCGCTTGTAGTGCGAGAGCAGTGTCGCCAGGGCGGTCAGCATCAGCGGTGGCTCGCTTCCGCTCCGGAAGGCGGCTCGAGCCGGCCATGGGTCAGCCGCAGGCAGCGGTCCAGCGGGGCCGCCACCCGGAGACTGTGGGTCACCATCAGCAGGGCACTGCCGGCCTCGCGAACCAGGTCCAGCAGCAGCTCCAGCACTTCGCCGGCGGTGGTTTCGTCGAGATTGCCGGTGGGCTCGTCGGCCAGCAGCAGGGCGGGGCGTGGCGCCAGCGCGCGGCCGATGGCCAGGCGCTGCTGCTGGCCGCCCGAAAGCTGCTCGGGGTAGCGTCGTTCCAGACCGGCAAGGCCCAGGCGCTCCATGAGATGCGCCGACCACTCCGGCGTTTCACGCTTGGCCAGCCGCGCCTGCAGGCGCAGGTTGTCGATTACGTTCAGGCTCGGCACCAGGTGGAACTGCTGGAACACCAGCCCCAGGGTCTCGCGGCGCAGCCGGGCGCGGTCCGGCTCGTCCAGCGTAGAGACCGAACGGCCGGCGACGACCACTTCGCCGCTATCCGGCAGGTCGAGCCCCGCCGCCAGGTGCAGCAGGGTCGATTTGCCGCTGCCGGACTCGCCCATCAGCGCCAGGCTCCCGCCGGGGCGCAGCTCGAGGTCAACGGCAGTGAGCACCTCGAGCGGCCCTTGGGGCGTGGCATAGGCCTTGTGCACCTGGTTGAATTCGAGCATGGCGGCTCCCGTCGATGTCGCGGCGATGATGCCATGGTCGCAGAGTAACTGGCCAAGGCTGCAGGTAACTTACCATGTCGGCATGATCGGTTCTGCCAGGCGAACCAAGGGAGAGGGGCGTGTCCGTCACGGTATCCATGCATTTCGTCAACGAGCTGTTCCGCGGCGTGCCCAAGAGCGAAGCGGCTCGCGAGGCGTATCTTGCTCGCGCCGGGATATCGCCGTTTCTACTCAGCGCCCCTCACGGGCGGGTGACCGTGGAGCAGTTCGCCACGCTCTACCGCCTGCTGGTCAACGAGCACGACGACGAGACGCCGGGCTTCTTCGCCAGGCCGCTGCGCGGGGGTACGCTGAAGCTGCTGTGCCTGAGCGTGCTGGAAGCGCCGACGCTCAAGGTGGCGCTGCATCGCTACACGCTGTTCTTCCGCATCGTGCTGGACGACTTCGGCTATGAGTACAGCGTCGAGAACGGCCTGGCGCGGGTGGCGCTGGTGGAATATCGGCCGCCGACGGGCAGCCGCATTCTCGTTCACGAGCTGATGCTCAAGCTGTTTCACGGCATCAGTTCGTGGATGATCGCGCGCAAGATCCCGCCGCTAATGATGGAGTGCGCCTATGCGCAGCCGGCGCACAGCGCCGATTACCTCTATTTCTATCCCGGCAAGGTGAGCTTCGAGCGGCCTCAAACCGCCATCTACTTCGACGCTGCCCTGCTCGAGCAACCGATCCGTCAGACCAAACAGCACCTTGGCGCCTTCCTGCGCCGCGCGCCGGCCGACTGGTTCTACGTCTCCTTCGCCGATCGGCTGGTGTCGCACCGGGTGCGCGAGCACCTCACGCGGCACCTGGCCACTTCGGGCTCGGTGCACGACGTGGCACGCGCGCTGCACATGTCGGTGCGCACCCTGGCGCGTCGGCTGGCCGACGAGGGCACGCATTTCCAGGCGGTGAAGGACGAATTCCGGCGCGACTTCGCCATCCAGGCGCTGACCCGCTCCGAACGGCCGCTGCCGGCGATTGCCGACGAGCTGGGCTTCACGGACCTGGCCTGCTTCAGCCGCGCCTTCAAGTGCTGGACGGGCAACTCGCCCGCCGCCTATCGGCGGGCGCCGCAACCGATGGCCTGATCAGCAACGCTCGATCAACCGGGCGATGCCTTGGCCGCCGCCGATGCACAGGGTGATCAGCCCGTAGCGGCCGCCGGTGCGCTCCAGTTCGGCCAGCGCCTTGATCGTGAGGATCGCGCCGGTGGCACCGACGGGATGCCCCAGCGCCACGGCGCCGCCGTTGGGATTGAGGCGCTCGGCGGGGAAATCGAGCTCCTGGGCCACCGCCATGGCCTGGGCGGCGAAGGCCTCGTTGGACTCGATCACGTCGATGTCGGCGATGGAGAGTCCGGCCTCTTCGAGGCAGCGGCGCACGGCGGGAATCGGCCCCAGGCCCATCACGCTGGGTTCGACCCCGGCGGTGCTGGCGGCGATCAGTCGGGCGCGGGGCGCGAGGCCGCGGCGGTCGGCCTCGTCGGCGTGGGCCAGCACCAGCGTGGCGGCGCCGTCGTTGATGCCCGAGGCGTTGCCGGCGGTGACCACGCCCTCCTTGGCGAAGGCGGGTTTGAGCCGGGCGAGATCCTCCAGCGTCACACCGTCGCGCACGTGCTCGTCGCGGTCGAACTGGCGCTCGTTCTTGCCCTCGCGCACGGTGACCGGCACGATCTGCCCGTCGAAGCGACCCTCGGCAATGGCGCGGGCGGCCTTGCGGTGGCTTTCCAGGGCGAAGCGGTCGATCTCCTTGCGGCCGAGCCCGCAGCGCTTGGCGATGTTCTCGGCGGTCACGCCCATGTGGCCGCTGCCGAAGGGGTCGCTGAGCACGCCCAGGGTCAGGTCGGTGACGCTGGCGTGGCCCATGCGTAGCCCGTTGCGCGCCTGGGGCGGCAGCAGATAGGCGCCGCGGCTCATCGATTCGGCGCCGCCGGCCAGCGCCAGGCGGCTGTCGCCGAGCACGATCTGCTGGGCGGCGGAGAGGATCGCCTGCACCCCGGAACCGCACAAGCGGTTGACATTGAACGCCGCCGCGCCCTCGGGCACGCCGGTTTCCAGCGCGATGTGGCGGGCCAGATAGGCGTCCTGCGGTCCGGTGGTGATGATATGCCCGTATACGGCGTGATCGACCTCTCCGGCCTCGACGCCGGCGCGGACCAGCGCCTCGCGGGCGGTAGCGGTGCCCAGCTCATGCGGGGCGAGCCCGGCCAGGCTGCCGCCGAAGCTGCCGATGGCGGTGCGGGCACTGCCGAGAATGACTACGGAATCGAGCCGCATCTTGTCTCTCCTGTCTATCGTTCAGATCTTGTCGAAGCGCTCAGGCCACCGTGCTCTTGCCGAGCAGCGAGCGGGCGATCACTTCCTTCATGATTTCCGAGGTGCCGGCGTAGAGCGTCTGCACGCGGGCATCCAGGTAGAAGCGCGAAATCGGGTATTCACGGGTGTAACCATAGCCGCCGAACAGCTGCAGGCAGGCGTCGATGGTGCGGCACTGCATCTCGCTGAGCTGCAGCTTGAGAATGGCGGCGTCGGTGGCGTTCATCTCCCCCTGGCGGTACTTGGCCACGCACTGCTCGAAGTAGGCGCGGCCCATGTCGATCTGGGCGCGCACCTCGGCCAGGGTGAAGCGGGTGTTCTGAAAGTCGCCCACGGCGCGGCCAAAGGCGCGACGCTCGCGCACGTAGTCGAGGGTCAGCGCCAGCGCCCCTTCCATGGCGCCCAGCGCCTGGGCCGCCACGCCGAGGCGCTCGCGGGGCAGCTCCTGCATCAGGTAGGCAAAGCCCGAGCCTTCCTCGCCGAGCAGGGCATTCTCGGGCAGGCGCAGGTCGTCGAAGAACAGCTCGGCGGTGTCGCTGGCGTGCTGGCCGATCTTCTTGATCGGCTGGCCGCGGGAGAAGCCGGCAAGCGCGGTGTCGACCAGGAACAGCGACACGCCGCGGGCGCCGGCGCCGGGGTCGGTCTTGGCGCAGACGATGACCAGGTCGGCCACCTGGCCGTTGGTGATGAACAGCTTGCTGCCGTCGAGCCGCCAGCCGTCGTCGGTGCGGCTGGCGCGGGTCTTCATCGCCGCCAGGTCGCTGCCCGCGCCGGGCTCGGTCATGGCGATGGCGCCGACCGCCTCGCCGCGGGCCATGGCCGGCAGCCAGCGCTCGCGCTGCGTCGGCGTGGCGATGTGCAGCAGGTAGGGCATGACGATGTTGGCGTGAATGTTGTAGGCGCTGGCCAACCCGCCGAAGCCCTGACGCGAGATCTCCTCCAGCGCCAGCTGGACGATGGCGAAGTCGGCGCCGCTGCCGCCCATCTCTTCGGGTAGGTCGATACCCAGCAGGCCGGCCTCGCCGAGCTTCTGCCACAGCGAACGCGGCATCTCGCCGGCGGCTTCCCACGCCTCGTAGTGAGGCGCCACCTCCTGCTCGAGAAAGCGGCGAATGGTGTCGTGGAACAGCGGCGTCAGGTCGTCTTGCGTTTCAGTCATGGGTCAGCTCAGGTCCTTGCGCAGGTGGCGCTTGAGAATCTTGCCGGCGGTGCTCTTGGGCAGGGCCTCGGCGAACAGGATTCGCTTGGGCACCTTGTAGGGCGCCATGTGGTCCTTGGCGTGGGCGATCAGCTCCTCCTCGCTCACCTCCATGCCTTCGCGGGGTACCACCACGGCGGTGATCGCCTCGATCCACTTCGCATCGGGCAGGCCGATCACGGCCACCTCGGAGACGGCGGGATGCTTGAACAGTCCCTCCTCGACCTCACGGCTGGCCACCACCACGCCGCCGGTATTGATCACGTCCTTGATGCGGTCGACCACGTAGAGATAGCCCGCCTCGTCGAAGTAGCCCACGTCGCCGGAGTGGAACCAGCCGCCGGCGAAGGCCTCCTCGGTCATGTCGGGCTTGTCCCAGTAGCCGGTGAGCAGCTGCGGCGAGCGGTGCACGATCTCGCCATGCTCGCCGGGCGGCACGTCGTTCATCTCCAGGTCGACGATACGCGTCTCCACCGTGAGAATGGGGCGGCCCGCCGACGCCGGGCGCTCGGCGTGCTCCTCGGGGCGCAGCACCGTGGCCAGAGGCGCGATCTCGCTCTGGCCGTAGCAGTTGTAGAGCCCCACGCCTGGCAGGCGCTGCTGCAGCTCTTCCAGTACCGGCACCGGCATGATCGAGGCGCCGTAGTAGGCCTTCTTCAGCGTGGAGAGGTCGAAGGCATCGAAGTCGGGGTGGCGCAGCAGGCCGATCCACACCGTGGGCGGGGCGAAGAACGAGGCGATGCCCTGGCTTGCGATCTGGCCCAGGCAGTCGTCGGGCAGCGGCGCCATGCGCAGGTGCACGGGCGCACCGAGCAGCAGCGCCGGCATCAGGAACACGTGCATTTGCGCCGAGTGGTAGAGCGGCAGGGCAGCCAGCATCGGCTCGTCGTCCTTGATGTCGAGCTCCACCATGCAGGCCATGTACTCGGCGAGCAGCGCCTGGTGGGTCATCATCGCCGCCTTGGGCGCCGCCGTGGTGCCCGAGGTGTAGAGCAGCTGGGCCAGGCTGTCGGCTGCGACGGCCACGTTCGGTTCACTGTCGTCGCTGGCTTCGTCGAGAGCCACCTGCAGCACGTCGAAGCCCGCCTGCGTTTCGGCGTGCAGGGTGCCGGCGAGCGTGAGGGGGAGGCCTTCGCTGGCCCTGGCCACGTTTTCGGCCAGGCTCGTATCGCTCAACAGCCCGGCGGCGCCGGACTGCTCGAGGATATAGCGCAGCTCGTCGGCGCTCAGGGCGAAGTTGATCGGCACGTGCACCAGGCCGGCGCGGGTGCAGGCCAACCAGGCGATCACGTAGGCGTCGGAATTCTTGCCGTAGGCGGCCAGGCGGTCGCCCGGGGCCAGGCCCGCCGCCAGCAGGCGGTTGGCGACCCGGTTAACCGCCCGGTTCAGTTCCGTGTAGTTCCAGCGCCGGCCCTCGAAGGCCAGCGCCAGCCTGTCGCGGTGCTTGCGCGCGCTGCGGCTGAGCGCGGCGCCGATGGTGTTCTGCTGGATCCTGCTGTGAGCATTCTCGACTGTATGGCTCATGACGGTCCTCTTGTGCTTGTTCATGGGTCGTGAACGAAACGCTCAGGTGTTGTCGACCAGGTGACACTGGCTCTCCGACAGCGGGCGGAACGCCTCCTCGGCGGGAATGGTGCGCACCACGCGGAACAGGTCATCCTCGTTCTGCGACTCCTCGGGCGTCTTCACCTCGACCAGGTACATGTCATGGACCATGCGGCCGTCCTCGCGGATGTAGCCATTGGTGGCAAAGATGTCGTTGATCGGCGTATCGGCCATCTGGCGGCGCACGGCCTGGGCCTCGTCGGTGCCGACGGCATCTACCGCCTGGAGATAGTGCAGGGTGCTGGAGTAGAGCCCGGCGTGAACCATGGTCGGCATGCTGCCGGTGCGCTCGCGGAAGCGCTCGGCCCAGGCGCGGGTCTCGTCGTTGAGGTCGTAGTACCAGGCCTTGGTGAACTGCAGCCCTTGGGCTGCCTCGAGGCCGATGCTGCGCACGTCGGTGCTGAACAGCACCATGCCGGCCAGCACCTGCCCGGCCTGGGTGATGCCGAATTCTCCTGCGGTGGTAATGGCGTTGATGGTGTCGGCGCCGGCATTGTTGAGCGCGATCACGTCGGCCCCGGAGGCCTGGGCCTGCAGCAGGAACGAGGAGAAGTCGCTGCTGGGGAAGGGATGGCGCGCCTTGCCCACCACGGTACCGCCGTTCTCGCTGACCACCCGCTCCACGTCGCCTTCCAGGGCATGGCCGAAAGAGTAGTCGGCACTCAGCAGGTACCAGTTCTTGTGGCCCTCCTGGGTGATCGCCTTGGCGGTGCCGTTGGACATCGCCCAGGTGTCGTAGACCCAGTGAATATGGTTGGGCGAGCAGCTCTCGTTGGTCACGCCGGAGGAGACGGCGCCGTTGACCAGCCCCAGGCGGTTCGCCTCTTCCAGCAATTGAACGGCGGCCAGCGTGACCGACGAGGCAACCAGGCCGGTGACCATGTCGACGTTGCGTTGGTCGATCCACTCGCGCACTACGCTCGAACCCACGTCGGGGCTGTTGCGGTCGTCGGCACTGAAGACTTCGATGCTGGCGCCGGCCACGCTGCCGCCGACATCCTCGATGGCCATCTGGATGGCATCCAGCCCCATGGGGCCGATGGGGTCGCGGTAGGGGCCCGACATGTCGGCCAGATAACCGATGCGGATCTCGTTGTCGGTGATCTCGGCCTGCGCGGTCTGGCCGACGAACAGAATGGAAGCGGCAAGCGCACCCAGGGCGAAGCGGCGTGTCGTTGTCATTGTGTGGCCTTTGTTCTTGTAGCTGTTGTTGTAGCGTTCGGCTCAGGTTGTGGATAAGCCTGTGTATGGTTTGGTGAACTTTTGTGCAAAGGGTGTGGGCCGCCTGTGAGAGGCCTGCTGGCCCTTGGCACGTGCGTTCATGGTAGGAAGAAAGCGATTCGTCAGGTTTACCCATCGCGCCACAATTTTTGCATTTCGTGCCATTCTTTCGTTGCCGCGAAGTGGGTAGGGCTCGAGTCGTGAGGTAAAAAGAGGTCGGTGAGGCGTCTTTTGGGGCGGCCGGCAAATGGGCCTGATCGGAGCGGTGGCGGATCGTGCCAGGCGAGTGTCAGGGAGAGGTAAAGCAGGAGCGCTAAGGAAGAACGGGAAGAAGGAATGGAAGGAAGAGTGCCGAAAAGAGCGGAGGGCTGCTCCCTCCGCTCATGTATGGCGTCCTCTAGCGGAAGGGGCTACGTGTTGCCGGCCCAGACCGCGACCCCCTGGGTCTCGACGTAGACGGCATAGAGCGACTGGCTGGCGGTCATGAACAGACGGTTGCGCCTGCGGCCGCCGAAGCAGACATTGGCGCAGGGTTCCGGCAAGTGAATCTTGCCGATCAGTGTGCCGTCGTCGGCATAGATGTGGACGCCATCGTGGTCCTCGGCATCGAACAGGCCGCCGAAGACCGCCCCGCACCAGAGGTTGCCGTCCATGTCTGCGGCCATGCCGTCGATGAAGCCCGGCCCGACCTCGGCGAACTGGCGCTCGTTGGCCAGGCGGGTACCGTCGTCCACGACGTCCCAGACCAGGATCTGGTGGGGATGGCCGGGGGTGTGGGTGCCACCCGTATCGGATACGTACAGGCGGGAGTAGTCGGGCGAAAAGGCGATGCCGTTGGGCTTCAAGACTTCGGCCATCTTCTCTAACCGGCCGCTGCCAGGATCGATGCGATAGACGGCTTCGGGCAGCTCGAAGTCGGCGATATGCCCCTCGTAGTGCATCAGGATGCCGTAGCCCGGGTCGGTGAACCAGATGCCACCGTCGGGGTGCACGATGACGTCGTTGGGAGCATTGAGCGGCTTGCCCTCGAACTCGTCGGCCAGCACGGTGATGGTGCCGTCATGCTCGGTGCGGGTCACGCGGCGCGTGTCGTGCTCGCAGGACAGCAGCCGCCCCTCGCGATCCCGCGTGTTGCCGTTGGAGTAGTTTGAGGCCTGGCGGAAGACGCTCACATCGCCGGTATCCTCGAGCCAGCGCATCTGCCGGTTGTTGGGGATGTCGCTCCAGACGAGAAAGCCGCCGTCGCCGAAATAGACCGGCCCCTCCGCCCAGCGAAAACCTGTAGCCAGGCGCTCGACCGCCGCATTGGCCAGGCGGTAGGCGCCGAAACGTTCGTCGATGACCTCGATGGCTGGGTCGGGGTAGGACACGAGAGAGCCGTCCCAGGGTCGCTCCTGAGCGAATAACTGCCCAGGCTTGAGCGCCATCGTTGCACTTGCCGCCGCCGCCACGCCGAGGAATGAACGGCGCGTCAGTGGGTGAGCCACCTCCCCGAGGTCGTGCTGGGTATCGTCATGCATGCTGCTTCCTCCCTTCTGTTTGTTCTGTCAGGGTTGGGGCGATTGCGATGAGAGGCCTACCAGCTTAGTCGCGCTTCCTGGTGTTTGCGCATGGGGCCCGTTCGAGGCAACAAAAAAGGCGCCCCATGCAGGTGGCGCCTTTTTCGTCATGCAGGAAGGTTACTAGTGATCGTGATCGTGGTCGTCATGGCCGTGATCGTCATGGTCATCGCCATCGAGACCATGGTCGTCGTGGCCCGGCTCGGCCAGGGCATCGTGCAGTACCTGGGCGTTGTGGCGCATCATGCCCAGGTAGGTGCTGGCCTCGCCTTCGGTCGCCAGGGCATCGGCATAGAGCGTGCCGGCGATGGGCAGGCCGGTCTCCTCGGCGAGCTGGTTGATCACCGCCGGGCTGGTCATGTTCTCGTGGAACAGGGCGCGTACGTTCTGCTCGCGAATCACGTCGATCAGCTGCGCCATGTCGGCGGCGCTGGGTTCGGCCTCGGTGGAGAGCCCCACCGGCGAGAGGAAGCGAATGCCGTAGGCATTGGAAAAATAGCCGAAGGAGTCGTGGCCGGTGATCACGCTGGTGGAAGGCGGCACTTCGCCCAGAAGCTCGCGAATCTCGGTGTCGGTGGCTTCCAGCTCGTTGATGTAGCGCTCGGCGTTCTCCCGGTAGGCGGCCTCGTTGTCCGGGTCCGCCTCGATCAGGCCATCGCGAATGTTGCCCACGTAGACCTTGCCCATGGCCAGGTCCTGCCAACCGTGCGGGTCGTCGTCGCCATGGTCGTGATCGTCGTGGCCAGCCGCCTCTTCCTGGCCGTGATCGTCATGATCATCGTGTCTGTGATCGTCATGCCCATGGTCTTCATGCCCATAGTCGTCGTGGTCATCTTCATGGTCGTCGTGACCGTGAGCATGCGCGTTGTCCTGGCCGTGGTAGTCGAGCTTGTCGATGCCGTCGCTGGCCGTCACCAGCGGGCCACTGTAGTCGCTGGAATCGATCAGCCGCTCCATCCAGCCCTCGAACATAAGGCCGTTGAACACCACCAGGTCGGCCTCGGCGAGCGAGCGCGCCTCACGCGGGCTGGGGGAGAAGACATGGGTATCGCTGTCGGGGCCGACCAGCGAGGTGACCTCCACATGCTCGCCGCCCACGTTCTGCACCATGTCGGCCAGGATGCTGAAGCTGGTGACGACCTGAACGCGTTCGGCGGCAATGGCGGCAGGCAGCGCCAGCATGGCCGAAGCGCCCAGCATCAGGGCGGCGGATGTAACGTGTCGCATGGAAAGCCTCCTCAGGTGTTAGTGTTTTACTCAGTGCGGTTCTGGTGCGCCGAGGGGTACGGCATGACGCTGAAGTTTCGCCCTCAGGCTATGGTGGCGGCCGAGCAGCGCGGAGAGCACATAGCCCGCGCCTGCCAGCAGGATGATGGCCGGCCCCGAGGGAACGCTGAGGTGGTAGGAGAGCAGCAGGCCGCCGAGGCTGGCGACAGCGGCCAGCAGAATGGCGACGGTAATCAGCCCCTCCAGGCGCTTGCTCCAGAAGCGCGCCGTGGTGGCCGGCAGCATCATCAGGCCCACGGCCATCAGGGTGCCAAGGGTCTGGAAGCCGGCGGTAAGGTTGAGCACCACCAGGCCGAGGAAGATGCCGTGCACCAGGCTGCCCTGCATGCCCTGGCCGCGCAGGAACAGCGGGTCGAGGCATTCGACCACCAGGGCGCGGAAGATCAGCGCCAGAGTGATCACGATCACGCTGCTGATCGTCGCGATCAGCACCAGCGCGGTGGAGTTCACCGCCAGGATCGAGCCGAACAGCACATGTGTGAGATCGACGCTGCTGCCACCCAGCGAGACCAGCATGACCCCCGCCGCCAGCGAGATCAGGAAGAAACTGGCCATGGCCGAGTCCTCCCTGTGCCCGGTCATTTGCGACACGCTGCCCGCCAGCACCGCAATCAACAGCCCCGACAGCACGCCACCCAGGCTCATGATCGGCAGCGAGAAACCCGCCAGCAGAAAGCCCAGTGCCACGCCGGGCAGAATGGCATGAGCCATGGCGTCACCGATCAGGCTCATGCCGCGCAGCATCAGGAACACGCCAATGGGCGGAGCGGCCAGCGACAGGGCCAGGCCGGCCACCGCCGCGCGGCGCATGAAACCGTAATCGAAGGGCGCAATCAGCCACTCGTAAAGCAGCTCCATCATGCATCGACCCCCGGAATGCCCAACGCGAGCCGTGCCGAACCGACGCTGGCAGGCTGGCTCTGCAGCACGGCCTGGGCGGTGGTCCAGCGAGCGTGACCGCCCGTCAACACCACGACTTCCTCCGCCAGTCGAGCGAGCTGTTCCATATCGTGCAGGACCACGATGATGGTGGCGCCTTCGGCCGCCATGTCACGCAGTACCGTCATCAGCACCTCGACGGTTTCCGCATCGACGTTGGCGAAGGGCTCGTCGAGCAGCAGCAGTTCGGCTTCCTGCATCAGGGTGCGGCCGATCAGTGCGCGCTGGCGCTGGCCGCCGGAGAGTTCGCCCAGCGGGCGATGGGCCAGGTGCGAGATCCCCAGGCGCGCCATCACCTCGCGGCCACGGCGGTAGTGGCGGGCGCAATAGCCGGTGAGCGCGCCGTGGCTCGGCCAACTGCCGGTCATCACCAGCTCTTCCACGCTCATGGGAAAGGTGAGGTCCAGCGCCAACTGCTGGGGCAGCCAGGCGCGCCGCTCCTTGGGCACGGTGCAGCGCACCTTGCCCTTCACCGGGCGCAGCATGCCCATGATGCCCTGGATCAGGGTGCTCTTGCCGGCGCCGTTGGCGCCCACCAGGGCGGTGATTGCGCCGTCGCGAAAACGGCCGCTTACGTGCTCGAGCACGGTGCGGTTGGCCTGGGCCAGCTGGAGATCGTGAAGCTCCAGGCGTGACGCGTGCGTCTCGGCCATCAGCCCCACCACCCTGCCGCCCATGAGACGGCGAGCCAGAGTACGCACAGCGGCGCGGCAGCCAGCAACAGACGGCGCGTGGCGGAAAGCGACATCAACGAAAAATGACACGGCCCCTCGGGGCGATGCCGATGCGTGCGGTGTGCCATGAGTGGCCCTCGCAAAAACCAATTAAGATATAACATAACAAGACGCCCGACAAAGGGGGAGTCTTCATTGCGACAAGGTGGTGACAGTCACCGCCCGATCCAAGGGCGGCAGTATCCAGAATTCGACGCAAAAGGGAACCATGTCAGCGTAACTGCCCGGCCTGCCGCGACGGCACGACGCGCTTCGGCCAACGGATGCCGGTTTTTAACCCACGATGGGGGCCCAGAACGACCGACGCGCAGTACCCCAGCCCCACCAGCAGGATAATCGAAGGGCCGGAAGGCAGGCCAGCATGGTAGGACACCAGCAGCCCCACCACGCTGGACGCCAGGGCGATGCCGATGGCGATGGCGATCATGCCCTCGAGCCGCTGGCTCCAGTAGCGCGACGCCGCGGCGGGCAGCAGCATCAACCCGGCCGCCATAAGAATGCCTAGCGTTTGAAAGCCGATCACCAGGCTGATCACGACCAGCACCATGAATAGCGCGTGCGTCCAGCCGGCGTGTCGCCCCTGAAGCGTAAGGAACAGCGGATCGAGGCACTCGACCACCAAGGCGCGAAAGGCGATCGCCAGGCCCACCAGGACCGTGCTGCTGCCCAGCGCCACCAGTCCCAGCGTGGGGCCATCCACCGCCAGTATGCTGCCGAACAGGACATGGCCGAGATCCAGGGCGTTGCCCGAAAGGCTGACGATGGTCACCCCGCCGGCCATGGCAATCAAGAACAGGCTGGCCATGGCGGCATCCTCCTTGAGGCCGCTGAACTGCGTTACGCCACCGGCAAGCGCCACGGTGACCAGACCCGCCAGCACGCCCCCAAGCATCATCAGCGGCAGGGAAAATCCGGCCAGCAAGAAGGCGATGGCCACGCCCGGCATGATCGCATGCGACAGCGCCTCGCCCATCAGGCTCATGCCGCGCAGCGTCAACAGTACGCCGAGAATCGGCGCCGTGAGAGAGAGCGCCAGACAGGCCGCCAGGGCGCGGCGCATGAAGGCGTATTCGAAAGGTGACGTGAGCCACCAGAGAAGCGTGTCGATCATGGGGAGTGTCAGGCTGCTATTTGGGGAAATGTTATATCATAACAAAACAAGGCAAGCCAAGTGGCCGCTTTCTCAATACCCATGCCAGGAGGCGTTGGCCGTTCAGCCGTTCCTCTCAATAGCGCAGCGCGACCCCCAACTGATTGGGCGCTACCAGCAGGGCATACTCGCCTTCGAGGTGAATATCGCCCAGCGAGACCCGCGCCGGCTTGAAGCGGTTTATCGCCACCGAGGCTTGGCGTGGCTGAGTCTGCAACTGCAGCTCGCTGATCAACATGCCGGTGGCGAAGTTGATCGCTCCGTCGCGGCCGCGGCCGTCGCCCACGCCGATCAGCAGCCCTGAAGCGGCATTGATCGCCAGCGAACCCAGGCGTGCCCGCAGGCTGCGGCGCTGGCGCTCTTCCTCCGCCACCGCATGCAACAGCCGGCGGGCGCTGTCGATATTGCCATCGCCCTCGCGCAACTCGCGGTAGGCGGCCGGGTGCGGTTGGCCATCCATCAGCGTGCCGGCCAGCGCCAGCGCCGACTTCACCACGCCCACGCGGGCATCGTAACGGTCGTCGCGGTCGTCCGCCTCGCTGGCCTGATAACCATTGAATGCCAATGAAGTGGCATAGACCCCGGCCCAACCGTACTGCCATACGCTGGCCTGGCGCTCGCCACGGGCCAAGGCGTCCTCGTAGGCCTGGTATTCGCGCTCTGTGGATTGTGCCAAAGCCAAGGGAGAGGCGAAGAGCATCAAGGCAGCGCACGCGAAAGGCAGCAAACGGCAACGGGGCATGAGGGATTCCTTGTCAGGCCATGGAGATACATGTTCGTTGTCATTACAGCACAAGACGAAAGCCGGGAGCGCCAAAATGGCGTTCCCGGCAATGGCAAGCGCGCCCGACTACCGCGTGATTATGACCTCAAGATACTCCGATGACACCACCATGGTGCCGTCGGTGGCGCGGTTCCGAGAGTCGATCAGAGCGAGGATCTCCCCGCGCAGCGCCTGGCCGGCTTCGACATCCAGCGCTTCGAACGCCTTCAGTGTCGGCCCATAGTAAGTGCTGAACACGTCCAGCCAATGCTGGGGCGACTGGTAGCGGAAAGTGAAGTACCGCGGTTGGGCCTCGATCGACTGCACATACGGACCGAAATGCGTGTCGAGGAAGTCTCGCGTGCCCCAGGCAGCCGGGGAGTTCACCCCCGCCGGCGGCGTTACGTAGCGGCCGACGGCCTTGAACAGCTGACCGATGAAGCTCCCCGGAGTCCAGTTGGCCAGGCCGATCTTGCCACCGGGCTTGCACACGCGGCGCAGCTCCGCGGCGGCCTGGCCCTGGTTGGGCGTGAACATAACCCCGTAAGTGGAGATCACGTTGTCGAAAGTGGCATCGGCGAACGGCAGATCCTCGGCATCCGCTGTCTGGTAGTCGATTGCCAGCCCTTCCGCTTCGGCACGCTTGGCAGACTTGGCCAGCAGTGTCTCGACGTAATCGGTAGAGACGACCTTGCAAAAACGCCTGGCTGCGGCCAGCGAGGCGTTGCCGTTGCCGCCGGCCACATCGAGCACGGTTTGCCCGGCATGCAGATCCATGGCTTCGCAGAGCTGTTCGCCGACGATCTGCAGGGTGACGCCGATACGTGCATAGTCACCGGCGCCCCAAACCGTTTGTTGCTTGGCCTTGATCGCCGCGTAGTCGGGGCTGGCCACCGGCGAATCGAGCGAGGGAGAGAGTGTCATGGCAAAACTCCTTTGGTGGTTTGTCATATCGTTGCCGTCGGTGACCTTGAGGCGCAGCCGAACGGCAAGCTCAGCCTATGCGGTGCCGCAGTCGCCGGCTTGAAGGTTGCGTGGGGATTTGCGGGTATTTACGTGGCGGGGACGTGGCGGTACTACAGCGCCAGCAAACGTTTGCCATGCTTCTGTCCGACCAGTGCCACGATCTGCTCGGACGTCAGGTCGGGCTTGATGCGGTAGGCCTGGCTCAGGACCCTGCGCGCCAGGTCTTGCCTGCCATCGAGCCGGTGAATGACGGCCAGCACGATACGAGGCATGTAGCAGCGGTCGTCACGCTGGCAGGCCAGTTCCGCCTGCTCGCGGGCAGCGCTGCGATCGTCAAGGAGCAGGTAGGCCAGGGCGAGGACCGCACCCCAGATCGACAGCCGGCTGTCGAGCGGGCTGATGCGAATGCCATGGCGCAGGTGAACGACCGCTTCGTCCAGGCGATGGCAGGCCAGGTACGCCGAACCGAGTGCCGCCCAGGCCTGTGCGTTGGCGGGGTTGAGCTCCAGGGCCTTGCGCAGTATCGGCACGCCACGGTCGGGGTAACCGATATCGTCCAACGCGCAGCCGGCATAACCGAGTACGGTCGAGTCCATGCTGTCGAGCTGCAATGCGCATTCGGCGGCATCGAGCGCTTCCGCCCAGGCCTGCTCGCGATCGCTCATCAGGCCGAAGCGGTGCCCTAGGCCACGAACCAGCGAGAGATGGGCGGCCGCCAGGGCGAATCCCGGCTCCAGCCGCCAACTGCGCCGCAGGAGGTCGGCCGCGACCGAGAAAGACTCATGGTGCCAGCCCTGTAGCGCCAGAATACCGCTGGCCTCGAGATAGAGCTGACGTGCGCTGCGCTCACCATCGATGCTGCACACCGTGTGATAGATGGCTCGGTGCAGTTGCGGTTCCAGCTTGGCGATGATCATGGGCACGCCGACATCAAGGGCCTCGCACACCGGGCCGGCCAGCGCGAAGGTCTCGGCCCACAGACGAAAGCCGGCCCTGGCATCGGCCAGATGCACAGTGACGCGAATCCGATCTGCGCCCTCGTCGAGCCAAGCCTGTACGCTGCCTTCCAGGATGTAATCGACCCCCAGTGCCTCGTGAATCTCGCGCGCTGCCGGCGTCACCGGACGGTCGAGATAATGCCCACTCCGTGCGCTCAGGCGCAGCAACGGTATTCGCGTGAGAACGGAACTCAACTCGCCGGTCATCGCATCGGCGAACCGAACCAGTTCCGGTGTGTCGGCCAGCGCGCGCAGCGGAAGAATGAGCAGAGAAGGGTCGTCGCAGCTGAACGGGGTGGTGGCGATCGCGAGCCGGCCTGGTGCGGCATCGTCGGTTTCGGTGACGTTTGCGGTGAAGCGGAAGCCGCGGCCGCGAACCGTCCGGATGTAGGTCTGGGTATCCCCGCTATCACCCAGCGCGCGACGTGCCTGCTTGATGCAGGAAGCGACCGTGGCATCCGAGACGACCCGCCCCGCCCATACGGCCTCAATCAGTTCTTCGCGGCGGAAGACCCGATCCGGATGATGGGCGAAATGCTTGATCAGATCGAACACCATCGGCTCCACACGACACAGCTCGCCGTGCCGACGCAGTTCATAGTGCGCCGTATCGAGTTCGAAATCGTCAAACCGGAGAGTCATGGCGTTGCGCCGTCCGGGCGTTCCCTGAGTGCCGTTACTCTGGTTTAGAGTATGGTGCAGGGTTCCCGCAACCGCCTCGTCCACTTGCGATACCTGGCCGCAAAGGAGGTGCCCAATGACCGCCGCATCTCGCCTATCGCTGGCGACTCTGTTCGGCTGGTTGCTCGTGCCCTATCTGGCCTGGGTCGGCTTCGCGGGATTCCTCAATGCCGGCGGGGCTGAGCGGGTACGTGCGCTGCCGCCAGCCGCCATGTCACCGCGGTTCCCGTTGAACCATGGCTCGAACCTGGTCGAACAAGTCTATGCCGCCCATCTGGCCGCCCTTGAGAATGACAGGTAGCCGTCCGCCATTCGTGAAGTGGGCGCAGCAGATAGCAACGCCCGCTGACAGCTGCCCCGTATAGTCGATGCTGCGTGGGGCGAGGGCGTGAATGGCCAGGCTGGAGGTGTCGCCCCCCGCCACCAGCACCGTGCCGACTGCATGCTCGGCCATCAAACGGGCCAGCAGCTCGGCGGAGCGCTGCGCCATGTCGGCAGGCGATAGGCCGTGGTTCAGGTCTTCGTCGAGCACCGCCAGCACATGACTGCCCGAAGCCAGAAGTTTGCGGAGCCTGCGATAGGGTTCGTCAGGCTGGTGCGCGAGGGTGCCGGCGGGAATGACGACCTTGGTAAATCCGGTGGCGGCTGCCACCTGGGCAGCGGTCACGGGCGAACGGCTACCGACGAAAACCAGCAATGGTCCGGGCAAGGAGTCCGGCAACTGAGGTGGAGAGGCTTCGGGAAAGCAGGTCTCGGCTACGCTACTCGGTCCGACCCAGAGCTGGGGAAACGGTGAGCTCGCCAGACGCTCCTTGAGCGCTCGCTGGTCGCTTTCGTCCAATACGTCACACAGCACCGGGTTATCGGGCAGTAGGCCGCCGCTGCGCAGCGCCAGGAGATCGAGCAGCGCCAGGTTCGGCAGCCCCAGGTTGGCGAAATGGCGACGCAAGTCCGCTTCGCGCATTGGAGTGACGGGGTGATCCCGCATGACGGGGTGGCGGTCGATCCGGTGAACGTTGCCATCGCCTCCCTTGGCGAACAGGTTACCGAACAGGCAGTAGCGACCGAGGCTTGGCTGGCCGCCCAGGACGACAGTAGTAGCCGGGGCCAGGCCTTCGCTCAGCACGTTCATGGCAGTGGCAATGTTGCCAACGGCAGCGCTGCTGTCGAAGGTCGAGCAGACCTTGAGATGGATGACCTCTGGCGCATGGGGCTTCAGGGCTTCGGCGATGTGCTGCATGGTGGCGGTCAAGGCGTCCCGTTCCATGCTGCGCGATGCCGTTGCGATACCGAAGGCGTCGAGGTCTTGCACTTCCGCTAGGGTGGGTGGGGCCAGGTAGAGCCGCGTCCGCAGGCCCGCCCGGCTCAGCGTGGCGAGCGTATCGGACGCTCCGGTGAAATCATCCGCAACGAATACGTAGCGCATGCCTAGCGGGCTCCGAAAAAGTCGAGCGCGGC
This sequence comes from Billgrantia bachuensis, assembly GCF_011742165.1. Classification (GTDB taxonomy): domain Bacteria; phylum Pseudomonadota; class Gammaproteobacteria; order Pseudomonadales; family Halomonadaceae; genus Halomonas; species Halomonas bachuensis. Next base: position 27,187 of record NZ_JAAQTO010000047.1, on the reverse strand, counting down.
CGCGAGCGCCGGGCGCCCGGGGGCTTGCAGCGGTTCGCCGGCCTGTATGGCCTCCCAGGCTTCGCGCAGGCTCCTGACGCCCGCGGCGGCTCCGTCGGGATGTGCCAGGATGCCGCCACCGGCGAGGAACATGAAATCGGCGCTGCCGGTTTCCGTCAGCGTCGCCGGCAGGGTGCCCGCCCACTGCCCCGAAGAGAATACCGGCATCACCCGGTCGTCCGTATTTCCGAGCGGCTGCAGCGAGAGCTTCGCCGCCTGGGCCACTTCCTCGGTCAGGTCGGCAAACTTGCCGCCCATGCCGTGGACATGCAGATGGTCGACTCCCGCCAAGCGATACAGCACCTGGTAGGCGGAAAAGTCGATTCCGAGCGCCGGGTGGCGGGCGAAGGCGCCAAAGCCATTGCGATGACCGTGGATGGCCAGCGGCGTCGAGGCGCGCAGGCTTTGCATCGCCGAGAGGCCGCACCAGTTGAGGCTGGCCATCACGCAACTGCCTCCCTCCGCTTCGACGTGCTCGGCGTGGCCGCGCATGGCATCCACTTCGTCGCTGATGTTGAACGCTATCATCACGTCGCGCCCGCTGCGTTGCCGCCAGCGGCGCACCCTCGCCATCACCGCGCTGATTCGCTCACGTACCGGGGCATGGGGATGGTTGCCGGCGATTTCATCGTCCTTGATGAAGTCGACCCCCGCTTCGCACAGCCGCTCGACCAGATCGGCGGTCTCCTCGGGGGAGAGACCGATATTGGGCTTGAGAATGGTACCGAACAGCGGTCTCTCCTGAACGCCCAGCGCCGCGCGCGTGCCGGCCACGCCCAGCCGGGGCAGCGGGTAGCGGTCGCGGTACTCGGGGCGCAGGGTCAGCCCGGTGAGCCGTAGCCCCGTCACCTCGCCCAGATCGAAGAGGTTGCCGGCCACTGTGGCCGCCAGGTTGGGCAGGTTGAGGCCCACGTTCTCCTCGGGGTAGTCGATCTCCACAGCGATGCGGCGCCATGGGCCCGGAACACCCTTGCGCTCCAGGTAGGCGCTGCGCAGGCTGGGATGTTCGCGTTCGTCGAGCACCTCGACCTTGACGACGCGGGCCCCGAACCGAGCCCGAAGCGCTTCGGTCTCGCCCTCCACGCGCACGAAGGTTCCCGAGCTCTGCTCCCCGGCCATCATCTCCGCTACCGCCTGAGGGTCGAGCGGAGTTTCCAAGAGATACGAGGCGCGAATCATGCGCTGTTCCTGGCGAGCGAGGGGAAGGGGCGGACCGGGTCGCTGCCGTTCCAGTCCTGCGAGGCCTCGCGTATCAGGCGGAACATGTCGCCCTTGGGGCCACGTACTTCGGAGAGCTCAATCACCGTGCCGGGATGGTACTCGCGATCGAAGTAGGCGAAACGCCCGTTCACGCCGACCTCGCCGCTCATCTTGACGCGAAACCCCTGGGCCTCCATGGCGGCCAGATCGGTGTCGTAGTCTTCGGTCCAGAAGGCCACATGCTGGAGCCCGGTGCGCCCTGCCTGGAGGAAGTCGCGATACATCGATGGCGCATCGTTACGGGTCTGGATCAGCTCGACTTGGATGAATCCCGAGTTGGCCAGGGCGACCGAGTTGTGAACCTCGTACCGCTGACCCTCGTAGGTGTAGTTCTCTATCGGCACGCGCGGATTGTAGAAGAACGGGCCGACGCCCATGACCCGGGACCAATGGTCCATTGCTTCCTCGATATCCGTTACCACGTACCCCAGTTGGCGGATCGCGCCGAGATGTCTGCTCATGGAATCTCACTTCATGACAAGGTTGGGCAGCCAGGTGGAAAGGCCGGGAACCAGCGTTACCAGCGCAAGGGCTGCGAAAAGGGAAAGGTAGAAGGGGGCGACGCCGCGGATGACCGACTGCAACGGCATCTTGGTGATGATCGAGACCATGTAGAGGCTCATTCCCACCGGGGGTGTCAGCAACCCGAGCATCAGGTTGAGCACGAAGACCACACCCAGCTGCTCGGGCGGAACGCCTGCCTGCAATAGCGCCGGGGTGACGATGGGCGCAATGATAAGGATGGCCACGATGGCCTCCAGGAACATGCCGACCACCAGCAGCAGCAGGTTGAGGATCAGCAGCAGGACCAGCGGGTTCTCCGATACCTCCAGTAGCCATGCCCCGGCCCGTGCCGGCACACGATCCATCGTCAATACCCAGGCGAAGAGCGCCGCCGCCGCTACGACGAACAGCACGTTGGCCGTGGCCAGCACCGTTTCGCGCGTGCAGCCGATGAAGCCCTCCAGGGTGAGCGAGCGATAGATCAGCAACCCGATCAGCACGGCATAGGCCACCGTCACCCCGGCCGCTTCGGTGGGGCCGAAAAAGCCGCTGATCATGCCGCCAACCAGCAGCACGGGGGCGAGCAGTGCGGGCAGCGAGATCCACGTCTTGCGCCGAATGGCGGGCAGGGTGGGCCGGATGTCATCGCGCGGCAGGTCATGCCGGCGCGCCATCACCGCGACCTGGATCATCAGTGCCACGGCCACCACGAGGGCGGGTACCACGCCTGCCAGCAGGGCGCGGATGGTCGACACCTCGGCGGCCGTGGCGAAGATGATCAGCGGAATGGAGGGCGGAAAAATGGGGCCGATGGTGGCCGCTGCAATGGTAATGCCCGAGGCGAAGCGTTGACTGTAACCCTGGTGTTCCATCTGGCGGATCTGGATGCCACCGAGCGCGCCGATATCCGCCAGCGCCGCCCCGGACATGCCGGAAAAGATCAGGCTGACCAGCACGTTGACGTGGGCCATGCCACCGCGGATTCGCCCCACGAGCATGCGCAGCAGGTCGAAGAGATGGGTCGTGACACCCGTCGCACCCAGCAGCGAGGCAGCCAGTATGAACAGCGGCACAGCCAGCAGTGGCGAGCTGTCGAGGGTGTTCACGGCCCGCTGGGCGAGCACCGTTACCGGCAGGTCATGGATCAGGATGACGAGCCCCGCCGACAGGCCAAGGCTGACGGCTACCGGTGCGCCGATGAGCAGGCCCAGGGCGAACAGCATGAGCAGGGTAACGGTCATTCCTCGACCTCCTTGCCCTTCGCCAACAGGCCGAGGCGGTAGGCGGCCACCACCGCGAGTAAGACCAGCCCAACCAGCGCAGGCATGTAGAACCACAGGTTCGGCATGCCCATTGCCGGCGTGGCGAAGCGCCCCGCACGCAAAAGGAAGCGATAGAAGCCGTACAGCGTCAGAACGCAGAACCCCAGCGTTGCCAGTTCGCCCACCACTAGGCAGAGCCGGCGCCCCAGCCGGGGCAGCAGGTCCACCAGTAGCGTGACCGCCACGTGCTGGCCGCGCAGCAGCAGAAACGGGGCGGCAAGATAGACCATGGCGATGCCGGCAAAGCGGGCCGCCTCGTCGACCCGGGGTAGGCCAGTGTCGAACAGGTTGCGTGCCACAACTTGGGTCACGATCAGCACGGCAATGAGGACCAGGAGGCCCATCGCCACCCCAAGGCACGCTTGGGTCAGCCAGGTAACCGCTCGCCCGACAATCGGCTTGTGCTCGTTCATGGTTCAGTCAACGGCCGCGATCTGCTCGTACAACTCGCCGTACTGCGCGGTGAACTCCTCGGCAATACGATCACTGACGCGGGTGCGGAACGCCTCGATGTCCAGGCCATCCTCGGGGCCGACGATGTGCATGCCCGCTTCGCGCAGGGAGGAAAAATCCTCGGCTTCCGCCTCCAGCATGGCGGCGGTGGCGCGCTCGCGAACCTCGGCGGCGGCTTCGGTGATGGCGTTCCGATGCTCGGGCGTCAGCGACTGCCAGGTGTCGTCGTTCATGACGATGACCTGGGCGGCGCTGATATGGCCGGTCAGCATCATGTGGCTCTGCACCTCATTCAGTTTCGAAGAGACGACCACGTTGACCGGGTTCTCCTGGCCTTCGACCACACCGGTTGCCAATGCCGTGGGCACTTCGGCCCAATCCACGGGAACGGGAACCGCGCCCATTCCTTCGACGGTGGTCATATAGATCGGGAAGGGAATGGACCGAATCTTGACGCCTTCGAGATCGTCCGGCGACTTGATCTCCTGATTGGTCGTCAGGTGGCGGGTGCCGAAGTAGAAGGCGTAGAGCAAGCGCACCCCGGAAGCGTCAACCAGGCCCTCGTTGAGCTCCTGCATGACGGGCGAATCTACATCCATCACCGCCATCAAGTGGTCGATGTCGCGGTACAGGTAGGGCGTATCGAACGCGGCGAAGGGAGGGTAAAGCGAGCCGATCGCACCTGCCGTGTTGTGGGAGATGGCGATCGATCCTGTCGATACTGCTTCGGCCAGCTCCTGGAGCTTGCCGAGCTGCGAATTGGGGAAAATATCGACCGCGACCTCGCCGTTGGTCTTTTCCGCGATGGCTTCGGCCAGCCACTCGGCCTGCATGCCGGCGATCGAGTTCGGCGTGTGCATGTGGCCGTAGCGCAGGGTGACTTCCTGGGCCGCCGCCGTACCAACGCTCACGGCCAGCGCACCTGCCACGGCCGTCAGGCGGCCGAGCTTGTAGATATTGTTAAGCATGACGTTCTCCGGATGATGTTTTTTTATTTATTTGTAGGTAATGATGTTCGTGCCCTACGATTCTCAAGGCTAGGGCAGGATCCTCCGCAGGGGCAATGAGGACTTTTTGATGGTTTTTGATGGAAAACGGCCATTGATACCGGATATTGCCGCCATGGCAGGGGTATCGACGGCGACAGTGGATCGCGTTCTGAACCGTCGCCCTGGCGTGCGGGAGGCCACGCTGCGCCGGGTGCTCGAAGCGGCCGTGCACATCGGCTACATGGATGAGGAGGAGTTGAGCAAACGGCTAGGCCCGCGCTTCGCCAAGGTGGTCTTTCTTTTGCCCAGGGGAACGAACCCCTATCTCACCGGGCTCAATACGCGCGTGCGCGAACTGGCGGATCTCTCGCCCGGGCCGGTCAAGGTCAGGAGCCACTTCATCGAGAGCTTCAACCCCGATGCGCTGGTGCAGGCGCTGAGGCGCTACGGCAGAAGCGCGGATACCGTCGTGTTCATGGCCATCGACCATCCACGAGTGAGGCAGGCCATCGACGAACTCGTGATGGCGGGAAAACGCATCATCACCATCATTTCCGACCTGCCAAGCTCGAACCGGCACCTCTATCTCGGTATCGACAACTTCGCTGCGGGGCGCACCGCCGCCCAGATCATGGGGCGGTTCTGTCATGTCACCTCGGGCAAGCTGGCGCTCATTGCGGCGAGCCGGGCCTACCGTGCTCACATGGAGCGCGAGATGGGGTTTCTCGCCCTGACGGAGGCGAACTTCCCCTACCTGAGCGTGATCGGCCCGCACGAAGGGCACGACAATCGTGACGAGAACTACCAGAACACCTGCCGCCTATTGGAAGCGCATCCCGATATCGTGGGCATCTACAACGTGGGCGGTGCGTCGGATGGCATCGGACGAGCACTGCGTGAATCGCGACGTGATGCCGATATCTGTTTCATAGGTCATGGACTGACGCCCGATACTCGTAGCATGCTACTCGATGGAACGATGGATGCCGTCATCACCCAGAGCCCCGACCTGATCTATTCGCGAGCCATTGCCGCGGCGACAGGTGAACAGGCGGACATGGCCCCGGTGGCCATGGAAATCTACTTCTCCGAAAATTTGCCCGCAGCGCATCATGTCATGTGATACGAGGCGATCACTTCCAGGCACGGCCACAGGGGCCAAAACCCCATTGCAGCAGGAGACCCCATGCGACCGCCCCTCGACGACACCGCGCTCGATACCGTCTTCCGCCAAGCGCACACCCACTACGGCTTTCGGCCGGAGCCCGTCGACGAGGCCACCCTGCGCCGGCTCTACGACCTGTTGAAGTGGGGCCCCACCTCGATGAACTGCCAGCCGGCCCGCTACGTCTTCGTGATGAGCGAAGAGGGAAAGTCGCGCCTGCTGCCGGCGCTCTCCGAAGCCAACCGCGACAAGGCTCATGAAGCCCCGGTCACCGTGATCGTCGCCGTCGATACGTGCTTCTACGAACACATGCCCAAGCTGTTTCCCAGCTCGCCCAACGCCCGCGAGCGCTTTGCCGAAAACCCCGAAACGACCAGCGACACCGCCTGGCGCAACGGCACCCTGCAGGGCGCCTACCTGATTATCGCCGCCCGCATGCTGGGTCTGGACGTCGGCCCCATGAGCGGCTTCGACAACGCCATGGTCGACGAGGAGTTCTTCCCCGACGGCCGCTACAAGAGCAACTTCCTGGTCAACCTGGGCGCAGGCGACCCCGAAAGCCAGCGGGCAAGAGGGGCAAGGTTGGCGTTTGAGGAAGTGGCGGAGGTAGTTTGAGGCTTGCTACCGGCGTGAAAAAGCTCAATCCCAGCGTATCCACCTGGTCAGTTCTTCACGGTTGGCTATTTCGACTTGCTGAGCGCGCGGGTTGACTTCGCTGTGCTGAGGATTGAGGCCCATCTCCCTCAAGGCATACAGCACGAGTGGGCCACGACAAGTCAGTGCCAGCTCCCCGTTTTCCATTCCGTAATCCCTGGCAATTAGAGAGCGCTCGACTTCCAGCAGTCGGCGATCGGGAATCAGCCGAACCTCTACCTGCGTATGCCAATCGGCATCGTGCATTCCATCGTGATTGTCTAGCATGCTGCCGCAAGGCTCCGGCACATCACGAAATCGACTCAGTACGAAATCACGGTACTGCAGGTGTTTCTCGCAGAACGCTCGGACATGCCAGCGGTTGGCGGCGAATACCAGCGTATGCGGCACAAGAATACGATCCTCACCCTGAGGGTTGGAAAACGAAGCGTAATTAACTTCCAGCCTCAAACCTTGTCGAGCAGCCTTGACGATTTCTCTTACCACCAAGGGAGAGATCTCACGGCTGGGCATCGGCAGGGCCTCGGTGTTGGCTGCCCCCAAGCTCAATCCCGTAAACGGTGAGTCGAGCTGATGATTCGCTCCTTGCAGATGTAGGTACTCTTCGACCCGACCTTGGGTAAAGCGCGTTTTGAAGTCATTCGTGGGTACAAACCCTTTCTTTGATTCGTCATAGATAAGATTGTCAGGCGCCAATATCCTGTATTGGCGGAGGATTTTCTGAGATTGCTGCCTGCCAATATCGAAAGCTCGTCCTATCTGCGAGGCGGCCACCTTGCCTTCCCATAGCGCCAACACTTCGATCAGTCGATAACGTGCCAGCGTATCCCACGGCAGTGGGGTCGATTCCGTCATGGGCCTTCTCCGTGGACTCAGCGAACATGAGCGGACGATTGGCTGACCGGGCTGCCTGGTACGCTGGTTTGATATACATCACTAGTTACCCATCCTAACAAGTGATTACATGGACGGCAGTGAGAACGACAAACGAAAGGGAGTTCGCCGGTGACCTATTGGCTCTATTGGGGGAAAGCGAAACCAGGCTCGCAAGGCGCAAGCTGTCATCTCCTGCCCTACCATAGCCTTGACGTGGCTGCCGTCGGTTGGCACCTGCTTGCTCCGGAGAGACCATTGACGCAGCTGTTGGCGGCACGGCTCGAGATGTCGCCCGAGGCGCTGCGCAGTTTCTTCGTCTTCCTGTTGGGATTGCACGATCTCGGCAAGTTCTCCCGTACTTTCCAAGGGCTGGCACGACCCGAGGGGGTAGAGCTGGCTGCGCCCATCGAGCGGTACGAATACACCGTACGCCATGACCGGCTGGGTCTTTTGCTATGGCGTGAGTGCTGGCTCGACTGGCTGGATGAAGGAGTATTGCACTGGCCGGAAGTCGCGCTTGATCTTGGGGAAAGGCAGCGGCGGCGTAACGCAATCAAAGCATTGGTGAATCCCTTCTTTGGCCACCATGGCCAGCCCGTCGAAGCGGACCAGCTCCGTCTCGAGGTTTTCTTTGGCTCAGATGAACACGTCAGTGATGTGGAGTCCGCAAAACTCTTCGTTGCCGAGTGGGCCGACTTGATTGATGTCGATTGGCCCATTGAGCAGCTGTTATCGGAAGAGTGGCTAACATCTTTCCTGTCGTTGAGCTGGACCATCTCGGGGTGGGCGACACTCAGCGACTGGCTGGGTTCGAACCAGGAGCACTTCGACTACTGCCAGGACCGGATGTCCTTGGCCGAGTATTGGGAATGCTGCGCGGTGCCTAGGGCGGAGACGGCTCTACGAAAGGCAGGATTTACTCAGCCACTCACACCCTTGCCTTACTCTGGCCTCGAGGCTTGGTTCGACGGTCGCGAAGTTGTACCCACGCCGTTGCAGAAAGAGGCTGAGTTACTATCAATACCGTCTGAGCCCCAGCTTTTCATACTCGAGGACGTCACGGGGGCCGGCAAGACGGAAGCCGCCTGTATTCTGGCGCAACGCCTGCTGGCTGCCGGTCACGCCGAGGGGCTCTATTTCGCCTTGCCCACCATGGCGACTTCGAATGCCATGTACGAACGGCTTGGCTCCTTGCATCGCCGCTTCTACACGCCCGATTCCAATCCCTCGTTCGTGCTGGCTCATGGTGCCAGCCGCTTGAACGAGTCGTTCTCGGCTGCCATCGACAACTCGCAGCCGCTGGATCTCGACTATGGTCCTGGCGAAGCCTCTGCCACAGCGCAATGCAACCGCTGGCTTGCCGATTCCCGCAAGAAGGCGCTGTTGGCGGAGGTTGGGGTTGGCACCATCGATCAAGCGCTCATGGGAGTCCTGCCGTTTCGTCATCAGTCGCTGCGGCTCTTCGGGCTGGCCCGTAAAGTGCTGATCGTCGATGAGGTACATGCGTATGACCACTACATGCAGACGCTGCTCAGTCGGCTGTTGAGTCATCATGCCCGTCAGGGTGGCAGCGCTATTTTGCTGACCGCTACCTTGCCGCAAGCGATGCGGCAAGCGTTGGTAGCGGCCTGGCAGGAGGGGCTGAACCTGCCCCCGGGTTCGCTTGAGGGTCGTGATTTCCCTCTGTTGACCCAAGTTTCCGGTGCAGCCGTTCGTGAAGTTTCCCTCGATTCGCGTCCCGAGGTATCGCGTGGGGTCGGCGTGGAATGGCTGACCGAGGAGGAGCAGGCGCTCGATATCGTCATGGAAGCCGTTGAGGACGGTGAGTGCGTTGCCTGGGTGCGCAACACGGTGGATGACGCCATCCGTGCTTACGAGGCGATTCGGGAGCGCCATCCTCAACCTGAGCGGTGCCTGCTATTCCATAGCCGCTTCGCCATGCTGGACCGTCAGCGCATCGAGTCCGATGTTCTCTGTCGCTTCGGTAAGGCGTCTAAATCTGATGCTCGTGAAGGTCAAGTTGTTGTAACTACGCAGGTTTTTCAGGAGTCGCTCGACTGCGATGCCGATCTGATGATCAGCGATCTTGCGCCTATCGATCTGCTGATTCAGCGCGCGGGGAGGCTGCAACGTCACCAGCGTGGCCCGCGCCGCCTGCCTGTGCTGCGAGTGCTGGCGCCAGCATGGGAGGAAGAGCCCGATGCCCAGTGGGTGAAGCGTGCGCTGCCCGGCACCCAGGCGGTTTATCGGGATACCTCACTCCTATGGCTAACCCAGCGTGTGCTTCGGCAGCTCGAGGCGATTCGCATGCCGGAAGAGGCACGTGAGCTTATTGAGGCTGTGTATGGGGTGGTGATCGACCAAGTACCGGATGGCTTGCATGAGGCGCGTATTGTGCAGCGAGGACAGCAGCAAATTGCCGGGTCTCAGGCCTTCTACAGCGCACTGGAGCTGGAGGCGGGATATGTCTGGGATCGCCACAAATGGCAGGAAGAGCAAGAGATCGGTACCCGGCTGATCGACGAGCCTACCGTCAACGTGGCGCTGCTCAAGCGTGATGCCATGGGCACCCTGACGTTATGGGCCGAGGGCGAGCGCCATGCCGACATGCTCAGCCAGCTCAAGCTGCGCCAGAGCCAGGCCAAGAAACTGGTGGAGCTGCCAGCAAGCTACCAGACCCAATGGGAAGCCTTGCAGGAGCACTACAAAGCGCTGCGCTTCGTGCAGCCCTGGTTGGCCGAAGAGGACGGTACAGCGGGTTATGACAGGACATTTGGTTGCCAGTTTAACGCGGCGGGACTAAAGGAGGAGGCACGGTGAACCTAATCAGAGCTAATTGGCTACCCATGCGAACCAGAGATGGGGGGATTAACTATCACTCCCCATCCTCTATCGCCGATCCGGATATTCTCGATCTGGCGCTGCCTCGAGCCGACTTTCAAGGCGCGGCCTATCAGTTTCTGATCGGGCTATTGCAGACGGCGCTTCCGCCCAAGAGTCACGACGACTGGTTGAATCGATATCTGGAACCCCCGGCAATCGAGGAGCTAGCAAGCGCTTTTTCGCCACTGTCAGCCGCTTTCGAGTTGGATGGCGATGGGCCGCGCTTCATGCAGGATCTTGATCTTCTTGAGGAGGCCAATCCCTCACCGGTCGCAGGGCTGCTGATCGACTCCCCCGGTGCCAACGGTATCAAGCTCAACACCGATCATTTCACCAAGCGTGGGCGTGTCGAAGTCGCCTGCTCCGACTGTGCAGCGCTTGCTCTCTTCACTTTGCAGATCAATGCACCGTCTGGTGGGGCGGGGTATCGCGTGGGTTTACGGGGTGGTGGGCCGCTAACGACTCTGGTGTTGCCCGAGCGAGCGGATGCCACGCTCTGGCAGCGGCTTTGGCTGAATGTCATGCCTACGGCTTCGGTTGTTGGAGCAGGCGGGCGCAACCTCGAAGCCAAGCCCGAGAACGACACGCTCTTTCCCTGGATGGGGCCAACTCGTGTCAGCGATAAGAAGGGCGCCGTTGTGACGCCGGACGAAGTACATCCTTTGCATCCCTATTGGGCCATGCCACGCCGGTTCCGCCTGCTCTTCGAGAATGGTGCGTGTCAGTGTGATCTGTGCGGAAGAGAGACGACGCGCTTCGTTCGGGAGATCCGGGCCAAGAATTATGGTGCCAACTATGACGGTCCTTGGCTGCACCCTTTGACACCCTACCGGCAGGATCCCAAGAAACCGAACGAGCCGCCGCTCTCGCAGAAAGGTCAGCCAGGTGGGTTGGGCTACCGCCACTGGTCGCATCTGGTGCTGCAGGATGCGGAGTCGAGTGGAGCACTGCCAGCCGCAGTTGTGCACGATTATTTGCATGGCAAGGCTCCGGCGAGCGAAGAAGCTCAGCGCGAAGGGGACATAGACGAGCGGCTATTGAAACAGGTGCGCCTTTGGGCCTTTGGCTATGACATGGACAACATGAAGCCCCGCTGTTGGTATGGTGTCGAGATGCCGCTGATAGCCATTCCACCCAAGCACGAGGAAATATTCAGGAGCTGGGTGCAGGCCTTTACCGAGCTTGCGCGCCAAGTCGCCTGGATGCTGCGCTACCAGATAAAAGGTGCCTGGTTTTCTCGTCCTGCCGATGCCAAGGGCGATATGAGTAGCATCGATGAGCAACTGTACGATGCGACCGAGGCTGCTTTCTTTCGAAATCTATTCGCACTGCGTCAAGCTCTTCAGAACGGGCAAGACATCCACATGCCTTCTCACGTCGCTGAAAGCTGGTATGTCGATTTGAGGCGAGAATCGCTTCGCCTGTTCGAACTTCTGTCTCTCAGCGGCCCCCATGAAGAGTTGGATATGCGCCGTATCATCCAGGCACGGCGAAATCTCTTGGCCTGGCTCTCTGGGCGAAGCAAGGGGAGCAAGTTCATTCAGCAATTTGCAAAAGAGGGAGGCTTCAGCCTAACGGCTGACCAAAAAAACAAGGCAACGGAGAGGATGTCATGAGTGAGGCGACGACCGCTGAGGCGGTAAGTGAAGCCCGACTGGTACCGGAAGAGCGGCTGCTCGCGATTAGTGTGGACGAGGCTTTTCAGGTGCGTTGCTGGTGGCAGCGTTTGACCCTGCCGGCAGCAGAACTGAAGGCCTTCAGTGATACACCACCGTGGCCAAAGGGCGTGCGGGCCACGCTCAGGCGTTGCGATACCGCGGAGGCCGCCATGCTGACCGAAGGTTTTCGGCTTTTATGGCGCCGGTTGCCAGCGCCTGAAGGGGAAAGAGAGAAGCATCATCGGCTGCAAACCTGGGCATGCATCGCGCTAGTGCTGGCCGAGGTAAGGGCCGAAAGCCCCGGTGCCACTTTGGGTAGCCAGCTGGGCAAACAGAAGAAAGAAACTGGGAAGCCTCATATGAGTGAGCTGCGCTTCCAACGCTTGCTGGCCTGTCGCTCGCCCGAGGAGCTGATTACTCATCTGCGTCGCGCATTGGCGCTGATCGACAAGAGAGATGTCAGTGCGGTCTACCTCGCGGATAACGTTGCCCTCTGGTGGGCTGAAAGGTGGCGCGAGTCGCAAGGTTGGGCTGCCAGCCGACCTTCACAACGCCTGGCCTTTCAGTGGGCCAATGACTACTTCGGCGCTCTACTGCAATACCAGCGCGATAACGACTAATCGAACCTCTATTAAGAAACAGGGAGCTGACACATGAGCCACTTCATCCAACTGCACCTGCTGACTTCCTATCCACCGGCCAATCTCAATCGTGACGATCTGGGCCGTCCCAAGACTGCCATCATGGGCGGTGCCAAGCGCCTTCGTGTCTCTTCCCAGAGCCTCAAGCGCGCATGGCGCACCTCGGCGCTGTTTGAAGAGGCCATCGGTCAACATCGTGGTTACCGTACCAAGCGCATCGGTTTCGAGGCCGAAAAGCAGCTGCTCGCAAAAGGTATCAAGGAGAAAGAGGCTCGCGAATGGGCAACCGATATTGCCAAAGTCTTCGGTGAGGTGGCCAAGGGCGAGCTGGAAACCAGCCAGCTCGTACACATCGGCCCCGAAGAGCAGGCAGCAGTCGATGCGTTGGTCGATACCCTTGCCAATGAAAAGCGGTCGCCTGAAAAGGAAGACCTCGACTTGTTGCGACATAAGCCTACAGCTGCCGATATTGCATTGTTCGGCCGCATGCTGGCCGCGGTTCCTGAGTTCAATGTGGAAGCAGCCTGCCAGGTGGCTCATGCCATTACCGTGCACGCTGCTGAAGTAGAAGATGACTATTTCACTGCCGTAGATGATCTCAATACGGGAAATGAGCATCGCGGTGCTGCTCACGTCGGCGAGGCCGGTTATGGGGCGGGGCTGTTTTACAGCTACGTCTGCATCGACCGCAACCAGCTCGTGGAAAACCTGAAGGGTGACACCGAGCTTGCCGACAGGGCGATTGCCGCTCTGGTCGAAGCTGCGGCAAGAACCTCGCCCAAGGGCAAGCAGAACAGCTTTGGTTCTCGCGCTCATGCCAGCTATCTGCTTGCCGAAAAGGGTGAACAACAGCCCCGCTCGCTGTCAGTGTCGTTCTTGCGCCCGGTTAGCGGTCAAGACCAGGCCGTAGAAGCCATCGAACGGCTCGAAAAGCAGGCCAAAGCTTTCGATACCGCCTATGGTGCCGGTGCTGAGCGACGCTTTGTCGTCGCTGCCGAGCCGGACTATCGTGGTCCACTGCTTGAGGGTGAGGTAGTGCAGGGGAGCCTGGCAGAGCTGGTTGATTTCCTAAAAGCCGACCAGTGAGGTGCGTAATGACGGAATATCTCGTTTTCCGGCTCTACGCGCCGCTAGCCAGCTGGGGCGAACCCGCGGTAGGCGAAACTCGTCCCAGCGCTACCCATCCGGGACGTGGCGCTATTCTGGGCCTGCTTGGTGCAGCACTCGGCATTCGGCGTGATGACGATGAAGGGCAGAACGAGCTGCATGAAAGCGTGCGGGTGGCGGTCAAGCAGCGTTCGCCGGGAATCCTGCTGCGCGATTACCATACGGCTCAGGTGCCGGGCGAGCGCAAGGGCGTTGTGTACCGCACACGCCGTGACGAGCTGAGTGCGCCACGCAAAGTTATCAACACCATTCTCTCCAGCCGTGACTACCGCTGTGATGGGCTCTGGACCGTTGCCGTATGGCTGACACCAGGGGCTACTTTGACACTGGAGACGCTGGAGCAAGCCCTCAAGACACCGCACTTCCCGTTGTATCTTGGCCGCAAGGCGTGCCCGCCGGCAGCCCCACTGGATCCACGCCGTGTAACCGCAGAGCGGCTGAAAGAAGCGCTCGATACAGAGTTTCCCAAACTGATTCGCGATGAGCAGCAAGCGCTTCGCCTGTCCAGCGAGTCGCTTTATTGCTGGGAGGGTGAAGCGGCCATGCTCGATGGTAAAGAGGAGGGGGTGGAGTCCAACGATATCTGGGACAGCCCGCTCAACCGTAGGCGGTGGCAGTTTGGGCCGCGTATCGAATATCGCCGCTTCGTCCGCCTCGAGGAGGGCAGCTGATGTTTCTTTCCCGCGTACGTGTGGACCTCAACGGCCTTTCCCGTGAGCTGCTATTCGAAATCATGGGCGGTGGCGCCTACGGTGCCCATCAGCTCCTTTGGCAACTTTTTCCCGACCACTCGGAGGCTCGCCCTTTCCTGTTCCGCCAGGAAATGGAGGAGCCCACAGGGCCGGACCAAGCGCCCAAAGGGCTGCCATTGTTCTACATGCTTTCTGATCGCGAACCCGTGGCAGTAGCGGGGTTGCTCGATGTACAGAGCAAGCCGTTCGCCCCAGCGCTGGAGGTAGGCGAGCAGTTAGCGTTTCGTGTTCGCGCCAATCCGACGGTAGCCAAGGCGGTAGAGGGCAAACGAGGGCAGCGTGCCGATGTCTTGATGGCCGCCAAGTTTCCTTTTGAGTCGGGTGATGCCCGCAGCAGTCGAGCCTGCGTAGAGGCCATGGACAATGCCGCTCACGATTGGCTGGCCTCACGGGCCGAATCCTGGGGATTTCGGCTACCGGTCAAGCCCAATGTGGGCGCCTATCGTCAGCATGCTCTCCACAAGCCCGGTCGGCGCGATGCCATTCGGTTTTCCAGCGTCGATTATGAAGGGCTTCTGGAAGTGACCGATCCGGGGCGCTTGGTCGAAACACTGGCTCATGGTATCGGCCGTGCCAAGGCGTTTGGCTGTGGATTGCTGATGCTGCGTCGACCTTGAGGGGGTGACATGAGCTTTATCCCCCTCAAACCCATTCCTATCAAGGATCGCATGTCGATGATCTTCATCGGCATGGGCCAGATCGACGTACGTGATGGCGCCTTCGTGGTGATCGACGATGTCAACGGCGAGCGCATGCACATACCGGTCGGCTCGGTTGCCTGCCTGCTGCTCGAGCCTGGCACCAGAGTCTCCCATGCGGCCATCAAGCTTGCCGCGGCGGTGGGCACCCTACTGATCTGGGTTGGGGATGCCGGCGTGCGGCTCTACAGCGCAGGGCAGCCTGGCGGTGCCCGATCCGACAAGCTGCTTTATCAGGCCAGATTGGTCCTGGAGGAGAAGCTGCGGCTCAAGGTGGTGCGCAAGATGTTCGAGCTGCGCTTCGGTGAGCCGGCGCCTGAGCGGCGCAGTATTGAACAGTTGCGTGGAATTGAAGGCGCTCGTGTGCGCAAGACGTATCAACAATTGGCCAAACAGTACGGCATCAAATGGACAGGGCGCCGTTACGATCCGAGCCAATGGGATGCTTCCGATACCGTCAACCAATGCCTCTCCGCTGCCACCGCTTGTCTCTACGGGGTGACTGAAGCAGCAATTCTGGCGGCGGGTTATGCGCCAGCCATTGGCTTTCTGCACACCGGAAAGCCAAAGAGCTTCGTCTACGATATTGCCGATATCGTCAAGTTCGAAACGGTTGTTCCTGCGGCTTTCCGCGTGGCGGCGCGCAACCCACCTCTGCCAGAGCGGGAGGTGCGTATTGCCTGCCGCGATGCCTTCCGACAGACGAGGCTGCTCCAGAGCCTAATCCCGTTGATCGAAGAAGTTCTATCAGCAGGGGATATCGAACCACCACCGCCAGCCCCCGAAGCCGTGCCACCGGCCATACCGGAGCCTGCTTCCGTGGGCGATGCCGGGCACAGGAGCGGCTGATGGCCATGCTAGTCGTAGTGACCGAAGCCGTACCGCCCCGTCTACGCGGCAGGCTCGCCGTGTGGCTGCTCGAGGTACGCGCTGGAGTCTATGTCGGCGATGTCAGCAGGCGTATTCGCGAGATGATCTGGGAGCAGATCAATGCGCTGGCGGAGGAAGGCAATGTCGTGATGGCCTGGGCCAGCAATCATGAGTCCGGTTTTGAATTCCAAACATACGGCTCGAATCGTCGTGAGCCTTGGGATCATGACGGACTGCGCTTGGTACGCTTTACCCCCTTGGAGGTTAAGTAGCTGATTATCCTGGCTCTTTAAGAAATTAGTCTGTACAAAAAATAGGCAAAATCGCCGGTGGAAAAACCAACGGCGATTTTCCTTTTTTAGATCAATTGTCTACGATTAGTCCGATCCCCGCGGGAGCGGGGATTAACCGGGCACGGCGCCTGACAAGTACCTGCGGCCCCACCGATCCCCGCGGGAGCGGGGATTAACCGCGAGCCAGGCCGCCGTCGCTACCACCCTCGCGCCGATCCCCGCGGGAGCGGGGATTAACCGCTCGTTCCAGCGCCAGGAATTCACATTGGCTCCCGATCCCCGCGGGAGCGGGGATTAACCGGAGATAACCCGATGAGCCAGCGAATCAATATATCCGATCCCCGCGGGAGCGGGGATTAACCGGACGTTACGCATGGTCATTCCCCGTGCAGGTCCCGATCCCCGCGGGAGCGGGGATTAACCGGCCCGGCATACGTACGCCGGCTGCTGGCGCAGCCGATCCCCGCGGGAGCGGGGATTAACCGCCGAGGGCCATCGACATGAACCGTAACCTGCACCGATCCCCGCGGGAGCGGGGATTAACCGGTGTCGAGTATCTCGCGGCGCATGGTGAGGGCCCGATCCCCGCGGGAGCGGGGATTAACCGCCGACATAATCAGCTATTTCGGACACGCCACGCCGATCCCCGCGGGAGCGGGGATTAACCGCGGCTGAGCGCTACGCGGTCGAGTGGGAGCAACCGATCCCCGCGGGAGCGGGGATTAACCGGACCATTGGAGCCCGAACTATGACCCCTGACCCCGATCCCCGCGGGAGCGGGGATTAACCGCTAATCGGCAGGTGGAAATTCACCAGCCAGTTCCGATCCCCGCGGGAGCGGGGATTAACCGAAATCGAACGGATTCGGCATTTGCGGGACAAACCGATCCCCGCGGGAGCGGGGATTAACCGAAAAGCCCCGGCGGTTGCCAGGGCTCAGGAATCCGATCCCCGCGGGAGCGGGGATTAACCGGAAAACGGTGTTGTCCGGCATGAGTTGACACTACCGATCCCCGCGGGAGCGGGGATTAACCGGGTCTTTTCATTGACCCGGAGCTACACCGAGACCGATCCCCGCGGGAGCGGGGATTAACCCGCATCATTGTGACCTGGGCGGATTGTATGAACCCGATCCCCGCGGGAGCGGGGATTAACCGAACACGGAGACCACGATGCGGACGCAGTCCAACCGATCCCCGCGGGAGCGGGGATTAACCGCGAATATGTGGAACAGTACGCTCAATTATCTGCCGATCCCCGCGGGAGCGGGGATTAACCGGCATCCGCAACAACAATCCCGGCAATATCGAGCCGATCCCCGCGGGAGCGGGGATTAACCGCTCGCCGGGCCTTCCTCGATTGCGTAACAGAGCCGATCCCCGCGGGAGCGGGGATTAACCGCTGATAGGTGGCGTATGAGCAACGGTCGCGGACCGATCCCCGCGGGAGCGGGGATTAACCGTCAACATGTCGTGTCCCTCTTGCTGTGTCGGCCCGATCCCCGCGGGAGCGGGGATTAACCGTTGTAACACTCGCCGGAGTAGCGGACGGCCCACCGATCCCCGCGGGAGCGGGGATTAACCGTACTTGTCGAGCACGGCGCCTATGGCGTTGCCCCGATCCCCGCGGGAGCGGGGATTAACCGGCTGCCAGGTAGTTGGAATCTGGGTGCCGCTCCCGATCCCCGCGGGAGCGGGGATTAACCGCATGCCGAGGTTCACGTCATCAACGTTCAGGGCCGATCCCCGCGGGAGCGGGGATTAACCGGCGAACAACTAAATCCTGCATTTCCTACCGGGCCGATCCCCGCGGGAGCGGGGATTAACCGTCGTGGCTGGCAGAGGGCGGCAGCATAGATGACCGATCCCCGCGGGAGCGGGGATTAACCGGTGACGCACCGACCGACCCGGCCGCTGATCCGCCGATCCCCGCGGGAGCGGGGATTAACCGTAACGTTCCAATCGCCAGCATAGGGACTATTCCCGATCCCCGCGAGGGCGGGGATAAACCGGCCCCTTGCGGATCGAAAGTACGAGCAGCTAGCCGATCCCCGCGAGGGCGGGGATAAACCGCACGGCAAGGGCGTGGAGCTCGAGGCGCAGTCCCGATCCCCGCGAGGGCGGGGATAAACCGTAGCGCTAGAGATAGTAATGTTTTCATTGGTACCGATCCCCGCGAGGGCGGGGATAAACCGTAGCCGAGCTGCGCGATCTGGCCGAAAACCTTCCGATCCCCGCGAGGGCGGGGATAAACCGGCCGCCAATGACGAGCAGTGGCGCAGCGAGGCCCGATCCCCGCGAGGGCGGGGATAAACCGTTTGCTTACGGGGTCTATCAGGATTTCGCCGACCGATCCCCGCGAGGGCGGGGATAAACCGTGCTCGGCAAGACGAGCGTATCGTCTACCTGACCGATCCCCGCGAGGGCGGGGATAAACCGCCTGGCAGTGACGTTGACATGAGTACCACAGCCCGATCCCCGCGAGGGCGGGGATAAACCGGCGACATGGCCGGCTTGCTCTTCTGCTTTTCGCTGATCCCCGCGAGGGCGGGGATAAACCGGCTGATCCACTACCTCATGGACTACCGGGTCACCGATCCCCGCGAGGGCGGGGATAAACCGCCTGATGTCGCAGTTCTGACGGCTCGTGTGCGCCGATCCCCGCGAGGGCGGGGATAAACCGCGTTACGGCACCCTCGGTCAACGAGATGAGAACCGATCCCCGCGAGGGCGGGGATAAACCGTCGAGCGTGGCATCGTCCAGGCCGGTATCCTCCCGATCCCCGCGAGGGCGGGGATAAACCGGTCGAGTAACCCGCTGCCCCGTTGGATGAATACCGATCCCCGCGAGGGCGGGGATAAACCGCAAAAGCTGCTGCCGGCGGGCTACGGTCACCGCCGATCCCCGCGAGGGCGGGGATAAACCGCAGATCACCGTCAGCGGATTGATACCCGACCACCGATCCCCGCGAGGGCGGGGATAAACCGCGATAAGCGTTGGGTAAGACCGGAGCTGGTCGCCGATCCCCGCGAGGGCGGGGATAAACCGATTGAGAATCTTCGCATCGGCGAGACGCCCATCCGATCCCCGCGAGGGCGGGGATAAACCTCGTCGTCGTCCATGGCCGGCAGGTCGTCGTGCCCGATCCCCGCGAGGGCGGGGATAAACCGCAGCTGATACGAGTGAATTGATCGACGCCTCGCCGATCCCCGCGAGGGCGGGGATAAACCGCTTGGCTCCGCGCGCCGCACAGTACAGGGCCACCGATCCCCGCGAGGGCGGGGATAAACCGGATGAGGAGCGCGAGATGCAGCGCCTGCAGGTCCGATCCCCGCGAGGGCGGGGATAAACCGCACGGGGTCGACTGTACTCTCGACGAGGTATTCCGATCCCCGCGAGGGCGGGGATAAACCGACGTCATTGCGCGGCCGCCCGCTTGAGGGCGGCCGATCCCCGCGAGGGCGGGGATAAACCGGCCCTGGTCACCGAGCACGCCAACCGCATCAACCGATCCCCGCGGGAGCGGGGATTAACCGCTGCCCGTAATGGCTACCTCACGCCTTTCTGACCGATCCCCGCGGGAGCGGGGATTAACCGCTGGACCTGGCCGAAGTGGATGGCACCGTGAACCGATCCCCGCGGGAGCGGGGATTAACCGGTATTCGCCAACGGCAAACAGCTGATCTGCCACCGATCCCCGCGGGAGCGGGGATTAACCGCCCGCTGGGTGTGTGAAGCTGCACAAGCCTTCCCGATCCCCGCGAGGGCGGGGGTAAACCGACGTGATCAATACGCCGATTGGCTCGATTGTCCCGATCCCCGCGAGGGCGGGGATAAACCGCGCTTCGTGCGCGACGAGCTGACGGCTAGGGCCCGATCCCCGCGAGGGCGGGAATAAACCGGGCAAGGCCGCCCAGCCGATCAATGCCCGGGTCCGATCCCCGCGGGAGCGGGGATTAACCGGGTCAGTGCTGCGATGATTGCCATCGTCAGGCCCGATCCCCGCGGGAGCGGGTATTAACCGTTCGGTGTCGTGCTCGAGCGCACCGTTCTTGACCGATCCCCGCGGGAGCGGGGATTAACCGTCGAAAAACGGCTTCGTAAACTGTGTTGGGGTCCGATCCCCGCGGGAGCGGGGATTAACCGGCAGTGCACGGGTACTTGAGGAATGCTATACCCCGATCCCCGCGGGAGCGGGGATTAACCAGGAGGCGTGATGCTGCTGGACCTCATCGACGCCCGATCCCCGCGGGAGCGGGGCTCAACCGTGCAGTTCGGCGCCGTTATCCAGCACCAAGGGCCGATCCCCACAGTAGCGGGGATTAACCGGAGTTGTGCGAGCTGCTGGGCGGCCAGGAATTCCGATCCCCGCGGGAGCGGGGCTTAACCGAGCGCTTTGGCTTTCCCGGCCCATCGCCCAGACCGATCCCCGCGGGAGCGGGGATAAACCCTAATACCGGCTTATTGTTTCACTAGTGAGGCTTTGTTCCTCGTAGTGGCGGGGAAAACAGGCCGTCTTGGGTGCAGCTCAATGGTAGAGCTGCATCCCGATTCCTGCTCGTCCTACTCCCCAAACTCCTCCGTATCGATCTCCGCCTGCAGCGCTTCGCTGTAACGAACGCCAGCCACCTGATCGGGTGTCAGCAGTTCGCTCAGCCGCTGGAGGGTGGCGGTATCCAGGCACAGTTCTTCGGCCGCCAGGTTTTCGCGCATGTGCGCGATGGAGCGGGTGCCGGGGATGGGGATTACGTCGTCGCCTTGGGCGATGAGCCAGGCGAGGGCGAGCTGGCCGGTGGTTACTTCCTGTTCGCGGGCGATGGCCCGGAGCTTTTCCAGCTGGCGCAGGTTGTGCGGCAGGTTCTCGGCGCTAAAGCGGGGCATGCCGCGGCGTACGTCGTTCTCGGTGAGCTGGCTGGTCTCCGTTACGGCGCCGGCCAGGAAGCCGCGGCCCAGGGGGCTGAAGGCGACCATCGCGGTGTCGGCTTCGCGGCAGGCGTCGATCAGGGCGATCTCAGGGTTGCGGGTCCACAGCGAGTATTCGGACTGCACTGCGGCGATGGGGTGTTCGACCCGGGCGCGGCGCAGGGTGGTGGCGGAAACTTCCGAGAGCCCGATGGCGCGTACCTTGCCCTCTTCCACCAGCCGCCCCAGCGCGCCGACGCTCTCTTCGATGGGCACTTGGCGATCCAGGCGATGCAGGTAGTAGAGGTCCAGATGGTCGGTGCGCAGACGCTCGAGGCTCGCCTCGCACTGCCGGCGGATCGTCTCGGGTCGCCCGTCGATCACCTTCTTGCCCAGCTCGGGGTCCATCGCCATGCCGCATTTGCTGGCCAGCAGGATCTCGTGGCGCTTGCCGGCAAGGGCCTTGCCTACCACCCGCTCGTTGGCCGTGGCGCCGTAGAGGGTGGCGGTGTCGAAGTGGCGGTAGCCCATCTCGAAGGCTTCATTCAGGGCACGCAGCGCTTCGGCCTCGGCAACCAGGTTGCCGTAGCCGTGGGAGAGATTCATGCAGCCCAGGCCGATGGTGGGCGAGGCCACTTCCTTGAGGCGAGAGAAGAAGGACATGCGGGCTCCGGGTCAAGGGTTAGGGTGCTTTATCATGCCGAGCCCGGAGCTTACCCCGCAAGAGAACATGCCTTATTGCATCAGCGTCCTGACCTGGTTCAGGTATTTCCTGCCGCTTTCGCGTATGCCTTCCTGACCCTGGCTTTCGGCGCCTGCGCGCACTTCCTGCACGCGTTCACGCATGGTGCCGACCTCTTCCTCGACCTTCGCCAAGGCGTTTTCGATGTCTTGTGTGAGCTGCTGGATGATGGCCAGGTCGCCGTCGGTCAGTTCTTCCTTTTTCATCAGTACGTCGAGCAGGTCGTTGCGCAGCTCCAAGGCATCCACGGCCTGTTGGAGGGTCTCGACGGGTTGGCCTTGGGTCTGTTCGAGTTCCTGCCTGAGTTCCGCTTCGACTCGATCGTCGGCGGGGGCGACGCTGGCATCTTGCGCTATGGCATGCGCGACGCCGAACGTGAGCAGGGCGAGAAAGAAGATCGGGACGCTGCGTCTCATGGCGATACCTCTTCGAGGTGTTCGATGGCAATGTTATTAAGTTAGTTGGAATTCAGAGGCTTACAAGCCATCTCTCTTGGGCTGGCTAAGAAGAGTTGTATTGTCGGCGCCATGCTCGGATGCGGTATGCTGTGGCAATAACGACTTGCAAGGATATCCCTATGCCAGATCAAACGCCGTTTCAGCGTGCCATCGCCGAGCTCGATGTCTTGCATGCCGGAGACCCTCGCCGGGTGGAGGTCGACGGTAAAAGCGTGCCCCTTGAGCTGTGGCATGCGGGGCGTATGAGCGCCTGGCTGGAGCGGGTGGAAGACGCGCCGAGCGAGCTGGTGCAGCTCGCCGTGCGCTCGCAGCATCTGCAGCGCTGGGAGGTGCCGCGCAGTGAGTACCCGGAAGGGCGCGTGGGCTATCTCACCTGGCGTCGCGACCAGGGCAAGCGGGCCGGTGAAACCACGGCGCGGGTGATGGAAGCGGCCGGCTATTCCGCGGAGGACGCCGCCGAGGTTTCCCGGATGATACGCAAGCAGGGCCTGGGCCGCGACCCGGGCACCCAGGCGGTGGAGGACTGCGCCTGCCTGGTGTTCCTCGAGAACTACTTTGCCGACTTCTCCAAGCAGGTGGAGCACGAGCACCTGGTGCGCATCGTGCAGATGACCTGGAAGAAGATGTCGCCGCGTGCCCGTGAGCTGGCGCTGGAACTGCCCATGAGCGACGAGGCGCGGGCAGTGGTGGAAGAGGCGCTGGCGGGGTAACCGCACTGCCACGACCGTGGCAGCGCGGCTATCGTTCAGTTCACTCTTCGGCACTCAAGCCCTTTGCGGCTCGAGAACCTGCCGATGCAGGGCCTCGCCGGCTGAGTCCATCAGGGTGACGGTTAGGGTTTCGCTCTCGCCGTCCAGGTCGACCTGGCCGAAGAACTGGTAGCCCTCGGCGGGTGACAGGTTGGCGCGGCCATCCGGCGGTGCCTTCTGGAAGACCACTTCGGGGCCGAAGGTGGCGTCGAGCTCGCCCGGGCCGAAGGTGCCGGCGTGCAGGGGGCCGCTGACGAACTCCCAGAAGGGGGCAAACTCCTGGAAGCCGGCGCGCTCCGGCGAGTAGTGGTGGGCGGCGGTGTAGTGCACGTCGGCGGTGAGCCACACCACGTTGTGGATGGCTTCGTCGCGGATCGCCTTGAGCAGTCCGGCGATCTCCAGCTCGCGGCCGAGGGGCTCGCCGTGGTGTTCGTTGGCGATGGCCTCGAAGTTGTCGTCGTCACGCACGATCAGCCCGATGGGCATGTCCGAGGCGACGATCTTCCATGTCGCCCGGGATTGGCGCAGGCCGTCGAGCAGCCAGCGCAACTGGTCCTGGCCGAGGAAGGTGGCCTCCTCGCCGCCGGCCTGCCGGTTGCGGCTGTTGATTGCGCGGTGAGAGCGCATGTCCAGCATGAAGATCTCCAAGCTGGGGCCGTAGGCGAAACGGCGATGGATTCGCCCGGGGGCCTCGGGGCGCTGGCGCAGCGGCATGTTTTCGAGGAAGGCGTGCCGCGCGCGGGCGGCGAGCAGCGAGACGTTCTTCTCGCTGTAGCGGTCGTCGTCGAGGATCTCGCCGGGGTACCAGTTGTTGGTGGTTTCGTGGTCGTCCCACTGGGCGAGCATGGGCACGGCGGCATTGAAGCGACGCACGTTGGCGTCGAGCAGGTTATAGGCGTACTGGCCGCGGAACTCGTCCAGGGTTTCGGCCACCTTGAGCTTGGCGGGCATCACTCGATTGCGCCACAGCTCGCCATTGGGCAGTTCTACGCTCTCCTGCAGCGGGCCGTCAGCGTAGACGGTGTCGCCGGAGTGGATGAAGAAGTCCGGCCGCTGGCGCAGCATGGTGTCGTAGGTGGTCATGCCGCCACGCGATTCGTCGATTCCCCAGCCCTGGCCGGCGGTGTCGCCGGACCAGACGAAACGCACGTCGCGGCGGGCCACCGGAGGCAGGCGCAGCTGGCCGATGACCGGCTCGCTGATGGCGCGGTGGTCGTCCAGTGCCTCGAAGCGGATGCGATAGTGGGCAGTATCCATGCCGCCCAGGCCGGTGGCGTCGAGCTTGGCGGTCAGGCCGGTGGCCGGCAGGGCCTCGGGGCCGAGCAATTGACGAGCCCCACGGAACTCGGGGTTGTCGGCGATCTCGATCAGCATTCGGGCCGGCCGGTCGACCTGCGACCAGAGCATGGCGCGGTCGGCGAGCATGTCGCCGCTCATCACGCCGCTGGTGATCACGGGGCGGCGGCTCTCGGCCAGGATGATGGAGGGCGCGGCCAGGGAGGTGCCCAGGACGGCACCCCCTTTCAGGCCCAGGCTCAACAGATCTCGTCGCGTCAAACGCATGGTCGGCACCTGAGGTTGGGGAAGACCCCAGTATCCTGGCAGGACGCCATGACAGCGGCTTGGCAGCGAAGTGACACCTCGGGGCGAGATCGAGTGGCCCGACGGAAGGAGATCGCCGCGATGCCGTGGCGCCGCGGGTTAGATCAGGTCAGGGCACCAGCGTCTGGGCCGCTTCCAGGTAGTCGGCGCCGTGGCTCTGCACGCGTTCGAAGTCGCCGGTCTCGGAACCCAGGTGTACCTCCTCCAGGTTGACCGCCATCGCGTCCGCTTCCTCGTTGATCTTCTCCAGCGCGTTTTCCAGGGTGTAGGTGAGTTCGTGGATGGTGCCGAGATCCTCGATACTCAGTTCGTCCTGGGCGAGCAGCTCGGCCAGTTGCTGGTTGGTTTCGGAGAAGTTGGCCACCGCCTGGCTCAGGGTGTCGGCGGGCTCGCCCTCGAAATGCTCGGTGGGGGTGCTGGCCTGAGCGATAGCCGCGACCATCAGGCCGGACAGCAGGACGGAATGTAAGAGTTTCTTCATGGTTCGTCTCCATCAAATGAGAATGGTATTCGTTATCCTGTGTACCATCCGCGACGAGGACGAGCAAGGAAGAAAGAGAACGAGAATGATTTTTCTTCGTGGCATTTGACAGAGGTCAGGGTGAGGACTAGATTCTTCGTGGTTAATGATAATTGTTATCATTAATTGCGCGAACGGAGGTCGCCATGCCGTACTGCTTCAACACCGCCAACCGCGGGGCCAACCCCTCACTGCAGATCTGCGATGCCACCTCGGGCTCGGTGCGCCTGGCCTGGAAATACCCGCGCCAGGATACGTGTGTCTCCGAGGAGGAATGGGCGCTGCTCCAGCTGCGCCGTGAGGAGGCCATTCACGATCTGTTCCGGCGCTCGTTCCTGCTCACTTCCGAGCGTTACCTGAAAGGGGAGCTGTGACCAGTGCGCGGCTGGGCCGCATCAGCCCAGAGTGATGCTCAGGCTGTCATCGTTCTCACAGGGCTTGCCGTGGCGCAGGGTCAGGCGCCGCTCGCTCAGGTTCATCACCACCGAGAACAGGGTTTCCATGCGCTCCTCGGCGGGCTGGTCGGGGTTGAAGTGGCGGCAGATCGACATCGGCGCCCCCTGATGGTCGCTGAGTACATCGAATAGCCTGGCCTCGTCGATGCCGGCATCCGCGGCCAGTTCGTCGTGGAGCAGCGCGTCGAGCCGGCACAGGCGCGGGTGGGAGTCGACGCGGGGGAAGTCCTGCACTGGGCAGGGCGTGTCCTCGGCGTAGAGGTGGTTGGTATGGGTGACGATGCCACCGCGCGGTGTGATGCGCCCCGGCTCGCCGGGCTGCACCTCGAGGCCGACGGCCTGGCCCCCTTCGTTACCGACCTCAGCGCTGGCGAGCAGGAAGTGGGCGGGTGAACATACCCGGTCGTGGGTGGCCACGGCGAGCGCGCTCTGCATGTCTTCGCTCTCGAGGATCTTGCGCAGGGCAATGTGGACCGGCAGGCCGGGGCCGCAGGTCTGCGAACGAATGGCGTTGAGGCAAACGCCGATGCCGTGGGCATTCAGGCCGATCTTGCCGACCATGCCGGCTTCGCCGATGCTGACCAGCGCGGGGCGTCCGTCGCCCTGGATGTGCAGGGCGACAACGTTATCGAGCTGATCGTGGCGCCAGTCCCAGTTCTGGGCCAGCCACTGCCGGCCGTGTCGCTGCAGCGAGAAGGCCGAACAGCCGCCGCTGGCATGGGCCAGGGCGATCTCACTGCGGCAGTTGAGCGTCAGGATGTCGATGAAATCGACCCCGGCACCCCAGGCGATGCCGTTCATCTCCTCGAGAATCTCGGGAAAGCCCTGGGCGATCTGGGCTTCGAAGTGACAGGCCCGGTCGCGCGCCTCTTCCCAGCGGATGCCGACGAAATCGTGGAACAGCTGCCCATAGACCTGGATGCCGCGCTGGATCAGGTGGCGATGGATGCGGCCATGTTCCGCGCCGACCTCGTGGTGGCTTCCCGCCAGTTCGGTCATGGTCAATGGCCGGGCCTGGTTCATAGCACCTCCTCGAGGAAGGTCTGGAAGGCGGCCCAGGATGCCTTGTCGGCGCGTTCCTGGTAGCGCTCGCTTTCGAACTCGGTGAAGCCGTGCGGGGCGCCTGAGTAGATCTCCATCGTGTAGGTCGCCTCGATGGCTTCCAGCTCCTCCACCAGCCCGCTGACGTCCTCCATGGTCACGCTGGTATCAGCACCGCCATGGGCGATCAGCAGCGGGGGCACCTCGTCGGGCCACTCCTGGCCCTCCGGTGTGGCCAGGCCGCCATGGAAACTGGTGTAGCCGGCCACGTTTTCGGCCTCGCCGGAACGGGCGACCTCCAGCGCCACGGCCCCGCCGAAGCAGTAGCCCATGATCACCACGTTTTCGGCGGCTTCCTGCTCGCGGGCTTCGGCCAGGCCGGCAAGGGTCAGCTCGCGCATGCGCTCGCGGTCGGAGTAGAGCGCCCGGGTGGCGGCCTGGCGGGCTTCGGTGGTTTCGGGGCGGTTGCCCTGGCCGAACAGGTCGACGGCGAA
>NZ_JAAQTO010000046.1 GCF_011742165.1 Billgrantia bachuensis | reverse complement strand
GGCATCGAAGCCCTGTTCGGCCAGCATGTCGGCGCGCTGGCGTTCGTAGTCGCCCAGGCCATCCCAGTCGTGCACGATCACCACCGTGCCGCGGGCTTCACCCTGGGCGGCGCTGTAGTAGCCTTCGAAGGCCTCGTCGCCGACCTCGTAGACGGTGTCGCTACCGGCGGGGGTAAAGGCGTGGGCGCCATTGGCAAGGCCCAGTGCTGCCAGCAGCGTGAAGGAGAAGAGGGCAGGGCGCATAGGGAGCTCCTGTGTGGTGTGGCGAGTGTTGAAGCCGTGGCGGACTTGAGTATAGGCGATGGGCGGCGGGGCATGGCCGGCAACGTTGAACGCGCCAGACGTTTGCTGCGTTGGGTTCTCCATCTTTGATAAGGGGTTGGCGCCGTGCAGCAAGGGTCAAACGTTGGTATGGGGGGCTTGTGTTTTGCCTCCGGGCCTTCCAGATTTAAGGGGTGTCCTTGATTCGTAACCAGACGTAAAACAATTAGGCGTAGATAGCCGGATGCAGTTAACCGGTGCAGTAAACCGGACGTAGGCAACCACACGTACTTAACGAGAGTGAGAAGAACAAATGAAGAAGAGCGTTTTGGCGATGGCAATCGCTGCCTCCAGCGTGGCATTCGCTGGCGCGGCGCAGGCGGAGGTCAAGATCGGTTTCATCGGCGGCTTCACCGGCCCGATCGAGAGTCTGACCCCTCCGATCTTCGAAGGCGCGCGGCTGGCGGTGAAGCAGATCAACGAGCAAGGCGGCATCCTGGGCGGGCAGGAATTGGTCATGCCCAATGCCGACACCACCTGTAGCGATGCTTCGGCGGCTTCCAACGCGGCGGACCGCATGGTCAACACCGAGAACGTCACGGCCATTGTGGGTGCGCTGTGCACCGGGGCGACCGTGGCCGCGGCCAACAGTGCCGCCGTTCCCGGTGGGGTGGTGATGGTTTCACCGGCTTCCACCGCACCGGCGGTGACCGAGCTGGACGATAACGACCTGGTGTTCCGTACCGTGCCCTCGGATGCCTATCAGGGCGAGATCCTGGCCAAGCTGATGCTCGAAAAGGGCTTCGACGAGGTAGCGGTGACCTACGTCAACAACGACTACGGTCAGGGCCTGGACGACGCCTTCACCGCAGCCTTCGAGGCGGGCGGCGGCACGATAGCCGAGAACCTGGCCCACGAGGATGGCCGCGCCGACTACCGCTCCGAGCTCGGTTCGCTCTCCTCCAGCGGCGCCCAGACCCTGGTGGTGCTGGCCTACGCCGACGGCTCGGGCCAGACCATCCTGCGCCAGGCCTACGAGAGCGGCGCCTTCACCCAATACGCCGGCGCCGACGGCATGGTCGGCTCGTCGTTGGTCGACGCGGTGGGGGCGGATGCCCTCGAAGGCATGATCGCGACCCGCCCGGGTAGCCCCGAACTGCCGGGTACCGAGATCTTCGGCCAGGCTGCCGAGGAAGCCGGCTTTGATCCCAGCGCGGTGTTCGCTGCCCAGGCTTACGACGCCGCCTTCCTGCTGGCGCTGGCTATCGAGCAAAACGGCAATGCCGAGCGCGAAGGTCTTTCCGAAGCGCTGCGCAACGTTGCCTCCGCTCCGGGTGAAGTCGTCCTGCCCGGCGAGTGGGAGAAGGCTCTGGAGCTGATCGCGGCCGGCGAGGAGATCAACTACGAGGGCGCATCGGGCAGCCACGAGTTCGACGACAACGGCGACGTACCGGGCGTGGTGCTCGAGATGGCCGTCGAGGGCGGCGACTTCGTCGGCAAGGGCCTGATTCAGGACTAACGCCAGCCTGAAGCAGCAAGTGCAAGCAAAAGCCCCGGCGGAATGACCCGCCGGGGTCTTTCATTTTGATGGGGCTTCTTTCGAAAAGTCGTCGAGCGAAGGCCAGACAAGGCAAAAATCAGCGAAAGGACGGAGTTTACAGTTGTAAATGAGTACCTTGAGCTGATTTTTAACGCCGTATGGCCGAGCGCAGACAGTTTTCGGTGAAGCCTAACCGTGGTGTTTCACTTTCTCGGGCAACAACCCTTGCGGCGCGAAGCGCAGCACCAGCGTGATGAGCAGGCCGATCACGAACACCCGGGCCTGCAGCGCGCGGCTGTCGAGGTTGCCTGGTGGCTCCCAGCCGAACCAGCCCTCACCGATGGCGGCCGCCCCGTGCATCACGAACAGCGCCAATGGCTCGGACATCAGCCAGATGATATAGACCGCCACGGCGCCGAAGATGGTGCCCAGGTTGTTGCCGGGCCCACCCAGGATGACCATCACCAGCACCAGGAAGGTGTGGTTCAGCGGCAGGAAGCCGTTGGGGTCGAAGATGCTGTTGAACGAGGCCAGCGCACCGCCGCCGATGCCCATCAGGATGCAGCCCAGCACGAAGATTTCCAGGCGGCGGCGGTTGATGTCCTTGCCCATGGCCGCGGCGGAGATCTCGTTGTCGCGGATGGCGCGGATCATGCGCCCCCAGGGGGCGTGATAGGCACGGTGCAGCAGGAAGAAGATCACTGCGATCATCACTGCCGTGACCGACAGGTACAGCGCGCGAGCCAGGGTGAAGCCCAGTTCGCTGGGGCCGGGCGTGGGCCAAGGTAGCGGCGAGACAGTGGCGGTGCCGCGGGTCAGCCAGTCGGAGTTCTTGAGGAAGGCCTTGATGATCTCGGCGATGCCGAGAGTGGCGATGGCCAGGTAGTCGCTGCGCAGCCCCAGGCAGATATGACCGATGAAGTAGCCGATGACGCCGGCCAGCGCGCCGCCGACGATCCAGCCGCTCCAGGCCGGCAGCCCCAGGCCGCCGATGAAGCCGGCGCGGGACTCGATCTCGGCGGTGACGCCCCGCAGCATGCTGATCACCACCAGGTAGAGCACCACGGCCAGCACGATGGCGATCAGCGTGCGCAGCTTCTTGGGCACGCCGATGCGGTCGAGCTTGGTGGCGCCATAGACGATCAGAATGGCGGCGGCCACGTAGAGCAGGGCCAGGCCCAGCTCGCCGGGCAGCTCGGTCCCCCAGAAGGCGTCGTTGACCGGCACGCTGAAGAACATGGTGGCAAAGCTGCCCAGCGCGACGAAGCCCATCACGCCGGCATTGAACTGACCGGCATAGCCCCACTGGATGGTCAGGCCCAGGGCCAGGATGGCATAGCAGGCGGCTTCCACCAGCATGCGCGTGCTATAGGCGGTTCCCATCACGGCGTAGACACCGAGAACCGCCGCCAGCAGGGCGCCGAACAGGATGACTTCGCGCAACGGGAAGCGCGACGGCGTGGCGACGATATCTTCGCGGCGTTCGGTCGATTGTGTGCTCATCAGATCACCTTTCCCTTGAAGAGGCCGGTGGGGCGCCACACCAGGATCGCCACCAGGATGAAGAAGGGCACCACGATCTTGTACTCGGTGCCGACGAAGGCGAGGTTGCCGGCCTGGGCCAGCCATTCGGGCAGGCTGTCGCGGAACGGGCGCAGCAGCACCGACCAGTTGAACACCGCCAGTGTCTCGGCGAAGCCGACCACGAAGCCGCCGGCGATGGCGCCGTAGGGATGGCCCACGCCGCCGACGATGGCCGCGGCGAAGATCGGCAGCAGCAGGAAGAAGCTCAGGTCGGGCTTGAAGGTCACGTCGAGCGACAGCAGGGTGCCGGCGATGGCCGCCAGGCCGCCGGCGATCACCCAGGTCACCGCTACTATATGGTTGGTATTGATGCCCGAGGAGCGCGCCAGGTCGGGGTTGTCGGACATGGCGCGCATCGCCTTGCCCAGCCGCGTACGGTTGAGGAAGAGGTGCAGCCCCACCACACTGACGATGGTCAGGATGAACAGGATGATCTGCGGTTCGGTGATGGTGATGGGCCGGGTGGCCAGCTCGAACGGTACCTCGAGGCGGTAGATCTCCTTGCGCTCACCGGCCAGGTACAGGTTCTGCGCGCTGGTGCCGGAGAACAGGCGGATCAACCCTTGCAGCATCAGGGTCACACCCAGCGAGCCGATCACCATGACGATGGGCTTGACGCCGTGGGCGCGCAGCGGCTTGTAGAACGCCTTGTCGATGCCCACCGCAAGCAGGGCAGTCAGCACGATGGCCAGCGGCAGCATGACCACGGGCGTGGGCAGCCCCACCACTCCGCCCACGCCGGGGAAGGCCATGGTCAGCAGCAGCACCATGAAGGCGCCGAAGGTCATCATGTCGGCATGGGCGAAGTGGGCGAAGCGCATGATGCTGAAAACCAGCGTCACGCCGATGGCGCCGATGGCGTAGATCGAGCCGGACACGCTGCCGGCGACGATCACGTTGTTGATGAAGAATACCAGTTCGTTCACGACTCACTCTCCAGTACGGCTCCGGGCTCAACCGCCCAGGAAGCTCTTGGCCACTTCCGGGTCGGCGAGCAGGGCGGCGCCGGTATCCGTGAAGCGGTTCTTGCCGGCAGCCAGCACGAAGCCCTTGTCGGCGATGGCCAGGGCCTGCTTGGCGTTCTGTTCGACCATGAGGATGCCCACGCCAGCGGCGTTGATCTCCTTCACGCGCTCGAAGATCTCGTTCATGTAGAGCGGTGACAGGCCGGCGGTGGGCTCGTCGAGCAGCAGCACGTCGGGTTCGGCCATCAGCGCGCGGCCCATGGCGACCATCTGCCGCTGGCCGCCGGAAAGCTCGCCGGCGGGCTGGTGGCGCTTGTCGTAGAGCGGAGGAAAGAAGTCGTAGACCTGCCCCAGCATGCGCTTGACGTTGCCCGGCTTGAGGAAGGCGCCCATCTCCAGGTTCTCCTTCACCGTGAGGCTGGGGAAGACGTTCTTCTCCTGGGGCACGAAGCCCATGCCCTTCTGCACGAGCTTGTTGGGTGGCAGGTTATGGATCGGCTCGCCGCGCAGCAGAATTTCGCCCTGGCTGACGGTGAGCAGGCCGAAGATGGCCTTGAGTATGGTCGACTTGCCGGCCCCGTTGGGGCCGACGATCACGCCGACCTCGTTGGCCTCGATCGACATGTTCACCCCGTTGAGGATGTTCATGCCGCCGTAGCCGCCGTGCACGTCGCGTGCTTCGAGTAATGGCATCGTGGATTCTCTGCGCTGTCGTTGCTGTTCTTCTTGTCGGTCTCAGCGGGCCTGACCGCTGCCCTCAGGCAGCATTGGACCCGAAGTAGGCTTCGATCACCTGAGGATTGTTCTGGATCTCCTCGATGCTGCCCTCGACCATCACGCTGCCCTGGGCCAGCACGATCACGGGGTCGCACAGACGCGCGATCATCTCCATGTCGTGTTCGATGACCAGGAAGGTGTAGCCCATCTCGCGGTTGAGCCGTTCGATGTTGCTCACCAGGTCGCCCAGCAGGGTGCGGTTGACCCCGGCGGCGATCTCGTCGAGCAGTACCACGCGGGCATCGGTCATCATGGTGCGGCCGAGTTCCAGCAGCTTCTTCTGCCCGCCGGAGAGGTTGCCGGCCAGTTCGTTGCGCACGTGGTGCAGGCCGATGAAGTCGACCACCTCGAGCGCGCGGCGGCGGACCGCGGCTTCTTCGCGGCGCACCAGCCCCGGCTTGAGCCAGGCGTCGAAGAGATTCTCCCCGGCCTGCCGGGGCGGCACCATCATCAAGTTCTCCAGCGCGGTCATGTGGGAGAACTCATGGGCAATCTGGAAGGTGCGCAGCAGGCCCTTGTGGAACAGCTCGTTGGCGGGACGGTTGGTGATGTCCTCGCCATCGAGCAGGACCTGGCCGCTGTCGAGGGGCAGGGCGCCGGCCATGATGTTGAACAGTGTCGACTTGCCGGCCCCGTTGGGGCCGATCAGCCCGGTGATCGAGCCTTTCTCGACCTGGATCGAGCAGTCGTTGATGACTTTCAGGCCACCGAAGGCCTTGTGAACGTGCCTGACGTCGATGATGGATGGCATGTTGGTTCCTGCACAGTTATTCCTTTCCGGAATCGTTGTTAGGAAAATGCCGCACAGTTGGGGCCGGGCGGCGTATATCGAGCCGCCGCCCGAAGGCGGCGGCAGGTTTTGTTCTACTGTTCCTGGCGGTTGCCGGCCAGGAGGGTGCGGCCAATGGCGAAAGCGCCGACGATGGCCAGTGCGCCAATGGCTGGAAACAGGTAACCCTCGACCTGCGGGATGGTGCGCAGGAACACGAAGGCCACTGCCGCCGGCGCCACGAAGCGCACCAGGAAGCGCCAGACCTGGAACCAGGTCTCGCTGGTGCGCATCTCCTTCATCACCTCGGAGTGGGTCAGTGCCCAGCCGGCAAACAGCGCGATAAGCAGGCCGCCCAGCGGCATGAAGATATTGGTCAACAGCTCGATGAAGTCGAAGCCGCTACGGCCGAACAGGGTGTGGAAGAG
>NZ_JAAQTO010000045.1 GCF_011742165.1 Billgrantia bachuensis | reverse complement strand
CAGGTTGAAGCTGACCACCGTCAGCAGTCCCAGCGCCCAACTGGCCACGACCATGACAAACACCGCCTGCGGGCGGGTGAGGTCGAAGCGCTCGACGAGGAAGGCGGCCACCGGCTCGATCAGCGAGATCGAGGAGCTGATGGCTGCCCCCAATACCAGGATGAAGAACACCCCGCCGACCAAGCCGCTGAGAGGCATCTCGGCGAAGGCCAGCGGCAGCGTCACGAACATCAGCCCCGGCCCGGCGTCGGCGTCGAGCCCGGCGCCGAACACCAGCGAGAAGATCGCCAGGCCCGCGACCATGGCCACGGCGGTATCGATGAAGGCGATGGCGAAGGCGGTGCGGCTCAGCGAGGCGTCGCTTGCCATGTAGGCGCCGTAGGCCATGATCGCGCCCATGCCGAGGCTCAAGGTGAAGAACGACTGGCCCATCGCCTGCAACCAGCCTTCGAGGCTCAGGTCGGCCAGGTTGAAAGTGAACAGGAAGCTTGCCGCGGCGGCGAAGTCGCCATTGGCGATGCTATAGGCGAGCACCACCAGCAGGATCACGAACAGCGCCGGCATCATGATGCGCAGCCCGTTTTCGATTCCCTTGTGAATGCCCATGCCCACGATCAGGCCCGAGGCGATGATGAACAGGGTGTGGTAGAGCGTGAGCAACCCCGGCGAGGCCAGCAGCGCATCGAAACCGGCGCCGATGGTGGCGGCATCGGCACCGACCAGCGTGCCGGTGAGCATCAGCCAGGTGTAGTGGATCGCCCAGCCGGCGATTACCGAGTAGAAGCTCAGGATCAGGAAGGCCGAAGCGGCGCCCAGCCAGCCGATCGATACCCAGCCGCGGGAGGTCTTGTGGGTGCGGGTCAGGAACTGCATGCCCATGATCGGGCTTCGGCGGCTGGCGCGGCCGAGCATGGTCTCGGCGATCAGGATCGGAATGCCGACGGCGAAGATGGTCAGGGCATAGATCAGGATGAAGGCGCCGCCGCCGTTCTCACCGGCGAGATAGGGAAAGCGCCATAGGTTGCCGAGCCCCACTGCCGAGCCGACGGCAGCCAACAGGAAGGTACCCTTGTGTGTCCAGACGTTGTACGTGCTCATTATGCTTCCGAAGGCTCGTCTTGTGGCCTTGTGGGCCTGCGAATGTCGCCACTGGATACCGGTTGGGTGGGGCCGGTCGTTGGGCGCGTACACTGTGCGACAGAACCCGCTTCCTGGCCAGTAGACAATCGTTAAGGATACGTTGGGAACGGCAGGTGACCGGGGCGCGGGTTCGTGGAAGTCACTGCGGCTCTTCGTCCTCCTTCGAGATGTCGGCCGGGCGCGGCTCGAAGGCGCGGCTGGCATCCGGCAGCCTCACCGTGTCGCCCACGGCGAGCTTGCCGATCAGCTTGCGGCGCTTGCCGCTGAACGGCTCGATCAGAGCCACCACCTCGCCGATGCTGGTGCCGTCGACGTAGGCCTCGACCTTGATCCGCACCACCTTGCCCTGGTAGCGGCCCGAGAGGATATCGCCCCGCCCCGGCTCCGAATAGCCCTGTGGGCTGCGCTCGTAATGGCGCATCACGCTGTCGGCTCCGGGGTCGTCCCATTCCACGTGCTTGTGCATGGTTGCTCTCCTGGAAGTTGATTCTCTCCTAGGGTAGCCACGGTCATGGAGAAGCGCCGCACTCTACGTCAGGCAGGAGTGGGTTGCCATGACCATGGCCAAGGAAGTGCATCGCGGAAGGAACAGCGGAGGGGAAACCCGCCACCGTGGCGACGGTAGCGGGTGGGGTGGCTCAGCTCGCCGGCAGGTACGCGATCGCCTTGCCCAGGTACTCCTTCATGCGCTCGGTCATCCAGACGCTCGCCTGGAGCGCCGGCTCCTGCTCGTTGGCCCGGCGGATCTTCTCGTGCGTGGCAGGGTCGTCGCCGGCGAAGCTGCGCAGCAGCTCCAGCCACTCCCTGGCCAGTTGCTGCACGGCCGGGGCCTGCGGCGGGGTCCCTTGCTCGAGCTGCTGGCGCAGCTTGGCCATCAGGGGTGGCCACTCGTGCATGCGCTGCGGGTAGCGCTGGCGCATGAAAGCGAACTCCTCCTCGTTGAGGTAGCGTTGGTAGATGGCCAGCTTGGACTGGGCGAACGCTTGCATCACGTACTCGGAGACCTGAGCGGAAATGCCCATCTGAGCTTGGACCTCCGGCTCGTTGGCATGCATGGCGTTCAGCTTGTCGAGCAGCGTAGGGTCACCAGCAGTATCTCGCTCGAGCGTCATCATCCAGCGCTTCGCCAGCTCCTGGGCGGCACGGTCGTCGGGCGGCACGCCTTGGCGCATCAAGGCTTCGGCCTCGCCGATCAACGCCTTCCATTCGATTTGCCGCTCGTCGTCGGCCTGGTACAGCGGCAGGCGGTCGAGTTCCTGCGGGGTAAAGTAGCGGTCGTACATGGTCATCATCTCCAGTGTCTTCAGCCAGTCGTCCATCTCCGGCTCGTCGCCGTTCTCGAACTGCTGATGCAGCGCCACGAGGCGATCTCGCAGCAGGCTCTGGTCCGCGATCTTGCGTTCCAGCTCCTGAATCTGCCGTTCGATCACGGCGGTGAGAGAAGGAGAAGGCCGGTCTAGCAAGGCGCCGATATCGGCCAGCGACATGCCCAGGGAGCGCAGCGCCTGGATACGGTGCAGGCGGGCGACATCCTGGCGCCGATAGAGCCGATAGCCGGCATCGGAACGCATGGAAGGCACGAGCAGGCCGATTTCGTCGTAGTGATGCAGCGTTCTCACGGTCAGGCCCGTGCGCTTGGCCAATTCACCGACTCGTAACAGCATGCTTCGTCTCCTTTCGTCCATGCGTGGGCTGAAGCTTGGAGGCTCACGTTGCGTGAGGGTCAAGGAGGTTTTGTACCGCAAAACGACGACACCCGCCGAAGGGGCGGGTGTCGTTGAGAAACGAGCAAGCTTTACTTCTTGTTGCGCTTGCGCTCGTGCTCCTTGAGGAACTTCTTGCGCAGGCGGATGTGGTTGGGGGTGATCTCCACCAGCTCGTCGTCGTCGAGGAACTCGATGGCCTGCTCCAGGCTGAACTTCACCGGCGGCGTCAGCACGATGTTCTCGTCGTTACCCGAAGCGCGCATGTTGTCGAGCTTCTTGCCCTTGGTGGGGTTGACCACCAGGTCGTTGGCGCGGTTGTGGATGCCTACCAGCATGCCTTCATAGACCTCGGTGCCGTGGTCGATGATCAGCTTGCCGCGCTCCTGCAGGGCGTACAGCGCGTAGGCCAGCGCCTTGCCGTCGACCATCGACACCAGCACGCCGTTGCGACGCTCGATGGCGGCGTCGGGCTTGAGCGGGCCATAGTGGTCGAAGCGGCTGGTGAGGATGCCGGTGCCCGAGGTCAGGGTCAGGAACTGGCCGCGGAAACCGATCAGCCCGCGTGCGGGAATGATGAAGTCCAGGCGCACGCGGCCCTTGCCGTCGGGGTTCATGTTGGTCAGCTCGCCCTTGCGGTAGCCGAGCTCCTCCATGATGGCGCCCTGGTGCTGCTCCTCGCAGTCGATGATCACCTCTTCGTACGGCTCCTGCCTGACGCCGTCGATCTCCTTGATGATCACCTCGGGGCGGCCCACCGCCAGCTCGAAGCCTTCGCGGCGCATGGTCTCGATCAGCACCGAGAGGTGCAGCTCGCCGCGGCCGGAGACCTTGAATTTCTCAGGGCTCTCGCCCTGCTCGACGCGCAGCGCCACGTTGTGGATCAGCTCCTGCTCGAGGCGATCCTTGATGTTGCGGCTGGTGACGTACTTGCCGTCACGGCCGGCGAACGGCGAGTCGTTGACCTGGAAGGTCATCGACACGGTGGGCTCGTCGACCGACAGCGGCGGCAGCGCCTCGACGGCGGCCGGGTCGCACAGGGTGTCGGAGATGGAGAGCTCATCGATGCCGGTGATGCAGACGATGTCGCCGGCGGTGGCCAGCTCGGTCTGCACTCGCTCCAGGCCCATATGGGTCATCACCTGGCCGACCTTGCCCTTGCGGGTCTTGCCGTCGGTGCCGATCACGGTGATCGTCTGGTTGGGCTTGACCGAGCCACGCTTGATGCGGCCCAGGCCGATGACGCCCACGTAGCTGGAGTAGTCCAGCGCCGAGATCTGCATCTGGAACGGTCCGTCCATCTCTACCGCCGGCGGCTCGACGATGTCGACGATGGCCTGGAACATGGGCGACATGTCATCGGCCAGCGTCTCCGGGTCCATGCCGGCGATGCCGTTGAGCGCCGAGCAGTAGACGATCGGGAAGTCGAGCTGCTCGTCGGTGGCGCCGAGGTTGTCGAACAGATCGAAGATCTGGTCGATGACCCAGTCGGGGCGCGCACCGGGGCGATCGATCTTGTTGACCACCACGATCGGCTTGAGCCCTTGGGCGAAGGCCTTCTGGGTCACGAAGCGGGTCTGCGGCATGGGGCCGTCGACGGCGTCGACCAGCAGCAGCACCGAGTCGACCATCGACATCACGCGCTCCACCTCGCCGCCGAAGTCGGCGTGTCCGGGGGTGTCGACGATATTGATGTGGAAGTCGCGGCCGTTGCCGTCCTGCCAGCGGATCGCTGTATTCTTGGCCAGGATGGTGATGCCGCGTTCCTTCTCCTGGTCGTTGGAGTCCATGATGCGCTCCTGGCCTTCGGCCTTGCGGTCGAGCGTGCCGGACTGGCTCAGCAGCTTGTCGACCAGCGTGGTCTTGCCGTGGTCGACGTGGGCGATGATGGCAATATTGCGCAAACTCTCGATACGAGAGGGGGTTACAGCTGTGTTCATAGGGTGTGACTCATCAACTAGGGTGCGCACCTATGTACACATCGAAGAACGTACCCTAGGCGCGGGGTAGGGGAGTGGTGGCGCATTGTACAGATAAGCAGCGAGGGGGAATAGCACTACCTCGTCATAAGGCGCTTCTCAGCCCAAGGCGTGGCTCTCCCCATGCGTTCGGGGGTGCCCGGGCAATGCTGCCGTCCGGCAAAGCCGGTCATGAATTGGGCAGCTTGGTGCGACAAAATTCAGCAAGGGAACTTTTTCGATACTTTTCTACACTTATCTACACAGTTAGTAACTTTTCGGCTGTCGGGTGGCCCTTTTATGCCTTGGTGGAGCCTGAGCCATGAGCCTTGCCAGTGTCATATTCGATGCCCGGACTGCGGGAGCCAAACTTCCGCGCAGTCTGGTCATTTTCGCACAGGCTGCCCGGCGCTGGGAGGGTGGCCATGAGCTGCTCCTGGTAGATGATACCGGCGATCGTCGATTACCGGCCTTGGCTCAGCGCCACCAGGCCATCCTGCTATCCTGTGGCTCCGCTACCCTGGGCAGCCGGTTCAACGCCGCGGTGGGGGCCAGTCGCGGTGACGTCCTGCTCTTTCCTGGACAGGGAGATCGCCGTGCCGCCGATTGGCTGAGCCACCGGCTGGCCGATGTCAACCTCGGCAGCGACTGGGACGCTGCCGTCCTGCCCATGCGCCGTCACAGCTGGCTGCGCTGGTGGTGGCTGCTCCAGCGCCTCTCGCCGATGGATACCTTCTGGGTGGCGCGGACCTGGTTCGATCGCATCGGCGGCTTCGACCCGCAGTTGGGAAGCGATGCCCTGCCCGATCTGCTCGAACGGCTGCGGGCATGCCAGGCTCGCGTATCGATCGAAGTCGCGTAAATCCCTCTTTCCTCGCACCTGTTTGGTGCGCTCTGGGCAAGATTGCACCAACGCGGTGCTTTGTTTTAAGCCTGCTGGTACTCAATGAGACCGGTCGAGCAGGCTTGGTGCAGCGCGATACAGAGCGGTGCAAATTTTTTTTCAATTATTACCGTCACTTATTCTTTCTCCGGGCTTGCATGGTGCATGCTTGGCATGGCTCCTGCATTTGTGTGGGCAGCTCTCCATGCTTGTGCATGGCGACGTGGGCAGTAGGCCCACCGCGTGTTACAACAGGCGCTGCGATGCAACCAGTGCCAGTGGACTTCAGCCAAACGAATCGAGCCACAGCTCAAACGGAGGACACAAATGTCAGCCAAGACTCTCGCCCTGATCGAAGAACATGATGTGAAGTGGGTTGATCTGCGCTTCACCGACACGCGGGGCAAGGAACAGCATGTCACCATTCCGGCCCGTGACGTCGATGAGGAATTCTTCGAGAACGGCCAGATGTTCGACGGCTCCTCCATCTCCGGCTGGAAGGGCATCAACGAGTCCGACATGATCCTGCGCCCGGAAGACGGCACCGCCTTCCTCGACCCGTTCACCGAAGACGCCACCCTGGTGCTGCGCTGCGATATCATCGAGCCGGCCACCATGCAGGGCTATGAGCGCGACCCGCGCTCCATCGCCAAGCGCGCCGAGGCCTACCTGCAGTCCACCGGCCTGGGTGATACCGCCTTCTTCGGCCCCGAGCCCGAGTTCTTCATCTTCGACGAAGTGCACTGGAAAGCCGACATCGAAGGCGCCATGTACAAGATCACTTCCGAAGAGGGCGCCTGGTCCACCGACCGTCAGGTCGAAGGCGGCAACCTGGCCCACCGTCCGCGCGTCAAGGGCGGCTATTTCCCGGTGCCCCCGGTCGACAGCTTCCACGACATTCGCGGCGCGATGTGCAACACCCTGGAAGCCATCGGTCAGACCGTCGAGGTGCATCACCACGAGGTGGCCAACGCCGGCCAGAACGAGATCGGCGTAAAGTTCAACACCTTGGTGAAGAAGGCCGACGAAGTTCAGGAAATGAAGTACGTGATCCACAACGTGGCCCACGCCTACGGCAAGACCGCGACCTTCATGCCCAAGCCGCTGGTCGGCGACAACGGCAGCGGCATGCACGTGCACCAGTCGTTCTGGAAGGAGGGCCAGAACCAGTTCGCCGGCGACCAGTACGCCGGGCTGTCCGAAATGGCGCTCTACTACATCGGTGGTGTGATCAAGCACGCGCGTGCCCTGAACGCCTTTGCCAACGCTTCGACCAACTCCTACAAGCGTCTGGTGCCGGGTTTCGAAGCGCCGGTCATGCTGGCTTATAGCGCGCGTAACCGTTCGGCTTCCATCCGCATCCCGTACACCGCGAGCCCCAAGGGCAAGCGCGTCGAGCTTCGCTTCCCGGACCCGACCGCCAACCCCTACCTGTGCTTCGCGGCGATGCTGATGGCCGGTATCGACGGCATCAAGAACAAGATCCACCCCGGCGACGCCATGGACAAGAACCTCTATGACCTGCCGCCGGAAGAGGGCAAGAAGGTGCCGACCGTGGCGAGCAGCCTCGATCAGGCCCTGGAGGCCCTGGACAAGGATCGTGGCTTCCTCACCGAAGGCGGCGTGTTCACCGACGACATGATCGATGCCTACATCGAGCTGAAGATGGAAGACGTCGAGCGTATCCGCATGACCACGCACCCGATCGAGTTCGACATGTACTACAGCTGCTAAGCTGTTGCGTCCGGCGCCATGGGCGCCGGTTCGCTACGAGGGGCTCCGCATCGCGGAGCCCCTTTTTTGTCGTACACTGAGTTGCGAAAGGTTGCAGGGCAACACACTCATGGGCACATCGGCCGATCGGCAGCGGAGCTGCGCGGGGCGCCGTCGAAGGGAGAGTCCACATGGGCAAGGCGATCGCGCTCTGTCTGCTGGGCCTGGGCCTGGTGCTGGCGCAGGGGGCGCTGGCCACGTCGATCTACCGCTCCACCGATGCACAGGGCAACGTGATATTCACCGACGACCCCAACCGTGGCGGCGAGCCGGTCGAGCTGGCACCGCTGACCGTGATCCCTTCGCCGGTCGAAGGGCGCCAGGCAGAGCCGCCGCGCGTCGAGGGTGTCGCCCCACGCATGGGTGAGGCACCCGGCCAGCCGTTCATGCCCTACGACACCTTCCGCATCCGTTCGCCGCAGCACGGGGCGGACCTCCCCGCAAGCTATGCCGGCAACTTGCAAGTGGAGCTGGCCATCGAGCCGGAGCTACGCCCCGACCATCGCGTGCAACTGCTGGTCGACGGCCGGGTGAGCCAGACTCCCATGCATACCCGCGCCTTCATGCTCAACGACCTTGGCCGTGGTGAATACGTGCTGCAGGCGGAGCTGCTCGATGCCCAGGGGCAGGTGCGTCATCGCAGCCCGCCGGTCTCCCTTTATGTGCAGCGAGCCAACGTGACGCTGCCGCAGAATGGCGGTTGAGCCGAGGCGTCAGCCTCAAACTGATGTAGCGTTCTCCCTGGCTCGCCCTTTCTCGTGCCTCGATGCCCCGCGATGGGGAAGATTTGTGCCACCTGATTTGGCGGTCTCACTGCTTATGCACCATAATGGTGCATAAGGGCTCGCTGCCGTCGCCCTGAAACGGCGCCCTGCTGCGCCGCCGTGGGGTTGGCGCGCTTCTTGCTTGGAATGTTCCACCAGAGTGTTGCCTGGCTTCGGGGCGGTAGCTGCGGTGATCCCTGCCGATGCGCCATGACGATGCACGTACTGCGCCATGCACTCCTGCGTTCAACGAGGGAAGGTCGTAAATGTATCGACGCCTGATGGAACACCTCACCACGGCGGTGCTGTTGCTCGACCATGAGTTGCGGCTGAGTTGGATGAATCCGGCGGCCGAAGCCTTGCTGGCGGTCAGCCTGGGTCGGGTGAAGGGGCTCAGCCTGGCGAGCCTGCTGACCGAGGACGACGGCATGGGCGAAGTACTGGCCAAGGCGCGTGACGATCAGCACCCCTTCACCCAGCGCGAGGTAAGGCTGGCACTGGTCGGCGGCGCCGTGGTCACGATCGACTACACGGTAACGCCGTTGTCGACGGTGGAACTGCTGGTGGAGATGGAGCCGCGCGACCGCCTGTTGCGCATCTCCCGCGAGGAGGCCCTGCTCAACCGACAGGAGGCGATCAAGGTGCTGTCACGTGGCCTGGCCCATGAGGTCAAGAACCCGCTGGGTGGGATCCGCGGTGCGGCGCAGCTGCTGGAGCGCGACCTCGACGACCCCACTCTGCAGGAGTTCACCCGCATCATCGTCGAAGAGGTCGACCGTCTGCGCGACCTGGTCGACAGCATGCTGGGACCGAACAAGCTGGTGCGCCACGAGCCGCTCAATATCCACAAGGTGCTGGAGCGGGTGCGTGCGTTGCTGATGGCGGAGACCCCGTCGGTGGCCATCGAACGCGACTATGATCCCAGCCTGCCGGATTTCCCCGGCGACGAGGCGCAGATGATCCAGGCCGTGCTCAACGTGGCCCGCAACGCCGTGGAGGCGTTGACCGAGGCGGGTACCGAAGCCCCGAGCCTGCTGTTACGCACCCGGGCACGCCGCCAGTTCACCCTGGGCGCGGAGCGCCATCGCCTGGTCTGCGAAGTGGCCCTGATCGACAACGGCCCCGGCGTTCCCGAGAGCCTTCAGGAAACCCTTTTCTATCCCATGGTCTCGGGGCGCGCCGACGGCAGTGGGCTGGGACTGTCCATTGCCCAGGGCATCCTGCATCAGCACCAGGGGCTGATCGAATGCGATTCCCGCCCCGGCCATACCGAGTTCCGTCTGCTTATTCCACTGGAGAGGCGCCATGACTGATGTCGCACGTGTCGCGGTGGTCGACGACGACCGCGCCATTCGCTGGGTGCTGGAGCGCGCCCTGGCTCAGCCCGACCTCGAGGTCGAGTGCATCGACCGGGCCGACGTGGCGCTCAGCCGCTTGCTGGATGACCCGCCCGACGTTCTGGTCACCGACATCCGCATGCCGGGCATCGATGGCCTCGACCTGATGTCGCGGGTGCGCGAGGTTCACCCCGACCTGCCGGTCATCGTGATGACCGCCCACTCCGACCTCGACAGCGCCGTGGCCTCCTATCAGGGGGGCGCCTTCGAATACCTGCCCAAGCCGTTCGATGTCGACGAGGCGCTGGCTCTGGTGCGCCGTGCCGTGGCCCATGCCCGCGAGCGCAAGCGCCCGGTCAGCGTGCCTGAGGGGCTGGACGCCGAGATCATCGGTGAAGCTCCGGCGATGCAGGAGGTCTTCCGCGCCATCGGCCGTTTGTCGCACTCTCACATCACGGTACTGATCAACGGCGAGTCGGGTACCGGCAAGGAGCGGGTGGCCCGCGCCCTGCATCAGCACAGCCCGCGCTCCAGCCATCCGTTCATTGCCCTGAACATGGCGGCGATTCCCCGCGACCTGATCGAATCCGAGCTGTTCGGCCACGAGAAGGGCGCCTTCACCGGCGCCACGGCAAGCCGCCAAGGGCGCTTCGAGCAGGCCAACGGCGGCACGCTGTTTCTCGACGAGATCGGTGACATGCCCGCCGAGACCCAGACGCGGCTGCTGCGGGTGCTGGCCGACGGCGAGTTCTATCGGGTTGGCGGCCATACGCCGGTAAAAGTGGATGTGCGCATCATTGCCGCCACCCACCAGAACCTGGAGCGGCTGGTCGAGGATGGCCGCTTCCGCGAGGACCTGTTTCATCGCCTCAACGTGATCCGCGTGCACCTGCCCAAGCTGGCGGAGCGGCGCGAGGACATCCCGCGGCTGGCGCGCCACTTCCTGGCCGAAGCCGCCAAGGAACTCGCCACCGACATCAAGGTGCTGACCAAGGACGCCGAGGCTCACCTGACCCGGCTGGCCTGGCCGGGCAACGTGCGCCAGTTGGAGAATACCTGTCGCTGGTTGACGGTAATGGCCTCGGGCCGCGAGATCCTGGTCGAGGATCTGCCACCGGAGCTGCGCCAGGGCGAGGGTGGCGAAGTCGCCAATGGCGATTGGCGCGCCGCCTTCCGCGACTGGGCCGACCGCGCCCTGGCGGCGGGCCACACCCACCTGCTGGAAGAGGCCGTGCCGGATTTCGAACGCATCCTGATCGAGACGGCGCTGAAGCACACCGGTGGGCGCAAGGGCGAGGCCGCCGAACTACTGGGCTGGGGGCGCAATACCCTCACGCGTAAGCTCAAGGTGCTGCTGCCGGCACTGGCCGACGGCGACTGAGAAGCGGGGCCGGGCCATACAAGAGCCGGTATTAAACCAAAGGCGCATGGCTGCGATGCGAGTCGGCTACGTACAGTCGGGGAAATCATTGCGCGGCTAACCATCATGCTAGAAGCGATCCGGGCGCCCCGGCAGGTCCACGTCACCGAAGTGGGCCCGCGCGACGGCCTGC
The DNA here is from genome assembly GCF_011742165.1 of Billgrantia bachuensis. Taxonomy (GTDB): domain Bacteria; phylum Pseudomonadota; class Gammaproteobacteria; order Pseudomonadales; family Halomonadaceae; genus Halomonas; species Halomonas bachuensis. Next base: position 71,575 of record NZ_JAAQTO010000045.1, on the reverse strand, counting down.
AGAACGAGAAGGTACTGCTCTCCACGGCGCACAAGGCCGAGCTGGTGCGTGCCCTGGTTGCGGCCGGGGTGCGCGAATTCGAGCTGACCTCCTTCGTCAGTCCGCGCGCGGTACCGGCGCTGGCCGATGCCGCGGAGCTAGTGGCCGAGCTCAGGGACATCGACCGGGTGCACTTCTCGGCGCTGGTGCCCAACCTGCGCGGGGCCGAGCGGGCCCTGGAGGCCGGCATCGACTCGGTGGTGCTGTTCGTCTCGGCTTCGGAAACCCACAACGCCAAGAACGTCAATGCCAGCGTCGATGAGTCGCTGGCGAGCTTCGAGCAGGTGGCCCGGCGCCTCGAGGGCAGCGGCATCGAGCTGCGCGGGGCCATCGCCACCTGCTTCGGTTGTCCCTTCGAGGGCGACGTCGACGTGGCCGCGGTAGGCCGCATCGCCCGCCACTTCGCCGACCTCGGCGCCCGCTACGTATCGCTGGGCGATACCACCGGCATGGCCACGCCGCCCCTGGTTGCGGAGCGGATCGCCCACCTTCGCGAGGTGGCGCCCGGCGTGTCGCCGACCCTGCACTTTCACAATACTCGCGGCATTGGCCTGGCCAACGTCATGCAGGGCCTCGCGCTTGGCGTCGATCGCTACGAGAGCTCGATTGGCGGGCTGGGGGGATGCCCCTTCGCGCCGAAGGCGACGGGCAACATCGCCAGCGAGGACCTGGTCTATCTGCTCGGCGAGATGGGCATCGAGACCGGCATCGACCTGGAGCGGATGATCGAGGCCGCGCAACTCGCCACCCGCCTGATGGGGCGCCCCCTGCCGGCCCAGGTCTCCAAGGCGGGGCCACGGCTGGCGCTCAGCGACTGCGCGGCGGTGCCCACGGCAAAAGGATGAACATGACGAATTCACCAGCCCAGGCGGCGGGAAGCCTGGAGGGCATTCGCGTGATCGACCTCACGCGGGTCATCTCGGGGCCGTTCTGCACCCAGATGCTGGGCGACCACGGCGCCGAGGTGATCAAGATCGAACCGCCGGAGCGCGGCGATATCGTGCGCTCCCAAGGCAACATCGTGAACGGTTTCAGCTGGTATTTCGCCCAGTTCAACCGCAACAAGCGCTCGTTGACGCTGGATCTGCGCAGCGAAGAGGGCAAGGTGCTCCTGGCCCGGCTGCTGGAAGAGGCCGACGTGCTGGTCGAGAATTTCCGCCCCGGCGTCATGGCCAAGATGGGCCTCGACGACGAGACCCTGCGCGAGCGCTATCCGCGCCTGGTCGTTGGGCGCATCAACGGCTTCGGCTCCACCGGGCCCTATCGCGACCGGCCCGCCTACGATTTCATCGCCCAGGCCATGAGCGGCTTCATGGGCGTCAACGGCCCCGCCGACGGCGAACCCATGCGCGCGGCACCACCCATCAGCGACATGGTGGCCAGCCAGAACCTGGCCTTCGGCATCTGCGCGGCGCTGGTACGACGCGAGCGCAGCGGGCAGGGCGATATCGTCGAGACCGCCCTGACCAACGGGTTGATCGGCATGATGGGCTACCTGGCGGCGGAGTTCTTCGCCACCGGCCAGGTGCCGGCGCGCACCGGCAACGACCATCCCATGCTCTATCCCTACGGCCTGTTCCGCACCAGCGACGGCGAGGTGGCCATCGCCCCCAGCAACGACATCATGGTCGAACGCTTCTTGCGCGCGCTCGACATGCTGCATCTGCTCGACGACGAGCGCTTCGCCGATAACCCCCATCGCATGCGCAATCGCGAAGCCCTGCGCGAGATACTGACGCGGGTCACCGAACAGCGCAGTGTCGACGAGTGGATCGCGCATCTCAACCGCGCCGGCGTGCCCTGTGGGCGCGTCCACGACCTGCGCGAGACCTTCGACGATCCCCAGGTACAGGCACAGCAGATGAAGATCGAGCTGGACCAGGGGAAGTTCGGCCGGATTCCCACGACCGGCTTCCCGGTCAAGATGAGCGAGGCCCCCGCGGCGGTTCACCGTGGCGTACCGGAACTCGGCGAGCATACCCGCGAGATTCTGCGCGAGCTGGGGGTCGAGGAAGCCGAGATCTCAGCCATGCAGGCACGCGGAGTTATATGAGCTAATCTGCAAGAGGCGCCGAGCCGAGGCTTCGGCGTGGCAATACCCACCGCAACACGGCACGACAGCAACACAACAACAAACGAGGGACACGACAATGCGCACCATCAAGCACGCTCGCCACGGTCTCGCCGCTTCGGCCCTGCTGGGGCTGGCCATCAGCTCACCGAGCCAGGCACTGCCCATCAGCGAATGCATCGCCCCGGCCGACCCCGGCGGCGGCTGGGACTTCACCTGCCGCTCGGTGGCCAAGCTGCTGCGCGAGCTGGAATTGACCGACGGCGCCGTGCAGGTCACCAACATGCCGGGTGGCGTCGGGGCCGTGGCGTTCTCCAACGTTGCCAGCAGTCGCGCCGACGATAGCGACCTGATCGTGGCGACCAGCACCGTGGGCATGACGCAGATCGCCCAGGGCCAATACCCCGGCGACGCCGATACCATGCGCTGGCTGGCCATGCTGGGCACCGATGTGGGCGTGATTCTGGTCGATGACGAGAGCCCCTACGAAACGCTTGAAGAACTGTTGAACGACATGATCGAGGACCCGGGTGCGGTGGCCATGGCCGGCTCCAGCGGCGCCGGAGGCTGGGATCACATCCGCGCGCTGCTGCTGGCCAAGGAGGCGGGCATGCCGGCCGATCAGATGGCCAGCGTGCGCTGGGTGCAGTTCGACGGCGGCGGACCGGCCGTGACCCAGATGATGGGGGGACACGTCGACATGGTTTCGACCGACCTCGGGGAGATCGCCGGTTTCATCGAGTCCGGCGACGTGCGGGTGCTGGCGGTACTGTCCGACGAGCCGCTGCCCGAGCCCTTCGCTGAGCTGCCCACCGCGGTGTCCCAGGGTTACGACGTGACCGGCTACAACTGGCGCGGCTTCTACACCGGCGGTGAGGTCTCCGACGAGGACTACGCAAGCATGGTCGAGACCCTCGAGACGCTCTACCAGAGCGACGAGTGGAAGGAGACCGCCCAGCAGAACGGCCTGGTACCGCTGTGGCGCGGTGGCGAGGAGTTCACCGACTACGTTTACGAGACCATCGACGAGGTCGAGTCCGTTTCGCGCGAGATCGGTGTCATCGAGTGAGTGAACCCGGGCTGAACACGGATCAGGTCTCGGGCGCTGTCGCCGATCGTATCGCCGGCGTCGTGCTGCTGCTGATGGCAGTGGGAGCGTGGTGGTATTCACACACCTTCCCCGCCGGCTTCGGCCAGGTCGTGGGGCCCGGCGCCTTTCCGCGTCTCGTCAGCGTGCCGATGGGCCTGTTCGCGGCCTATCTGGTGATACGCCCCGGCGTCAATCAGCGCTGGCCGCAGCGCGCCGCCCTGCTCAGGCAGGGGGCGGCGCTGCTGCTGCTCGGTATCTACGCCGGCGTTCTCAAGCCGCTGGGCTTCCTGCCCGCCAGTCTGGTCTGCGTGGTGCTGCTGATTCGTCTGTTCGGCGCGACCTGGAGGGCCTCGCTGGCCTGCGGCGCGCTGCTGACGGTCTCGCTCTATCTGCTGTTCGAATTCGCTCTCGGCATGCCGCTGCCCAACATGCCGGGCCTCGACTGGTAAGGCGTCTCGATGGATATATTGGCTTTTCTCGCCCAAGGCTTCGCCGTGGCGCTCGAACCCCAGCACCTGTTTCTGGCGCTGGTCGGCTGTGCCGTAGGCACGCTGATCGGGACGCTGCCGGGGCTCGGGCCGGTCAATGGGGTGGCGCTGATGATCCCGTTGACCTTCAACTTCGGCCTGACGCCGACCGCCGCGCTGATCCTGCTGGTCAGCATCTACTACGGCTGCATGTACGGTGGGCGGATCAGCTCGATCCTGCTCAACATTCCCGGTGACGAACCGGCGGTGATGACCACCCTCGACGGCTACCCCATGGCGCTCAAGGGGCGTGGCGGCGAGGCCCTGGGGCTCTCCGGCGTGGCCTCGTTCGTCGGTGCCACCGTGGCGACCATCGGCCTCACCCTGTTCGCCCCGCTGCTGGTAGGGTTCGCGATCCGCTTCGGGCCGGCCGAGTACTTCGCCCTGTTCGTGCTGGCCTTCGCCACCATCGGCGGGGTGACCAGCGGCAGCCTGGTGAAGAGCTTTCTCGCCGCCTGCCTGGGCCTGCTGCTGGGTACCGTGGGCATCGACTCGGTGAGCAGCGTACCGCGCTACACCTTCGGCTGGTACGAACTCTACGACGGCATCGACTTCATCGTCGCCCTGGTCGGATTGTTCGCGATCTCCGAGTGCCTGGTGTTTCTCGAAGATACCCGCGGCAGCAACAAGCCGACCCTCAAGGTGGGCTCGGCGATTCCAGGCATTCGCAGTGCCGGGAAATGCGCGCCGACCATCGGGCGCAGCTCGTTCATCGGTTTCGTCGCCGGCGTGCTGCCGGGCGCCGGCGCCGCGCTCGGCAGTTTCCTCTCCTATACCCTGGAGCGCCGCTGGCTGGGGCGTCGCGGCACGTTCGGCCAGGGCGATCCGCGCGGCGTAGCGGCACCCGAAGCGGGCAACAACGCGGCGGCCGGCGGTGCGCTGATCCCCATGCTGTCGCTGGGCATCCCCGGCAGCGGCACCACGGCGATTCTGCTGGCGCTGCTCTTGTCGATGAACATCACCCCTGGGCCGCTGCTGTTCGCGCAGCAGCCGGAAATGGTCTGGGGGCTGGTGGCAGCGCTGTTCATCGGCAACGTAATGCTGCTGATCCTCAACATCCCGTTAGTGGGGCTGTTCGCCAAGGTGCTGCAGGCGCCCGGCTGGTTCCTGATGCCGATGGTGGTGATGGTGGCCTTCGTCGGCGTCTATTCGCTCGGCAACAGCGCCTTCGACCTCTACATGATGCTGGCCTTCGGCGTGCTCGGCTATGTGCTGCGCAAGCTGGAGATGCCCGCCGTGCCGGTGGTGCTGGGCCTGCTGCTGGGCGGGCAGATGGAGTACAACCTGCGCCGCGCCATGTCGATCTCCGGAGGCGACTGGAGCATCCTGTGGAACAGCGGCATCACCATCGGTATCTACGCCTTCGCCATCACCCTGATCGTGGCCGGGCTGGTCTATAGCGGAATGGTTCGTCAGCGGGCCTAGGTAACATGTAACTAGGTGACATAAAAAAGTGCTATCCCATCGCGCCCCGCCATTTGGCGGGGCGCGATGCGTTTATCGTGACACTTCGATGGCAACGTTGTGTCAGTCGCGCTTCGTCATTCGCCAAGTCTTTGTTTTCCAAGCCGCCACATGCCGCCTTCCCACTCCGGGTCGGCCGCAGGGGCTGGGAAATGTCACCAAATCGTTATTGTCTAGACAACGCTTCTTAACCTTGGGCCGCGACACTGGCGCTATCCGATACAGGAGGCGTCTCCATGCCCAGCGTCACGATTGCCGTAAAGCGGCTCAGCAAGACCTTCGGCCAGACCCGCGTCCTCGAGAACGTCGGCTTCGACATCCATGCCGGCGAGATGGTGGCCCTGATCGGGCCGTCCGGCTCGGGCAAGTCCACCCTGTTGCGTCACTTGGTGGGGCTGACTACCGCCAACCGTAAGGCCGACAGCCACATCCGCGTGATGGGGCGCGACATCCAGCGAAGCGGTCGGCTGCTGCGTGGCTCGCGCACTCAGCGCTGCCGCTGCGGCTACATCTTCCAGCAGTTCAATCTCGTCGGCCGCCTCAGTGTGCTGACCAACGTGCTGGTCGGCCGGCTTGGCTCGATGCCGCGCTGGCGGGCGCTGCTCGGGCGTTTCACCGACGAGGAGCGCGCCCAGGCTCGCCAGGCCCTGGCCCGCGTCGGCCTTGCCGAACTCGCCGACCAACGCGCCAACACCCTCTCCGGCGGCCAGATGCAGCGCGTGGCGATCGCCCGTGTGCTGATGCAGGACGCCGACGTGATTTTCGCCGACGAGCCCATTGCCTCACTCGACCCGCGCAGTGCACGCGAAGTCATGGACATCCTCAAGCGCATCAATCTCGAGGATGGCCGTACCGTGCTCGTCTCGCTGCATCAGGTCGATTACGCCCGCCGCTACTGTTCGCGGGCCATCGCCCTCAAGCAGGGGCGCCTCTACTACGACGGCCGGACCGAGGGCCTCACCGAGGCACGGCTCCAGTCGCTCTACGAGAACGCCGGGTTCGACGAGCCGCGCCACTCGCCCGTTCCCGTCGCCGCCCGCGTCGCCCTGGGCGCCGCCAGCTGATCCATCGCCAACCGCCACCAAGAGGTTTCCGCCATGAGCCCCAATCTTCGCCGTCTCACCCTGCCGCTGATCGCCGGTCTCGGCCTGCTCGGCAGCCAGCTCGCCGCCGCCGAGGAGGAACTCGACACCCTGCGCTTCGGCATCATCTCCACCGAGGCCAGCCAGAACCAGGAGCCGCTGTGGCGCCCGTTCCTCGATGATATGGCCGAGAGCCTCGGCGTCGAGGTGGAGCCGTTCTTCGCCAACGACTACGCCGCGGTGATCCAGGCCATGCGCTTCGACAAGATCGATCTCGCCTGGTACGGCAACAAGTCGGCCATGGAGGCGGTGGACCGCGCCGGCGGCGAAATCTTCGCCCAGACCGTGCCCGAGAACGGCGAGCCGGGCTACTGGAGCCTGCTGATCGTGCACCAGGACAGCCCCTTGGAGAGCGTCGAAGACGTGCTGGCCAACGCCTCCGAGCTGACCTTCGGCAACGGCGACCCCAACTCCACCTCAGGCTTCCTGGTGCCGAGCTACTACGTCTTCGCCCAGAACGGCGTCGTGGCCACCGACATCTTCAAGCGCACCCTCAATTCCAACCACGAGACCAATGCGCTGTCGGTGGCCAACCGCCAGGTGGACGTCGCCACGTTCAATACCGAGAGCATGGAGCGCCTGGAAATGGCGCACCCCGACAAGGCTGAACAGCTCAAGGTGATCTGGCAGTCGCCGCTGATCCCGTCCGACCCGCTGGTGTGGCGTGAGGACCTGCCGGAGTCGATGAAGACCCGCCTGCGCGACTTCATTCTGAGCTACGGCGAGACCGCGGAGCAGCGCGAGAGGATCGCCCCGCTGCAGTGGGCACGCTTCGACGCCTCCGACAACGACCAGTTGCTGCCCATCCGTCAGCTCGAACTGTTCAAGCAGCGCGCCCAGCTCGCCGCCGATGACTCGCTCGACGATGCCGACAAACAGCGCCAGTTGGCCGAGCTCGACGCCCAGCTCGATGAGCTCGACGAGCGCCTCAAGGCCCGCGAGGCCGCCCAAGCCGAAGAGCGCGAGGGCGTGACCACCGCCATGGCCCAGTAAGCGGCCCCGTCCGCTACGGCAATCGAGTCCCGAGGGGCCGCGCTGGCCCCTCTCCGGAGAATCTTCATGACCTCTACGACGTCTATGCCCGTGGCCGCCCCGGCCAAGCGCAGCTGGGTCAACCTGCTCGGCTGGGCCGCCGCTCTGGGCATACTGGCCTGGGCCTGGCAGGGCACCGAGATGAACCCCGGCGCGCTGGTCGCCAACGCCGGCAACATGGCCGAACTCGCCGCCGACTTCTTCCCGCCGGCGTTCGGCAACCTGGAGCGCTACATCGACCAGATGCTGGTGACCATTCAGATCGCCATCTGGGGCACGCTGCTGGCGATCGTGTTCGCCATTCCCTGCAGCCTGCTCTCGTCCGAGAACCTAGTGCCGTGGTGGGTCTACCAGCCCATGCGCCGTCTGATGGATGCCTGCCGCGCCATCAACGAACTGGTCTTCGCCATGCTGTTCGTGGTGGCCGTGGGGCTCGGCCCCTTCGCTGGCACCCTGGCGCTGTTCGTCCATACCACCGGCGTGCTCGCCAAGCTGTTCTCCGAGGCCGTCGAGGCCAGCGAGGCCGGCCCCATGGAGGGCATTCGCGTCACCGGCGCCGGGCGCATCGAGGAGATCGTCTTCGGCCTGATCCCCCAGGTGCTGCCGCTATGGATCTCGGTGAGCCTCTATCGCTTCGAGTCGAACATTCGCTCGGCCACCGTGCTGGGCATGGTCGGCGGCGGCGGCATCGGCGTGGCGCTGTGGGAAACCATGCGGGGTTTCCGGTACGCCGAGACCGCCACGATCATGCTGGTGATCATTATCGCCGTCACCGTGCTGGACATGGCTTCCCAAACCGTACGCAAGCGCTTCATCTAGGGACAAAGACGGCCGCTCCCGCGGCCCTTGCCTGCGAAGCTCCGTTTTTTCGTTGGAGTGAACATGTCTAGACAAGTGACCGATACGCCGCCGGCCAGGGCACCTCGCTATCGCACGCTGGCCGATACGCTGGCTCGCGAGGTGCGCAGCGACTACGCCCCGGGCGAGCTGCTGCCGGCGGAGGCGGCCTTGGCCCGACGCTTTGGGGTCAATCGACACACCGTGCGGCGCGCGCTGGACGAGCTGGTGGCCGCGGGCATGGTGACCCGCCATCAGGGGCGCGGCACCCAGGTCGTCGACCGCCGTCTCGACTATGCCGTCAGCGCCGCCAGCAAGGTGACCCACAACCTCGCCGCGCTGGGGATCGCCACCCAGACCGAGTGTCTCGCCCAGCGCCTGTGCGAGCCGCCCGAAGCCCTCGCCCAGCGCTTCGGGCAACGCCCCGGCGAGCGCCTGCTGCGCGTCGACACCCTGCGGCACATCGACGGCGCGCCGGCCATGTTGCTGTGCCACTGGTTCGATCCCGCGCGGGTGCCCGGCTGGGAGCGGCGCTATCGCGGCGGTTCGACCCGGGCGCTGCTCGACCAGCACTACGGCCTGCGGCTCTTCCGCCGGCGCGTGCGCATCGAAGCCGGCAGTGCCACCCGCGGCGACACTCGCCATCTGCGCTGTCCGCTCGGTGCTCCGCTACTGCAGCTCGTAAGCGACAACGTCGATCGCGACGGCGCGCTGGTCGAGATATCGGTCAGCCGCGCCCGGGCCGACCGGCTCGCCTACCACATCGATTTCGACTCCGACGAGGTGTCCTCATGACTCACTTACCTGATCAGCGCAAGCCGCAGGCGCGACGCCAGCGGGTGCTGGCGCTGACGCCCCGCGACCAGCTCGAGGCCCGCTGGGCCACGCTCGGCATTCGTGCCGCGTATCGCTGCGTGCGTGGCCCCGAGACCGGCATGGCCATGCTGCGCGGTCGCATGGGCGGCACCGGCCGTGCCTTTCATCTCGGTGAGATGACCCTGACCCGAGCCAGCGTCGCCCTCGATGACGGCGCCGGGGACGACGCTTCACTGGGACATGGCTGGGTTCGCGGCCGCGACCGGCGCCACGCCGAGCTGATCGCCTTGGTCGATGCCTGTGCCCAACGCGAGACCTGGGCCCGGCGTATCGACGACGAGTTGATCGTCCCGCTCGAGGAAGCACTCGAGGCGCGCCGTGCCGAGGCCTCGCGCCTGGCGGCCGCCACCCGTGTCGATTTCTTCACCCTGGTGAGAGGGGAGTGACCCATGCTCTGGCCGACCCTGAACGACCCCGTCCATGACAGCCAGCGGCTGTTCCGCCAGCTTCTCTCGGCGATGAGCGAGCCCGGCACGCTGCATACGCTGGAGGTGTCGTCGCCGCCGGGCGACGACATCGGACCCGCGCTGTGGGGCGTCCTGCTGACCCTGTGTGATCTCGACACCCGGGTGTGGCTCGCCCCTGGGCTGGACACACCCGAGCTGTGCGAGGCGCTGGCCTTCCACACCGGTTGTCGCCTGAGCGACGACCCGGCGGAAGCCGATTTCGCCCTGGTCACGCCGGGCGTGCTGGCGGAGCCCATCGCCTTCGCCCTGGGCAGCGACGAATACCCCGATCGCAGCACCACGCTGCTGGTGGCGCTCGATACCCTCGAGCCTACCGGCGAGTGGCGCCTCACTGGGCCCGGCATCGCCTTGCGACGCCAGTTGGGCCTGGACGCGGCGGCCGCTCCCCTGATGGCGCGGCTCGCCGCCAACCGCGAGAGTTTCCCGTGCGGGCTCGACGCCATCCTCACCTGCGGTGCGCGACTCGCCGCGCTGCCGCGCAGCACCCGCATCGAGGAGGTCGCCTGATGTACGTTGCCGTGAAAGGAGGCGAGCGCGCCATCGCCAACGCCCATCGTCTGCTCGCCGACCGGCGCCGCGGTAACCGCGAACAAGCCGAACTCGGGGTCGACCAGATACAAGGACAGCTGCGCCTGGCCGTCGACCGCGTCATGGCCGAGGCGTCGCTCTACGATCCCGAACTCGCCGCGCTTGCCATCAAGCAGGCCAGCGGCGACATGATCGAGGCGGCCTTTCTGCTGCGCGCCTACCGCACCACGCTGCCGCGCCTGGCAGTGAGCGAGCCGCTGGACACCGGCGCCATGCGCATCGAGCGTCGCATCAGCGCCACCTACAAGGACATACCCGGTGGTCAGGTGCTGGGGCCGACCTACGACTACACCCACCGCCTGCTCGACTTCCTGCTGCTCGCCGGGGGCGAGACGCCGGCGGTGGAGGCCAGCGAGCCGCCGCTGGCGCCGTGCCCGCAGATCCTGGAGCTGCTCGACGCCGAGGGGCTGATCGAGCGCGAGCGCGACGACGGCAGCGAGCCGGCCGACATCACCCGCGACCCGCCCGACTATCCCGTCGACCGCGCCGCGCGCCTGCAGATGCTGGCGCGCGGCGACGAGGGCTACCTGCTGGCGCTGGGCTACTCCACCCAGCGCGGCTACGGGCGCAATCACCCCTTCGCCGGTGAGATCCGCCTGGGCCAGGTGGAGGTGGAGATCTTCGTCGAGGAGTGGGGCGAGGCGGTGTGCGTCGGCGAGATCGCGCTGAGCGAGTGCCAGATGATCAACCAGTTCGGCGGCTCCCGTGAGGCCGCGCCGCAATTCACCCGCGGCTACGGGCTGGCCTTCGGCCACAACGAGCGCAAGACCCTGGCCATGGCGCTGGTCGATCGCGCGTTGCGTGCCGAGGAGCTCGGCGAAGAGGTCCAGGGCCCCGCCCAGCAAGCCGAATTCGTGCTGGCGCATGCCGACAACGTCGAGGCCTCGGGCTTCGTCTCGCACCTCAAGCTGCCGCATTACGTCGACTTCCAATCCGAGCTCGAACTGCTGCGCCGCCTGCGGCGAGAGCACGAGGCGCGCAGGCAGGGGGCGTGCCAGGAGGCCGGCTCGCCGACATCGACGACCGACGAGCGCGCCGCCGCGCCAGGAGACCCAGCATGAATGGCTACAACTTCGCCTACCTGGACGAGCAGACCAAGCGCATGATCCGCCGTGCGCTGCTCAAGGCGGTGGCCATCCCCGGCTACCAGGTGCCCTTCGGCGGCCGCGAGATGCCCATGCCCTACGGCTGGGGCACCGGCGGCATGCAGCTCACCGCCAGCATTCTCGGTGTCGACGACGTGCTCAAGGTGATCGACCAGGGCGCCGACGACACCACCAACGCGGTCAGCATCCGCGCCTTCTTCGAGCGCGTGGCGGGGGTCGAGACCACCACCGTGACCCCGGCCGCGAGCGTCATCCAGACCCGCCATCGCATCCCCGAGACGCCGCTCGAGCCGGGCCAGATCCTGGTCTTCCAGGTGCCGATCCCCGAGCCGCTGCGCTTCATCGAACCCAGTGAGCAGGAAACCCGGCTGATGCATGCCCTAGAGGAGTACGGGGTGATGCACGTGAAGCTGTACGAGGACATCGCCCGCCATGGCCATATCGCCACCACCTACGCCTACCCGGTGAAGGTCGACGGGCGCTACGTGATGGATCCCTCGCCGATCCCCAAGTTCGACAACCCCAAGCTCGACATGAGCCCGGCGCTGCTGCTGTTCGGCGCCGGGCGCGAGAAGCGGCTCTACGCTATCCCGCCCTACACCCATGTCGAGAGTCTCGACTTCGAGGATCACCCCTTCGAGATCCAGCGCTGGGACGAGCGCTGCGCGCTGTGCGCAAGCGACCGGAGCTTCCTCGACGAGGTGATCACCGACGATGCCGGCGGGCGCATGTTCGTCTGCTCGGATACCGACTACTGCCTGACACGCCGGGGAGAGCTGTCATGAAACGTCCCGACCCTTCCGCACCTGCCCTGGCCAGGCCCGAGCTGGACCGCCCCGTGCTGCTCGACGTGCAGGACATCACGCGACTCTACGGCCCCGGCAAGGGCTGCGAGGCGATCGACTTCCGCCTGCATGCCGGCGAGGTGCTGGGGATCGTCGGCGAGTCAGGATCCGGCAAGTCGACGCTGCTGCGCGTGCTCGCCGGGCTGGAGGCGCCGGATGCCGGCCGGGTGGTCTATCACCGGCCGGGCGATGCCAGCGAGACCGACCTCTACGCCATCGGCGAGGCGCGGCGCCGCGCGCTGCTGCGTCTGGAGTGGGGCCTGGTGCACCAGAACCCGCGCGACGGGCTGCGCATGGGTGTCTCGGCCGGAGCCAACGTCGGCGAGCGCTTGATGGCGCTGGGCCAGCGCCACTACGGCCAGCTGCGCGCTGCCGGCCAGGACTGGATGACGCAGGTGGAACTCGACCCGGCACGCATCGACGACGCGCCGCGCACCTTCTCGGGCGGCATGCAGCAGCGCCTGCAGATCGCCCGCACCCTGGTCACCCGGCCGCGGCTGGTGTTCATGGACGAGCCCACCGGCGGGCTCGACGTCTCGGTGCAGGCGCGTCTGCTCGACATGCTGCGCACCCTGGTACGCCAGCTCGGGCTCTCGGTGGTGCTGGTCACCCACGACCTGGCCGTGGCCCGCCTGCTCGCCCACCGCCTGCTGGTGATGCGCCGCGGCCGGGTGGTGGAAGCCGGCCTCACCGACCAGATCCTCGACGACCCGCAGCACGCCTACACGCAGCTGCTGGTGTCGTCGGTGCTGACCCCATGACCGAGGAGACGACCATGACCCCGATTCTCACCGTCGAGCACCTCGGCAAGGGCTTCGTGCTGCACGGCCAGGGCGGGCTCGCGCTCTCGGTGATGCGCGACCTCTCGCTTGAACTCCACCCGGGCGAGTGCCTGGTACTGGCCGGCCCCAGCGGCATCGGCAAGAGCACGCTGCTCAAGATTCTCTACGGCAACTACCTGGCCGGCGAGGGGCGCATCCGCCTTCACTTCGGCGACGGGCCGCTCTCCCTCACCGAGCTGCCGGCCCACGCCTGGCACGCCCTGCGCCGCGACGTGATCGGCTACGTCAGCCAGTTCCTGCGCGTGGTGCCGCGGGTCTCGGCCCGCGAGGTAGTGATGGAGCCGCTACTGGCGCGCGGCGCCGATGCGGCCGAGGCCCGGGTGCGGGCCGAGACGCTGCTGGCGCGCCTCAACCTGCCCGAGCGGCTCTGGTCGCTGCCCCCCGGCACCTTCTCGGGTGGCGAGCAGCAGCGCGTCAACATCGCCCGCGGCTTCATCGGCGAGCATCCGCTGCTGCTGCTCGACGAGCCCACCGCTTCGCTTGACGCCGCCAACCGCGCGGTGGTGGTCGAACTGATCCATGAGGCCAAGGCACGCGGTACCGCCATGCTCGGCATCTTCCACGACGAGGACGTGCGCGAGCGGGTGGCCGACCGCCTGCTGCCGCTGGAATCGTTCATGGCGCCGTCCCTCGCCCCTGCCGCTCAACCGTCGACTTCCCGAGGCCTTCCCCATGCGTGAACAAATCCTCAGCAACGCCCAGCTAGTGCTCGATGACGAGGTTATCCGCGGTAGCCTGGTGATCCGCGACGGTTCGATCGCCGCGCTCGACACCGCCCCCAGCCGCCACCCCGCGGCGATCGACTGCAACGGCGACTACCTGCTGCCCGGGCTGGTCGAGCTGCACACCGACAACATGGAGAAGTACTTCCAGCCGCGCCCCAAGGTGGCCTGGCCGGCGCGCCAGGCGGCGCTGGCTCACGATGCCCAGATGGCGGCGAGCGGCATCACCACGGTGTTCGACGCCGTGGCCATCGGCGACGTCAACAAGGAGAGCATGCGCCACCAGGCGCTCGCCGAGATGTGTCGGGCGATCGACGATATCGTCGATAGCGGGCTGGCGCGGGTCGATCACCGCCTGCACCTGCGCTGCGAGGTCAGCCAGGCCGAGACGCTCGCGCGCTTCCGCGAGCTCGCCGACCTGCCGCGATTGGGCCTGGTGTCGCTGATGGACCATACCCCCGGGCAGCGTCAGTTCGTTTCGTTCGAGGCCTACAGCACCTACTACCAGGGCAAGTACGGCCTGAGCGACGAGGAACTCTCGGTGTTCGTCGAGCGCCAGGTCGCCAGCAGCGCCCGCTACAGCGCCGAGCACCGGCGCGCCATTGCCGCGGAGTGTCACGCGCGCGGGCTGGCGCTGGCCAGTCACGACGACGCCACCCTCGAGCATGTCGCCGAGAGCCACGAATACGGCACGCGGGTGGCCGAGTTTCCCACCACGCGGGAGGCCGCCGAGGCCTCGCACCGGGCCGGCATGGCGGTGATGATGGGGGCGCCCAACGTGGTGCGCGGAGGCTCGCACTCTGGCAACATCGCCGCCGCCGAGCTGGTCGCACAGGGCGTGCTGGACGTGCTCTCCTCGGACTATTACCCGGCGGCGCTGCTCGACGCCGTGTTTCGCATCGCGCGGATGGAGCACGGCTACGCGCTGCCGCGGGCCGTGGCCACGGCCACGCGGCTGCCCGCCGAGGCGGTGGGGCTCGCCGACCGCGGCCGTCTCGCTCCCGGGCTGCGCGCCGATCTGATCCGGGTGCGGCTGTGCGACGACCATCCGCTGGTCGAGCGGGTATGGTCCGCCGGGCGGCAGGTACACTGATGGGCGCGCTGGCCGAGGCGACGGCTGGGCGGCTCGTCTACGTGATGGGCCCCAGTGGGGTGGGCAAGGACAGCTTGCTCGATGCCGCGCGCCGACGACATCCCGAATGGCTGGTGGCGCATCGCTACATCACCCGGCCGAGCAGCGCGAGCGAGGATAGCGTGAGCCTGAGCTGCGCGGAGTTCGCCTGGCGCCGTCAGGCGGGACTGTTCTGCCTCGACTGGCAGGCCCATGGGCTCGACTACGCGCTGGGGCTCGAGGTGCGTGCCTGGCTCGAGCGCGGCGCCACGGTGCTGGTCAACGGCAGTCGGCGTGCCCTGCCGCTGGCCGAGGCGCGCTTCCCCCGACAGCTGCGTCCGGTGATGGTGACGGCGCGGCCGGAGGTGCTGCGCGAGCGGCTCCAGCAGCGGGGGCGGGAAAGCCGCGAGCAGATCGCGGCCCGGCTCGAGCGGCATCGCCAGCTCGAGCGAGCCTGCCCCGGCGTGCACCGCCTGGATAACAGTGGGGCGCTCGAGACCACACTGGTGGCGCTCGAGGCGTGGCTGGCCGAGGAGTGTGTTTCGTGAGGCTGCGCTTCGTGGGCACCGGCGACAGCGCCCAGGTACCGCGCTTCGGCTGCGACTGCCCGGCCTGCCAGCGTGCGCGAGTGCTGAGCTGTCATCGGCGTGGGCCCTGCTGTGCCGAGGTGCGGGTGGACGGGCAGCGCTACCTGCTCGACGCGGGTCGCATGGACCTGGCCGAAAGCTGCGAGCGTGAACGCCCCGCGGCAATTCTGCTGACGCACTACCACGTCGACCATGTGCAGGGCCTGTTTCACCTGCGCTGGGGCACCGGCGAGCCGATTCCTGTGTACGGCCCCAAGGATCCGCAGGGCTGCGCCGATCTCTACCAGCATGCCGGCGTACTCGCCTTCCAGCCGGGGCTCAAGCCGTTCCGCCCGCTGCACCTCGCGGGCATGGAGGCGATCCCGGTACCGCTCAACCACAGCAAGCCGACGCTGGGCTACTGTCTCGACGACGGCGGTTCGCGGCTGGCCTACCTCACCGACACCTGCGGGCTGCCACCCGAGACCGAGCGCTTCCTGCGCCGCTGGCGGCCCGATGCGGTGGTGCTCGATGCCACGCATCCGGCCAGCCACACCGAGCCTCGTAACCACAACACGCTGCCGATGGCGCTGGATATCGTCGAGCGGCTGGCACCGCAACGGGCCTGGCTGACCCACCTGAGCCATGCCGTCGATGCCGAGGTCATGGTCGCGCCGCCGGTACTGCCGCCTCACGTGGCGCTGGCGCGGGATGGTGACGAGCACACGCTGTGCGCGCTGCACGAGCGCATTGCCTAGACTGATCGGCACACTCTTCAGTGCCGTGAGGTCCCGTGCTCGATATCGATACGCCCGAGCTGCTGTCGCGCAACGCCTTGCAGCAGCTGCTCGATCGCCTGGCGACGGATGCGCCGCGCTGCTTCGGCGAGGGCAAGGTCGCCAGCTATATTCCAGCCCTCGCCGAGGTCGAGCCCGATCAGTTCGGCATCGCCGTGTGCCATGCCGACGGCAGCGTGCAGTGTGCCGGCGACGCGACGACACGCTTTTCGGTCCAGTCGATCTCCAAGGCCCATGCGCTGGTGCTGGCCATGCGCAAGCTGTCGCCTGGGGAGATCTGGCAGCGCGTGGGGCGCGAGCCGTCGGGGCAGGCCTTCAACTCGATCGTTCAGCTCGAGGTGGAGAATGGCGTGCCGCGCAACCCCTTCATCAATGCCGGTGCGTTGATGGTCACCGACATGTTGGTTTCGCAGCTGTTCATGCCGCAGCAGACGATCCGTGAGCATGTCAGGCGGCTCTCGGCCACGCCGAGCGTCGACTTCGACGAGCGCGTGGCGCGTTCGGAAATGGATCACAAGGCGCACAACGCGGCGCTCGCCTATTTGATGCAGGCCTACGGCAACATTCGCAACGACGTCGAGGTGGTGCTCGACGCTTACTTCCACAGCTGTTCGCTGGCGATGAACTGCGTCGAGTTGGCCAGGAGCTTCGCCTTCCTGGCCAATCACGGGGTCAGCCCGTTCGACGGCCAGGCGGTGCTCTCTCCGGTACAGACCCGCCAGATGAACGCGCTGCTGCTGACCTGCGGGCTCTACGACGCGGCGGGCGACTTCGCCTGGCGGGTCGGCCTGCCGGGCAAGAGCGGGGTGGGGGGCGGCATCGTTGCCATCCTGCCGCGGCGCATGAGCATCTGCGTCTGGTCGCCGCGGCTCGACAGCTACGGTAACTCCATCGCCGGCCGCCATGCGCTGGAAGGGCTGGTCGAAGGGCTGAACGTCACGCCGCTGGGCTAGCCGAAGCAGCCCTGGATAAGGTCCGTTACCCAGCCGCTCAATTCCCTTACCTGCTGTCTCAGGCGGCTGAACTATGGTGGTGAGAGAGCCTTCGTTCGGACAACAGGGAGAGAGTCCATGAAAGCGCTGTGTTGGCACGGCAAGAACGATATCCGCTATGAGACGGTTCCCGACCCCCATATCGAGCATTCACGCGACGCCATCGTCAATGTGAGTAGCTGCGCTATCTGCGGTTCCGACCTGCATCTCTATCATCATTTCATTCCCGGCATGGAGTCCGGCGACGTGGTGGGCCATGAGTTCATGGGCGAAGTCATGGAGGTCGGGGGCGATACCCGCGACCTCAAGGTCGGCGACCGGGTCGTGGTGCCCTTCACCATCACCTGCGGCGAATGCGACCAGTGCCGGCGCGGCAACTACTCCGTATGCGAGCGCTCCAACCGCAACAAGGCGCTGGCGGACAAGGTCTTCGGCCACGGCGGGGCGGGGCTGTTCGGCTATTCGCATCTCACCGGCGGCTATGCCGGCGGCCAGGCGGAGTACGTGCGCGTGCCTTTCGCCGATCAGACGCACATCAAGGTGCCGGACAGCCTGACCGACGAGCAGGTGCTGTTCCTCGGCGATATCTTTCCTACCGGCTGGCAGGCCGCCGTGGCCTGCGAGATCGAGCCCACCGACACCGTGGCGATCTGGGGGGCGGGACCGGTCGGCCAGTTCTGTGTGCGCAGCGCTGTGCTGCTGGGCGCCGAACAGGTCGTGGTGATCGATAACGTACCCGAGCGCTTGGCCATGGCGGAGGCCGGCGGAGCGATCACCATCAACTTCGACGAGGAGAGCGTGCTCGCCCGCCTGCAGGAACTGACCCACGGCAAGGGGCCGGAGAAGTGCATCGATGCGGTGGGTCTGGAGTCTCACGTGCCGCGTTCGATCGATTCGGTCTACGACCGGGTCAAGCAGGCCATGATGCTGGAGAGCGACCGGGCCCACGTGCTGCGCGAGATGATCTACGTCTGCCGCCCGGCCGGCATCCTGTCGATCCCCGGCGTCTACGGCGGCCTGGTCGACAAGGTACCCATGGGGCCGCTGATGAATAAGGGGCTAACGGTGCGTACCGGCCAGACTCACGTCAAACGCTGGACCGACGACCTGCTGCGCTTGATCGATGAGGGTCAGATCGACCCTTCCTTCGTGGTGACGCATACCGCTGGACTGGAACAGGGCCCGGACATGTACAACACCTTTCGCGACAAGCAGGACGGCTGTGTGAAGGTGGTGCTCAAGCCGTGAGCGAAACGAGCCGGACAGGCGCATAAACGACAAGGAGGTGAACATGAATCTAGATCGTAGCCGTTCATTGCAACCCAGCGACAGGCTGGCGCGCGGACTGGGTTGGCTGGGCATCGGCCTGGGACTCTACCAGCTGTTGGCGCCGCGCAGCGTGACCCGAGCGCTGGGTGTCGAGGGTGCGGAAGCCGTCGTGCGCAGCTGTGGGGCGCGCGGGGTTGCCACCGGCATTGGTGCGCTGACCGTCAACCCCAAGCCTGCACTCTGGGCGCGCAGCGCCGGCGACGCTCTGGACCTGGCGGCGCTGCTGGTCTTGCTCGCCGATCGCGACCATCCCAAGCGCGGCAGCGTCAAGCTGGCCTTGCTGGCAGTGGGGGCGAGTACAGCGGCGAGCCTGTATTGCGCTCAGGCCCAGACCCGGCGCCATTCCTACCAGAGTGGGCGCACGCCCGATTACAGCGGGCGCAGCGGTTTTCCCCAAGGTGTGAAACGCGCCCGCGGTGCCGCGGCGGGCGGCGGCCTGTCCACGCGACCTGCCGCGCTGCCTTCTCCGGCCCGCTCGCCGGGTCCGAGGACGCCGGCCTCGACGTCGCGCCCCACCAGTACGGGCTACGTTCGCGGCAGCGACTACGACTACTGAGCGTCACGCAGCCTGCCCGAGCCATACCGCAAGGCTGGCCAGGTCGTCGCCAAGCCAACGGCAAAGCGAGAGGGCCGAACCTTCGGGTTCGGCCCTCCTGCATTCTTGTCACCGCGAGAGAGCGGCAGCTCAGCCGCCGCCGATCCCTTCGACGACGTAACCGGAACCTCCGCACTCGGGGCAGGTGCGGTTCTCGATTCGTCCGTCGCCCTTGCACTTGGGGCATACGTTCTGCCCGGTGCCGGGAGTCCCCGGGGGCGCCTCGTCGCCAGGCTGCTCGGGCCGGGTTGCATCGGGTTTGCCTGCCATGTTCTGCCTCCTTGCCGACTACGTGGCCTCACTGAAAGAGAAGAGTGCTCTGACAAGTTAGGCAACCCCGGAGGCTGGCGGCAAGCGAGACGGTTTCGACGACCATGGTCATGCCACCCCTGGCAGTGCCAGAATGGAGCCTTCAGGAGGAAGTCCCATGACGCAGATGCACTGGCCGCAGTTGCTCGACCCCTCACGGCTGCACGGAAAACCCACCAGCGGCCGTGACGAAATCGGCCGTAGCCCGTTTCACAAGGATCACGATCGCATCGTCTTTTCCGGCTCGTTCCGTCGCCTGGGGCGCAAGACGCAAGTTCATCCGCTGACCGACAACGACCACATCCATACGCGCCTGACTCACTCGCTGGAGGTGGGCTGCGTGGGCCGCAGCCTGGGCATGATCGTGGGGGAACTGCTGCGCGAGCGGCTGCCGAACTGGATCACCCCGGCCGACCTCGGCGTGATCGTACAGGCCGCCTGCCTGGGCCACGACATCGGCAACCCGCCTTTCGGCCATGCCGGCGAGTATGCCATTCGCGACTGGTTCAAGCGTGCCGAGGCCGACGGTAGTGGATTGCTCGAGGGGCTGACCGAGCGCGAGCGCGCCGACCTGTTGACCTACGAGGGCAACGCCCAGGGATTTCGCATCGTCACCCAGATCGAATACAACCAGTTCCGCGGCGGCATGCGTCTGACCGCGGCGACTCTGGGTACCTTGCTGAAATATCCCTGGACCGTGGAGCACGGTGGCGGGGCCGGCAAGTTCGGCTGCTACCAGTCGGAGCGATCGCTGCTGGAGGACGTGACGCGCTGCCTGGGGCTGCTGCCGCGCGGCGAGGGGCGCTGGTGCCGACATCCGCTGGCCTGGTTGGTCGAGGCGGCCGACGACATCTGCTATGCGCTGCTGGATCTCGAGGACGGCTTGGAAATGGGCATCCTGCGCTTCGAGGAGGTCGCCGACGTGCTGCTGCAGATCGCTGGCGACGCGCCGTCCGATTATTCGCGCATGGCCCGCGATGGCGTCTCGCAGCGGCGCCGTATTGCCGCCCTGCGGGGCGCGGCCATGGAGCGGGCGGTCAACGACGTGGGGGCGGTGTTCGTCGAGCACGAGACGGCACTGCTCAACGGTACCCTGACCTCCGACCTGCTCGAGCTCTGCCATCCCGACCTGGGCTGGGGCGTGGCGGCGGCCAAGCAGCTCGCCCGCGAGCGCATCTTCCAGAACGAGCGCAAGGCCAAGCTGGAAATCGGCGCCTACACCACCCTCGGCATCCTGCTCGAGGCCTTTATCGGCGCCGCCCACGAGCTGCACTACACCGGCCAGGCAAGTTTCAAGCATCAGCGGGTACTGGCGTTGATCGGCGAGAATACGCCGCGCCCCTCCTGGCCGCTGTACGACAGCTATCGGCGTATGCTCGACTTCATCGGCGGCATGACCGACCACTACGCGGTGGACCTGGCCCAGGAGATGGGCGGTCGCCTCAGGGGGGACTGAGCGGATGAGGCACTGGCAGCGAGGGCTCTGTGCCGGGCTGGCACTCTTGCTGCTGGCTTCGGCGGCTCCGGCAGATACGGCCATGGAGCCGTTGCATGCGGAAAACTTCGAGCACTACACCCTGGCCTTGACCTGGCATCCCGGTTTCTGCAGCACTCGCAGCCGGCCACCGCGGGAGTGTCGCGAGCCGTCGCAGCAAGCGCAAACCGCACGCGGTTTCGTGCTGCACGGCCTGTGGCCTTCGCTGCCGCGGCGCTTCGCCGAGCAGGGTATCGACCGCCGACGCTGGTGGCAGGAAGGATGTTTTCTGGAAGAGCCGCGCGCAGACGGCGGCTTCTGTCGTGCCCATCCGCCTTTCGACCTGGACGAAGCCTTGGCCGACAGCCTGGACGAGGCCATGCCGGGGCGGGCCAGTTGCCTCGACCGCTACCAGTACGCCAAGCATGCAGCCTGCCTGGGGCTACCCGAAGAGGACTACTTTGCCACCTCGGTTACGCTGGTGGAGATTGTCAACGAGAGTGCCTTCGGCGCCTTCGTGGCGCTCAATCAGGGCGGAGAAGTGAATCGCAACGATCTGATCGCGGCGTTCGAGGCGGCTTTCGGCGAAGGCTCCGGCCGTGCGCTGCGCCTGGAATGCCACGGTCGCGGCAACCGTATCCTGACCGAAGTGCGCATCGGTATCGCCGCCGATCGTCTGGCCGACTTCCCGGCACGCGATAGCCTGGTAGCCCAGGGGCGGGGGCGCTGCGCCACTCGGCTGCGTATCGCCGTTTTCGACTAAATCCTATGGCGAAGCGCTTCGGCAGAGCAGGCGACTAGATCGAGGGCTCGTTCAGTGTCGGGTTTTCGTCCAGCTCCGCGGACCGCTCGATCAGGGCCGCGATCACCTTGTCGTGCAGTGCGTCGTCCAACGGGCCGAGGTGGCGTTCACTGAGCTGGTGGGACAGCTCTTCGCCACTGACCACCATCAGGCCATCGGGGGTGCCGGCGCAGGCAATGTCCCACCCCGGCAAGGCGAGTACTCCCTGCACCGGTACCGGCTGGCCACAGCGCTGTTCGAGCCATGAGGCCAGCCAGCGCGAGGCGCGCAGGGCCTTGACCAGCGGGCGGTGTTCGCTCCAGCCGGGAAAGCGCAGCCGCTCCGGTTCGACCGTGACCAGGTTGATCTCGCGTCCGTCCGCGGTGAACGGCCGTGTCCGGGCGCGTGTCTCAACCACGAACACACCGTGAGGGGTCACGGCCACGTGATCGATGATGTCGCTGTCAGTCGGCACATCGTGGAACACGTAGTAGGGATGCGCCTCGGGATGCACCAGGCGCTCCAGTTCCTGGCCTACGGCCAGCTCGCAAGCCAGCCCCAGCTTGATGCGCCGGATATGCTGAAAGTCGCGAATCAGCAAAAAGCAGTAGACCAAGACCAACACGGTGCTCAGTGCGCCGTAGAGCGCCCATTCGAGCCAGTTCTGCTGATTGGCGAAGAGCATGCGACCCATGCCGTATACGAGTGGCGCCAAGGTCACGATGGGGCCCAGGGCGCCGTTGAGGAACAACGTGGCGAAGGCGCGGTCGAGCCGGTCGCGCAGGGCCTGGCCGGGCTCGCGCAACTGACGAGCATTGAAAGGCGAGCGAACCCGGGCATCATGCAGGTTGCGCAAGGCGATGACGATGACGGCCATGGCCCCGAGGGGGAACAGGAAGATGAGAGGCAGCAAGTATTCCAGCCAGGCCATCGAGGGTTCGTCCCTGCCGGTGAGAGTCACATAAGCATTACATTCTAGACAACCTGAGGTACGCAGGGCCATGTTCAGTACTAACATTGTCCGAAAACTGTCTTTTCAGACTATGCCTAGGGCAACGCGCTGCATCATGACGGATAGACGATGAACGATACACGACAGCCCGCCGTGACAGAAGCCATCGAACGCCTGCGCGAGTTCATGGTCCAGCATACGCGACTGACCGTACTCACCGGCGCCGGGGTCAGCACCGACAGCGGCATCCCCGACTATCGCGACGACACGGGGGCCTGGAAGTGCGCCCCGCCCATGCAGCACCGCCAGTTCATGACCAGTCATGCCGCGCGGCAACGCTACTGGGCCCGCGCGCTGGTAGGATTTCGCACGCTGCATCGAGCACGCCCGGGTGACGCCCACCGGGCCCTGGCCCGGCTGGAGGAAGCCGGGGGCGTCCGCGGCCTCATTACCCAGAACGTCGATGGGTTGCACCAGAAGGCCGGTTCGCGGTGTGTGATCGACCTGCATGGCCGCGCCGAGCAAGTGCGCTGCATGAGCTGTGGCGCCCTGCGCATGCGCCATGACCTGCATGCTGAGCTGGCCGAGCGCAATCCCTTCTGGCTGAAGATCGAAGCCGAGGTGCGCCCCGATGGCGATGCCGATATCGAGACGGGCTTCGCCGACTTCGAGGTGCCAAGCTGCCGCCGTTGCGGCCAGGGAATCTGGAAGCCCGACGTGGTGTTCTTCGGAGACAGCGTGCCGTCCGAGCGGGTGGCGCGGGCGCGGGCCATGGTCGATGAGGCCGAGGCCCTGCTGGTAGTGGGTTCGTCGCTAATGGTCTATTCCGGCTATCGTTTCGTGCGCCAGGCCCATGCCAGCGGCAAGCCGATCGCCTGCCTCAACCTGGGGCGCACCCGCGCCGATGCGCTCTACTCGCTCAAGCTCGAGGCACCGATAGGAAAGGTTCTCGCGGCGGCAGTCGCCACAGCTACGGGCGAGGGTCGAGCGGCAAGCTGACCGGCCCTGCTCCAGGATCCGGCATGGCTACCGGCTCGGAGGTCACATGGGTCAGGCTGCCTTGCTGACGCAGCTCGGCCGACAGCCGCAGCGAGTGGGCCGCGTCGAGCGTGCGACGATCGAAGCGTAGCGTGACCGGCCAGGGTCCGCTTCCGCTTGGGCTGGAGCGGGTTTCCGCCAAGGTTCCTCCGGCATCCCGCAGTTGCACTCGCAGTTCGGCATCCCCGGTAGCCTCGAGCCCGGCTGGTGGCTCGACGTGAGCCTCGAGTTCGGCAAAGTCGGGGGCGCCGGCACAGCCAGCCAATGCCAACAGGACCCCGATACCGAGAAGCCACCGGCCTGCGGCGGTTTGCGTTGCATTACGTGATAAAGACATGCCGTTCCCTCGTTCAGCCGCCTGCCAGCTTGACGGTATAGCCCAGGCGCTCGAGCTCGGCCTTGAGCAGTTCGCGGTGGTCACCCTGGATCTCGATGACTCCGTCCTGTACCGAGCCTCCGGTACCGCAACGCTTCTTGAGCGCCTTGGCCAGTGCCTTGAGCTCCTTACTGGCCAAGGGTACGCCGCTGACGGTGGTCACGCCCTTGCCCTTGCGGCCACTCGTTTCGCGTCGAATGCGCACGATACCGTCGAGCGTGGCAAGGCGCTCCTGCTCGGCCAACTCGGTGCAGCGGCAGTCGTCCTGTGGTTGTCGGCAGTTGGGGCAGATGTCGCCATGTTCGGTGGAATAGACCAGGCCGCGCAGCTGGTCCTGCAATGAAGCCATGGAAGCTCCTGGCGTGGCTCGCAAATGGGTTGCCGTGATGATAACGCCCGGCGGAGCTCGTGCATATGCTACGGGGTCACTGCGCAGCTGCAGCGATGAGGCGATAGGAAGGTAGGCAGAAGGGCTCAGCGGGCGTGGGCGACCTGGCGGTTATCCAGGGCCCTGGCGTGCGCCAGATTCTCGATGACCGTAGGCAGCTGGTACATGCTGCTGATCATGATCGCCCCTTCCGGCGTTTCCTCTGCATCGGGATAGCGGTTCAGGTGGATAACCGTCATGCCTGCATCGAGCGCGGCCTTGACCCCCACCAAGGCATCGTCGATGGCAATGCAGTCTTCGGCATCGAAGCCCATCAGGTTGGCGGCGTGCAGGTAGAGGCGGGGATCGGGCTTCCAGCACTTGGCGGTATAGCCACTGTAGAGATGCGTGCCGAAGAAATCGGAGAAACCGATGGCCTTCAAGGAGGTGACGATCTTGTTCTCCGGCCCATTGGAAACCACGCCGCACGGGTAGTTGGCCAGTGCCAGGAGGGCTTCGCGGGCTCCCGTGATCGCCGACAGTTCGGTCTCGAGCCGACGGTTCAGGTTGCTGCGCATCTCGGTTTCGGTTTCGGCAAGGTGCAGTGGGTCGACGCTGCCGTAGCGGTCCTCGAGAACCGCCACGATATTACGAAAGCGGCTACCGCGGAATTCACCGACGTAGTCACTGGCCTGGAAGGGTAGCCCCAGCCGGGTCAGGCTGGCGGCCATTTCGGCGGCCAGCAGAGGCTCGCTGTCTACCAGCGTGCCATCACAATCGAAAAGTAGGCATAGGGGGCGAATCATACCAATTTTTCCTTCGCAGTCCTGTGACTGTCGAGCACCGTTACTTCTAGTATCGGCATGCGGGCCGTGAAGTTTAGGCTGCCGCACGTTTGCGAACGCTGTTTCCTAAGTATTGCCCTTAAGCGCACCGTGTTCAAGTCTCTGAGCCATATCTCGTTGCGTCTCCAGCTAAGCCGAAAAGGGAGCTTCGAAAAGCTGGGTGAACCTGCCTAGAACAGACCCATGTGCCAGATGTCACCACCCCCAGGCCCTTTCTTGGCAACGCTTTGCCATACCCTGCTTTTCTTGACCTGTTGGCCCAACTGCTGCACTACTCAGTGTGAGTACGACATGTCGGTCGAGACGGAGCATCAGATGGATTCGCTATCTCACCGACATGAGCAGTGAAGCTCCGGCTTCGGTAAAAACTCACGTTCAACTCCACCTGGAGGTGCGAACATGATGTCCAAGGAATTTCTCAAGAAACTCGGCATTGTAGGTATCACTTTTGGCCTGACCGCCAGCCCGTTGGCCTTTGCCGATTTCCATGACGAAGAGGACGAGCAAGGAGCCGTGCCTCAGGAAACGGCACCGAATGATACAGGTGGTGCCATGGGTACCGATGACACGGGTACTAGTGGAGGCATGGACGCAGACACTGGCGTTGAGGCTGGTTCCGAAACTGGCGACAGCGGCCTGGGTACCGACGCTGGCACCGAAGCAGGTGCGGGTGCAGGTACCGACATGGGTACCAGCGGTACCGGTGTGGGCACAGACGCTGGTGGCGAAATGGGTACCGATGACACGGGCACCAGTGCAGGTGCTGGCGCTGATACCGGCATCGAAGCTGGCGCCGAGACTGGTGACAGCGGCCTGGGCACCGATGCCGACACCAACACCGACGCAAATGCCGAGTGGGAAGAAGAGAACGAAGAGGAAGAGTGGGAAGAGGATCAGGATGAAGACCAGGAGTGGTAAGGTTTGATGCCCAAGGAAGGGTCGTCGCTACCAAGGACGATGGCGACCTCATCCTGTAGGTTGACGATTCGTCAACCGCCTCGGACCCGCCCCCGGCCACGCCGGGGGCGGTTCTTCGTATAAGCGCTTTAAATCGTGAGGTGCTCTCTCAGGGCTCCGCGGGCTCGGCCTGTTTCGGTGAGGCTTCTTCGATGGTTTCACCCTCGGGCGAGAGCAGATACCAATGGCCACCCATGTGGTCGCGAGCCTGGCCAAGGGCATCGCCGGGATAGACGTCACGAGCAAAGTAATAGAGCGGCCAGCCGTCGTAGGTGACCTGCTGTGTGCCATCTTCCCTTTCGATCATGCCCAAGCGGTTTTCTTCGATATGTTCGCCGCCGCCCGGCGATTCCTCGGTGGTATAGGGAGGCCAGGCGATGGCACAGCTCTCGTAGCAGGTGCTGTACTCAGCGCCCTGCTCGTCCTGCATGAAGACATAAAGGCTCTTGCCGTCCTGGTTGGTCAGGTAGCGCCCCAGAGTTTCATGCTCGGCGGTTTCGACGCGGGCCTGGTTGATAGGGGGCGAGGTCGCCTCCAACTGCTGCTCCGACTCCTCGGGGCTCATGCCTTCCACTTGGGTTGGATCGTCGTTCTCGCCGGTCTCGGCCGTTTCAGGTGCGGCGTGTGCCGGGGCGATGACGAAAGTCGCCGCCAGTATGCCGCTTGCCAGCACGCTCGACTTCATGTCGACCTCTCCTTGGTAAGGCGCTGCTTTAACTGTAGGTAGGCCCAAGGTGGTGGCGCAAGATCAGCGTTGGCGGGACAGCCGCCTCGAATTGGCGCTGCTCCGGCGGTGATAAGGGGTCATGGTGCGCCGGCTGGTAATCCACCAGGGAGCCGTTTGGCCGAACGCCATATGGAGCATGGCTTTCTGGATCTCGAAGCCGGTTTCCATGCCGGCCTCGAGCTTTTCGGTCACCATTCGCTGGTTCTCCTTCAGCATTCGGGCGCTGGTGGGAGACTGGGTCTGCCACAGTCCATTGCGCATGACGATGGTGCTGAACGAAGTGGTCCACAGCTCGAATGCCATGACGCTCAGTTTCCATACGTCCAGCATGGCGGCAGGCGTCGAGGGCACGAACGGATAATAGGATGGGGATGGCATTATGACTCCTTGTCATCGGGTGGAGGCGCTCCTGCGCCTCCTCAATTCATAGGTCATTTGATGCTGCATTGCAACGTGGAATGGGACTCGGCGCAAGGTGATAGGCGCGCGACCGCTGCTGGCAGTTCGCTGGCATGATGAATGGCAATGGCCCCGGCCGGCGTTGCCTCCACGTCGGGGAAATGGTTGAGATGGACCACCTGCATGCCGGCGGCGAGGCCGGCGGCGACGCCTACGGCGGCATCGTCGATCACCACGCAGCGCTCCGGCGGGTGGCCCATGGCCTCGGCCGCCTTGAGATAGAGAGCGGGGTCCGGCTTCCAGGCGCCCAGGGTGTAGGCACTGAACAGGTTGTCGCCGAAGTGGTGCGCGAAACCGACGCACTCCATGGCACAGCGAATCTTGCGTTCCGGACCGTTGGACACCACGGCGCGAGGGTGGCCCCGCAGCGCCTCCAGCGCTTCGGCCATGCCGGCGACGGGCATCAGCTGCGCGCGCATGCGCACTTCCATCGACTCGCGCATCGCCGCCTCCATGGCCTGCCGCTGAGTCTCGCCCAGCTCTCGATGACGACGCTCCAGCTCGAGCACGATGGACAGGAAGCGAACGCCGCGGAACTCCTCCATGTACTGCGCGGCCGTAAAGGGCAAGCCATGGCGGGGCAGGACCTCGCCCATGACCTCGGCGAGCAGGATCTCGCTGTCGACCAGGGTGCCGTCGGAGTCGAAGAGCAGACAGAGCGGAGCGGACATACGAAGCCTCTTGAAGAGGCGTCACGCCTGTATGTGGCGGCGTGACGCGGGGGTTAGACGAAATCCGGCACCAGCAGTTCGGGAATCGCCAGGATCAGCTGAGGATAGAGAATCAGCAGCAGGATCACAGCGAGCATGATGGCCAGATACAGCATGGTGGTCCCCAGCGCCTTGAGCAGCGGGATGCCGCCGATCTTGGCCGAGATCATCAGGCACAGCCCGTAGGGCGGTGTGATCAGGCCGAGCCCCAGCGCCATGACGCCGATCACCCCGAACTGCACCGGATGGATGCCTGCCTGCATCGCCAAGGGCTGGAAGATCGGTGCCATGATCGCCATCGCCGGCAGGGAATCCATGAAGGTGCCGATGACCAGCATCACCGCGGTCATGATCAGCAGCAGCACGACCGGGTCGGAGATGTTGACCCCGGCCATCAGCTTGGGCGGGATCTGGTAGAAGCTGATCAGGTAGCCGAAGATCGCTGCTCCCACCAGGCTGAACAGTGACAGCGAGCACAGCCGCACGGTGGCGGTGGAAGCGTCGAGCACGTCGCGGAACCTGAGTTCGCGATAGACGATGAAACCCAGCGCCAGTGCATAGAGTACCGCGATCATGGCCGCTTCGGTGGGTGTGACGATGCCGAGCGTGATGCCGCCGATGATCACCACCGGGATGCCCGCCGCCATCATGCCGTCCTTGCCCGAACGCAGCAGCTCGACGAATGAGGCGCGTGGGCGCACCGGCACTTGGTAGCGGCGCACATAGCCCAGATTCAGGGCGAGCTGGGCCACGCCGATCAGGATCCCCGGCAGGATGCCGCCGAGGAACAGCCCGGCGATCGAGGTATTGGTCAAGGCGCCCCAGACGATCATGTTGATCGAGGGCGGAATGATGATACCCATCACCGACGAGGCGGCGGTGACCGCCACGGCGAAGTGTGCCGGATAGCCCTCGCGTTTCATGGCCGGTATCAGCACCGTGCCGACCCCGGCGCTGTCGGCGGTGGAGGAACCGGATACCCCGGCGAAGAGCATGCTCACCATTACGTTGACATGGGCCAGAGCGCCCTTGAAGTGGCCGACCAGCAGCATGCACAGCGTGATCAGCCGGTCGGTGATGCGCGCTGCGTTCATCAGGTTGCCGGCCAGCAGGAACAGCGGCACGGCCAGCAGCACGAACGAATCCATGCCGTTGTACATGCGTTGGAACATCACCCAGAAGGTCAGGCGAGGGTCGAGCACGATGATGCCGGCGGCGGTGAGAATCAACGCCATGGCGATCGGCACGCCGGCCACGATGAGCACTCCCAGCAGGCCGAACAGTAGCCAGGGCAAGAAGAATATCCACTCCATGGGCAGCATCAGCGGTCGCCTCCATGCCGGTTGGGATCGAGAGGAGTGTCGCCGTGCTTGACGTTCAGCGGCGTGTTGCCCGACTCACTGACATCGATGGCGTCGAGGTCGCTCGGCGTGTTCAGGCTCCGCTCCATGGCGTCCATGCCGTACAGCGCGGCATGCAGCAATCGCTGGAGGCTGAACAGCACAATGAACGCCCCGCTGACGGCGAAGACCGAATAGACGTAGACCATCGACAGCCCCGAGGCGGTGGCATTGCGGCGCAGTCCGGACAGGCCGAAGTCCTTGCCGTACACGACGAAGAGGATGCCGAGCAGCAGGCAGGCCAGATCGCGAACGACGCGGGTTAACAGGTCGGCCCGCGTACCGCGGGGAAAGGCTTCGAGCACGAAATGGTCGGCATGCAGAACGCCGACGGCAGCACCCAGCATGACCATCCACTGGAAGGCGAAACGACTGAACTCCTCGGTCCAGTAGAGACGTGGCATGAAGGGAAGGTTGCGGCTCAGCACCTGGTAGATGATGAACAGGATGAAGCCGAACACCAGCGCCAGCAGCAGCCCATGCAGCAGACGCTCGATACCGCGATTGAGCCATGCCAGGCCTTGAAGCAAACGGGACATGACGATTTCCTGTGGGGTCGGGAGAGGGGCGCCCGGCATTGCCGGGCGCGGGTGCTCACTCGGCGTCGAGGATCATGCGATGCAGGTCGGCAAGGCCCATTTCCTCGATCACGCTCTGCAACGGCTCCTTTACCACTTCCTGCATGCGCTCACGGTCGAGTTCGTGCAGGGTGGCACCCTCTTCGGCCAGCAGGTCGAGCGCCTCGGCGTCCTGCTCGAGCTGTACCTCGCGGGCGTAGCTCGCCGACTCCTCGGCGGCTTCTTGCACCATCTGTTGCTGCTCTTCGGAGAGGCGATCCCAGCTCATCTGCGACATGGTCAGCAGGCGCACGGTGATGTCGTGCTCGGAGAGCCCGATGTGCGGCGCGACCTCATGGAAGCGCATGCGATGAATCCATTCGGCCTCGTTGAGCAGACCGTCGATGGCGCCCACCTGCAGGCCGGTGTAGATCTCTTCCCACTCCATCACCGTGGGATCGGCGCCCAGCGCCTCCCAAGCGGTGATCAGTGGCTTGGTGGGATTGGTGCGCAGCTTCAAGCCTTCGAGATCGTCGAGGCTCTCCAGCGGCTCGGTACTGACGATCTGGCGCTTGCCGCCGCCATAGAAGGCGAGAATGCGCACGTCGGTCTCCTCACTGATGCGATCGGCGATCTCGCGGCCCACCTCGCCGTCGAGCACCGTCTGCCAGTGTTCCTCGTCGCGATAGAGGAAAGGGATCGAGAACACGTTGGCGGTAGAGGAGAAGTCGGTGATCAGCCCGGGGTTGATGATCGAGAGGTCGAGCGCCCCGGCCATCTGCTGCTCGAACATTTCGGTCTCGTGACCGAGCACCGAGTTGCCCAGGATCTCGACGCCGATCTCGCCGTCGCTCTTCTCGTTGAGCAGTTCCTTGAACCGGGTCGCGCCCAGGTGATAGGCGGTGTCTTCGGTGCCGCCGTGGCCGAAGCGCAGCTCCGCGGCCTGCGCCGTGCCGGCCATGCCCAGGGCGGCGACCAGCGTGGCGCCGGAGAGCAGGCCGGCGGCGATGGGGCGAAGAGCGGTTTTTGGATCGATCCAGCTGAGAGTCATAAGAACACCTCTTGTTATGTCGAAGCCACTGAGTTGCGTGGGTGGCTGGCGTTCGCGGCAGCTGCCGCTTTCAGGGAGTCGGTGCGAGTGACCTGTCGCGGGCCAGCGAGGCGCCGCAGGACTCGCGCACCCTGAGCTGGGGGGCGAGCACGACCTGCTCGCGCGCCCCGTCGGGGTTCTGGATACGCCGCAGGGCCAGGCGGGCCGCCTCCCGGCCGACGGCGTAGGGGTGGGTGGCGATGCTGGTCAGTGCCGGGGCGCTCAGCGCCGCCTCTTCGACGTCATCGGTGCCGATCACCGCGCAGTCCACCCCCGGAGTGAGCCCCTGGCGCTGCAGGCCGAGCATGGCGCCGAAGGCGACCAGGTCGTTGTGGCACACCACGGCGGTAGGGGCCGGTGATTCACCCAGCAGTTGCTGAATGGCCTCGAAGCCGTCGCGACGGGTCACCGTCGAGCGCAGCAGGCGCTGATAGCCGAGGCCATGGTGGGCGATGGCCTCGCGATAGCCCTGCCAGCGCTCGCGAGTCGCCGAGTGCTCGGTGTGCCCGCCGATAAAGGCGATACGCTCGTGGCCGTGCGCAACCAGATGGTCGATGGCCAGATTCACTCCGCGACGGAAATCCGTACCGGCATAATCGTAGGGCGGCGTGCCGATATGGCGCAGCACCTGCACGCAGGGCAGCTTCCACGCTTCCAGCGTTGCGACCAGGGCGGGGTCGGTACCTTCCGCGGGGCACAGTAGGATGCCGTCGACGCGATGCTCGCGCATGCGCTCCAGGAAACGCTGCTGGCGCTCGGGGGAGTCCTCGCTGTTGGCCAGGAAGGAGACATAGCCTTCGCGGTTCAGCGCGGCGTCGATACCCGCCACCATGGCGCCGAAGAAGGGGTTGGCGATGTCGTAAACCACCACGCCCAGGGTCGAGGTGCGGGTTGCCCGCAGCGCGGCAGCGCCCCGGTTGTAGACGTAACCCAGCGCCTTGATCGAGCGGCGGACCTGTTCACGGGTGCGCTTGGCGACCAACGGGCTCTCGCGCAGCACCAGCGAGACCGTAGAGCGTGAGACCCCCGCGTGCGCGGCGATGTCCTGCAGCGTCACGTTGCCGGAGGGCTGGCTCTTCTTGCGTGTCTCGTCGGTCATTGCATGAACGTCTCGGTCATTGTTTTTTGGATTGATCCAAAACTAGAAGAGCCGAGTGTCAAGGCCAAGGCTGCTTTAGTCGTAGAACCCTGGCCGATAACTCAACTGCGTTGCTGCCAGGCCGCCTCGTTGACCAGGCTGATCGGTCGCTTGCCATCGAGCGCGAGCAGGATGTTGTCCACCGCGCGCTGGGCCATGGCATCGCGGGTTTCGTGGGTGGCCGAACCGATGTGCGGCAGCGCCACCACATTGGGCATGTGCGGCAGCGGCGACTCCGGCGAGAGCGGCTCCTGCTCGAACACGTCGAGCCCGGCGGCATGAATCTCGCCATTCTCCAGCGCGCCGATCAGAGCCGCCTCGTCGACCACCTTGCCGCGGGCGATGTTGACGAAGATCGCCGAGCGCTTCATCAGGCCGAACTCGCGCTTGCCGATCAGGTGTGTCGTCTCGGCCGACAGAGGCACGGTCACGCAGACGAAGTCGCTCTTGGCCAGCAGCTCGTCCAGCTCGCAGCGCACGGCATCCAGTTCTCGCTCCAGCTCGGGCTTGGGCGAGGCATTGGAATAGAGTACCTGCATGCCGAAGCCCAGCGCACCGCGGCGGGCCACGGCGGCGCCGATACGGCCCAGGCCGATCATACC
Source organism: Billgrantia bachuensis (assembly GCF_011742165.1). GTDB lineage: Bacteria > Pseudomonadota > Gammaproteobacteria > Pseudomonadales > Halomonadaceae > Halomonas > Halomonas bachuensis. The sequence goes on along the minus strand of NZ_JAAQTO010000045.1, from coordinate 38,755 downwards.
CAGCGTCTTGCCGTGCACGTCGCTGCCGAAGTGGGCCTCGCCGATGCTCTCCCGCCAGTCGCCGCGCTTGACGAACTCGGCCAGCTCCACTGCGCGTCTGGCCGTTGCCATGATCAGCAGGAAGCCGGTGTCGGCGGTGGTCTCGGTAAGCACGTCCGGGGTGTTGCACAGCAGGATGCCGCGTTGGGTCAGCGCCTCGACGGGGTAGTTGTCGTAGCCCACCGAGATGCTGGCGATGGCCTCCAAGTGTGGTGCCTGGTCGAGCAGTTCGGGCGTGATGGCGAGGCTCGAGCCGACGATGCCGTGGGCCTGCCCCAGCGCCTTGAGAAAATCGGGGTCATCGGTGCTCTTCAGGGCTTCGAAGTAATCGACGTGGAAGCGCTGCCTGAGCTGATCGAGATGCGTCGGCTTGAGGCGGCTATAGGCGACGATGCGTTTTGTCATTGTCTCACTCCGGGTTGGTCTGGCGGTTAAGGCAAGTCTGGCAGGTCGCGTTCGAGCTCTGTCAGGCGCGTGCGGCTCGGCAGGCCCTCCATGTCGCCCTGCACCTGCACGGCCTCGGCGCCGATCAGGTTGCCGCGGCGAGCAGCGGCCTGGGGCGAGCGGCCATCGAGCAGGGCGCTGATTACGCCCACGGCGAAGCCGTCACCGGCGCCTACGGTGTCCACCACTCGCTCGACGGGAAAGCCCGGCACGGTGGCTTCCGCCTCGTGGCCGTCCAGTACGCCGCGGTAGTAGGCGCCTTCCGGCCCGAGCTTGAGGAACACGGCCTGAGCGCCGCGCTCGAGATAGAAGGCGGCGATGTCGCGGGGCGATTCGAGACCGGTCAGCAGGCGCCCTTCGGCCAGGCCCGGCAGCACCCAGTCGGCCTTGGCCGCCAGCGCGTTGAGCGTCTCGCGCATCTCCGCCTCGCTGGGCCACAGGCTGGGGCGAAGGTTGGGGTCGAAGGAGATGCTCCCTCCCTGTGCGTGGACCCGGTCGAGCATGTGCAGAGTCAGCTCGCGGCAACTGGCGGAAAGGGCGGGAGGAATGCCGGTGGCGTGCAGGTGGCGGGCGGCGGTGAAGTCCACCTGGGCGGCATCCTCCGGGGACATATGGCTGGCCGCACTGCCGCGTCGGAAGTACGCCACCCTGGGGTCGGCGCCGCCCTCGGCGCGCTCCTTGAATACCAGACCTGTCGTATGGTCGGCATCCATCGTCAGGTAGCGGCAGTCGAGTCCCTCGGCCTCGAGCGTCCGGCGGATATAGCTGCCGAAACCATCGCTGCCGACACGGCTAAGCCAACCGACGCGAAAGCCGAGCCGGGCCAGGCCGATGGCGACGTTGGTATCGGCGCCGGCAATGCCGCGGCGGAAACACTCCACCTCGGCCATGGCCCCCGGGGTTTCGGCAACGAACAGGGCCATGGCTTCGCCAAAGGCGAGCACTTCCGGTGGGAGAGTACGGGTGTTCATGGCGTCTCCTTGGCGTTTTCCGAATGGTTATCAGGCGCTTTGTCGAAAGTCGTAAGGCGGGTCGAGCCGCGTTCGTTAAGCGTCGGAGGAAACAGGGTGCGGCGTGGTGGCAGCGTCGATCCGCTGTCATCGAGTCGTGCCTGCAGCTGCTGCACGGCGGCGCGGCCGATGGCCTCGGTGGGCTGCGCCAGGGTTGTGATGCCGGGTGGAACGAGGCCGCACCAGTCGAGCTCGTCGATGCCGAGCAGACCGACCTCTCCCAGGCGAATGCCCAGAGCCTGCAGGGCCCGGGTAGCGGCAAGGGTCACGTTGCCGTTGGCGCACAGCAGCGCGGCGGGACGGTTCGCTCGGGCGAGAAAGTCGCCCACGACCTGCTGCACGGCTTCACCGTCGAGTGGTGGGTCGTGGCGCTCTCCGTTCAGTGCCGGCTCGTCGGCCAGGCGTTGCTCGAAACGCTGCCAGCGCTGCTGGCGCGGGCTGGCCTGCCCCACCGGTTCGCTGAGAAACAGCAAATGGCGGTAGCCCTGCGCGCTCAGGTGATCGATGGCCATGTCGACAGCCAGGGCATTGTCGAGCCCGACCCTGTCCGCATCGAGCTCCTCCAGCCATCGGTCGAGGAGCACCAGCGGCAAGCCTTGCTCGGCCAGGTCCTGCAGTTCGTGGGTGGGGCTGCCGGCGGCGTTGATCACCAGCCCCTCGACCCGATAGGAGGTCAGCAGGGCCAGGTGGGTGCGCTCCTGGGCGGGGTCATTGTCGGTGTTGGCCACCAGCAGCGAAAGGCCGCGTTCGCGACAGGCCTGTTCGACACCATGCATCACCGCCACCGAGTAGGGGTTGCGAATGTCCGCCACCAGCATGCCGAGCAGCCGCGAACGGCCGCCCTTGAGGCCTCGGGCCATCTGGTTGGGGCGATAGCCGAGCTGGCGTGCAGCCTCGCCGATACGCCGTTGCAGCGCCGGCGAGAGCCGCTCACGCTCGCCGCTGAAATAACGCGACACGCTGGTCTTCGAGGCGTTGGCTTCGCGTGCCACTTCGAGCAGGGTGGCGTGTCGTGAGGAGCGAGCAGGCATGTCGGATCTCTGAATGGGAACGTTCCCATCCTAGGCCGCGAAAGGCGCTGGGGCAAGTTTAAGAGCAGGCGAGCGGGCAAGCGCCGAGAGGGTCAGGCATGGGAGAAAGAGGACGTAGCGTGAGCAAGAGAAAGGGCGGCCCAAGGGCCGCCCTGTCAGCTTCGAGCTGGGACGCTCACTTCACCTTGGGGTCGAGCTCGCCGCGGGCGTAGCGCTCGAACATCGCCTCGAGGCTGATCGGCTTGATGCGGCTGGCATTGCCGGCGGTGCCGAAGGCTTCGTAGCGGGCGATACAGATCTCGCGCATGGCGGACACGGTTTCCTTGAGGAACTTGCGCGGGTCGAACTCGCTGGGATTCTTGGCCAGGAAACGACGCACCGCACCGGTGGAGGCCAGGCGCAGGTCGGTGTCGATGTTGACCTTGCGCACGCCGTGCTTGATGCCCTCGACGATCTCCTCGACCGGCACGCCGTAGGTCTCGGGGATCTCGCCGCCGAACTCGTTGATGACGGCGAGCCACTCCTGGGGCACCGAGGAGGAGCCGTGCATCACCAGATGGGTATCGGGAATGCGGGCGTGGATCTCCTTGATGCGCTGGATCGACAGGGTGTCGCCGGTGGGCGGCCGGGTGAATTTGTAGGCGCCGTGGCTGGTGCCGATGGCGATGGCCAGGGCGTCGACCTGGGTCGCCTTGACGAAGTCCGCAGCCTCTTCCGGGTCGGTCAGCAACTGGTCGTGGGAGAGCACGCCCTCGGCGCCGATGCCATCTTCTTCACCGGCCATGCCGGTCTCAAGACTGCCCAGGCAGCCCAGCTCGCCCTCCACCGAGACGCCGCAGGCGTGCGCCATCTCGACGGTGCGGCGGGTGACGTCGACGTTGTAGTCGTAGTCCATCGGCGTCTTGCCGTCCTCACCCAGCGAGCCGTCCATCATCACCGAGGAGAAGCCGAGCTGGATCGAGCGCTGGCACACCGCGGGAGAGGTGCCGTGGTCCTGGTGCATCACCACCGGAATGTGGGGGAACTCCTCCACAGCGGCCAGGATGAGATGGCGAAGGAAGGGCGCGCCAGCGTACTTCCGCGCACCGGCGGAAGCCTGGACGATCACCGGGGAGTCGGTTGCGTCGGCCGCTTCCATGATGGCGCGCATCTGTTCGAGGTTGTTGACGTTGAAGGCTGGAATGCCATAGCCGCGCTCGGCGGCGTGGTCCAGCATCTGGCGCATGCTGATCAGTGCCATGTACTCACCTGTTCTCTTCTACGGTCTGTCTGGAGTGATGAATGCCGCCCGGTGCATGGGCGGCATTGGGTTGGGTCAGCGTGCGGCGGCGTCTTCCAGGGCCTTGACGGCGGGTAACGTCTTGCCTTCCACGTATTCGAGGAAGGCGCCGCCGCCGGTGGAGATATAGGAGACCTGCTCCTCGATCCCGTACTTGTCGATGGCGGCCAGGGTGTCGCCGCCGCCGGCGATGGAGAAGCCGTTGCTCTCGGCGATAGCCTTCGACAGCGCTTCGGTGCCGTGGCCGAACTGATCGATCTCGAACACGCCCACCGGGCCGTTCCACAGGATGGTGCCGGCGTTCTTGAGCAGGCCGGCCAGCCGCCCGGCGGTGTCGGGACCGATGTCGAGGATCATCTCTTCGTCGCCCACCTGGTCGACCGGCTTGACCACGGCCTCGGCAGAATCGGAGAATTCGGTGGCCACCACCACGTCGGTGGGCAGCGGAATCTCGACCTTGGCCATCAACGCCTTGGCCTGCTCGACCAGGTCGGCTTCATACAGCGACTTGCCGACGTTGTGACCGGCCGCGGCGACGAAGGTGTTGGCGATGCCGCCGCCGACGATGAGCTGGTCGCACTTGTCGGAGAGGGCATTGAGCACATCGAGCTTGGTCGAGACCTTGGATCCGCCGACGATGGCGACCATCGGTCGCTTGGGCGTGGCCAGGGCCTTCTCCAGGGCGTCGAGCTCGGCGGCCAGCAGCGGGCCGGCGCAGGCCTGTGGGGCGAAGCGCGCCACGCCGTGAGTCGAGGCCTGGGCGCGATGAGCGGTGCCGAAGGCGTCCATCACGTAGATGTCGCACAGCGCGGCGTACTGCTGCGAAAGCGTCTCGTCATCCTTCTTCTCGCCGACGTTGAAGCGCACGTTCTCGAGCAGCACCACCTCGCCGTCGGCCAGGTCCTGGGCGCTGTCGGGGTAGTCCTCGACCAGGCGTACCGGGCGTCCGAGCAGCTCGCCCAGGCGCTCGGCCACCGGCGCCAGCGAGAACTCCTCGGCCGGCTCGCCTTCGGTCGGGCGCCCCAGGTGGCTCATCAGCATCACCTTGGCGCCGGCCTCCATGGCTGCCTTGATGGTTGGCAGGCTGGCCCGCAGGCGGGCGTCGCTGGTCACCTTGCCGTGCTTGACGGGTACGTTCAGGTCCTCACGGATCAGCACGCGCTGACCGCGCAGGTCGAGGTCGGTCATCTTGAGCACGTTCATCGGGCGTCTTCCTTTCCTTGATTGAGGGAAACCGAAGCCGGGGTCGGGGTCATCGGGGCACCGCGGGAAGCGCCGCCATGCGCTGGGCGACGTCGAGCATGCGGTTGGCGAACCCCCACTCGTTGTCGAACCAGCACAGCAGCTTGATCAGGCGATGGCCCGCCACCCGGGTCTGAGTGGCGTCAACGATACCCGAGCGGGGGTCGTGGTTGAAGTCGACCGAGGCCATGGGCTCCTCGGTGTAGCCGAGCAGGCCGGCCAGGCGCCCGGCGCTGGCCTCGTGCAGCAGGGCGTTGACTTCTGCCGCGGTGGTGTCGCGGCGCACGCAGATCGACAGGTCCATGGCCGATACGTTGATCGTCGGTACGCGCATGTGCAGGCATTCGAAACGTCCGGCCAGGTGCGGCATCAGGCGGTTGATGCCGCGCGCCAGGCTGGTGTCGACGGGGACGATGGAATGCATCGCCGAGCGCGTCAGGCGCAGGTCGGTCTGGTGGTAGGCGTCGATTACCGGCTGATCGTTCATTGCCGAGTGCACCGTGGTGGTCACGCCATGCTCGATGCCCAGCGCCTCGTCGAGCACTGTAAGTACCGGCACCAGGCAGTTGGTGGTGCATGAGGCCGCCGAGACGATGCGATGCTCGGCGACGAGCTCGCCATCATTGATGCCGCAGACGATGGTGGCGTCGACGTCGCTCTCGGCGGGCTGGGAGAACAACAGTCGCCCGGCGCCGGCGGCGAGATGGCGCTCGGCGGTGGCGCGATCCTTGAAGCTGCCAGAGCACTCCAGTACCAGGTCGATGCCCAGCTCGCTCCAGGGCAGACGTGCGGGCTTCGGTTCGGTCAGTATCGCAATGGGCGCGCCGTCGACGATCATCCGGCCCTCGGCCTTCTCCACCTGGCCGGGAAATCGGCCGTGGGTGGTGTCGTAGCGGGTCAGATAGGCGATGGTGTCGAGGTCCGAGAGCTCATTGATCGCGACCACCTCCAGCGTCGGATCGCCGGTGCGGCTCGACTGGCGCTCCAGCAGCGCGCGCAGTACGCACTGGCCGATACGACCGTAACCGTTGATGGCGATGCGCTGGGCCATGAAGCGGGCTCTCTTGCCGGCGGAAAGCGGCGATTCTAGCGCATTTTCGATACATTTGCCCACGTGGCCGGCGGGGTGGATTGTGCCGAGCGGCGCGCAAATTCAGGCACTCAGCGGGTCTTGAAAAACCTTGCGGCGACCCTATAAGAAGGGATACGGCACCGGTGCGGCCCTGAGCCACCACCAGTGCCGCGGTTCGGGTTGACCCGCAATATCCAAAAAGCCTGATAGCGTAGGAGGTGTTCGATATGTTCGGAGATCTCAGGCGTTTCGATGCCGGCATCTCGCCGGGGGCGGACTGGTTCCGCCAGTGGCTCGACGAGGTTTTCTCTGATGAAGGGGCGGCTGACATCCGCTCGGTGCCGCGCGGCAGCTTCCCGATGATCAACGTCGGGCGCACCGATGATGCCGTGCGTGTCTATGTTCTCGCGGCCGGCCTGGCCAAGGACGATCTCGAGATCAGCGTACAGGACAACGTGCTGACCCTGAGGGGGCGGCGTGACGCTTTGCCCGGAGGTGACGATAGCGAGCGCAAGCGGCCCTGCTTCCGTCGCGAGCGCTTCGACGGCGAGTTCGTGCGCTCCATCGCGCTGCCCGAAGGAATCGACGTCGAGCGAGCCGAGGCACGTTGTCACGACGGCGTGTTCGAGATCCACCTGCCCAAGCGTGAAGAGCTCAAGCCGCGTCGAATCGAGGTACAGACAGCTTGAGTCTTGCAGTGGAAAGATGAGAACCGATCAGCACGTCAGGAGGTGATGGAAATGAACGAAGTCGCTCGTCATGAACCGCAGGCCGGTGTTCCCGCACGCGAAAGGCGCAGCTCGGCGATGCGGCCTCCCGTTGACATCTACGAGGAAGACAACGCCCTGTTCGTGGTCGCCGACATGCCCGGCGTCACGCGGGATGGCCTGAGCGTTGAAGTCGATGGCAACTTGCTGAGCATCGAAGGCGAAATTGGCATCGATATGCCCGAGGGTATCACCGCGACCTATGCGGAAGCCCAGGCCCAGCGCTACGCACGGCGCTTCACGCTCAGCCACGAGATCGATGCCGCCGCCATCGAGGCGCGCCTGGAGAAGGGGATTCTCCAGCTGCGGCTGCCGAAGAAGGAGAGGCATAGGAGCCGGCGGATCGAGATCCAGGCGGCATAGCAAGATGCCGATTCGTGGAGAGTGTTTACCACTGGGATGGAAGCGCCCTTTCCTTGCGAAAGGGCGCTTCCGTTTGCAAGCAAGGCATACGCTCGGTACGGTTTTCACTACGCTGGGAATAGCGATTCACGACACCATGGAGAGGAAGACATGACCGACATACCCCAACTGCTGGGTGACGACGCCGAATACCTGCTCGATCACCGTTGCCGTGGCTTTCCCCGCGAACAGCTGCACCTGCCGGGGCCGGACTTCGTCAGCCGGGTGGTGGCCGACAGCGACCGCAGCCCGGCGGTGATGCGCAGTCTGCAGGCGCTGTTCGATCACGGTCGGCTGGCGGGTACCGGCTATCTCAGTCTGCTGCCGGTGGACCAGGGCATCGAGCATTCCGCCGGCGCCTCGTTTGCCCCCAACCCGCGCTACTTCGATCCGGCCAACATCGTCGAATTGGCCCTCGAGGGAGGCTGCAACGGCGTGGCCTCCACCCTGGGCGTGCTGTCCTCGGTGGCCCGCCGCTATGCCCATCGCATCCCGATGATGCTCAAGCTCAACCACAACGAGACGTTGAGCTATCCGGCGCTATACGACCAGACCCTGTTCGCCGAGGTGGATCAGGCCCACGACATGGGCTGCGTGGCGGTGGGTGCGACCATCTACTTCGGTTCCCCCGAGAGTCGTCGCCAGATCATGGAGATCAGCGAAGCCTTCGAGCGTGCCCACCAACTGGGCATGGCCACGGTACTCTGGGCTTACCTGCGAAATCCCGCCTTCAAGCACGAGGGCAAGGACTACCACGTGGCGGCCGACCTCACCGGCCAGGCCAACCATCTGGCATCCACGATCAAGGCCGACATCGTCAAGCAGAAGCTGCCCGAGACCAACGGCGGCTATCAGGACATCGGCTTCGGCCACACCCACGCCAAGGTCTACAGCGAGCTGACCTCGGAGCACCCCATCGACCTGGCTCGTTATCAGGTGGCCTGCTGCTACATGGGCCGCGCCGGGCTGATCAACTCCGGCGGCGGCTCCAAGGGCCACTCCGACCTGGGCGAGGCGGTGCGCACCGCGGTGATCAACAAGCGCGCCGGCGGCATGGGCCTGATCTCGGGGCGCAAGGCGTTCCAGAAGCCCATGAGCGAGGGCGTCGAACTGCTTCAGGCGATCCAGGACGTCTACCTGGACAAGGGCGTGACGGTGGCCTGAGTCCTTCTCGGAGGCCTAGATAGCAAAAGGGCACGACCGCCAGGTCGTGCCCTTTCTCGTTACCGTTAACCGAACCGACAATCAGCCCAGCAGCTCCTGGGCCTGCTCGACCACGTTCTCCACGGTGAAGCCGAAGTGCTTGAACAGGTCGCCCGCCGGGGCGGATTCGCCGAAGGTGGTCATGCCGATCACGCGACCGTCGAGGCCGACGTACTTGTACCAGTAGTCGGCGTGGCCGGCCTCGATGGCGATGCGCTGGGTCACCGCCCTGGGCAACACGCTCTCGCGGTATTCGGTGTCCTGGCCGTCGAAGCGGTAGGCCGAGGGCATCGAGACCACGCGTACCGCACGGCCCTGGCCTTCCAGCTCGGCCGCGGCGTCCATGGCCAGCGCGACTTCGGAGCCGGTGGCGATCAGGATCAGTTCGGGCGTTCCTTCGCAATCCTTGAGGACGTAGGCGCCGCGCTGGATCTCGGCCAACTGCTGCTTGCTGCGCTCCTGGTGCGGCAGGTTCTGGCGCGACAGTACCAGCGCCGTGGGGCCGGAGTTGCGCTTGATCGCGGCGTCCCAGGCAGCGGCGGTTTCCACTGCGTCGCAGGGGCGCCAGGTACACAGGTTGGGCGTGGAGCGCAGGTTGGTCAGCTGCTCGATCGGCTGATGGGTGGGGCCGTCCTCGCCCAGGCCGATGGAGTCGTGAGTGAACACGTAGATGGCGCGCTTGCCCATCAGCGCCGCCATGCGCACCGAGTTGCGCATGTACTCCATGAAGATCAGGAAGGTAGCGCCGTAGGGGATGAAGCCGCCGTGCAGCACGATGCCGTTCATGATCGCACCCATGCCGAACTCACGCACTCCGTAGTGCAGGTAGTTGCCGCCCGGATTCTCGCGAGAGATCGGCTTGGCACCGCTCCAGAAAGTCAGGTTGGAGGGCGCCAGGTCGGCGCTGCCGCCGAGCAGTTCGGGCAGCTGCGGGCCGAGTTCGTTGAGGCACTGCAACGACGCCTTGCGCGTGGCGATGGTCTCGCCCTTCTGCTGGCTCTTCTCGATGAAGGCCTCGCTGGTGATCTCCGCCGGTAGCTGGCACTGCACACGGCGGTTGAACTCGCGGGCGAGTTCCGGATGCTCGTCGCGGTAGCGAGCGAAGCGTGCCTGCCAGTCGTTCTGCTGCGACGTGCCGCGCTCGCGCGCATCCCAGCCCTGATAGATCGGCTCGGGCACATGGAACGGTGCGTGCGGCCAGTCGAGCTGCTTGCGCGCGGCGGCCACTTCTTCATCGCCCAGCGGGGCGCCGTGGCACTCCTCCTTGCCCTGCTTGTTGGGGGCGCCGAAACCGATCACGGTCTTGCAGATGATCAGGCTCGGTTTCTCCTCGTGGCTGCGCGCCAGTTCGATGGCGGCCTTGATCTGCTCGGGATCATGGCCGTCGACGTTGGGCACCACGTGCCAGCCGTAGGCCTCGAAGCGCTTGGCGGTGTCGTCGGTGAACCAGCCCTCGACCTCGCCATCGATGGAGATGCCGTTGTCGTCGTAGAACACCGTGAGCTTGCCCAGCCCCAGGGTGCCGGCCAGCGAACTCACTTCGTGGGAGATGCCCTCCATCATGCAGCCGTCACCGACGAAGCAGTAGGTGTGGTGATCGACGATGGTGTGGCCGGGGCGATTGAACTGCGCTGCCAGGGTCTTCTCGGCGATGGCCATGCCCACGGCATTGGCCAGGCCCTGGCCCAGCGGGCCGGTGGTAGTCTCGACGCCCGGCGCGTAGCCGAACTCGGGGTGGCCGGCGGTCTTGGAGTGCAGCTGACGGAAGTTGCGCAGCTGCTCGAGCTCGAGCTCGTAGCCGGTCAGGTGCAGCAGGGAGTAGAGCAGCATCGAGCCGTGGCCGTTGGACAGCACGAAGCGGTCGCGATCGGGCCATTTCGGGTCGTTGGGGTTGTGCTTGAGGTAGTCGTTCCACAGCACTTCGGCGATGTCGGCCATGCCCATCGGGGCGCCGGGATGGCCGGACTTGGCCTTCTGTACGGCATCCATGGACAGGGCGCGAATGGCGTTGGCCAGTTCGAAACGGGATGGCATTGGGTTAGCTCCTCGCCTGCGGCAGAATAGGGCAAGTCATCGGCGGCCTGCCGGGCCTGCCGGTAGCGTTCTGGCTGGGCGCCGCAGGAAGGTACGGCGCAGTCGAATTCGGCCGCCTATTGTCGCCGACTTGTCGTCAGGCATCAAATGACGGGTGCCTCCATGGGTGGCACCATGTAAACTCGGGCTCCACGCCGCTGTGTGCTCGCCGGGCAGGAAGCCGGGCGCCACGCAGTTCGAGGGCCGTCATTCCGGTTGATGGCGCCGCTGCGCTTTGACGATACACAGAAGGGTCGACACGCATGAGCGAATACTCCCTGTTCACTTCCGAATCCGTGTCCGAGGGCCACCCGGACAAGATCGCAGACCAGATCTCCGATGCGGTGCTGGACGCCATCATCGCCCGTGACAAGCATGCCCGGGTGGCCTGCGAGACGCTGGTCAAGACCGGCGTGGCCATCGTCGCCGGAGAGATCAGCACCTCTGCCTGGGTCGATCTGGAAGAGCTGGTGCGTCGGGTGATCATCGACATCGGCTACACCTCCTCGGAGGTCGGTTTCGACGGCGAGACCTGCGGCGTGCTCAACCTGATCGGCAAGCAGAGCGTGGATATCGCCCAAGGGGTGGATCGCAGCAAGCCGGAGGATCAGGGCGCGGGCGACCAGGGCCTGATGTTCGGCTACGCCACCAACGAAACCGATTCGTTCATGCCGGCGCCGATCCACTACGCTCACCGCCTGGTGGAGCGCCAGTCCGAACTGCGCAAGCACGGCCTTTTGCCGTGGCTGCGCCCGGATGCCAAGAGCCAGATCACCTTCCGCTACGACGAGGCGGGCATGCCCTGCGGCGTCGAGGCGGTAGTGCTGTCGACCCAGCACGCCCCGGAGATCGACCAGGAGGAGCTGCGGCGCATGGTCAAGCGCGAGATCATCGAGGAGGTGATCCCCGCCGAGTGGCTCACCGAGCAGACCAAGTTTCACATCAACCCCACCGGCAAGTTCGTCATCGGCGGCCCGGTGGGTGACTGCGGCCTGACCGGGCGCAAGATCATCGTCGACACCTACGGCGGCATGGCACGCCACGGCGGCGGCGCCTTCTCCGGCAAGGACCCCTCCAAGGTCGACCGCAGCGCCGCCTACGCCGGGCGCTACGTGGCCAAGAACGTCGTCGCTGCGGGGCTTGCCGACAAGTGCGAGATACAGGTGTCATATGCCATCGGCGTGGCCGAGCCCACCTCGATGTCGATCAACACCTTCGGCACCGGCAAGGTGGACGAGGCGCGCATCATCGAGCTGGTGCGCGAGCACTTCGACCTGCGCCCCTTCGCCATCACCCGCATGCTCGACCTGCTGCATCCCATGTATCAGCTCACCGCGGCCTACGGCCACTTCGGCCGTGACCCCTTCGAAGCCAGCTACAGCTGGACCGATACCAACGGTCAGGAGCATACCGAGACCTTCACCGCCTTCCCCTGGGAGCGCACCGACCGCGCCGCGGCACTGCGCCAGGCCGCCGGCCTGTAGCCACGCCCCTCGCTCGTACATTCAGCATCGACTCGCCCCGCGTTGGCGAGTCGGTGTGGTGAGATTGGTAGAGACTATTTGTTACCTCAGTCACAATCCAGCTACCCTTGAAAGGCACAGTGGCTGCTAATCGCACGAAACAGGAGAAAACAGCATGGAACAGCGAAAAATTACCTTGATCGCATCACTCATCCTTTCTGGCGCTCTGCTGGCTGGCTGTGGTGATGACGACGAACCCGCCGACGCGGGTGCGACCAACGAGCCGGTCACCGAACAGGAAACGTCTGGTGATGTCGGCGAAGAGCTCGAAGAGGCCGGCGGCGACCTGGAGCAGGCCGGCGATGCTGCCGCCGCCGAGGCTGACGAGGCCGGCGACGAGATGGCTGAGGAGACTCAGGAGGCCGGTCAGGCGCTCGAGGAAGCTGGCGATGAAGTCGCCGCGGAGAGCGAGCAGGCCGGTGACGAAGCTGCCGAGGAAACCGAGCAAGCTCTAGACGAAGCCGCGGAGGAAACCGAAGAGGCGACTGACGAGCTTGAGGAGACCGGCGACGAGATGGCCGACGAGGAGACCAACTCATAATCTCGTTACAAGAGCGCAGCGCGTGAGAGGGGCGGCCATGGCCGCCCCTCTTTTTGTCGGCATGGCCATGCTCCCGATCCAACGGGCGATTGAAAAACCGCTTCTGCTGTAGTGAACTCTGTGAGGTCGACTCCGAGTGGAGTCGGCTCCTGTTGCTGCTGTCCGAGGGGCGCTGCAGTGCACGGGTCCTGTGACTCGTTGCACGAGGCTCGGGCAGGGACATCGCAGATGCAACGGCGCCCATTCCCCGGAATGGAGTATGACGATGACAGCCATGGCAAGTGCCAAAGCCGCCCCGCAGGATTACAAGGTCGCCGATATTTCCCTGGCCGACTGGGGGCGGAGGGAGATCCGCATCGCCGAGACCGAGATGCCGGCCTTGATGAAGATCCGCGCCAAATACCGCGACGAACAGCCCCTCGCCGGAGCGCGCATCGCCGGTTGCATCCATATGACCATCCAGACGGCGGTGCTGATCGAGACGTTGATCGACCTTGGCGCCTCCGTGCGCTGGTCGTCGTGCAACATCTTCTCGACCCAGGATCACGCCGCCGCTGCCATCGCCGCTGCCGGCATTCCCGTTTTCGCCTGGAAGGGCGAGACGGAAGAGGAGTTCTGGTGGTGTATCGAGCAGACCGTGGAGGGGCCCGACGGCTGGACGCCCAACATGGTGCTCGACGACGGCGGCGACCTCACCGCACTGCTCCATGACAAGCGCCCCGAGCTGCTCGACGCCATCCACGGCATCTCCGAGGAAACCACCACCGGCGTGCACCGTCTGCAGGAGATGCTGCGCGACAGGACGCTCAAGGTGCCGGCAATCAACGTCAATGACGCCGTGACCAAGTCGAAGAACGACAACAAGTACGGTTGTCGCCATTCGCTCAACGATGCTATCAAGCGCGGCCTCGACCACCTGCTGGCAGGCAAGCAGGCGCTGGTGGTGGGCTATGGCGACGTGGGCAAGGGTTCGGCGGCTTCGCTGCGCCAGGAGGGCATGATCGTCAAGGTCGCCGAGATCGACCCGATATGCGCCATGCAGGCTTGCATGGATGGCTACGAAGTCGTGTCGCCCTATGTCGATGGCCTCAACCGCGGCAAGGAGAGTATCGACCGGGCGCTGCTCGCGCGCATCGATCTGGTGGTGACCTGTACCGGCAACATCGAAGCCTGCGATGCCGCCATGCTCGAAGCGCTCAAGCCCGGAGCGGTGGTGTGCAACATCGGCCACTTCGACAACGAGATCGATACCGCCTTCATGCGCCGCCACTGGCATTGGGAGGAGGTCAAGCCGCAGGTGCACAAGGTCTACCGCGACAGCACGCCGGGCAACTTCGATCCTGCCAGCAGTGACTACCTGCTGCTGCTCTCGGAGGGGCGCCTGGTCAACCTGGGCAACGCCACCGGCCATCCCTCGCGAGTCATGGATGGCTCCTTTGCCAACCAGGTACTGGCCCAGATACATCTTTATCAACAGCGCTTCGCCGATTTGCCGCCGACCGAGAGGCAGGGTGGCCTGGCGGTCACGGTATTGCCGCGACATCTCGATGAGGAGGTGGCTCGCTACATGGTCGAAGGCTTCGGTGGGGTGCTCACGCGCATGACTGACATCCAGGCCGAATACACCGGGGTGCCCGTGGAAGGGCCGTACAAGCCGAATGCCTACCGCTACTGATACTACTTGCACGGCGAGATCAGCAGACGTCGCCTACGGGCGACGTCTTGCATTTGCTCGGGCCCCCATCGGTTCGCTTGTGGGTCAACCTGGCGTCGACTAGCTTTCATTTACCCGAGGGGATTGAGCGGTTCCCTCGCGTCCCAACCGACCGACAATAGGAGTGAACGAGATGGATTTTGGTCACTACAAGTCGTGTATCGAGGCCTGCCACGTCTGCGCCGCCTACTGCGACCGCTGCGCCACTTCCTGCCTCAAGGAGGACGACGTCAAGATGATGGCGGAGTGCATCCGCCTGGACATGCAGTGTGCGCAGATCTGCCGCCTGGCGGCTTCCTTCATGGCCCAAGACAGCGAATACGCCAACCAGCTGTGCCGTCTGTGCGCCGATGTCTGCAAGGCGTGCGGTGACGAATGCGCCAAGCACGAGGTCGACCACTGCCAGCAGTGCGCCGAGGCGTGCCACCGCTGCGCCGAGGCGTGCATCGCCATGGCGTCGCACTAAGCCTTGCTGGAGAGTCACTCTTCGACGAAGGCGAGAAAGCGCCCGACCAACACTACCGCTGGCCAGAGCAGCAGCGATAGCATACCGGCCAGACGCAAGCGCCGGGGTGTGGCGTTCGCCAGCCCCGGCCCCAAGTTGAGCAGCAGGGCATTGGTAATGGCCAGCGCAATCAGCGTCAACTTGAACAGAAACAGTGGCATGGCCGCGTAGCCACGGGGGTCGGCGAGGAATAGCAGCGCCCCCGCCAACATGGCCAGCCCCAGCCCCGCGGCCGCCACCGGCTGCAGCAGTCGTCCCAGTTCCCGTAGCGGCACCTGCCGCCGCCAGCCCAGCAGGCGCAGGTCGAGGGCCACAATGGCGCCCAGCAGCAGGGCGATACCCAGTATGTGCAAGGCGTTGATCGCGGCATAACCCCAGCGCGAGAGTCGCACCCATTCGGCCAGGGCAGTGTCCGCAAGCCAGTTCAGCAGCGCTTCCACGGCGTTCGGTCAGATCCTGTCAGGGTAGAGTACGTAGTGCTTGTCCCCGATCCAGAGTTGCTCGGCCTTCATCAACCGCTCGCCGGCATGTTCGCCGGAGACGCGCAACTCAACGCCTTCGGCCAGGTCGCCCTCGGCCAGCCCCGCGCGTTCGTTGCGCCAGGGTTGGCCGACCTCCACCGTCCAGATCTCGCCCTCCACATCCAGCTGGACTTCGCCGTGAGGGTTGCCCAGCCGCACGGTGGTGATGGTGCCTTCGATCTCGATGGTCTCGCCGCCGGTCCAGCCATGGTGGGCGTGGGCGGGAGTGAAGAACAGCAGTATGACGATGGCCAGCAGCCATTTTGCCTGACGATGCATGATCGCTTCCTTCCGAGTTGCCTCACTTCAGGCTAGCCTCGCCGGCATCGGCTGCAAGTCGATCTATTACAGTCCGGCCAGTGGCATGAGCAGCTGCAAATAAAGCGGAATCAACAGCGGGGCGGCCAAAGTGGTAACCAGCACTGCCAGGGCGCCCTTCTCCGGCTCGATGCCAAGCTCCACAGCCACGACCACCACGTTGGCGGCCATCGGCACCACGCCCAACAGCAGCAGTGCCAGGGCCAGCCCGTCGGGCAGGGGCAACAGTGCTTGCAGCAGTAATACGACGGCAAGCATCAGCCAGGGCCACAACAAGTAGCGTATTGCCACGCAGCCGGCCATGAAGCGCAGGTCGATCTCGCGAATCGCGACCCGGCCCAGGGTCATGCCGATGATCATCATGCCGAGCAGGGTGTAGGTGGCCGGGAATACAGCCAGGCTTTCCATCAACGCGTCAGGCAGCGTCATGCCGAGCCCACTCACCAGCAGTGCCGCGAGAAAGGCGTAGGTCAGCGGTAGCCTGGCGATCTTGGCCAGGCTCTCACGCACCGAAAAGCGGCCGCGTGCGCTGAGGTAAAAGCCCACCGTGAACTCGTAGAGCGTCACGCCGAGTATGCAGAAGAGATACAGCGTCACCCCTTCGGGCGGCAGCAGAATCATGGCGATCGGCAGGCCGAAGTAGCCGGTGTTGCCGGTGCCGGAGGAGAAGGCCAGCACAGCACTCTCCTGGGGCGACAGGAAACGCTGCGCCAAGGGATTGATGATCGCAGCCACAAGGCTCGCCAGCAGGAAGAGGGCCAGGGTCAGCAGCAGGTAGTATGGGGTGGGACCACCCAGCAATAGGCCGCGGAAAAAGGTCAGCGGCGCGATGAGATAGATCAGCAGCGTGGCAATTGGACGCGGGTCGATCGCCAGTCGCCGCGCGGCGAGCCAGCCCAAGCCGACGAAGGCCAGCAACGTCCAGAGAGGGCCCAGCAGTGCACCAGGGTCGATCATCGCTTGCCTCTCCATTGCCGAAAGCCGATATGATGCCTGTCGGCGGGACGGCTGTCAGCACGCTGCGATCGACCCTGTGTCAAGCCGTGGCTTCAGCCGTTGCGGCGGCTCGACTTGGCCCGCTCGGCCTGTTCGTCGATGTTCTCCTTGTGCGCGGTCTTGTCGCGAGCCACTTGCGTGCCGCGGACCGGCGTCGTCTCCCGTCGTGTATCGATACCCGGTTTCTTGGCGCTATGCTTCTGGTCGTCGACGTTGGCGTCGGGCCGGTAGACATCGTCCTGGGCCGGTGAGCCACGGCCCCCCTTGTGGCCTGCTGTCGGTTCGTCGGGAATATCGCGGTCGGTCAGTCGCCGTGCCCCGTCACGCAGTGTCTCGCGTTGCTCTTCCGGAATCTGGGTGCTTTGCGTACCTGCCCGGTCCTGGCGTGATCTCTCCATGTGACTCTCCTCGTCGTCCTTACGGCTTCAGCTTCCCTTGCCCTCGTCGCCCATGGTGAAGGAGGGAGGGTCGCTGGCCGGGAAGGTCTCGGCGTTGGCCTCGTCCAGTTCGCGCTCCTCCTGCTGTGCTTCGGCCTCGGAGGGCGATATCTCGGTGTAGCCTGGCTCCAGCATCCAGCGCTCGTCGCGATAGGCGATCAGTTGCTTGGGCACCCAGAAGCGGCTTCCCGTCTCGGTGATGATGCCCACCTTCTCGACATCGCTCACATCGGCCACCTTGCCGACCTGCTTGCCCTCGTCATCGAAGACGGCGGTGCCGGTGATGAGATCCTGCGTCATTGGCGTCCCTCCTCATCCGGTTCGATCCCGCCCGGTGCGTTTCCCTGCCCGGGCTCGAAGTCACTCAATTTCAGCGTCGTCGCCACTCGAATCCGGGTCAATACGACTGCCGCGATTTTTTGTTAGCGAAGTTTGATGCCGTGCAGCCGCTCGAGGATTGCGTGAGCCTTTCAGGCAATCTTTATGACCGAAGCTCATGCAGCAGCGTGAAACTTTTCATTGGTCAGGCGTCAGCCGGGGCGGCAGAATGCAGGGATTCGCAAAGCCGAACGCATGTTCTTCTACCAGACTGCCGCCCCAGGGCGACAGGTTGCGCCGATCGAACGGCGCTGTAACAGAGAGAGATTCCTTCATGAGTACGCCGTACCCGCTTGGCATCAGTTTCGAGTTCTTTCCCCCCAATACCGAGGTGGGGCGCGAGAAGCTGATGGGGGTACGTGACGCGCTGGCTGAGCAGAACCCGCGTTTCTTCTCGGTCACTTATGGGGCCGGTGGTTCGACCCAGAGCCGCACGCTGAATACGGTGAAGGCCGTTCGTGAGGCGGGCATCACCACGGCACCGCACCTGTCCTGCATTGGCAGCGAGAAGGCGCAGTTGCGCGATCTGCTGGCTCAGTATCGCGAGGAGGGCATCGACAGTATCGTGGCTCTGCGTGGCGACCTGCCCTCCGGCATGGGCGGCATCGGCGAGCTGCGCTATGCCAATGAACTGGTGGAGTTCATCCGCGAGGAAACCGGTGACCACTTCGAGATCGCCGTAGCGGCCTATCCCGAATCCCATCCCCAGGCGCCGAACTTCGAGCGCGACCTCGAAAACTTCGCGCGTAAGGTGAAGGCTGGGGCCGACCTGGCCATCACGCAATACTTCTTCAGCGCCGAAGCCTACTTTCATTTCGTCGAGCGTGCCCGGGCCTTGGGCGTCGAGGCACCTATCGTGCCCGGCATCATGCCGATCACCAACTACACAAAACTGGCGCGTTTCTCCGACGCCTGCGGTGCCGAGATCCCGCGCTGGATCCGCAAACAGCTCGAGGCTTACGGCGACGACAGCGATGCCATTGCCAAGTTCGGGACCGAGGTGGTGTCGCGGCTGTGCCAACGGTTGCTCGAGGGCGGTGCCCCCGGCCTGCACTTCTACACTCTCAACCAGGCCGATCCCTGCCTGAGGATCCTCGACAACCTGGACGGCTCTCTGGCAGCACGCTGAATCTGGGTCTAGCCTGTTCCTGCATGTCCATGGATTCAGGAACAGGAGGACGCTAGATGCGCCATGCCAATTTTGCAGGAGCGGCCGTTGCCACTCTTCTGCTCACCGGTCTCGGCCAAGCCCAGGCTCAGGAGAGCCAGGAAGTCGAGATGAACTGGGTGAAGGCCGACGGTGTCGAGGAGTCCATCGGCACCATCTCCTTCGAGGATACCGATCACGGCCTGCTGCTTACCCCTGACCTGAGTGAGCTGCCTCCCGGTGTCTACGGTTTTCACGTTCACGAGAATGCCAGCTGCGAGCCGGGTGAGAACGACTCGGGTGAAATGCAGGCTGCCGGTAAGGCAGGCGGTCATTACGACCCCGAAGATGCCGGTAGTCATGAGGGCCCTTATGGAGAAGGTCACCTCGGCGACCTGCCAGTACTGATCGTCAACGAGGACGGGAAAGCGACCCTGCCGGTGCTGGCGCCGCGGCTCAGCGTCGAAGACCTTCAGGATCGCAGCCTGATGATCCACGAAGGCGGCGATAACTACTCCGACGAACCCGAGCCGCTGGGCGGCGGCGGCAGCCGCATGGCTTGCGGTGTGGTCGGCGCCTGACTGGGGCTGATCCGAGCGCGCCCAAGCAAAAGGGCCTCGCCAAATGGCGAGGCCCTTCTTGCTCGAGGCAGTACGATTAACTGCCGTTAGCCTGAAGTGACGGGCTTGGCGCCGCCTCCATGAATGGAGCGCTGGAACAGGAACAGCGCCCCGCCGATGGCCAGACCTATGATGTCGGTGTAGATGCCACCATAGATCAGGAACAGGGCGCCTATGAACATCACCAGGCGCATCCACGCCTTGACTGGGCCGAAGAACCACGCCTGTACCGTCGCTGAGAGCAGCACGATGCCCAGCGTTGCGGTAACCCCGACGCGCAGGATCTGCATCCAGGACCCCTCCATCAGCATGGCCGGGCTGTAGAAGAACATGAACGGCACGATGAAGGCGGCGAGGCCGATCTTGAAGGAAGCCACGGAGGTGGACATGGCGTTGTCGCCGGAGATGCCCGCTGCTGCGTACGACGCCAGCGCGACCGGCGGCGTGATCGCCGAGACCACCGCGAAGTAGAACACGAAGAAGTGCGCCACCAGCGGCTGGATGCCGATATTGATCAGACCAGGAGCCACCACCGATGCGGCCACGGCATAGGCCGCCGTGGTGGGCATGCCCATCCCCAGCAGGATGCTGATGCACATGGCGAAGAACAGCGCCAGTAGCTGACTGACCCCGGCGAGACCCAGCAGCAGCGAGGAGAAGCGCGCGCCGACGCCGGTCAGCGAGATCACGCCGACGATGAGGCCGGCACAGGCACATACGGCGATGATCTGGATCGCCATCACGCCAGCCAGTTGCAGCGCCCTGAGGATTGCCGCCGGGCCCATCTTGTTGGGCGAGATCCAGCTCACTACGGCGGCCGAGGCGGTGGCCAGGGTACCGGCGCGGATCACCGAATAGCCCATGAACAGCGCGGCGATCAGGATGATGATCGGGGCGAACAGATAGACCTGCTTGACCAGGCGACGGAACTGCGGGATCTCATCCTTGTTCATGCCGCGCATGCCCTTGCGGGCCGCCTCGAAATCCACCATGAAGTAGATCGACGCGAAGTAGAGAATGGCCGGGATGAGTGCCGCTACGGCGATCTCGGTATACGGGATACCGGTCACCTCGGCCATGATGAAGGCGCCTGCCCCCATGATGGGGGGCATGATCTGACCGCCGGTGGAGGCGGCTGCCTCGATGGCGCCGGCGCTGCGGCCCGGATAGCCCACCTTCTTCATCAGCGGGATGGTCAGCGAGCCGGTGGAGACGACGTTGCCGGCGCTGGTGCCGTTGATCATGCCCATCAGGCCGGAAGCGAAGATCGCCACCTTGGCGGGGCCACCACGGGCGCGGCCGGCAGCGGCGAAGGCGAAGTTGACGAAGTAGTCGCCGACCTTCGAGGCCTGCAGGAAGGCGGCGAAGATGATGAACAGGATGATGTAGGTCGAGGAGACCGCCGTGGTCGGCCCGAGGATGCCGGTGTCGGTGTAGACCTGGCTGAAGAAGCGGTTCAACGACAGGCCCGGGTAGCCGAGAAAGCCCGGCAGGTAGGGGCCGGCGAACACGTAGAGCAGGAAAATGGCGGAAATGCTCACCAATGCCAGTCCGGCGACGCGGCGGGTCAGCTCGAGAATCAGCAGCGAGCCGGAGATGGCCGCCCAGGTGATGCCGACGGGGGCGAAGGAAGTACCGGTAGAGGCACGCAGCGGGGTGTTGAAAACCACCAGCAGGTAGCCGGCGCTCGCCACGGCGCAGACCATCAGCACCAAGTCGGCGGGCGACAGCTTCTCGCGTACCTGACGATAACTCCAGGCCAGCAGGATGCCGCCGACGGTGGCAAGCAGCAGCGGATAGCCGAAGTGCCAGGTCTCGATCTGCGGATCGATGCGCATGGCGCCGCCGCTGATCGTCTGGTTCATCAAGAAGACCTGGATCAGGGCGTAAATGGCAGGGATCAGCAGCGCGTAGCTCGCCCAGGCCAACCAGGCGGGCGAACGGTCGGTACCTTCCGTGTCGGCGAAGCGGCTCCCGGCATAGAGGGCATAGCCGAGCACGAGCGCACCTGCGATATGCACGATACGGAACGACCAGGTTTCCATCGGATAGACGTTCAGCGAGAACAGATGGAAACCGGAGTAGAGAATGGCCAGGGCGGCGACCACCAGCCAGTGCCAGCCGACGTAGAGTCTACGGTTGGATTCGACGATGTCCTCGTCGACCCCTTCGGCGATGGAGTCAGGGGTCTTTTCGACCGCCTCCTCGGATGCCCCGGAACGGGGGTCGGAAGTGTTGCTCATGGGGATGTCACCCTCGGGTGTAGTGCTGCAGCTGTGTCATGACATGCCCCGCACCGAGCGGTGCAGGGCATTGGCCGAACGACGGCGCTTACTTCTTCAATGAATCGTCGATCTCGTAGCCGTTCTCCTCGTACCAGCGCACGGCACCCGGGTGGAACGGCAGCACCTTGTTGTGCTCCAGGTTCTCGGGAATGCTGTGCTCGGCGCTGCGATGCACGTTACGCATCTTGTCGTTGTTCTCCATGGTCACCTTGGTGACTTCGTAGACGAAGTCCTCCGGCAGGTCGCAACCGGCGATGGCGAAGTTCCACATGGAGACGGCACGCGCGTCTTCCTCCAGCGTCTCGTAGGTGCTGGCAGGAATCATGAACTCGGAAACGGGAAAGGCGTCGATGACCTGCTGTTGCTCTTCTTCGGTGAACTGGATGATATTCACGTCGGTCTGCACTTCCAGCTGACTGACCGCCGGAATCGGAATGCCGGCCGCGAAGGCGATCACGTCCAGCAGGCCATCCTGCAGCTGGCCGCCCAGGTCGTTCCAGCCGCCGTTGCGGCGTTCGAAGTTCACTCCCAACTCCTCCAGCATGGCCGGGAAGTAGGTATCCGAGGTGGAGGCCGCCGGGCCGAAGCCGATGCGGGCGCCGTCGGGAATGTCCGAGATCGATTCGATGCCTGAGCTGGACAGGGCAGTAATGGAGAACGGCGTCTCATACATCGGGAAGAGCGCACAGACGTTATCCATCGGCACGCCCGGCGCCAGCGGGCTTTCGCCTTTCACCGCGTCCGAAGCCGGGCCCATGGTGGTCAGGCCGAAGGCCACGTCGCCGCCATGCACCAGCGCCAGGTTCTGGGTCGGGCCGCCGGTAACTTCGCCGCCGCCGGAGATGTCGAGTTCGTCAGCGATCAGGTTGGCCCAGCCGGAGCCATAGACGAAATAGGTGCCGCCCTGGCTGGCAGTGCCCACGGTGAAGTTGCTCGGCCAGTCGGAACGATCCTGGGCCGAGGCCGACGCTGCCGCGAGCACGAGGGCGCTGGCCAGGGTTCCGGTGAGCACTTTGGGAGTGACGTTGCGCATGGCTATCTCCGTTGCATTTGTGGTTATACCTCAGCGGTCTGACGACACGCTGGACATTCAGTATGGTGCAGAAACTGCCCTGGCGCGGTGAGCGCCGGACTGACGTTTGGCATAGGATATATAGCAGTCGCTGTGCCACTTGTAATTTTACTGAACGGTATCAATGTGTTGCCATTGATTTGTTAGACCAAGGTCGAACGCTTCCGAACGAGTCGGGGATGGAGTCCCGCACAGTTGCCTGGGCGCGATATGCGGAAATCCGCACACTCCTGATCCCTTGGCAGGAGACTGCTCTCAGTGAGGGCGGGTTCCGCCAGGGGAAGAGACGGTGGGCTGGTGAGTACGCGACGTACATCGCATAAAGGCCGTGCCCCGGCCGGGCGACATCGTCAGCGCGAAGACTGAAAAGTCGATCCCTCAGCGGCTTCGAGGGTCGAGAATTTTCACGGTCTGGATGGTGTCGCGCTGTTGCTCCTCGCGCTCACGGTTGACGCGCGTCTCCAGTTCGGCAGCCGCTTCGTCCTCGATCGGTGCCTGCTCGAAGAAATCGCAGCTGACGCAGTCGCGGTAACGCACGCCGTTCTGCTCCCAGGAGCGAATGCGATCCATCTCGGCACAGCGGGGGCAGATAGCGCCGGCAATGAAGCGTTTCTGAACGGCCATGGAATCTCCCTAGGATGGCCGCCGGTGAGTCCGGCGGCGCTGTGGCTAACGATACCTTGCCGTGCTCGCGGTGTCAGGCAGCACGGATACCGCTGTGGCGCAGCAGTGGCTCGACGCTTGGCTCGCGACCGCGAAAAGCCCGGAACAGCTCTGCGGCGTCGCGAGCACCGCCCTGCTCGAGGATCTCGCGGCGGAAGCGACGCCCGGTCTCCGAATCGAAGATGCCGGCCTCCTCGAAGGCGCTCCAGGCGTCGGCAGAGAGTACCTCGGCCCACTTGTAACTGTAGTAGCCTGCGGCATAGCCGCCGGCGAAGATGTGGCTGAAACCGTTCTGAAAACGGTTGAAGTCGGCCTTCGGCACGACCGACACGGCGTCGCGCACCTCGTCGAGCAGGGCCTGCACCTCGGCCGCCGTGGGCGCGCTTAGCTCATGATGCAGGCGCAGGTCGAACAGCGAAAACTCCAGCTGGCGCAGCAGGCCCATGGCCGACTGGAAGTTCTTGGCGGCCTGCAGTCGCTCCAGCAGCTCGGCGGGCAATGCCTCGCCGCTATCGACATGTCCGGCGATCAGGTCGAGTCCCTCGCGCTCCCAGCAGTAGTTCTCCATGAACTGGCTGGGCAGTTCCACTGCGTCCCAAGCCACGCCGTTGATGCCGGACACTTCGGCCACCGTCTGCCGGGTCAGCATGTGGTGCAGGCCATGGCCGAACTCGTGGAACAGGGTGGTGACTTCATCGTGGGTCAGTAGCGCCGGCTTGTCGCCCACGGGGCGGGTGAAGTTGCAGGTCAGGTAGGCCACAGGCAACTGAAGGCTGCCATCCTCGTGGCAGCGGCGTACCCGGCACTCGTCCATCCAGGCCCCGCCGCGCTTTCCTTCGCGCGCGTAGAGGTCGAGGTAGAAGCCGGCAATGGGCTCGCCATTCTCCAGGATGCGGAAATAGCGCACCTCGGGATGATAGCGGGGCGCCTGGAGATCCTCTTCGAAGGTGACGCCGTAGAGTCGCTCGACGACGCGGAACAGGCCGTCGACCACTCTTGGCGCGGGGAAGTAGGGGCGTAGCTGCTCCTGGGAGATGGCGTGGCGAGCCTCGCGCAGCTTTTCGCTGGCATAGCCGATATCCCAGGGGGCCAGCGCGGGGATGTCCAAACTCTCGCGAGCATAGGCTTCGAGTTCGGTGAACTCCTCCCGGGCTTGAGGCACCGCACGGCGCGCAAGGTCGTCGAGAAAATCCAGCACCTGGCGGGGTGACTCGGCCATCTTGGTGGCCAAGGACAGGTCGGCATAGCTGGCGAAGCCGAGCAGCTCGGCCAGTTCGTGGCGCAAGGCCAAGGTCTCCTCGATGATCGGTGCGTTGTCGTACTCGCCGGCATTGGGACCCTGGTCCGAAGCGCGGGTGACGAAGGCGGTATAGACCTCGCGGCGCAGCTCGCGGTCGTCGGCAAATGTCAGCACCGGGTAGAAGCTGGGGAAATCGAGGGTGATGCGGTAGCCCTTGAGGCCCTTGGCCTCGGCATTGGCGGCCAGTGTCGCCAGGGCGCTCTCCGGTAAGCCGGCCAGTCTGGCCGTATCGTCGATGTCCTTGTGCCATGCCTGGGTGGCATCGAGCAGTTGGTTGGAGAAGGTATTGGAGAGTTCCGACAGGCGCGCCTTGATCTCGCCGTAGCGCTTCTTCTGCTCCGCCGGCAAGTCGACCCCGGCGAGGCGGAAGTCGCGCAGGGTATTGTCGACGCTGCGGCGCTGGGCTTCATCCAGCTCGGCCCAGGCCGGCCCCTCCTTGAGCGACTGCCAGGCGCGGAACAGCCCCTCATGCTGGCCCAGCCAGGTGCTGTAATCCGAGAGCTTGCCCAGACAGGCCTGGTAGGCCTCGCGCAGGGCCGGTGAGTTCATGGTGCCATTGAGGTGCGAAACCGGTGACCAGGCACGAGACAGCCGGTCGTTGAGCGCCTCGAGTGGCGCGGCCAGGCTCTCCCAGGTCGGCGCCTCCTGCTGCGCTCGCTCGACCAGGGCCTCGGTGCCAGCACGATTGTCGGCGAGCAGCTTCTCGATCGCCGGTACCACGTGCTCCGGCTTGATCGCGGCGAAGGGGGGCAGCTCATGTGACTCAAGCAGCGGATTGTGGGGCATGCGCACCTCGGGTTGAAGTCGGGCGGGTAAAAGCGAATAGCAGTTAGATGCGGCCGCAGGAGGCGGGTTTCAATCCCCAAGGGGATTGGTGGTTATGGGCCGGCCTGATAGGCTTGCGCCTCCACGAAAGTCGAGGTGACGGCATGAACGCAACCCTGGAACGCTGGAGTACGCGGCGGGCCTTCATCCTGGCCGTGACGGGCGCTGCGGTGGGACTTGGCAACATCTGGCGCTTCCCGTACATCACCGGAGAGAATGGCGGGGCTGCCTTCCTGGTGCTCTATGTGGCTTTCGTGCTGCTGCTGGGACTGCCGGTCATGATGGCCGAGATCCTGATCGGTCGCGCGGGACGGCGTGCGCCCATGCAGTCGCTGGGTCATCTGGCCGGCCTGGTCGGGGCCAGCCGTCACTGGCGCCTGCTGGGACTGTTCGGCGCCTTTACCGTGTTCTGCATCCTGTCGTTCTACTCCGTCGTTTCGGGCTGGTCCATCGAGTTTCTCATCACGGCGGTCAATGGCGGCTTCGTCGGCCGCGGCGCCGACGAGATAGCCGCCGGGTTCGAGACTTTCCTGGGCGATTCGCGCCGAATGGCCTTCAACCATACGCTTTTCCTTTTCATGACCATGACCGTGGTCGCGGGGGGCGTAGCCAAGGGGCTGGAGCGGCTCAACAACCTGCTGATGCCGTTGCTCTACCTGCTGCTGGTTTTGCTTGCCGGCTACGCTGCCACTACCGATGGGTTCGGCGCGGCGCTGGCCTGGCTGTTCAAGCCGGATTTTTCGGCCATCACTCCGCTGGTGGTCATGCACGCCATGGGGCATGCCTTCTTTACTCTGGCGCTAGGGGCCTGTGCACTGATGGCTTACGGCGCCTATATGCCGGAGCATCAGAGCCTGCCGCGTGCGGCCGGAGCGGTAGCCGTGCTCGACGTCGGCGTGGCATTGCTGGCCGGTATCGCCATCTTCTCGGTGGTGTTCACCCAGGGCATGGATCCCGGCGAGGGGCCGGGACTGATGTTCGTCACTCTGCCTATCGCCTTTGCCGAGCTGCCCTGGGGGGCGCTGTGGCTCAGTGTGTTTTTCCTGTTGCTGCTGCTCGCGACCTGGACCTCTTCGATCAACCTGGCCGAACCCATGGTGGCCACCCTGCAAGGAATGGGGCTGAGTCGCGGCAAAGCCGCGGCGGTGGTTGGTGTCTCGGTGTGGCTGGTGGGGCTGCTATCGGTGTTGTCTTTCTCCGCCCTGGCCGAATGGCGCCCTCTGTTCGGCATGAACTTCTTCGACCTGGTCACCACCATTCCCACCGAGATCTTCCTGCCGGTGGGTGGTCTTCTGATCGCCGTCTTCGCCGCCTGGATCATGTCGCGACGGGAGGCACAGGCAGCCCTGGGCGCCGGTGAGTCGGGCTTTCGCCTGTGGCAAGTGGTGGTACGCTGGGTCTCGATCCCCCTGGTGGCCGCTGTACTGGTGGCGGGGTTGTTGTAAAACACTTGATGCGACCGGCGAGGGCGCCGGCTGGAGATAGCATGAACGCAAACGATCCCATTCGCCGCTGGCAAGGCACGCGACCCTCTCTGGGGGCGAGAGTCTACGTAGACCCGTCCTGCATGGTGCTGGGCGACGTGACGTTGGGCGACGACTGTTCGGTCTGGCCCATGGCGGTGATTCGTGGTGACATGCATCGCATCCGCATCGGTGCCCGTACCAGCGTGCAGGATGGCAGCGTGCTACACATCACACACGCCAGCGATTTCAACCCCGACGGTTTTCCTTTGACCATTGGCGACGACGTCACCATCGGCCACAAGGCGATCCTGCACGGCTGCACCCTGGGCAATCGTATCCTGGTGGGCATGGGCGCCATCGTCATGGACGGCGCAGTGGTCGAGGATGAGGTGATCATCGCTGCCGGTGCCGTGGTGACCCCAGGAAAGCGCCTCGAGAGCGGCTTCGTCTATGCCGGCAATCCGGCCAAGGCGCTGCGTCCGCTGAAGGACAAGGAGCGTGCTTTTTTCCCCTATACCGCTGGCAACTACGTGCGGCTGAAGGATCAGTATCTGGCTGAATATGGTGAGTCGTCAGCGGGGTAACGCTGCGCTACGTGACTTGACAACGAGAGACTTCCAAGTCTTTGTTTTTCTGCGCTGGGCAAGCGATAATCTGTATATTTATTCAGCTAAAGAGGGTTTGCCCGGCATGGCCGATTTTCGCACCCATCTGAGTGCCGCCGTGGGCGGCGGCGCCCTGCTGGCCTTTGCCGGCTGGCAGGGTGGGGTCTGGACGCCGAGCGAGGCGTTACCGCTTGGGGCATTGACCGCCTTCGGGGGCATCCTGCCCGATATCGATGCCGATCATTCCCACGCCGTGCGCCTGATCTTCAATACCATGGCCGTGCTGGCGGTAATGGTGGGAGTGCTCCTGCTGCACGCTCAGCTCGAGCCAGGTGCGCTGCTGATGGTGTGCGGCGGGCTCTATGTCGGGGTGCGCCTCGTACTCAGCCCGATTTTCAAGCGCTTTTCCGTGCATCGCGGCATCTGGCACTCGCTGCTGGCTGCCGTGCTGTGCGGCTTGGCGACCAGCGTTGCCGGCTACCAGTGGCTCGGCCAGCCGGCCTGGCTTGCCTGGGCCCAAGGGCTGGCACTGCTGCTGGGCTACTGCATCCATCTGCTGCTCGATGAGCTCTACAGCGTGGATCTTACCGGTGCGCGGCTCAAGCGCTCCTTCGGCACGGCAATCAAGCCGTTCGATTACAATGCACCGGGTAATTCGCTGTTCATGCTGCTGGTCGCGGCGAGTCTGCTGCCTTGGCTGCCGCCCTTCACCACCCTTCAGGAGCTGGTGCTTCAGGGGTCGACTTTCTGGCGGTAGTCCTCGGCCCTGAGACTGTATTTACGCAGCTTGTCGTAGAGCGTCTTGCGCGGCAGCCCGAGGTGTTCGCAGACCTCCGTGATGCGTCCACGGTGGCTGACCAATGACTGGCTGATCAGGCTCTTCTCGAACAGTTCCACCTGCTGCGGCAGCGCCAGCTCGGGGTTGTCCGCCTCGACGCCCTCCAGCAACCCATCGAGGCGGTAATCGAAGGCCGAACCCAGGAGTACGTAGCGCTCGGCCAGATTGCGTAGCTCGCGCACGTTGCCGGGCCAGTCGTGAGCCATGAGGGAGGAGATGCCGCCGGTGTCCAGCGGCGGGGCTTCCAGCCCGCTGCGGTTGGCGGCGACCACGGCGAAGTGCTGAAACAGCAGAGGAATGTCCTCTCGCCGTTCGCGCAGCGGCGGGATCGGCAGGGTGACGACGTTGAGCCGGTAATAGAGATCCTCGCGGAATTCACCGGCTTCTGCGGCCAGCTTGAGGTCCACCTTGGTCGCGGCAATGACGCGAATGTCCAGTGGCACGGCCTCATTGGCGCCGAGACGCTCGACGCAGCGCTCCTGCAGCACTCGCAGCAGCTTGACCTGCAGCGCCAGTGGCATGGATTCGATTTCGTCGAGGAACACGCTGCCGCCGTTGGCGTGCTCGAACTTGCCGATGCGCCGTTCCACGGCGCCGGTGAAGGCGCCTTTTTCATGGCCGAACAGCTCCGACTCGATGATGCTCTCTGGTACCGCGCCGCAGTTGATGGCGACGAAGGGGTGTCCGCCGCGTGGGCTGCGCTCATGAATGGCTCGCGCCACCAGATCCTTGCCAGTGCCGGTCTCGCCGAACAGCAGTACATCGGTTTCCACCTGGGCGATGCGCTGCACCATGGAGGCGAGGCGCTGGATGGCAGGGGTTCGCCCCACCAGGCGTGGGCCGGGGGCGGCCTGCTGTGCTTCCAGTTCGGCTTTCAACTGGCGGTTCTCCAGGCTCAGGCGTCGCTTGTCGACTCCGCGGCGAACCATCTCGACCAGCCGCTCCCCGGCAAAGGGCTTCTCCAGAAAGTCCCAGGCGCCCTCGCGCATGGCTTCCACGGCGGTGGAGATGTCGCCGTGACCGGTGATCAGGATGACCGGCAGGTCGGGGTCGCGCAGGCGGACTTCGCGCAGCAGCGCCATGCCATCCATGCCGGGCATGCGGATGTCGCTGACGATCACGCCGGGAAAGTCGGGCGCGAGCGCTTCCAGAGCACTCTCGGCGCTGGCGTGGGGTTCCGGCTGGTAGCCGGCCAGCTCCAGGGTCTGGCCGGCGGAAATGCGCAGGTGGGGTTCGTCGTCGATGATGAGTACCGGAATGGCCGCCGGGTCATGCATGTGAGCTCTGCTCCTGGGTTGGCGATGGCTGGGAAGCGCCGGGACGTTCCTCGCGAGGCAGGGTAATGGTGAAGCAGGCACCGGCGCCAGGTTGATTGGTGGCTTCGATGCTGCCTCCCAAGTCCTTGATGATGCGCGCCGAGATCGACAATCCCAGCCCCAGTCCGCTACCTGGGGATTTGGTGGTGAAGAAGGGCTCGAAGATGCGCGACAGATGCGGCTGCGGAATGCCGGGGCCGGTATCGGTAACGCTGATCCTCACCTGGGCCAGCTCTACCTCGATGCCAAGGGTGAGCTTGGACACGGGCGATTCCGTCATGGCCTGAAGCGCATTGCCGATCAGGTTGACCAGCACCTGCTCGAGGCGAACCAGGTCGGCATGCACCCAGACCTCATCATCCCAGCAGCGTATCACCTCGACCTCGCGTAGGCGGTTCTGGTAGAGCCGCAGCGCATAATCGAAACATGCCTGCACCGATACCGCCGTCAACGAGCTATCGCTCTTGCGCGAGAATTGGCGCAGCTGTGCGCTGATCTCGGCCATGCGCTCGGTCAGCTCGACGACCTGGGCCAGGTTGGCATCGGCGGCTTCCAGGCGCTGGCGCTCGAGGAAGGCGCGGGCATTCTCGGCGTAGGCGCGAATGGCGGCCAACGGCTGGTTGAGTTCATGATTGATGCCGGCGGCCAATTGGCCGAGCACGGCAAGCTTGGCGGCCTGGATCAGTTCGTCGCGAGTCTGGCGAAGATTCTCCTCCGCCCGACGTCGCTCCTCGATCTCGTCGGAGAGCAGGCGGTTGGTCTCCAGCAAGTCGCGGGTGCGGTGCTCCACATTGCGCTCCAGCTCATCCCGCGCTCGGGCCAGGGTGTGGCGCTCGCGCTCGGCGAACAGCTCCCGTTCCCGACGCAGCCGCAGGCGCTGCCAGCCGATGCCGCCGGCCAGGACGACCACACCGTAGAGCCCACCGGCCAGCGCGGCGGCCAGCCACTGTGCCTGATAAACGGTGCCGAGTGGCTTGAGGATGTGCATGTTCCATCCGAATGCTTCCATGGGGCGGGCCAGGCCGAGATAGCGGCTGCCGGCCAGCGCCCCCTGATTGAAGCGCACCAGTTGGCTACCATCGCTGCGCTGGGAGAAGACTTCGATGCCCGATGGCGACAGCGGCTCGTCGGCGTAGCGGCGAGTGGCCAGCAGCGCCTGGCGCTCCTGCTCGGAGAGCGGATGCAGTGCGGCCATACGCAGCGCGGGATGGCTGGCCATGAAGATAATGTCGTCTTCGTCGGTCACCATCAGTTCGGCGTCCTGCTCGGCCCAACTCTCCTCGATCGCATCGAGCAGCACCTTGATCACCATCACTCCGCTGGGGCGGGCGTCGGGGGCGGTATCGTCGAGCCACACCGGGGCCGAGAAATAGTAACCACGCTCCAGCGATTGGACGCCCAGACCGTAGAAACGGCCGCGTTTGCCCTGGATGGCATCCTGGTAGTAGCTGCGGAAGGCGTAGTTCTGGCCAATGAAGGTATCGGGCCGATGCCAGTTGCTGGCAGCCACGGTATTCGCGTTTGCATCCAGCAGGTAGACATCCGAGACATCGGCGGTGGCACGGAACTGGTCGAGCAGCAGGTTGAGCGGCATCGGATCCTGCTGCCCCTGGTTGAGCAGGAAGCGTCGCACCACTTCCCGTGAGGCCAGCAGCTGAGGCAGGTAATCGTGGCGAGTTAGATGCCCTTCGAGGCCGGCGGCGGAGAGGCGCAGCTCGTTCTCGGCTTCGCGCATCAACGTTAGCAGCGCCTGCTCGCGCGCCACTTGGGCGGCCTGCCACATGACCACGACCAGGCCCAGCGGCAGTAGTAACAGCAGCAGCCGGCGCAGGCGAGCCGAGATGCGAGGCGGGCGGTGCGGACCTTTCACACGGCGCTCCTCAGGGCTGGATTTCCGGCAGCGCCTGGGCGCGTCGCAGTGCTCGCTGAGCACGGGTCTCGGCACGCTCCATCTCGAGCAGTTCCTCCTCGACGAAGACCAGATGCTCATGGGAGCGCGCGCGGGCATCCTCGGCCCGGCCTTCGAGAATGGCGTCGAGCAGGGCTCGGTGCTGCTTCATCAGCATCGGCCGTGACTGGGGTTTCTCGAACAGGTGGGCAAGATTGTCGACGATACTCTTTTCCAGTAAGTGGAAAATACCGCGAATGGTATGCAGCAGCAGCACGTTGTGCGCCGCTTCGGCGATGGCTAGGTGGAAGGCAGCATCCGCCTTGGCTTCCAGCTCCGGGTCGCGTCCGGCAAAGCAGGCTTCCAGCTCCTCGAAGCGCTTGATCAGCATGGCGCGATCGGCCGGGGTGGAGCGCAGCGCGGCATAATAGGCCGAAATACCCTCCATGGCGTCGCGGAACTCGAGCAGATCCAGGTGGAACTCCTGGTGTCTGGCCAGCATGTCGAGCAGCGGATCGCTGTAGCCGCTATTGAGCTCGCGCGTGACGAAGGTGCCGCCGCCCTGGCGGCTGGTCAGCAGGCCACGGGTCGCCAGCTTCTGGATGGCTTCACGCAGCGAGGGACGCGACACCCCGAAGCGCTCGGCCAGCTCGCGCTCCGGTGGCAGGCGCTGGCCGGGCTTGAGGCTGCCCTCGAGAATCATCGCCTCGAGGCGCTCGGTGATGACGTCGGCCAGCCGCGGCTGGCGCACGTTCTGATAGGTCATGCGGACTCCTTGGAGAGTCGGTGTTCGCTTAATTGGTCTTACCAATAGTGGCCTGAAATACATCTCCTTGCAAATGACTTGACACTAATGCCAAGTCCAATTTCCTTGAAGAAGTCATTAAGGCAGGTGGCGGATAGACGAAAGTCTATGCGGGCTCGGGCTGTAAAATGGGACTTGGCGTTGACACTGCCAATGGTGAGTCCTAAGGTTCAACGACCTATTTAGGTAAATTGGTTTTACCAATTATCACATAACCAGAAAGCTATAATCAGCAGACCGTTACTGCCTCC
This sequence comes from Billgrantia bachuensis, assembly GCF_011742165.1. Taxonomy (GTDB): domain Bacteria; phylum Pseudomonadota; class Gammaproteobacteria; order Pseudomonadales; family Halomonadaceae; genus Halomonas; species Halomonas bachuensis. The sequence goes on along the minus strand of NZ_JAAQTO010000045.1, from coordinate 6,179 downwards.
GGGCCGACAGTGAGGGAGCCTCATGACGCCAGTCAAGCTGTATCCACCCAAGCCGGAGAAGGTCTACTTCTTCGGCACTTGCCTGATCGACCTGTTCTACCCGGACGCCGGTCTGGATGGCATTCGCTTGCTCGAGCGTGAAGGTATCGAGGTGATTTTCCCCCAAGGGCAGACCTGCTGCGGCCAGCCGGCCTACACATCTGGCTATCACGATGAGGCGCGGGCTGTGGCGATGGCCCAGCTCGACCTTTTCCCCGAGTCCTGGCCGATCGTCGTTCCTTCAGGCTCGTGCAGCGGCATGATGCGTACCCACTACCCCCAGCTCTTCGCCGGTACCGAGCACGAGGCGCAGGCAAAAGAAGTGGCCGGGCGGATATTCGAGCTTACCGAATTTCTGCTGCATGTTTGCCAGCTCAGGCTCGAGGACCGCGGGCAGCCCGAGAAAATCGCCATGCATACTTCCTGCAGCGCCAGACGTGAGATGGGGCTGGGCGAAACAGGCCCGACACTGCTGGCCAGGATGGGCCAGGTCGAACTGGTGGAGCAGGCGCGTGCCGCTGAGTGCTGCGGCTTCGGTGGTACCTTTGCGGTGCGCCACCCCGAGGTTTCTGCCGCCATGGTCGAGGACAAGACCCAGGCGATCGAGGCCACCGGAGCGACGCGTTTCGTTACCTCCGACTGCGGCTGCCTGATGAACATCGCCGGCCGCTTCGAGCATCAGGACAAGGCGATCGAGGGCGAGCATATCGCCAGCTACCTGTGGCGGAGAACCTCATGAGCTCAGCACGCGAGTCGGTGCAGACCTACACACCACGCGAATTTCATCGTCAGGCCCACGATGCCCTCGGCAACCCCCAGATCCGCGCCAATTTCCGTCGGGCGATGGATGGCCTGATGGGTAAGCGGCGTGACGTGTTCAGCGACTGGGATCTCGAAACCCTGCGCGAGCTGGGTGCCAGCATTCGCCTGCGGGCGCTGGCCAAGCTGCCCGACTTGCTCGAGCGGCTCGAGGCCAACTGCCAGGCCAACGGCATCCAGGTGCACTGGGCCGAGAATGGCGACGAGGCGTGCCGCATCATCCGCGAGATCTGCCAGCGCCACGATGCCAAGGCCGTGATCAAGGGCAAGTCGATGGTTTCCGAGGAGATGCATCTCAACGCCCATCTGGAAGAGGCGGGCATCGTGGCGCTGGAGTCCGACCTGGGCGAGTACCTGGTGCAGCTCAACGAGCAGACGCCCTCTCACATCATCATGCCGGCGATCCATCTCAATACCGATGAGATCTCCGACATCATGCACGACAAGACGGGTATCGAGCGCACCCGGGACGTCGACTATATGACCGCGGCGGCACGGGCCCAGTTGCGCGAGCGCTTCATGGCAGCCGACGTGGGCATCTCGGGGGTCAACTTCGCCGTCGCCGAGACCGGCACCCTGTGCCTGGTGGAAAATGAGGGCAACGGTCGCATGACGACTGCGGTGCCGCCGGTACATGTCGCCGTGACCGGCATCGAGAAGGTGGTCGAGCATTTGCGCGACGTGCCACCACTGTATGCGCTGCTCACTCGCTCGGCCACCGGCCAGCACGTCACCACCTACTTCAACATGATCAGCTCACCGCGAAAGCCGGGCGAGCACGATGGGCCGAAAGAGGTTCATCTGGTATTGGTCGACAGCGGCCGTTCGAATATTTATCAGGACAACGAGCTGCTCGACACCCTGCGCTGCATCCGCTGCGGTGCCTGCATGAATCACTGCCCGGTCTATACCCGAGTGGGGGGCCACACTTACGGGACCACCTATCCCGGCCCCATCGGAAGCATCTTGATGCCGCACATGATGGGGCTGGAAGAAACCAAGGATCTACCCACCGCCTCGAGCCTGTGCGGCGCCTGCGGCGAGGTATGTCCGGTGAAGATCCCGATACCCGACCTGCTGGTGCGCCTGCGACGCGAGTCGGTGGGCGAGGGGCGCGGCAACGTGCCTGGCGCCGGGGTCAAGCGCACCAGGAAGGAAGCGGCGGCCTGGAAGGGTTTCCAGTGGCTGGCCACACACCCCACCGCTTGGCGCAGTGGTGCGGCGCTTGCCGGCAAGCTGCGGGCATTGGCCCCGTCGAAGCTGGGGCCATGGACCGAATACCGCACCGCGCCCAAGCCGGCCAAGAAATCGCTGCATGAACTGGTCAAGCGGCACCAGGCGGAAAAGGCCAAAAGGGAGGAGCGTCCATGAGCGCCCGGGACAATATTTTCAAGCGCCTGCGTGAACGCGCCGACGGCCCGCTGACGGCCCCCGAGAGCGACTTTGCCGTAGTCACAGGGCGCGGCTGGGGGCGCGAAGAGCGACTGGCGCGCTTCGAGCGTTGGATCACCTCCGTGCATGGCGAGGTGATCCATACCTCCTGCGATGCCTGGGCTTCCGCCTTGGTCGAAGTGCTAGAGGCCAAAGGCATTCGCCGCCTGGCGCTGGGCCGGGAGCATCCCGTGGCCGCCGAGGCGCGTGCGGCACTCGCCGAGGGCGGCGTCGTACTGATCGACGCCGACCGCGACATCGAAGCCTGGCGACACGAGCAGTTCCACGACGCCGACGCCGGCCTGACCTCCACCCGCGGGGCTATCGCCGAGACCGGCAGCCTGTGGCTGTGGCCGACGCCCGACGAGCCGCGCCTGCTGAGCCTGGTGCCGCCGATCCATATCGCCGTGCTCGATGCCGACACCGTCGAGGACACCTTTTTCGACGTGATCGAGCGCAACGGCTGGGCCGACGACATGCCCACCAACGCTCTGCTGATTTCGGGGCCGAGCAAGACCGCCGATATCGAGCAGACCCTGGCCTACGGCGTGCATGGCCCTCGCGAGCTGGTCGTTCTGCTGCGCCACCGCGAGCAATGCCCATGAGGGCTGCAACGGGGGCGACACCTGCCGACGCCTGGCACGAGCTCAAGCGTGAGCTGCTCGAAATCATGGATGTCGAGCGACTTATCGACGACCCGCTGCGCACCCTGGCCTACGGTACCGATGCCAGCTTCTACCGGTTGATTCCCAGGCTGGTGGTTCGTCCGGTGAATGAAGACGAACTGATGGCGGTGCTGGCCGGCTGTCGCAAGCGCGGCCTGCCTGTTACCTTTCGCGCCGCCGGGACCTCGCTGTCGGGGCAGGCGGTAACCGACTCGGTGCTGATCCAGCTGCGCGAGGGCTGGCGCGGGCACGAGATCCTCGAGGGCGGCCGGGCCATCCGCCTGCAGCCCGGGGTGATCGGCGCGCGGGCCAATCAGCTGCTGGCCCCCTTCGGGCGCAAGATCGGCCCCGATCCGGCCTCCATCAACAGCTGCATGGTGGGCGGAATCGCCGCCAACAACGCCTCGGGCATGTGCTGCGGCACGGCGCAGAACAGCTACCGCACGGTGCGCGACATGCGGGTGATACTGGCCGACGGCACCCGCCTGGACACCGCCGACCCGGCCAGCCGCGAGGCGTTCCGGCGTAGCCATGCCGAACTCGTCGAAGGGCTCGAGCGGCTCGCTGCCGAGACCCGGGGCAACGAGCCGCTTGCCGAGAAAATTCGCCACAAGTATCGGCTCAAGAACACTACCGGTTACGCGCTCAACAGTCTGATCGACTTCGACGATGGCATCGAGATTCTCAAGCACCTCATGATCGGCTCCGAGGGCACGCTCGGTTTCATCAGCACCATTACCTACGAGACGGTAGTCGACGAGCTGCACAAGGCCGCCGCGCTGGTGTTCTTGCCCGACATGGCCACCACCTGCCGCGCCACCATCGCACTGAAGCAGGCGCCGGTCTGGGCGGTGGAGTTGATGGACCGCGCCGCACTGCGCTCGGTCGAGAGCAAGCCGGGCATGCCCGAAGTGCTCAAGACTCTGCCCGACGGGGCGGCGGCGCTTCTCATCGATGTGCGTGGCGACGACGAGTTGCAGCTCGAAGAGCGGCTCCAGGCGGTACAGGCCATCTTCGAGGGTATACACACCCTGGAGCCAGTTGCCTTTACCCATGACAAGGGCACCTACGAGCTCTACTGGAAGATCCGCAAGGGGCTCTTTCCCGCCGTCGGCGCGGTGCGCGACACCGGTACCACGGTGATCATCGAGGACGTCGCCTTTCCCATCGAGCGCCTCGACGAGGGCGTGCTGGCATTGACCGAGGTCTTCCATCGCCACGGCTATCCGGAGGCGATCCTGTTCGGCCATGCGCTGGAGGGCAATCTTCACTTCGTCTTTCCTCAAGGCTTCGAGAAGCCCGGCGAGGTGGAGCGCTACCAGGCATTGATGGACGAGGTCGCGCAACTGGTCGGCGTCAAATATGGTGGTTCGCTCAAGGCGGAGCACGGCACCGGACGCAACATGGCACCTTATGTGGAACTCGAGTGGGGCCCCGAAGCCTATGCCCTGATGTGGCAGATCAAGGCACTGTTCGATTCCGAGAACCTGTTGAACCCGGATGTCATTCTCAGCCGCAACCCGACGCTGCACCTGGAGAACCTCAAGCCGCTACCGGCCGCCGACCCCATCGTCGACAAGTGCATCGAGTGTGGCTTCTGCGAGCATGTCTGCCCCTCTCGGGACCTCACCCTGACGCCGCGTCAACGTATCGTCGCCGCCCGCGAAATGGCCAGGCTCGAGGCACTGGGCGCAAGCCTCGACAGCGAAGAGGCCGAACGGCTCAAGAGGCTGCGCGAGGATTATCGCTACGCCGGCGACGAGACTTGTGCCGTCGATGGGCTCTGTGCCACCCAGTGCCCGGTGGGTATCAATACCGGCGAGCTGATACGCGAGCTACGTCATGAGCGGCTGGCCCAGCATGCTGATATGGCCCGGCGGGTGGGGCGGCATTTCTCCGGCACCACGCGCCTGGCTCGGGGCGTGCTCAACCTGGCGAGTACCGGGCGGGCCATACTCGGCGAGCATGGGCTCTCCAGGGTCAGCGGAGCCATTACCCAGGCGAGTGGCAGGCGCGTGCCGCAATGGATACCTACCCTGCCCAAGGCGGCCCCGGTACGCGTGCTCGGCCGGGGGCGCGTTTCCGACAGCACGCGAGAAAAAGTGATCTACTTTCCCTCCTGTGCCACCCGAGTATTCGGCGCAGGACATGGCGATAGCGAGAGTCGTTCGATCATGGAGACCACGCTCTCGCTGCTCGACAAGGCCGGCTTCGAGGTGATCGTGCCCGAGATGTCGGGGCATCTCTGCTGTGGCATGGCCTTCCAGTCCAAGGGCCAGTTCGACGAGGCAACACACAAGGCGCGCGAGCTCAATCGAGAGCTGCTGGTGGCAAGCCAGAACGGACGCTACCCGATTCTCAGCGACACCAGCCCCTGCGTGCTGCATATGCAGGGGCGGTTGGATGGGCGCCTTACCGTGCAGGAGCCAGTGGCCTTCGCTCACGATCATCTTTTACCGCGCCTGGAGATCACTCCCCTCGATGAACGCGTGGCTGTCCATGTGACCTGCTCGAGTACCCATATGGGACTGGGTGAGCGCATGGTGGCCCTGGCTCGGGCCTGTGCCCGTGAAGTCGTTGTGCCGGCCGAGATCACCTGTTGTGGTTTCGCCGGCGACAAGGGGTTGGTTACGCCGGAGCTTAATGCCTCGGCGCTCAAGGGGCTGGCCGGGCAGGTGGAAGCGTGCGACGCCGGCTACTCCAACTCGCGCACCTGCGAGATCGGCCTGTCGCTGCATGGCGGCATCCCGTATCGTTCCATCCTGTCGCTGCTGGATCGCGCCAGTCGCAACCGGATTGGCGCTTGAGCTTGTGATTTCATCCACAGGCGCTCGCCTGCGAGCGCCTGTGGATAGCGCTGCCGTCATCGAACCTTCATGAGCTTGCCGTCATTCTGAAACTTTTTTACAAGCGGCCCTTGCAGGGGCGCGGGGAAAACCGTAAAGTACGCATCCGCTGCCGGCGACGGGCAACGTAGCCAGCGGTGGGAAGAGTGGTAAGTGACTGTCCCGCTTTGGATTTTTCGACTCGCTTCGCAAAATTCCGGCTTGACGGACACGGCGGATTCGGTAGAATGCGCCCCACGCGAAACGACCGCCGGCGACGCCGGTCCTCGACGCCAGGTTCACTACGGTGACGGCCTCGAAGAGAGTTGACAAGCTCGGTCGGATCGGTAGAATACGCCTTCCTCGCAGGGCGCTGGCGAGGCCGCTGACAGAGTCAGCT
>NZ_JAAQTO010000044.1 GCF_011742165.1 Billgrantia bachuensis | reverse complement strand
CTTGAACTCGGCCGAATACTTGGCCATGCAAAACCCCCTACGGTTGGATCAGTGTCCAACTTTCGGGGGTCAGTTCACGAAGGCGAGCCAATGACGTCGATAAGCGCTAGTGGATGGGTATTTCGCGACGGTTCGCTTTCGCTTCGCCGCTGCGCGGCACGTGAACCTTGAGCACCCCGTTGGCGAACGAGGCCGAGATCTCTTCGGGACGTGCATCGTCGGGCAGGTCGAGCACCCGGCGGAAGCTGCCATAGGAGCGCTCGATGCGCTGGTAGCGGTCTTCCTTGGTGCTGCTCTCCTGTCGTTTCTCGCCCTCGATGATCAACCGATCGCCGTCCAGGGTCAGCTTGACGTCTTTCTCGTCCACGCCGGGCACCTCGACGCTGATCAGGTACTCCTCGTCGCGCTCGGCAATGTCGAGCTGCGGCCTGAGCAGGCTGGTCAGGTCGCCGAAGCGGCTCTCGAGCGTCGGCATGCCGAACTGACGCATGACGCCATTCATCCAGCGGTCCAGCTCCTGATGCATGCCGAGCAACGGCGAGAGTTCGCCCTGGCGAGGCTCCACGGGAGCCGGCGCCGCGGCATCGCGGCGTTCGCTCTTGAACCAGTTCCAGGGAGAGAATTTCTGCAGTTTCATACGCCACCTCCTGTTCGTCGTGAGACACGTGACGCATAGGACGGGCTTCGAGCCCGTTCCGGCATGAACAGAATTGGTGGCGCAGGGCCGGTTTTCAAGTAGCGTTCGACGCGCACTTGCGCCAGGTCAACGATTCGCCATCGACCGGTGCCGATGGCGTGGGGCTGCGCCTCTCAGTCGCGGAAATTATCGAACTGCAACGCCAGATCGGGGCCGCCTTCGCCGCGCAGCATGGCGATGACGTCCTGCAGATCGTCACGCTTCTTGCCGGTGACCCTGACCTTGTCGCCCTGAATCTGCGCCTGCACCTTGAGCTTGCTGTCCTTGATACGCTTGACGATATCCTTGGCCTCCTTCTGCTCCAATCCCTGCTTGAGCTTGACCTCCTGGCGCGCGCGCACGCCGGAGAGCTCGGGCTCCTGCTCCTCCATGCAGCGGGCGTCGATGCCACGGGCAATGAGACGGTTGCGCAACACGTCGAGCATCTGCTTGAGCTGAAAGTCGACTTCCGCCTCGAGCTGCACCGTGTCGCCATTCAGCTCGAAGCTCGCCTTGACGCCCTTGAAGTCGAAGCGGCCCTGGATTTCACGGTTGGCCTGATCGACGGCATTGCTGGCTTCGTGCTTGTCGTATTCGGAAACGATGTCGAAGGATGGCATGGCGATGTCCTTGTTTGCCCAATCATGCCGGAAGTCTATCAGCCCGGACCGATCCCTGCGCGCCTGGGCTTACCGATCCTGGGTCGAGGCTTCTTCCACCAGACAGACGAGCGACTTGTTCATTTGCCAGCCGGCACAGCCATCCTCGTAGTAGTCGTCGAGCCAGCGCTCCAGCCGAAAGCCCATGCGCCGGTAGAGGCCCAGGGCGACGCGATTGTCTGCCCGCACCTCCAGACCCAGCGCCTCGGCATCTTGCCGTACGGCGACCTGCTCCAGCGCCTCGAGCAGTCGTCGACCCAATCCGCTGCCCCTGGCCTCGGGATGAACGCAGAACGAATAAAGCCGGGCACGACGACTGCCTCGCCGGAACAGCAGAGTGCCATATCCCATGAACCGCTCCCCATCGTCGGCGACGAGGGTCTCGGCATGAGCGCGATTCAACAGGTGCCAGAGCTGCCGACGGCTGAATTGATCGCCGCTGAAGGCTACCTGCTCCAGGCGAAAGAGTGCGTCCAGGTCCTGTGGCTGGGCCTGGCGCAGAGTGACGGTCATGGGGATTCTCCGGGGCTCACGGTCGCAACGCGGCTGCTATCAACCTAGGTCCAATCGGCGGGCTCTGACCCGCCGCAATCATGAAATCATTTCACCTGTCGAAGCGCTTGTCGACAGGAAGTTGCAGCGGCATGCTGGCCGCATGTCGCGGCGCGGCCGCCCCTTTCCCACCGAACGGATCTCGCCCATGAGCCCCTTGCGTATCGTCGTCGACCGACAGGAAGACTGGCGGCCCTACTACCCCTCCGAAGACCTGATCAGCGCCGACGACTTCCTGGCTCTGGACCGACGTCATCGCAGCGTAGCCGACCAGGACCGCAGCACCCATGTAATCAACCTGTGCGGCGAACTCGACTATCTTGGCACCGGCTACTACGTCTCGCTGCTCGCCCAGGCACGCGGCCAGCGTGTCCTGCCCAGCGTCGAGACCCTCAACGAACTGTCGCGCAAGACGCTGGTCGATCTGCAGCTGGATACGCTGGCGCCGCTGCTTGGCGAGCTGGCGCGCCAGGGTCGTCTTGCCGGCGATAATGTGACCCTGCGCGTGCTCTTCGGTGAATGCCGTGAACCCGAGCTGGCCCGGCTCGCACGCAAACTCTTCGAGCGCCTGCCCTGCCCCTTGCTCGAGGCACGCCTGGTACGACGCCACGACCTGTGGCGACTAGCCCGGCTAAAGCCGATCCACCTTCGCGATCTCAACGCTGACGAGCAGGACCTGTTCGCCTCTGCGCTAAACCGGCACTCACGCAAGGTATGGCGCACGCCCAAGGCGCGCCGTCGCTATCGCTTCGACCTGGCCATACTGGTCGACCCCAAGGAAGCCTTGCCGCCGAGCAATCGCAGTGCGCTCAAGGCCTTCATTCGTGCCGGACGCAAGCTAGGTATCGACGTTTCGCTGATCACCCGGCGCGATGCGGGACGACTCGCCGAGTTCGACGGACTCTTCATCCGCGAGACGACGGCGCTGGATCACCACACCTACCGCATGGCCCGACTCGCCGAGCATGAGGGGCTGGTAGTGATCGACTCCCCACGGGACATTCTGCGTTGTACCAACAAGGTCTACCTGCACGCGCTCTTGCGTGCCCGCGGCGTGCCTGCGCCGGAAGGGGTGCTACTGAAACGGCGCGACCGTCGTCCTCTGGCGGAACGAGTTGCCGGGCTGAGCTTCCCTCTGGTGCTGAAGATCCCCGATGGCGCCTTCTCTCGCGGGATCGTCAAGATTGGCTCTTTCGAACAGCTGGAGCACGAAACCCGGCGCCTGTTCGAGGATTCCGCCCTGCTGCTGCTGCAGGAGTGGCTGCCGACCGAGTATGACTGGCGCATCGGCGTTCTGGATGGCCAGGTACTGTTCGCCAGCCGCTATTACATGGCGCGCGGCCATTGGCAGATCTACGACCACTCGGGCGCCAGGGTGAAGAGTGGCGGCTTCACTACTCACGATCCGGCCGAGGTCCCCCCCGCCGTGATCAGGGCGGCGTTGAAGGCTACCCGTTTGATCGGCGATGGACTCTACGGCGTCGATCTCAAGCAGGCCGGAGAGCGCGTGGTTGTCATCGAGGTGAACGACAACCCCAACGTGGACGCCGGTATCGAGGATACCGTTCTGGGCCGCCAGCTCTACGAGCGCATCATGGGTATCTTCCTGTCCCGCATGGAAGCCCGCGTCTCGGCTAGGTCGGCAGAGTAGAGAGACTCTTGAGGGCCATGTTTACGAACTGACCGAACAAAACAAAAGGATACAATAACTTACCTCCCTACCAACTATCCTTGTCGCCATTAGGAGACAGTTCAAGCTCTTGATTTGAAAGGCTAAGGCCACTTCGGTCTACATACGTCTCTTATTGGCGACGGCTTGTGCCGTCCCATCGCACAATTATTTTCTTCACATCTCGCCAAATCCCTGACAGGAAACAGTGTTTTCTAGTTGGCGCGAATGTTGCGTACCGTATGGCACGCCAATCAACTAAATCCGACCCTGCACGCCATCGCCCGTCGGTCACCTCCGGCATAGGCACGATGGCGTTGATTGGATGACAGGGCGAAACTGCAAGGAGCGACGACGATCATGAGGATTACCATCTTCGGTTCTGGCTATGTAGGACTGGTAACCGGCGCCTGTCTGGCCGATGTCGGCCACCAGGTCATGTGTGTGGACATCGATGCCGAGAAGGTGGCTCGCCTGAATGATGGAGAGGTACCCATCTATGAGCCCGGCCTGGAAGAGTTGATCAGCAACAACAAGGCCGCGGGGCGCATCGAGTTCACCACCGATGCCGCCAAGGCCGTTGAGTTCGGCCTGCTCCAGTTCATTGCCGTGGGCACCCCTTCCGACGAGGATGGCAGCGCCGATCTCAAGTACGTGCTGAAGGTGGCGGAAACCATCGGCCAGCACATGAACGATTACAAGATCGTCGTCGACAAGTCGACCGTGCCCGTCGGCACCGCCAGCAAGGTGGAACGCACCGTAGCTGCCGAGCTGGAAAAGCGCGGCATTAATCTGGAGTTCGACGTCTGCTCCAACCCGGAATTCCTCAAGGAAGGCGCAGCCATCGAAGACTTTTCGCGTGGCTCGCGTATCGTCGTTGGCACCGACTCGGAGCGCGTCAAGAAAGCCATGATTGAGTGCTACGGCCCCTATAACCGTCAGCGCGACAAGATGATGTTCATGGGCGTGCGCAGCGCCGAACTGACCAAGTACGCTGCCAATGCCATGCTGGCGACCAAGATCAGCTTCATCAACGAGGTCGCCAATCTTGCCGAGCGCTTGGGCGCCGATGTCGAGGAGGTGCGTCATGGTATCGGCTCCGACCCGAGGATCGGCTATAGCTTCATCTACCCGGGCTGTGGTTACGGCGGCTCCTGCTTCCCCAAGGACGTCAAGGCGCTCGCTCATACCGCCGAGGAGATCGGTCATCCTGCCGAGATGATCAAGGCCGTTGAGCGGGTCAACGCCCGGCAGAAGAACAAGCTGTTCGAGAAGCTGTGCCAGGCTTTCGACGGCCAATTGGCCGGCAAGACCATCGCTGTTTGGGGACTGGCCTTCAAGCCCAATACCGACGACATGCGCGAAGCACCCAGCCGCGCCCTGATGGAAGCCCTGTGGGACGCCGGCGCGCGGGTCCAGGCCTTCGACCCGGAAGCGACCGCTGAATGCCAGCGCATCTACGGGGAGCGCGACGACCTGGTGCTGACCGAACGTCGTGACGACGCACTCGAGGGGGCACACGCACTGGTCATCTGCACCGAGTGGAAAGCCTTTCGCACCATCGACTTCAACGAATTGCGCGAGAAGCTAGTGGAACCGGTGCTTGTCGACGGCCGCAATCTGTTCCAACCCGATACCGTCAAGGCTGCAGGGCTCGCCTACTATGGCATCGGCCGCGGTGACTCCGTGCGGCCCGTACTGGCCTGAGGAGTTCCGATGTCCGCTACTCCCCCAGACCCCTCGACCGCCAGCCGGACCACGGAGGTCACCACCTTCCTGTTCGGCCTGGCGTTGATGGTGGTAATCCTCAGCGAGCTGCCCTCGGAGGTGTTCTCGCCGGAGTCGGAGAGCTTCATCTTCGTCATCGGTTGGATCGCCATCTGGCGTTACTCCTGGTGGGCCGTCCAGGCCGTGCGTTCGGTGTGGTACAACCGGCGTGTGTTCCCGCAGTTGCGGGCCGAGGCGGACGCGATCGGCGAGGAGGAGAAGCCGCCCGAGCTGTTCGTATTGTGTACCTCGTTCCGGATCGAGGCGAAGGTGAACTTTCACGTCTACGACGCCCTGATTCGCGAAGCTCGCGACTATGGCGTACCGACCACCATCTTCGCCTCCATCTCGGATCGTACCGACGTGGATGTCATCACTCACGTGATGGACGATCACGGCTGGCCGCAGAACGTCGAAGTGCGCTACATGTTCCAGAAAGGGGACGGCAAGCGCTCGGCCATGGCCGAAGTGCTGCGGGCGATCTCCCGGCGCCTGCCGGCGCCGGGCTCGCTGCTGGTGTCGATGGATGGCGATATCCGGCTCGAGCCGGGCACGCTGTCGCGTTCGCTCAGCTTCTTCCAGTCTCAGGAAGACCTGGGTGCACTGACCACCAACAACCGCGCCGAAGTGACCGGCAACGATGCCACCCGCGAGTGGTACGACCTGCGCTATGCGCAGCGTCATCTGATGATGAGCTCGATGTCGCTCTCACGGCGCCTGTTGGTACTGACCGGCCGCTATAGCGTCTTTCGCGCCGACCTGGCGACCCAGCCGGACTTCATCGAACTGATCGAGAGCGACCACGTCGAACACTGGCGCTTCGGCAACTTCAAGTTTCTCTCCGGTGACGACAAGTCCTCGTGGTACTGGTTGCTGAAGAACGGCTGGCGCATGCTCTACATTCCGGATGTCTTCGTCACTGGATTCGAAGAGCTACCCGACCGCAAGCGCTTCTTCGCCTCGACCACCGACCTGATGCGTCGTTGGTACGGCAACATGTTGCGCACCAGCAATCGAGCGATCGCCTTGGGGCCGCGGCCGATGGGCATGTTCACCTGGTGGAGCCTGGTGGATCAGCGCCTCTCCATGTGGACGACCCTGGTCGGGCCCACGGTCGTGACACTGGTGTCGTTGTTCGTGAGGCCTTCGTTCTTCTTCGCCTACGTGCTGTGGATTCTCTTCACCCGCGGCATTGCCACTTCGATTCTGGCCTGGCAGCGAGGGCGCTTCAGCCTGCTATGGATTCCGCTGATCTATTACAACCAGGTATGGGGAGCGATGCTGAAGACTTATGTCAGCTTCCGCTTCAACCGCCAGAAATGGTCACGGCAAGGGATCTCTGCAGGCGAGCCGGATGACCCTGTCGCGGCCAGCAGGCAGCGCCGCATGGGTCACGTGCTGCACGGCTTTGCCTATGGCGTGCTGCTGTTCATCCTGCTCCTCTCGACCGGTGTGATGGCGCCACCGGATCGGGTATCGCTGCACATAGCCCGCGATCAGACGTGGGATCGCAGCCAGGATCCCGAGCGGCTCGACCGCTGGCTCAGCGCCGTCCTTGCTGACAACAACGGCGACTCGGTGCAACTGCCGCCGGGTTACTTCCGACTCGAAGGCGAGCTGCTCGAGACCCTGCAGCAGAATACGCTGCCGACCGAGAAGCGAATCCGCGGCAATCATGACACTACCGTTCTGGCGATTTCCCCCGCCGTGGCGGAATTGATGCAAGGCCCGAATGGCAATGCCATCCAGGATGCCGTCGAGTGCACCGTGGATGCGAACTGCCAGCTGGCCTTTGACGAACATAACCTGACCCTCGTCAACGTACGACTCAGGGTCGAGCCCGATGCCCCGACCGACATGGCAGCGGCTCAACCCTGACGCAAGGAGCGACCAACGGATGGCTGACAATTTTTTCAACGATGACAATCGGCACGAGCCTACCCTGGGAGGGAACCGACCGAACAGGCAGTCCGACTCTCACGCCGAGCCGAGGAGTGCCGATCAGGACAGCGTGCGACTGACCCAGGGGGATCGGCTGCAGCATGAGCGCCGGGACGAACGCGGCTACATTCGCGTTACTTTGCCGTTTCGCGTCGATCTCGCCGACAGCGACACCGAGCTGAGCGGTAATGATGTCTCGCTGGGAGGATTTTCCGCCCGTAGTCCACGCGGCTTCGAACCGGGCGAGAGGATTTCCGCCTCGCTGCTTATGATGGCCGGCGCCACCGAGCTGATCGTGCCACTCCAGGCGGAATGCCTGCGCTCCAGGCCCGCCGAAAGCGGTGGCTACGACACCAGCTTCGAGATCGTGGAGATTGAACCACAGCACCGCGAGCTGCTGCGCCAGATCATCCGCAGCGCACTCAGCGGCCGCACGCCCAACGTCGAAGGCCTGATCTCGGGTGAAGACCCTCAGACCCCACGCAAGCGCCAGGCGAGCAAACCCTTGCCACCTGCGCGCCCGCCCAAGCCGATGGGGCGCTATATCCTGCTGTTCGTTGCCATTGGCCTGCTGGTGCTGGTGGGGGCGGCCACGGCCTATCGCAACTTCATGCTGATCGAGCCGAGCTTCGCCGCTGTCACCGCACCGCGCATCGACATTCGCGCACCTGGGCCGGGCATCCTCGGCGAGCACGAGCTGACGGCCGGGGATCAGGTCGAGCGCGACCAGTTGCTGACCAACGTGGTCAACAGCGAACTGGAGTCGGACCTGATCCTGGCCGAGGCAGCGCTCGACTACAATAACCGGCTGATAGAAAACCTGCGCGAGCACCTCGAAGGTGGCATGCAGGAGGTCAGCCTGGCCAACTCGGCGCAGCCAGCCAGTGGCGACACCATGACCTTCGAGTCGGTCTCACCGGAAATCGCCCGGGCGCGTGTCGAGCAGTTCGAGACGGTTCGCGACTACGAGAGTTCGCGTATCGCCGCACTCGAGGCACGCATGGCCAGCAACGACATCTATAGCCCCTGCGATTGCCTGGTGGCCTGGGCCTTGAGCAGCGCCGACGGCGTCTACATCAACGAAAGCGAGCGGATCATGACCCTGATCCGTACCGACGAGGACGACGTGCTGGTCGAGGCGCTGGTGCACATGAACGACATCAGCCGCATCGAACCCAACCAGCAGGCTTACGTGACCCTGGCCAACGCCAACCAACCGATTCGCGCCCGGGTGCGCAACGTCGCACTGGACGTCGAGCGTCAGCCGCGCGCCGGCTTCCCCAGCTGGGTGCGCCAGCAGCAGAACGTAGCCAGCGTGCTATTGGTACCCGAGGAGCCGCTGCCGGCCGAGAGCGTCGGCCAACCCGTGGACGTACGCTTTACCGAAGCACCGCTGCTGGGGGCCGCCTCGGAGCGGATCTGGCAAGGTGTGCGTACGGTCATCCAGTTCGGCGATGACATCTATCGCGCCGCCGTGGAGGACAACGATGAAAGCACCAATGAAGGTTGAGCCCAGCCAGAAAGCCAGCCGATGCCTGGCGCTGCTCGGCGCACTGCTGCTGCCGCCGGGCTTTGCCGCCCAGGCCGACGAGGCCGAGGACGCTCTCGTCGGCATCCCCCAGGAGGAGGCCTGTTCGCAGCGCTACGCCCAGGCCGAAACGCCCCAGCCCCGGCAAGCCGCGGACGCTCACACCTCCATACGCCAGAATTTTCATACCAGGCGCCACTGGGGCACCGAGGAGAACGTGGAGCGCCTCGATGCCGGCCAGACCGGGATCGGCGAACCCGGCCTACGCGTGCACTATCCCGCCGGCACCTCCTCTCCGGGGGAAGAGCCGGTTGGCGGGGCCGGCTTCTACAGCGACCCGCCTTCGATGAAGGGCGCCGAACGAGCTTGCCTGAGCTACATGGTTCGCTTTCCGGCGGACTTCGACTTCGTGCGTGGCGGCAAGCTGCCAGGACTCTACGGCGGCGAAGCCCCATCAGGAGGCGAAGACGTCGATGGCGAGAACGGCTTCTCG
Source organism: Billgrantia bachuensis (assembly GCF_011742165.1). GTDB lineage: Bacteria > Pseudomonadota > Gammaproteobacteria > Pseudomonadales > Halomonadaceae > Halomonas > Halomonas bachuensis. The sequence continues at coordinate 24,247 of NZ_JAAQTO010000044.1, read as the reverse complement.
ATGCGCCTGATGTGGCGCGAAGAGGGTGAAGGCGAGCTTTATCCTTACGTGGTGGGCTTCGAGGGAGAATCGGTAGGCCGCGGCTTCTGGCGCTTTCCCCTCGGTCAGTGGGTCACCATCGAACAGGAGCTGATACTCAACGATCCCGGCCAGGAGAACGGCATCGCCCGGCTATGGGTCGACGGACGTCCGGTGCTGGAACAGCAGGACGTCGTCTATCGCACCTCGCCCTCGGTCACCATCGATGGACTGATGTTTTCCACCTTCTTCGGTGGCAGTGGCGAAGGGTGGCGCACACCACGCGATCAGTACGTGGACTTCGCTGCCTTCCGTTTCTATGCACCGAAATCTTGACACTTCGCATTCGAGCGCCAATGGAGCGACGCCGATCATGCCCCTTGCCGTAGCAAAAGGACTTACTGCAAGACTGCTGTGCACGCTTTCCCTCGCCCTGCTGGTGACGGGAGGCGGCGCGGCAGCCGCCGAGACTCTCTCGCGAGAGGAGCGCATGGAACTCGACCTCTCGGAGTACCGCGTTACCGACACGGATGCCGGCTACTTCGATGTCGAAGCGCGCATGGCCCTGCTGGACGATACCGACAACTCGATCCTGCTGCAGCTGCAAGACGAACTCGAGACAGGTCCCAGCTGTCGTCAGATGCTCAATTTCAAGCCCATTACCACGCGCGGGGGGATACCAGGCTTCTACCCCAACCCCGAGGAGTGGGAGCTCGCCACCGAACCGCTCTTCGCCTTCGAGGACAGTGTGTCGGTACTGGCCGGCAGCTTCGTTGCCAGCGGCGACACTTTTTATGCCGAGTGTCTGGTGCGTTTCCTGCACAGCTGGGCCGAGGCCAAAGCACTGACCACCTTCGTCTTCGACCCCAACGACCCTCAAGCCTGGTTCGCTGCGGAGTCGATGATATTTGCCGCCGCCATGGCTTACTCCATCGTGCGCCCCTACGTGGAAGGCATGGAGGAAGAACGCGCCGAGGTCGAGCAGTGGCTGCACGGTCTCGCCCTGCAGCACTCGGCGTTTCCCGGGCAGCCGGAGGAGAGTTGCTGCAATAACCACTTCTACCGCCGCGCCCTCTACGCCAGCATGATCGGTGTGCTGGTGGAGGACAACGAGCTGTTCCGCTTCGGAGTCAGCGCCATCTATTCGGCCCTGCACGACATGACCGAGGAGGGCGCCCTGCCCCTCGAGGTGAGTCGCGGCCGGCGTGCGACCCACTATCAGAACTATGCGCTCAGCTATCTCATCACCAACATGCAGATCATCCAGCGCCAAGGTTACGACATCTTCGATCTGGAGTACGAAGGCAATAACATTCACGAAGCCGTCGACTTCCTGTTCCGGATCCTGGGCAACCCGGCGGCGCTAGGCGATTACGCACCATTGGAGCAGTTCACCGGGTTCCTGCGAGATCCTCAGTACTTCACTTGGATGGAGATCTATCTCTCCCGCTTCGATCATCCTCAGATGGCCAGTTTCATTTCTCGTGTGCGCCCCACTTACAACCGCAGCGCTGGCGGCTTCGTCACCCTCTATTTCATGGATCCCGAAGCCCAGCAGCACGTCTATCTGGACGAAGAGCGCAAACGCACCGAAGCCTTCCGCGGCCTGGGCAATTGAACACGCGAGCAAGACATCACACACCACACAGAGGGGAACACATGGAACTGACTACGAATAGGACTCGACTCGTCCCCTCGCTGCGGCTGGCCGCAGCGCTGATCATGTCGGCATGGCTTGCCGGCTGTGCCGCGCCGGGAGGCTCTACTTCCGGCGCACATGCCCCCCCCGTTCCCGAGGGGTATGAGTCCTGGTTCGGCGGCGTCATCGACGCCGATATCTCCGGCCGGGACTGGGACGTCATCGACTACAGCCAACGGCTGATCGAAGAGGAGCGCTACGAGGAAGCCATGGAGCACCTCGACGCACTGATGGCGCGCAACGTCATGCCGGCTTTCTATGAGGCGGGCAAGCTCTACGAGCGCGGCATCGGCGTCGAAGCGGATCCCGCTAGAGCGGCCGAGCTCTACGGTCAGGCGCTGGAGCTGCAATCTCCCATACACGGCCATGCCTCGCTGCACCTCGGGCGCCTGTATCAGGAAGGCCGAGGCGTCAAGCAGAACGACGTGCTGGCCTATCACCTGCTCTTGCAAGCCGTGGAGGCAAACATCGATCAGGACGCCGAAGTCCGTCTGGCCGAGCTGTTGGCCAGTGGCGGCGAGAATGTCGAGGCCGATCCGGAGATGGCCAAGCGCCTTTACGAGCAAGCCGCTGCCCAGGGCGATGCTCAGGCACTGGAAGCGCTGGCCAAGGCACACTCCACCGGCGGATGGCTGGAGGAGGATCCTGCCGCGGTCATGAACTACGCCCAGCGCTACGCCGAGACGCTCGAGACAAAGGCCAGCGCAGGCGATACCGGCGCCATGCTGCAACTGGCGTCGCTCTACTCGGCGGATGGACTGCTCGGCGACCAACCCGAGCAGCGCGTTCGCTGGCTGCGCCAGGCCGCCGAGGCCGGTGACGCCGATGCCTTGGCCCGTGCCGGCCGCGAGATGGTCGACGCCGGCGATGCCGCCGGTGGCATGGAGCTACTCGAGGAAGCCGCCAATGAAGGGCACGTCGATGCCATGACGTACTACGGCGAGGCACTGTTGGAAGGCAGCGTTGGCCAACCGCAGCCAGTGCTCGCCGAGCGCTGGCTGCAAGCGGCGATCGATGCAGGCTCGGTGGATGCTCAGGTGATCCTCGGCCGCGCACTCGTCGAAGGCCAGGGAGGGCTCAACGATCTGCCCCGCGGCATGAACCTGCTCGAACAGGCGGCTCAACAGGATCACGCGCTGGCTCTGGCTCAACTGGGCTCGCTCTATCTCGACGATGAACGGGTCGCCGGCCAGCCTTACATCGCCGTCGAGTATCTCGAGCGCGGTCATGAGCTCGGCCACCCGTGGGCCACCCAGCAGTTGGGGGCCGCTTACCTCGAGGGACGCGGCGTACCTCAGGATCCCGCACGGGGTGAGGAGCTGCTGCGTCAGGCCGCCGAGGAAGGACAGACGGGCGCGATGCGGCTGCTAGGTGAAGCCTACCTGGACGAGGAGAGTCACGCTTTCGAACCCAGCCGGGGCGAGGAGCTGCTGCGTCAGGCCGCCCAGGCCGGCGATACTACGGCCATGACCCAGCTCGGCGAAGCCTACCTGGAGGGGCCGCTACGGGAAGATCCTTCCCAGGGCATCCAGCTTCTGACCCAGGCCGCCGAACAGGGTGACGCCTATGCCATGGTGGTCCTCGGTCGCGCCTATCGCAACGGCAGCGGTGTCGAACAAGACCTGAGCGAGGCCAACCGCTGGCTGACCCGAGCCAAGGAGGCAGGGCATGAATCCGCCGACGAGGCCCTCACTTACTTGCAGCGCGACCTCGGAGCCCAGGGCAACATAGAAGCGCTCGTCGCCGCTGCAGAGGATGGCCACCCCGGTGCAATGGCCGACCTCGGTCGCGCCTTTCGCGATGGAAATGGCGTCCAGCAAGACCAGGAGCGAGCCGAATACTGGCTGGAACAGGCGCACCAGGCGGGCCATGCCGGTGCGGCGGCTAGTCTCGGCCGCATGTACATGGATCGAGGCGCCACCGAGCGCGCCATCGACTATCTGGAAGCCGCCGTGGCCCGTGGCCACACAGGAGCCCGCAGCAGTCTGGGAGAAGCCTACCTGGCCGGTGACGGCGTCGAGCGTGACGTCGAACGTGGCCTGGAACTGCTGACTGCCGCCGCCGAGGCAGGCGACTCCCAGGCGGCTTTCCTGCTGGGCGAGGCCTACCAGAACGGTAACGGTGTGGAGCAGGACGCCGAACAGGCCGAACGCTGGTACCGTCAGGCCAGCGATGCCGGCGCCCTCCACGCGCGCGTGGGGCTGGGGCTCGCCTTGATGCGTGGCGAAGGTGCCATCGACCAGGATGTCGAACAAGGCCATGAACTGCTGCTGGGAGCCGCCGAGCAAGGGCACCCCGGAGCGCAGGCCATCCTCGGTCGCGAGTACCTCCGCGGCGAAAACATCGAGCGCGATCCCGAGCGGGGCGCCGACTACCTTTACCAAGCGGCCAGCCAAGGCCATCGCAGTGCGCGCCTCTCCCTGGCCCAGGCCTACCTGTCGGCACGCGGTCTGGAGCACGCCAACCAGCAGCAGGCCTTGCTGTGGCTCGACGATGTCTTCGAGAGCGAAGGACAGCTCGCCATCGAAACCCTGCGTCAGTTGCTCACCGACGAGGCAGCCCTTGCTGCCGCCGCCGAGGTGGACGTGAAGGCGGAAAAATGAACCCCTCTCTCCCATCGGCCAGGCCGGTGGGAGAGCCACCCATACCAGACAAGGCAAGGAAGATAGCGGTGATGCAACGGGAAGTGCGAATCACGTCATGGTTGCTGGGTCTGGTTAGCCTGGGTCTCACACTTGCACCAACCCATGGTGACGAGGAAGTTTCGACACCACGACTGGCTCCCTGTTCGGAACGCTACCCTCAAGTCGCCAGCCTTCAACCCAGCCATTGGCTTCAAACCGCCAAGCACAGCATTCGCGAGGATTACGCTTCGACCCGGGACTGGGGTACGGAGAACAACGCCCACCTGCTTGACCCGCTGGCCAGTGGGTTGCCGGAGCCTGCGCTACGCGCCCTCTACCCCAAGGACAGCTCCTCTCCCAGCGATGCCGACCAGGGTGGCATACCGCGCGGCGGGCTGGGTTTCTATACCCGGGAAGCCAGCTTGGAAAAAGCCGACAGGGCGTGTCTACACTATCAGTTACGGTTCGAAGCGAACTTTAACTTTGTCAAAGGAGGTAAACTCCCCGGGCTCTACGGAGGTGAGGCCCCCAGCGGCGGCGAGACGGTCACCGGCGAGAACGGTTACTCGCTGAGGCTGATGTGGCGTGAGGATGGCCAGGGCGAACTATATGCCTATCTGGTCGACCGGGAAGGCGAGTCCATTGGCCGTGGCTCCTGGTACTTCCCTCCCGGCCGCTGGGTCAACGTCGAGCAGGAGGTGATCCTCAACACGCCCGGAGAGAAGAACGGTGTCGTACGCCTATGGATCGACGGCTGGCCCGTTCTCGAACAGCGCAATCTTGTCTATCGCACCACGCCGGATCTAGGCATCGACGGGATAATGTTCTCGACCTTCTTTGGCGGTACCGGTGAGGAGTGGCGAACCCCACGCGACCAGCATGTCGATTTCGCCGCCTTCCGCCTGTTCGCCCCGAGCCGAGGGAGCGGCTGACACGGAACACAAACAGTCGCAGCGCTATCTATGCAGGAGGCCGATACGCTATGACGCAACCCGTACAAGATCTACGATCGAATGCACTGATTCACCTGAGCGGCATGACAACATGCCTGGCGCTGGCCTTCGGGGGCATCGCCCAGGTTCAAGCCATGCCTATTGAGGAGCGCGAGAAGCTCGACCTGTCCGACTACAGTGTCACCGACCCTGACGCTTCCTATTTCGATATCCAGGAGCGCATGGAGCTGCTTCAGGAGACGAACAACAGCCTGTTGATGCAGCATCGGGAGGAGTTGGCCAAGTACGCGCCGAGCTGCCGCCAGCGGCTGAATATACCCACCATCACAGAAAAAATGCGCATCCCCGGGTTCTATCCAACGCCGGATGACTGGAAGCTAGCCACCGAACCCCTGTTCAAGTTCGAGGATACCGTATCGGAGCTTGCCGGCGCTTATGTTGCCAGCGGCAATGAATATTATGCCGAATGTCTGGTGCAGTTCCTGGACAAATGGGCTCAGGACGATGCCCTGCTGGACTTCCACTATCACTGGAAGGAGCCCCAGGCCTGGTTCTCGCTGGAGTCGATGATCTTTGCTGCCGGCATGGCTTATTCCGTTGTCAGGCCGCATGCCGAGGGCTTGGGCGAGGAAAAAGGCAGGGTAGAGGATTGGCTCAACGAGCTGGCCAGTGTGCATATGGAGATCGAAGGAGCCGAAAGCAGCTGTTGCAACAATCATTTCTATCGCCGCGCTCTCTATGCCTCCATGATCGGCGTGCTGACCGAGGATGACGACATGTTCCGCTTCGGCGTCAGTGCCATCCATTCCGCGCTGCACGACATGACCGAGGAGGGGGCCTTTCCGATGGAGATGGAGCGCGGACGTCGCGCCACCCATTACCAGAATTATGCCCTGCTCTACCTGATTCCGATCATGGAGATCACGCACCGCCAAGGCTACGAAGTGTACGAGATGGAAGTCAATGGCGGGACCATGCACGATGCGGTGGATTTCGCCATGGATATTCTCGAGGACCCTTCCGTGCTCGGTGACCTGGCGCCGCGCGAGCAGTACACGGGTTTTCTCAAGGATGACCAGTACTTCGCCTGGATGGAGATGTATCGCGCACGCTTCGGCGAATCGCGCTTCGACGACTTCCTGGCGTCGATGCGCCCCATTTACAACCGCGGGGCCGGTGGCTACGCCACCTTGTACTTCATGGACCCCGACGTGCAGCAGCATCTGGTAATCGACGAGGAGGAGAAACGCCGGACACGCGCCTTCGAAGGACTGTCGAGAAATTGAAGCGGTACGATACGGCAAGGCCGGCACCAGGTGCCGGCCTTTATCTTTCTCTTCACGCCCGGTCGTGCTCAACCCTCGAACGGGTTGCGCAGCACGATGGTCTCATTGCGATCGGGGCCGGTCGAGACGATATCGATCGAGGTGCCCACCTTCTCCTCGAGGAAGCTGATGTAGGATCGGGCATTGGCCGGCAGGTCCTCGATGCGCTTGGCGCCCAGGGTCGATTCGCTCCAGCCCGGCAGGTCCTCGTAGAGCGGCTCGACCGCCTCGTAGCCCTCCGAATCGACCGGATTGTCGAGCACGTCGCCATCCTTGCTGCGATAGCCCACGCAGACTCGGATGTTCTCGAGCCCATCGAGGACGTCGAGCTTGGTCAGGCAGATTCCCGAGACCGAGTTGATCTGTACTGCATGGCGCAGGGCCACGGCATCGAACCAGCCACAGCGGCGCGGGCGCCCGGTGGTGGCACCGAATTCATGGCCGCGCTCGGCCAGGTGGCGGCCATGCTCATCGAACAGCTCAGTGGGGAACGGACCGGAGCCAACTCGCGTGGTATAGGCCTTGGTGATACCGAGTACGTAGTCAAGGTAGAGCGGCCCGACGCCGGAGCCGGTGGCCGTTCCTCCCGCCGTTGTGTTGGAGCTAGTGACGAACGGATAGGTGCCGTGGTCAATATCCAACAGCGAGCCCTGGGCACCCTCGAAGAGAATGTTTTCGCCGGCGCGGCGTAGTTCGTGCACCAGGCTCACCGTATCGCACACCATCGGGCGCAGTTCCTCGGCCATGGCCATGGCGCGGTCCAGTACTTCCTGGAAGTCGACCGCCTTCTCGCCGTGGTAGTTGACCAGCACGAAGTTGTGATAATCGAGCACCTCGCCCAGCTTGGAGGCGAAGCGCTCGCGGTGCAACATGTCACCCAGGCGCAGGCCGCGCCGCGCCACCTTGTCCTCGTAGGCCGGGCCGATGCCGCGGCCGGTGGTGCCGATCTTGGCCACGCCACGGGCCTTCTCGCGGGCCAGATCGAGGCGCACGTGATACGGCAGAATCAGCGGGCAGGCCGGGGACAGGCGCAGGCGCTCACGAACCGGCACACCCTTGTCCTCGAGTTCGCGTATCTCCTTGATCAGCGCCTCCGGTGACAACACCACACCGTTGCCAATGACACAGGTCTTGTCCTGACGCAGGATGCCGGAGGGAATCAGGTGTAGCACGGTCTTCTCGCCGTCGATCACCAGCGTATGCCCGGCATTGTGTCCGCCCTGGAAGCGCACCACCGCTGACGCGGATTCGGTCAGCAGGTCGACCACCTTGCCCTTGCCTTCGTCTCCCCACTGAGTACCCAGTACGACTACGTTCTTGCCCATTGTGTCTCGTCTCTCGTGTCGGCGCCGCGTTCGTGCGCGTCCATGATCCGGCCCCGCGGGCCGCGCTCGTCTTCCGGCCCGCTGCCGGTATCGTCCAATTCAGGCCTCGGCCGATTCGCCAACGCCTAGAGTGCCTCCGTCTGCCAACGGCCTTCGACCAGGACCAACCGCAGGCTGCAGCGGTGCGCCTCGGGAGGCGTCGTCTGTCCCGGCAGCGCCTGGACCACCCGGTGTCCGCCATCGCGCAGCGCCGCGATTGCCTCAGCCACGCCGTCTCCGCCAGCAGGTGCCCAGATGCCGTCACTGGCCGGCTCGCTCTGTACCAGCGTGGCGAGCAGCTTCAGGTCCATCGAAAAACCGGTGGCGGGACGGGCTCGTCCGAAGGCCTGGCCGGTATCGTCATAGCGTCCACCCTTGGCCAGTGCCTGGCCGTAGCCCGGCACGAAGGCGGCAAACATCATTCCGGTGTGGTACTGGTAACCTCGCAGTTCGGCCAGGTCGAAATAGAGTTCAACCTCGGGATGCTCTGACGCCACTCCCCGGTGCAGCGCCTTGAGCTGTGCCAAGGCTTCGTCTACGGCCGCCGGGGCTCCGGCAAAAGCTTCCCGCGCGCTATCCAGTACCTCCGGTCCGCCATGCAGGCGGCCTAGAGCCCGGAACATGTTCGCCAATGCGGGATCGGTCACGCTCGCCTCGACCTGCTCGGCCAAGGCGCCCGGCGACTTCAGCTCCAGCGCTTCGAACAGCACACGCTCCTGGTCGGGCTCCAGTTCGGCCGCCTGTACCAGGCTACGATAGATGCCGATATGACCCAGTGCCAAGTGCAGCTCAACGGCACCGGCCGCCTTGAGGCTCAAGAGCGCCAGGCGCAGTATCTCGAGATCCGCTTCCAGGCCGGCGTGGCCGAACAGTTCGACGCCGACCTGCACCGGGCTGCGCCCCCCTTGGTGCTGGTCGGCCTTGGCCCGCAGCACGTTGGTGCAATAACACAATCTGGCCGGGCCCTGGTGATGCATGGAGTGGGCATCCATACGCGCCACCTGCGGCGTCACGTCGGCGCTCACCCCCATCAGGCGACCGGTGAGTTGATCGGTCAGCTTGAAAGTCTGCAGGTCCAGGTCGGTGCCGGTGCCGGTCAACAGGGAATCGAGAAATTCCACCGGGGGCGGCATCACCTGATCGTATCCCCAACGGTAATAGAGATCGAGCAGCGTTCGGCGCAACTCTTCCATGCGGCTCGCCTGGGGCGGCAGCACTTCATCCATGCCGTCGGGCAGCAGCCAGCGGTCAGCAATGGTCATGTCGTCTATCCTGCAAGGCGTTTGGGCGGGCAAACAAAAAAGACCCAGAGGCAAAAAAGGCCCACAAAAAAACCGGGCCACGCCCGGTTGACTGATTCTATCACGTTTGACGGCCGGTTGAACCCCGCCTGCCCAAAGCGAGGAAGCCGGCCGCACTCCTGCGGCCGACTTCCTCCAGGCTTACTCCTCGCTCTGGATTTCCGGACTACGAAGGTAGCGGAAGAAGTCGCTAGTCGGGTCGAGTACCAGCATGTCCCGCTCGCCGTCGAAACTGTCGCGGTAGGCATTGAGACTGCGCCAGAAGGAGAAGAACTCGGGGTTCTGTCCGTAAGCCTCGGAGAAGATTGCAGCCGCCTCGGCATCCCCTTCACCGCGCAGGGTCTCGGCCCGCTCAGTGGCCTGGGCCAGCAGCACCTGGCGCCGACGGTCGGCGTTGGCGCGGATGCGCTCGGACTCTTCCTGCCCCTGGGCGCGCCACTCGCGGGCCTCACGCTCGCGCTCGGAGCGCATACGCTCGAATACCGCTGCCGAGACATCCTCGGGCAGGTCGATGCGTTTGACCCGCACGTCGAGGATCGACACCCCGAGTTCCTCGCGCATCAGCGAGTCGAGCTCCTGGGTCGGCCGGATCATCAGGTCGTCGCGGCGCTCGGCGATGATCTGCTGCAGGTCCAGGCGACCGAACTCGTTACGCAGGCTTTCGTCGACCCGCGGCTGAATCAGGCGAATCGCCATCATCTCGTCGCCTGCCGTGGCCTCGTAGTAGCGGGTGGGGTTGACCACCTGCCACTTGACGTAGGAGTCGACGATCACCGCTTTCTGCTCGAGGGTCAGGTAGCGGCTGGTATCGGTATCCAGCGTCAGCACCCGGGTATCGAACTTACGCACGGTCTGGGTAATAGGCACTTTGAAGTGCAGCCCGGGCTGGATGTTCTCTTCGATGACCTCACCGAAGCGCAGCTTGACGGCGCGCTCGGTCTCGTCGACCACATAGAGGCTGTTGCTGGCGAGCCAGGCAACGGCAGCGAGGCCGCCCACGATGATCAAGGAACGATTGTTGACCATTTAGCGACCCTCCCTGCGGATACCACCGGTGTTACTACCGCCCTGCGTCGATGAAGACGTGCGCAGGCGCTCGAGCACGCGCGGGTCGAGCTCGCCGCTTTCGCCGCTTGACGCGTCGCCGCTGCCTTCGCCGGCAGCTCCGCCGGGGCGCTGGTCGAGCGGCAGGTACATCAGCGGTGCGTCATCTCGCACGTCAAGCATGACTTTCGGCGTACGGGCGAAGACGTCGGCCATGGCATCGATGTAGAGGCGCTCGCGCATGATCTCCGGTGCGTTGCGGTACTGTGCCAGCAGCGCGTTGAAGCGGTTGACCTGACCCTGGGCCTCGGCCACCACCGATTCACGATACCCTTGGCCCTGCTCGACCAGACGCTGGGCCTGCCCTTGGGCAGCCGGGATGATGGCGTTGGCGTAGGCCATGCCCTCGTTGATGGTCCGCTGGCGATCCTCGCGAGCCCGGATTACGTCATCGAACGCGTCGATGACCGGCGCCGGTGCCGAAGTCGACTCGATGTTGATGGTCTGCAGGCGAATGCCGGTCCCGTAGCTGTCCAAGTAGGTCTGCAGACGGCTGGACACGGAACTGCCGAGGATTTCACGCCCGGAGGTCAGGATCTCGATCATGTCGGTACCGCCGACCACGTGACGCAATGCGGAATCCAACGCGTTCTCGATGGAGAGCTGCGGATTGCGCACATTGAGCACGAAGTCGCGTGGATTCGCCACTTGGTACTGAGCCGAGATCTCGACCTCGACGATGTTCTCGTCGCGGGTCAGCATCGACTGGGTCTGGGTCAGTGAACGCACGCGGGTCACGTTGACCATGCGCACGTCGTCGATCAGCGGCGGGTTCCAGTGCAGGCCGGGGCCCACCACCGTCTGGAATTCACCAAAGCGCAGCACCACACCACGCTCGGCCTGGTCGACCAGGTAGAAGCCCATCGCCCCCCAGATACCCAGGGCAATGATGAGCAACAGCCCGGGCAGTGCAAAGGTATTGCGCGGACGCCCCCCGCCCTTGCCGCCGCGGCCGCCGCCACCTTTGCCGCCGCGGCCACCGAGCATGCTGTTGAGCTTGTCCTGAAACTTCTTCAGGGCCTCGTCAAGGTCGGGTGGCCCCTGGTTGCCCCCGCGGTTACCACCGCCGCCGCCATTACCACCGCCGCGTCGGCCCCCGCCACTCCAGGGGTCATGCTGGTTGCCGCCACCCGGCTCATTCCAAGCCATACGTCGTCTCCACTCTGCGTTACCCCCCGCCGGCGTCTCGATCGGCCGCATGGGGAGATCGGTTGCTATCCTGTAAACAGCCAAGGGCGTCTGGTGCCGCTATTGTCAGGGAAACCAGCCAGTCGGCCAGGACAACCACAGTTGTCAAGCATCCCACACCGGCCGCTGGCGCAGCTCGGACGGCAGGTAATCCTCCGCCCGCTCACCCATCCGGGCCATCAACTGCAGGAAGTCGCGGCGCGGCAAGCGTACATCGAGCCGCACCTTTCCGCCCTCTTCGAAATGTTCTTCTCGTACGGCACCAAGCTCATGCAGGCCCGCCCTCAGGCGACCCTGCTGCGGTGCCAGGCTCACGCTGAAATCGATGACATCCTCCGCCAGGCATTCCGAAAGAGCCTGGCCGAGCAGTTCCAATCCGCGCCCATCGCGTGCCGACAGCCACACCACTTCGGGCCGGCCCTGCCCGTCGCGCTCTATCCTCGGTGCACTGTCGAGCAGATCGATCTTGTTCATTACCTTGAGCATCGGCACATCGAGCGCACCGATCTCGTCGAGTACGCCTTCGACCTGAGCTACGTTGACTTCGCGATCGGGATCGGCGGCATCGATCACGTGCACCAGCAGCGACGCCTCGGCCGCCTCCTGGAGTGTGGCCTGAAAGGCCTCCACCAGCTTATGCGGAAGATGGCGGATGAATCCCACGGTATCCGCCAGCACCACCGGACCGACGTCGCTGACTTCCAGTCGCCGCAGAGTCGGGTCGAGCGTAGCGAACAACTGGTCGGCCGCATAGACCTCCGACGAGGTCAACGCATTGAACAGGGTCGACTTGCCGGCATTGGTATAACCAACCAGCGACACACTGGGAATCTCCGCCCGTGCCCGCGCACGACGGTTCTGGCTGCGCTGGCTGCGCACCTTGTCGAGCCGCTTGTGGATTGCCTTGATGCGCGCCCGCAGCAGCCGACGGTCGGTTTCGAGCTGCGTCTCACCGGGACCGCGCAGGCCGATACCGCCCTTCTGGCGCTCCAGGTGAGTCCAGCCACGCACCAGGCGGGTGGACATGTACTCCAACTGGGCCAGTTCAACCTGCAGCTTGCCTTCGTGGGTACGTGCCCGCTGAGCGAAGATATCGAGTATCAGCCCCGTGCGGTCCAGCACCCGGCACTTGAGCTCCCGCTCCAGGTTGCGCTCCTGGGAAGGGTTCAGGCCATGGTTGAAGATGACGAGTTCGGCACCATGCACCTTCAGCGCCTCGCGGAGCTCCTCCAGCTTGCCGCTGCCGATGAAGGTGCGCGAATCAGGCCGATGCCGGCTGCCAGTAAGCAGCATGGCCGGCTCGGCACCGGCGGAACGGACCAGTTCCATGAACTCGCCCGGATCCTCGCGTTCGCGCTCGTCCTGGAAATCGACATGGACCAGTACTGCCGTTTCGCCGGCATCGGGTCGTTCAAAAAACAATCAATACCTCACGCGTTGCTGTCCGGCTGAGCCGCAGGATCCTGCGGCGGCAGCCGCACGTTGCGCGAAGGCACCACAGTGGAGATGGCATGCTTGTAGACCATCTGACTGACGGTGTTGCGCAACAGGATCACGAACTGATCGAACGACTCGATCTGTCCCTGCAGCTTGATGCCGTTGACCAGGAAAATAGAAACCGGAATGCGCTCCTTGCGCAGGATGTTCAGGTACGGGTCTTGAAGGGACTGCCCTTTGGACATGTTACCTCTCCCTAAATCATTCTAATGAGGGGTGGAATTGTGTTCTTGCTCGGCTGGTCACCCGGCCACTCGAAGCCAACATCTTACGCTAAGAGCCCGTTTCACGCACGAATTTCAGGACATCGTCCAGCGCAGTCGGGCTCTGGCTATCGACCCAGTGTAGTCCCGGCCAACTGCGCAGCCAGGTCAGTTGACGCTTGGCCAACTGCCGGGTCGCCACGGTGGTGCGATGACGCAACTGCTCGAGATCACCCTGACCGTCGAGGTATTCCCATACCTGACGATAACCCACGCTCTTCATCGATGGCAGCCCTGGATGCAGGTTGCCACGAGCCCTCAGCGTCTCGACTTCGGCGATGAGACCGGCCTTCAGCATGACCTCGAAGCGTGCCGCGATCCGCTCATGCAAGACACTACGATCGAAAGGCGTAAGTCCTATCGACAGCACTTCCCAAGGGAAGGTTTCAGGTTGTTGCCGTTGCCATAGTTCGGTTAGCGTCGTGCCGCTGGCCCGAAAGACTTCCAATGCCCGCATCAATCGCTGCGGATCGTTGGGATGGATACGCCGGGCGGCTTCGGGGTCGACCCTGGCGAGCTCGGCATGCAGCCCGGCCAGCCCGCTGCTCTCGGCCTCTCGGGCCAATTCGGCACGTATCGCCGGGTCAGCCGCCGGAAGGTTGGCCACGCCCTCGAGCAAGCGCTTGGCGTACATCATGGTGCCGCCCACCAGCAGCGGAATGCGCCCGGCTGCGGTGATTCGTCGCATCTCGCGGCGCGCATCCTCGCGGAAGTCGGCCGCCGAGTAGGGTTCGGCCGGGTCGCGGATATCGATCAGCCGATGGGGCGCGCGCGCCAACTCCTGCGGCGACGGCTTGGCACTGCCGATATCCATGCCGCGATAGACCATGGCCGAGTCCATGCTGATCAGCTCACAGCCGAGCCGCTCATGCAGGGTGATCGCCAAGTCGGTCTTGCCGGCGGCGGTCGGCCCCATCAGCAGAATGGCGAGAGGGCGTGCAGACATTTGGGACGTTTCCTTACTGCCCGCGCAGGAACAGACGATCGAGCTGCTTGAGTGACATCTCGGTCCAGGTGGGGCGGCCATGGTTGCACTGGCCGCTGCGCTCGGTGCGCTCCATGTCACGCAGCAAGGCGTTCATCTCGGCCGTGGTCAGGCGGCGGTTGGCGCGCACGCTGCCATGGCAGGCCATGGTGGCCAGCAGCTCGTCGATGCGAGCCTTCAGACGATCGGAACGGCCGTAGCGCTCCAGGTCGCTCAGCATGTCGCGGATCAGCGGCTCGACATCGGCATCGGCCAGCAGCGCCGGCACCTGTCGCACCAGCAGGGTCTCGGGACCGGCCACGTCGAGCTCGACACCCAGGCGGCTGAAGGCGCCGCGTTCGGCTTCGGCGGTGGCCACCTCGGCATGGCTGGCCGCCATCGACACCGGCACCAGCAGCGGCTGCGCCTCCAGCGCCCCGCCATGCACCTGGTCCTTCATGCGCTCATAGACGATACGCTCATGGGCTGCGTGCATGTCGACGATGATCATGCCCTGCGCCGTCTGCGAGAGAATGTAGATGCCGTGCAACTGGGCGATGGCAAAGCCCAGCGGCGGTATTCCGCTGCCCTCTTCCGCTGCAGGCAATACCGGCGATTCGGCCATGGCCGAGGCCTCTCGCACCGGCCGTGCTGCCATGGCGCGATCCGTTTCCCCATCGGCAGGCTGGGGTGTGAGCAGGTGTTCCTCGTGTTCGGGATGCAGCGCGCGGTAGCCGCTCATGAAGGCGCGTACGCGATCGGCCGTGACTCGCTCTGCCTGGTCGCTCGTCTCATGCAGCCTGATGGGCTGCTGCTGCCAGCGTCCGGCAGGCTCACGCACCGCTC
Source organism: Billgrantia bachuensis (assembly GCF_011742165.1). GTDB lineage: Bacteria > Pseudomonadota > Gammaproteobacteria > Pseudomonadales > Halomonadaceae > Halomonas > Halomonas bachuensis. Next base: position 9,101 of record NZ_JAAQTO010000044.1, on the reverse strand, counting down.
GCTCACTGTCGGGACTGGTGCCCGAGGCTGTCTCGCCAGCGGCGTCTGCCCCCGCTACGCTGCCCTCGTGCGGCTCGCGCCCCCCCGGACGTGCCTTGGCCAGCGCCCGGTGCAGGCTGGAGAAGAGGAAATCGTGGACCAAGCGGCCATCGCGAAAGCGCACCTCATGCTTGGTGGGGTGGACATTGACATCCACCACTGCGGGGTCGACCTCCAGATAGAGCACGAAAACCGGATGCCGCCCATGAAAAAGCACATCGCGATAGGCCTGGCGAATGGCGTGCGCCACCAGCCGGTCGCGCACCACGCGGCCGTTGACGAAAAAGTACTGCTGATCGGCCTGAGCGCGGGAGTGGGTCGGCAGGCCAACCCAACCCCACAGTCGCAGGCCGCCCGCCTCGAGATCGAGATGCAGGGCGTTGTCGAGGAAGCTCTTGCCCAACAGGGCTGCAATACGCCGCTCGCGGCGGGCGGGATCGTCGCCCGCCGGTAGCTGGTGCACGGTCTTCTGGTTGTGGCGCAGCACCCAGCCAATGTCGTAGCGCGACAGCGCGAGACGACGGAAGGCTTCCTCAACGTGGCCGTACTCGGTCTTCTCGGTGCGCAGGAACTTGCGTCGTGCCGGGGTGTTGAAGAACAGATCGCGCACCGTCACCGAAGTGCCCCGCGGATGTGGCGCCGGGCTGACGCGGGGCTCCATCTGGCGCCCTTCGGCCACCACGCGCCAGCCGCTGCGCGGGTCGTCCTCTACGTTGGCGACGAGCTCGAGGCGCGAGACCGAGCTGATGGACGCCAGCGCTTCGCCGCGAAAACCCAGGCTAGCCACACCCTCGAGTTCCTCCAGCGAGGCGATCTTGCTGGTGGCGTGGCGCGATAGCGCCAGCGGCAGGTCGTCCTCGGCGATACCGCTGCCGTCGTCGCGCACGCGAATCAGCCGCGCCCCGCCGGACTCCAGTTCCACCTCGATACGGGTGCTTCCGGCATCGATGGCGTTCTCGACCAGTTCCTTGACCACCGACGCCGGCCGTTCCACCACCTCGCCGGCGGCAATCTGGTTGGCGAGTCTGGGATCGAGAACGCGGATGCGCCGGGTTTCTTCGACTACCGTCATGAGCGGGGAATCCGTAATACCTGTCCGACGCGGATCACGTCGCCATTGATTTCATTGGCCTGCTTGAGCTGGGCCACCGGCACGCCGTGGCGTGCGGCGATCTGTGACAAGGTATCGCCCGGCTGGATACGGTACTCGTTACCGGAGGGCGTACGCTGGTTGTCGCGCTGCCAGGCCAGCAGGCTTGCCGGTGGCGGGTTACTGTGAAAGTGCGCCTGTATACCCTCGAAAATGGACTCCGACATTCGCTGCTGATGGCCCGAGTCGCGCAGACGGCGCTCTTCGTCAGGGTTGGAGATGAAGCCCGTCTCGATCAGCAGAGAGGGGATGTCGGGCGACTTCAGGACCATGAAGCCGGCCTGCTCGACCCGTGACTTGTGCAGCCGATTGACGCGCCCCAACTGGTCGAGAACCTGCCCACCGATGGCCAAGGAGTCGTTCAGGGTAGCGGTCATGGTCAGGTCGAGCAGCACGCCGCGCAGCACCTCGTCCTTGTCGTTGAGCGAGAGATTGCCATCCACGCCACCGATCAGGTCGGCCTGGTTCTCGCTCGCTGCCAGCCATTGGGCAGTCTCCGAGGTAGCGCCACGCTGGGATAGCGCGTAGACGGAGCTGCCGTTGGGTCGCGGGCTATTGAAGGCGTCGGCATGGATCGAGACGAAGAAGTCGGCCTTCTGCTCGCGCGCGATTCGGGTGCGCTGACGCAGCCCGACATAGTAGTCGCCATCGCGAATCATCACCGCTCGGAAGCCCTCGGTGTCGTCGACCAAGCGCTGCAAGCGCCGGGCGATCTCCATCACCACGTCCTTCTCCCGCGTACCGCTGGGTCCGATGGCACCCGGGTCCTCGCCGCCATGACCGGCGTCGATGGCAATGATGATATCACGCCGTGGATGCGGCGCCGCCGGCTGCTGCGCCACCACCTCAGGATCGAGACGTGGAGATTCGCCGTCAGCCTCGCCGTGGTGTCGATTGGCGGCGATCTCCTGTTCACGGATCATCGCTTCGATCGGGTCGATGGGGTTCTGGACAGCGCTCTCGCCAGGGTACTCCATGTCGACGACCAGGCGGTGGCCGTACTGCTCGTTGGGTGGCAAGGTGAAGTGGCGCGGCTCGACTTCGCGCGATAGGTCGAGTACTACGCGCAGGCCGCCACCGTCGCGAACCCCGCTGCGTACCGCGGTGATCGCACTGCCTTCCAGCTCCAAGCTCGACAGGTCGGTATCGAGTCCGCTCTGGTCGAGGTCGATCACCAGCCGTCGCGGGTTGTCCAGCGTAAAGATGTTGGCCTCGGCATGGTCGGAGAGGTCGAACACCAGCCGCGCATGATCCGGCGCCGCCCACAGGCGGATATTGTCGACCTGAGCCGCCTGGGTGGGCGCAACCAGGGCAGTCAGCAACGTCAAGGCCAGCAACAGGTGGCAGCGGACCGCTCGCCCGACATGACCAATGGGCAGATATCGCGTACTCATCACGGCGTTTCACGCTCTCCGTCGCTGATCATGTCGGCAAGGGCGGTATCCCGCGCCAGCGCCTCGAGTACTGACCGGCCATGCTCGGTATGGGCTTCGAGCCGGGCCGATCGGCCGTGGCCATAGAGTGACAAGGCTATCGTCAGGTCGGGCGTCGGCAGCCAGCCTTCGCCTCGGCTGGGCCATTCGACGATGCATAGGGCATCGTCGGCGAACAGGTCGCGCCCGCCAATGAACTCCAGTTCCTCGGCATCGCCCAATCGGTAGAGATCGAAATGGTAGACCCGCCCGCCTTGCCATTCGTAGGGCTCGACCAGCGTGTAGGTGGGGCTCTTGACCGCTCCGGCATGGCCGTGGGCACGCAGGATGCCCCGGGTGAGCGTAGTCTTGCCCGCGCCCAGCTCGCCCTCGAGATAGATGCGTCCTCGCCCCTCCAAGGCTCGACCCAGGCACTGCCCGAAGACGACCTGACGGTCTTCGTCATCGAGTCTTATGCGCATCATGGCCCCCTGCAAGCGAATGGAACCCTGGTTCGAACCCAGGGTTGACGATAACTCGGGCATAGGATGCCAGATCGGCAGCCAGCAGACCACGCTCCCCCGCGTCGCGTACCGCCATGTCGGCCGCCAAGGCATGAATCATGACACCGAGTCTTGCTACCGTTTCCAGCGCTAGACCTTGGGCCAGCAGGGCCCCAAGGATGCCGGTGAGAACGTCGCCCATGCCCCCCGAGGCCATGCCAGGGTTGCCGTAAGGGCACACCGCCATGCCATCCGGCCCCGCCACCAGACTGCCGGCCCCCTTGAGCACGACCACCCCGCCGTAACGCCGCTGCAGTTCGCGCACCGCCGCGGGCCGGTCGGCCTCCACTTCCGCCGCGCTACAGCCCAGCAGGCGCCCCGCCTCGCCCGGGTGGGGCGTCAGGACCCAGTCGTCACGGCGCTGGCCGCCGAAATGCGAGGCCAGCAGGTTGAGGCCATCGGCATCCACCACCAGCGGCCTGGACTCGGCCAGCGCCGCCTGCAGCATGCCCTGTCCCCAGGCACCCTGCCCCAGCCCGGGCCCAATCACAATGACGTCAGCCTTGCCGGGCAGGTCGCCAAGCTCGGCGGCGCCGCGCAGGCCGTGCACCATCACTTCGGGGCGGTAGGTCAGGCAGGCAGTGACATGCTCGGGTGCCGTGGCGAGACTGACCTTGCCGGCGCCCAGGCGTGCCGCGGCCTCGCTGGCAAGCAGCGCCGCCCCGCCGAAGCCCGGCGCGCCGCCGAGAATCAGCACGTGGCCCATGGCCCCCTTGTGGGCGTCGCGGCTGCGCGGTGGCAACCATATTCTCAACAGGTCCTGATCGAGCAGTTCCGCGGCCGGCGCCAAGTCGGCATGGCTGCGCGCATCGACGCCCAGGGCGCGAAAGTGGACCTCGCCGGTCAGCGCCGGCGCACGCCCGGTGTGCAGGCCGATCTTGTCACCGATAAAGGTGACCGTGCGCGTAGCACGCACCGCCGTGCCGAGTGCGGCGCCGGTATCGGCGGCAAGCCCGGAAGGGACGTCGATGGCCAGTACCGGCAGTCCGCTGACGTTGATCGCCTCGATGGCTTCGCGGAATGTGCCCCGCATCTCACCCCCCAGGCCGGTGCCGAGCAGTGCATCGACGACCACCTCGCCGGAAAAAACGATTCCCTTGGACCAGGGTTCCAGGCCCACCCCCGCTGCGGTGGCCATCTCGGCGGCACGCGCCGCGTCGCCCTCGAGCGCCGCTACCGGCTTGAGCGCGATGCGCTGTACCTCGACCCCGGCGACAGATGCCAGCGCCGCCAACACGTGCCCGTCGCCGCCATTGTTGCCACCGCCGCACAGCACCGTGATCCGCTTCACGCCGGGCCAGCGCGCCTTGAGACTCTGCCAAGCCGCCGTGGCCGCCCGCTGCATCAGCGCGAAGCCTTCGATCCCGGCGGCGATGGTACGGCGATCGAGTTCGCGCACCTGCTCGGCCCGATAGAGCGGACGCAGCACGAGCTGCGATTCGTCGGAACGATTCCCGGGCATTCAGTGTCTCCCTGCCAGCATTGCTTTATCATGGGAGTGTAAGCGCCGTGGTGCGCTCGCCAATCCCCCCGCTGTATATTTACCCGGTTTTTTCTCGATCATGCCCCACCCTGCGACCCTGGACGACAATGCGCTGGCCGAGTTGGCCGCGACCATCAAGACCTGGGGCCGCGAACTCGGCTTCCAGCAAGTGGGCATCGCCGACGTCGACCTGGCCGAGGACGAGCGCCATTTTCAGCGTTGGCTCGACGCCGGCTACCACGGCGAGATGGGCTTCATGGCCAAGCACGGCACCAAGCGCACACGCCCGGAGGAGCTGCTGCCCGGCACGCTGCGTGTCGTCAGCGTGCGCCTGGATTACCTGCCCGCCGAGGTCGAGAGCGCCAAGGTACTGGGCCAGCCGGAAACCGCCTATGTCTCACGCTATGCGGTGGGTCGCGACTACCACAAGCTGATGCGCAAACGCTTGGCGACCCTGGCTCAGTGGATCCAAGAGAAAGCCGGCCCCTTCGGCTATCGCGCCTTCGTCGATTCGGCCCCGGTCATGGAACGGGCACTGGCACGCAAGGCCGGGCTCGGCTGGGTGGGCAAGAACGCCATGTTGCTCAATCCCAGGGCCGGTTCGCTGTTCTTCCTCGGCGAGCTCTACGTCGACCTGCCGCTGCCGGTCGATCCGCCGTTCGACGCCGAACACTGTGGCAGCTGCAGTGCGTGTCGCACGGCCTGCCCCACCGGCGCCATCGTCGAGGACAAGGTGGTGGACGCCCGTGCCTGCATCTCCTACCTCACCATCGAGCTGTTCGGCAGCATTCCCGAGCGCTTCCGCGAGGCCATGGGCAACCGCGTGTTCGGCTGCGACGACTGCCAGCTGGTCTGCCCCTTCACCCGCTTCGCCCGCGCCACGCAGGAGGACGACTTCGCGCCGCGCCACGACCTCGACCGCGCCAGCCTGGTGTCGTTGTTCGGCTGGGGCGAGGAGGAGTTCCTCGACAAGACCGCCGGCAGCCCGATCCGACGCATCGGCTACGAGCGCTGGCTGCGCAACCTGGCGGTAGGACTGGGCAACGCGCCCTGGAGCGAAGCGGTAGAAGCGGCACTGCGCGCCCGCCTCGCCTATCCCTCCGACCTGGTGCGCGAACACGTGCGCTGGGCACTCGGGCGGCAGCGGGAAAAGCGTGGCAGGCTGATTGCCAGCCAAGCCTAGCTTCTTACTCCTCCTCGTCGCGCTCGCCGCCCGCCAAGCGCAAGAACGTATTGCGATAGTGGGCCAGCTCGGCCAGCGATTCGCGGATATCGTCCAGCGCCTGGTGCGTGTTGCGCTTGCTGAAGCCGGCCAGCGCGCCCGGGTTCCAGCGCTTGGCCAGCTCCTTCAGGGTCGAGACATCCAGGTTGCGGTAGTGAAAGAAGCCCAGCAGTGCAGGCATCTCGCGCTCGAGGAAGCGCCGGTCCTGATGGACGCTGTTGCCACACATGGGCGAGGAGCCCGAGACAACGTATTGCTGCAAGAATTCGAGAGTCTGTCGCTCGGCCTCGGCGGTATCGATGCGGCTCTGCTTGACCCGCTCGACCAGGCCCGACTCGCCATGGGTCTTCTGGTTCCAGTCATCCATGCCCGCAAGCAGGTCATCGGACTGGTGCACGGCAATCACCGGGCCTTCGGCGATGAGGTTGAGGTCGCTGTCGGTGATCAGGGTGGCCACCTCGATGATGCGCTCGCGCTCGGGCTCCAGCCCGGTCATCTCGAGGTCGATCCACACCAGTAGATCCTCGCGTGGCGCGGGAGTATTCGGCATTGGGGCAAGCTCCAGGTTGAAGGGCGCAGCAGGACAGGTCGGGCCACGCTGGGTACAATGCCTCCTATTGTAACGATCTTCGAGCGCCCATGAGCAAACGCAAGCTAAGTCGCCAGCAGCGCTGGCGGATCGAAAAGGTTCAGGCCGAGCGGTCTCGGCGCGCCGAGCAGCGCGACGCCATGGATTCGCAGAAGCTCGCCGCCGGCGAATACGGCCCCGAACGGCCTGGCCGCGTCATTGCCCATTACGGTCGTACTCTCGACGTGCAGGGCGATGCCGAGGCCGAGACGGTGCGCTGCCATCTGCGCGCCAACCTCGAAGGGTTGGTGACCGGCGACCGGGTCATCTGGCGCGCCGCGCATGACGTCGCGGGGAATATCGTGGAAGGCGTCGTCGTGGCGCGCAGCGAACGCCAGAATGTGCTCGAACGCCCCGACCCCCGCGGTCAACTCAAGCCGGTGGCGGCCAATATCGACCAGATACTGATCGTTTTTGCCGTCGAACCCGTTCCCCATCCCAACCTGATCGACCGCTACCTGGTCGCCGCCGAGGCTACCGGCATCGCTCCGGCGCTGGTGCTCAACAAGATCGACCTGCTGCCCACGGACGGCGGTGAGCTGCGCGCCCTGCTGGCCCGCTACGAAGCGCTGGGTTATCCGGTGGTGACGACGACGACTGCCCGCGACGATGGGCTCGACGCCCTGCTGGAACGCCTGAGCGGGCGCACTTCGGTGTTCGTCGGCCAGAGCGGCGTGGGCAAGTCGTCGCTGATCGATCGCCTGCTGCCCGATGAGTCGCTGCGTATCGGCGAGCTGTCGAAGGACTCGCGCAAGGGTACCCATACCACCACCACGGCACGCCTCTACCGGTTGCCCGCCGCCGACGACGCCGAGCTGATCGACTCGCCGGGGATCCGCGAATTCGGCCTGGTGCACCTGGACGAGCAGCAGGTCGCCGAGGGCTTCATCGAGTTTCGCGATCTCCTCGGCCGCTGCCGCTTCCGCGACTGCCGCCATCGCCATGAGCCGGGCTGTGCCCTGCTCGAGGCCGCGGAGCGTGGCGATATTCATCCTCAGCGTTTTGCCAGCTATCGCCATATCGTCGATAGTCTCAGCGAGACCTGATCAGGCCTGCATCGCGAGTTATAAAGGATAAGGAGAGCGCCATGAGTTCCGAAGAGAATCTGCTGCCGCTGATCGTCGAACCCGAACAGCTCGCCGAATACCTGGACGATCCACAGCTGCTGATCGTCGATGTGCCGCTCAAGGCAGAGAGCTACGCGGAGGGGCATGTCCCTGGCGCCGTATTCCTCGATCACCGCCGCCTGATGCGTGGCGAAGGCGAAATCCCCAACGAGGTGCCTAGTCCCGAAGCACTGTCGCAGCTGTTCTCATCGCTCGGGCTGACCCGCGACACCCACGTGATAGCCTACGACGACGAGGGCGGCGGCTGGGCCGGGCGCCTGCTGTGGACGCTGGAGCTGATCGGCCATACCCGCTACTCCTACCTTAACGGCGGCATCCACGCCTGGCGTCAGACCGGCCAGCCCGTTGCTCATGAGCCGACCTCGCCGACGCCAAGCGACTACGAAGCCGAGATCCTGCATCCGGAGGTGGCCATCGACCGCTTCGAGCTGCAGGAGCGGCTCCACGAGAAAGGCTTCGCGGTATGGGACGCCCGCTCGCCGGAAGAGTACCGCGGCGAGAAAGGCGACAATCGCCAACTCGGCCATATTCCCGGCGCGGTGAACATGGAGTGGACCGAGGCCATGGACAAGGAGCGAGCCCTGCGCATCCGCGACTACGCCGAACTCGTCACCGAGCTCGAGGCGCTGGGGCTCACGCCGGACATGGAAGTGGTCACACACTGCCAGAGCCACCATAGAAGCGGCTTCACCTGGCTGGTGGGCAAGGCGCTGGGATTCGAGAAGATACGCGGCTACGCCGGCTCCTGGAAGGAGTGGGGCAATCGCGACGATACGCCGATAGAGAAGTAAGCTGGAAGACGCGGCTGCGCCGCTCGAAGAGGGAAGATCGGTGCTTTGCACCTGGCAGGGCAAGGGCTCGCCTCTTCCTTCTTCCCTCTTCCTTCTTCTTTCTTCTTTCTTCCACCCCCTCTTGAGGAATGACTCCTTCGTGACCCCCGCCAAGCTGTTTTCCCTGATCCAGTACCCGATCCCCCACCACCTGCTGTCGCGGCTGGTGGGCTTTCTTGCTGAATGTCGCGTCGCCTGGCTGAAGAACGCACTGGTCCGCGCCTTCATCAAGGTCTTTGAGGTCGACATGCGCGAGGCCGCCGAGCCCGATCCGACGGCCTACGCCACCTTCAACGACTTCTTCACCCGGGCACTGAAGCCGGAGGCACGCCCCCTCGGCGAGGGCCTGCTCTGCCCCGCCGACGGCAACATCTCACAGTTCGGTCCCATCGAGGCGGACCGCCTGCTGCAGGCCAAGGGGCACCGCTTCTCCGTGGTCGATCTGCTCGGCGGTGACGCCGAGGCCGCGCGGCGCTACAGCGGCGGCAGCTATGCCAACGTCTATCTCTCGCCCAAGGATTACCATCGCGTGCACATGCCGCTGGCCGGCACCCTGACCGAGATGGTCTACGTGCCGGGGCGGCTGTTCTCGGTCAACGCCGCCACCACCGACCACGTGCCCAACCTCAGCTCTTCACTGGGTACCT